>CAZLJQ010000022.1:0-76371 GCA_964559875.1 uncultured Acidobacteriaceae bacterium
TGGTCTGGATCATGGTGGTGAAGGGCAGCTACAAGTCGGTGGAAAAAGTTTTCCTTGTAGCGTCATTTATCTACCTGGCCTATATCGTCGCAGGAGTGCTGGCACACCCGGATTGGAAGGCAGCCGGGATTGCGACGCTGGCACCGCCCAATATCCATCTGTTCCGCAGCTCCAGCTATTTGTACATGGTGATTGGAGTGGTCGGCACGACGATTGCACCGTGGATGCAGTTCTATTTGCAATCGTCGGTGGCGGAGAAGGGAATTACCGAGAAGCAGTACGGCGCATCGCGGCTGGACGTGATTGTGGGCTGCATCTTTACGGACGTGGTGGCGTGGTTCATCGTCGTAGCCTGCGCTGCCACACTGTTCGTCGCCGGGCACCACGACTTGAAGGATGGTGCCGAGGCCGCCGCGTCACTGCGCCCGCTGGCGGGAAAATACGCCTATATCCTGTTCTCCGTTGGACTGTTCAATGCCTCACTGTTTGCGGCTTCGATCCTGCCGATCTCTACGGCCTACGCGGTGTGCGAGGGTCTGGGCTTTGAGTCTGGACTGGACAAGAAGTTCAGTGAAGCGCCGTTCTTTTACTGGCTCTACACGGGACTGATCATCGCGGGCGCGGGAGTCATCCTGTGGCCGAACCTGCCGCTGGTGAAGATCACGATTCTTTCGCAGGTGGTGAACGGCGCGGTGCTGCCTTTTGTCCTGGTGGCCATGCTGCTGCTCATCAACAAACGCGAGCTGATGGGACGCTATGTCAACTCGCGCTTCTTTAACATCATCGCGTGGCTTACCACGATCATCATGATCGGGCTGACGCTGATGATGTTGTTTGGCAGCAACGCCAGCTAAATCTTTCCGATCCTGATTCGATCTTCTGCTCAGGGCAGGAGCTCACGCCTGCTGATGGCAAAAATCTTCTGCTAACAAGCAACTCACTCCTCTGGTCCAACATCTTGGAGATGAAATTTCGGCAAAGCCGGATGGAAGAGCCAGGAGGATGCTTTGGGCAAGAATGCACGCTCAATACTCAGCAGGACGCTGATCGTCGGGGGGCTGTTGGTCACGGGGCTTTGCTGCCGTCCATTTCTTCTCACCTCGAATGCCTCGATCAATGGCGCATACGTGCGCTCAACTCCGCTCACTCTTACCGAGGACGACGGTACCGCGGACGACTCCTGTAAGCCGCCTGACGCGCCAGGGGTAAATGTGTGCCAGCCCAGCACTGCGAAAAGTTGCGACACAGAGGGGTGGGCCACAATTGTTGCCAGTGGAACTGGGGCAAGCGGGAGCGTCAGCCGGATGGAGCTCTGGGCCAACGGATTAAGGCTGGGAGAAATCCCTGGAGACCGCATTGACGCGAACTTGTATATGGAGGACTACACGGAGTTGACCATCGTCGCGGTGGACAGCAACGGAGGGTTGATCAAATCGCCTGTGTACACGATCCAGCACTGCTAAGGGCCTGATGAATAAGCAGGAGGATGCTATGGGCAAGAGAGCAGGCTCAACACTCGGCAGAGCGCTGGTAGTCATGGGGTTATTGGTCACGGGGCTCTACTTCTCTCCAATTGCTCTTACCTCACAGGCGGCGAGCAGCGATGCGGCGGCGGTGAGCAACCCTCCGTATGGCAACTGTCCGGCGCCGAATCGTCGAAGGCAGCAGCGGGGGCACTTGCACAGCTCCGGGCGCGCCTGGGGTGAACGTGTGCGAACCATCTTTTCCGGGAAGTTGCCACACTTCCGGTTGGACGACGATTACTGCCGCGGGAACTGGAGCAAGTGGGAGCGTCAGCCGGATGGAGCTTTGGGACAATGGAGTGAAACTGGCTAACTTCCCCGGAGACCAGCTCAACACGAATATGTTTCTGCGGGACTTTGATCAGGTGACCATCATTGAGGTGGATAGCAAGGGCAACTACATCAAATCGGCTGTGTACATAATCCAATCCTGCTAGAGAGCCGATGGTTCACCGGTTGTCGAGCAGAGCATTCGCACGACGCCGCGATCCGCCTCAAGAAAGCTCTCCGCATCGAGCGAGGCGCGCTCTTGCCAGCGAACCTCGCGGAAGATTCGGTTCTCGATTTCGCCAGTGAACTTGGCCACCAGGAAGAAGTGCAGTTCCACGGCCAGACCTTCAGCGTATTCGTGGCGAACCGTGGCGATTTCCTGACCGACGACGGCGCTGATTCCCAGCTCTTCATGCAGCTCGCGCACCAATGCAGAAGCCCAGTCTTCACCGGGTTCCACCTTGCCTCCGGGAAACTCCCATTGCAGAGCGAAGGGCTGGTGCTCGGTGCGCTGGCAGATGAGCACGCGATTTTCACGCAACATGACTGCCGCTACGACTTGCTTCAAGTTCCGCAAATTACATCCCCTCAGCGGCTTTTGATTCTCGGTTTATTGTCCGGCTTGTTGCGCAGCGTCGGGCCAGAAGACCGTCCAGCCTAGCTCGGTGGCACGCGCTTCCAGATCGGGGTTGGGATGGATGGCGTAGGCGTTGCTGGCTTTCTCGAGCATGGCAAAGTCATGCATTGAGTTGCCGAAGACCGCATCCACGGGACGGGCGATGAACTCTTCGATGAACGTCTGCTTCAGCTCATCGGTGGGCACACGCAGCAGACGGTCGGTGACCTGGCCATTTTCCACCGCGAGAGTTGCGGCCAGTACACGCTCGGCGGGAATTCCAAAGGCCGTGGCGCCCTCTTCGACTACCCAGTTGTTGGTGCTGGAGACGGCCCATATTTCGCAACCCTGGCGGACCATTTGCCGCACCAGCTCCGTCATGGCAGGAAAGATTCTGGGCGCGACGATCTTGCGGAAGAACTCGTGCGCAGCCTGACGCAGCCGCGCATCTTCTACGCCTTTGTTGATCTGGATCATCTCGCCACAGATTGCCAGCTCATCTACGCGTCCAGCAAGGTACTCGTTGTAACGATGCTTGATGGCCGGAATGACTTCAGCGGGGATGAGACCGTGTTCGATCTCCCAGTAGAAGAAGTCCGCACCGGAATCGCCCGACCACAACGTACCGTCGCAATCAAAGACGGCAAGCGCCGGACGCTTGGCAAGAACCTGCTGGACAAACTGCACCGTACTCAGAATGGTAGAAGGATGACTCAAGATCTAACTCCTGTATGAAAATTTGGGCGGCCACCGGCGAGGCTAATCCCAGGGCGCCTTCCATGCCTTGGCGGAGGCGACCGGCGCGGCTGGATCGACCGCCTGGAGTGAGCGCACATGCTCCAGGTTGGCGGAGAGAATCTCATCGGCGGCGCTCCACTTCTGTCCGCGAAGGAACAACTCGATGATTCTGCGGCCCATGAGTACGGGATGCCCCTGCTGGGTTGCGCTCTCCGGAACCACGGCCCAGATCTCGTCGGGTGCCGCGCGATAGGCGGTCACCATGCGGTGCACGGTCTCTGCCGTGAGGGCGAAGCTCTCCAACGAAGCAACGAGCGCCGCATCGCGGCCACGGCTCAACACCTCTTGCAGCATCAGACGCAAGGCATCGGCGTCGGTAGCACCCGGAGCGACCGGGACCACGTAGGCGGCTCGCGCCCACACTACGGGAGCCAGCGACTCGGCATCGCCTCCCAATGCGACCAGCACCATCTCAGTGTCGTCCTTCAGCGCGTCGATGAGTTCGCCCAGGCTGACCGCCTTGGCCTTCGATTGTGCGTCGCCGGCACCAGAATGCGAGCCGGACGCCAGGACTACTCCGCAAACACCGGGACTGTGCATAGGCTAAAGGTAGCAGGAGCCGCGCCTTCAGGCTAGTGTTCTGAGAGCAATCGCTTTCCACGGACGCGGTTACCGGAAACAGACGCGCTCCCGCCGGAGTGGAATCAGCGCGCGTGCCGCGCTACAATAGTCCGTTGAGTGGGGGAGTATGGAAAAGAATGTAAGTGGAACGGAGCGATTCCAGGCACTTGCCGGAGATCCGCAAAGCCCGGCCCGCATTGCGCAGGTGACCTACGGTGGCAGTCACGAGCAGGAGGGGCTGCTACTTACCACGCTCGACTCAGCCGTGAACTGGGTTCGTAAGAATTCCATCTGGCCGATGACGTTCGGCTTGGCCTGCTGCGCTATTGAGATGATGGCCATGGGCGCATCGCGCTTTGACATTGCACGCTTTGGCGCCGAGGTGTTTCGCCCCTCGCCACGCCAGTCCGACCTGATGATCATCGCCGGGCGGGTTTCGGTGAAGATGGCTCCGGTCATCCGACAGCTCTACATGCAGATGCCTGAGCCGAAGTGGGTCATCTCGATGGGTGCTTGCGCCACGTCGGGCGGAATCTTCAACAACTACGCCATTGTGCAGGGTGTCAACCAGTGGATTCCGGTTGACGTTTACGTTCCCGGATGTCCGCCTCGCCCGGAACAGCTCATCTACGCCATTACGCTGCTGCAGGAGAAGATCAAGAACGAGCGTGGCTCCTTCAAGCGCGCGCTCAACATCGGGGAGTAAGACTCCGGCAATCCATCGCGTCATTTTGTTCGGCCACGTCCTCCATCGACCCGGCCAAGCAGGATGACGCTTTGTTGTCTGCGCCCGTGGCCGCTGGATCGCGCTCGCTGTGAACCATGACTCATCATTCATCTTGACTGAGGCAGAGAGCGTGGGGCATAGTACATGACCGCCGGAGGTTTGCTGTTGCGACAAGCAAGTGTCGTACCGGTATCGGAGTAAGAGGGTTTGCGGTGAGATTGCCACTCATGCAGATCGTGGTCATGGGCGTCTCAGGTTCGGGCAAGAGCACACTTGCCGAACTGCTGGCTGAAAAGCTGGGATGCGAGATGGCCGAGGCGGACGCATTTCATTCCCCAGCCAACATTGCGAAAATGGCTGCCGGGCATCCACTCAATGATGAGGATCGCGCACCCTGGTTGCGCGACATAGCGGCCTGGATCGCTGAACACGATCGCGCCAATCGGCCAGCCATTGTCACCTGCTCAGCCTTGAAGCGGGCGTATCGCGACGTGCTGCGCGCAGCATCTCCGCACGTGGTTTTTCTGCATCTCACCGGCTCACGCGAACTGATTGCCGACCGGATGCAGCACCGCGCCGGGCACTTTATGAAGGCCGGCATGCTGGACTCGCAGATTGCCACGCTTGAGCCGCTCGGAGCCGACGAACGGGGCATCACCCTGGAAGTCTCCCGTCCTCCCGATGCGCTGGCAGACGCCGCTCTGGACGCACTCTCGCAACTGGCTGTCGTGGGCTGAAAGGAGCCCCCAATCGATGACAATTTCAGCCGCCGCAGTGTTTTTCTCGGCAATCGTATCCCAGGCCCACCATGCTGGACGCGGCCAACTGCTGATTGCAGTCGGGGCAAGCGTGGCTCTGATTGTGGTGCTCATCACGTGGCTCAAGCTTCACCCCTTCCTGGCGCTTACTCTTGGATCCCTGGCGATGGCGCTTGGGGCTGGAACCCCGCTGCAGGATAGCTTCACCAGCTTCGGTAATGGTTTTGGATCGACGACGAGCAGCGTGGGCGTGCTGATTGCGCTTGGCGCCATGCTTGGCAAACTGCTGGCCGATAGTGGCGGAGCCGACCGCATTGTTCAAACGATCCTGAAGCACACCAGCGAACATTGGCTGCCTTGGGCTATGGCCCTGATTGCGTTTCTAATCGGCATTCCGATGTTCTTCGAGGTTGGGTTGGTGCTCCTGGTTCCGGTGATTATTCTGGTTTCCCGGAAGGGCAAGAACAGCCTCATCCGGGTGGGGATACCAGCGCTGGCGGGACTGTCTGTTCTGCATGGTCTGGTGCCACCGCATCCAGGTCCGCTGATTGCAATCGCCGCGCTGCACGCCAATCTCGGTCTTACGCTCGGGCTCGGAGTGCTGGTTGCCATTCCGACAGTCGCGATTGCCGGACCACTGCTTTCTGGGCCAATGTCGCGCTGGGTTCATGCGGAAGCGCCTGCCGGACTCGTCAAGGAACTGGAGATACCGGGACAGCGCGAGCATCAGCCCAGCTTCGGCATGGCGCTCGCCGCCATCCTCCTGCCAGTAGTTCTCATGCTGGGGAAGACGGTTGCCGATACGTCACTGACCGCCGGGAGCCAAGCGCGGATCGCGCTTGATGTGGTGGGCAGCCCGATGGTCGCCCTGCTGATTGCGACACTGGTATCCATGTTTACGCTGGGGCACGGGGCCGCGATGAGCCGGAAGGATTTGTCGAGCGCGGTAGGGAACTCGTTGCCGGCAATTGCGGGCATTCTGCTGATTGTGGGAGCGGGCGGCGGATTCAAGCAGACCATTGTTGACACCGGGGTCGCACAAGTCATCTCAGAAGTGGCGCAGAGCTGGGCTATTTCTGCGCTGCTCTTTGGCTGGCTGCTGGCGGTGCTGATCAGGCTGGCGACGGGGTCGGCGACGGTGGCGACGATTACAGCGTCGGGAATCGCAGCCCCACTTGCCGCAGGACTCGACCCGGTGCACACTGCGCTGCTGGTGCTGGCAATCGGAGCAGGTTCGCTATTCTTCTCACACGTCAACGACGCGGGGTTCTGGCTGGTGAAGGAGTATTTCGGAATGACGGTTGGGCAGACGCTCAAAACATGGTCGCTGATGGAAACCGTGATTTCGGTGGTGGCGTTGCTTTCGGTGCTCTTGCTCGGCGCCGTTCTATGAGTAGAGGACGGCTGCCGCAGATGCGCGACTAGAAGTGACTGTGATATGTGCTCGATCAGTTTCAGCCTCATACAGGAGATGGGCAATGAAGAAGACAGGCGATGCAGAAGGAGTGCAGTCTGAATCTCAGGCGGCAAATCCAGGACGGCGCACAATGTTGCGCGGCATGCTGGCTCTCGGCGGCGCTATGGCGCTCGGCAAATTCGCCACGGCGGCACAAACCTTTGCAAACGGCGGCAGCGTGCGTCTTAAGGGAGGGCGTATCTCCGTTCGGTGGCTTGGAGGAGGCGTCGCCGAACTTGCCACTCCGGATTACAAGCAGATCGCTTACTGCGATGCTTGGATCTGGAACAACGCGGGCTGGAGCCGATTCTCCATAGAAAAGCCGCCCGAATACGCCACTAAGGCAGGGTTTGTCCAGTACGTCGCCAGCAAGAAGCCGGAGGCGGTGTTTGTGCTGCTCACGCACGACCACGGTGATCACATGGGCGACTATTTCGAGATGCTGAAAGGACTGGTGGATGCTGGCCTGCCGGTGATGACGACTGGCCAGAGCGACCTGATGCGCAATGGGCTGATACCCGAGTTCAAGAAAGCTGGTCTCGACCCAACGAAGGTGGTGGTCAACGGCGGCGCGGGAATGAACTTCGGCGGAGTTTCGAGGCACGGCGCCATGACTGCGCATCTGGTTCCGGCCGTCCACTCGAGCTTTTTGGGCTATCCCCCCGCAGGATTCATGCTGGATATCGGTGGGATGCGTGTCTACCTGAGTGGCGATACCGACCTGTTTGGAGACATGAAGATGCTTGGCGAGCGTTACCAACCCAATCTTGCGATTGTATGCGCGGGAGACGGGCCGTTCACGATGGGACCGGAGGACGCCGCTCGCGCGTGCCAGTGGCTGGGCGTCTCGCACGCGATTCCTGTGCATTACGCACACAATGCCCTGGTGCGCGGCATCGAGGCGGGTGAGGAATTCCACCGCGCGATGTTACGAATCGCTCCGCGCATACAGGTGACGGTAATGAAGCCGGGCGATACGCGAATCATCACGGTATGACGCGAGGGGTGCGGAGGCCGTCTGGAAACGAGCTTCAAGGTGAACTGAGTTTGCGGTGAATATAAAGGGAGATTGGCTGGATTGGATTGGCTGCCCCTCAGGGATTCGAACCCCGATACCCTGCTCCAGAGGCAGGTGTCCTACCGTTGAACGAAGGGGCAATATAGAAGAACCGTCACGATTGCGACGCTTTGATCATAAGGGCTTGCAAAGGCTCTCGTCAACTTTGGTTATCCACAGTTGCGAGGTGAATGGCGGCTCATTCGCAATCGAGCTTGGATGGCGCTGCGCGAGTTGCCTCCGTTCTGACGTGCTCCGATAATCTGCGATAATGACGGAAAGAGCGAGTGCGGCGGGCTGACCGGCCAGCTTACCGCAGCGCCGGAACAGCTCCTGGCGTTGGTGCTCGCGCGGGTTCGTCCAAAGATGGAGCCCGCAAGGATTCGCGGAGTGAGTTTGGAGCAGCAAAAGACATTTTTCATAGAAACCTTCGGATGCCAGATGAACTTCCACGACTCGGAGAAGGTCGCGGGATCGTTGATTTCGCAAGGCTACCGGCAGGTGCAATCCGCCGAGGATGCGGATCTTATTTTCTACAATACCTGTTCGATTCGCGATAAGGCTGAGCAAAAGGTCTTTCACCGGCTGGCTGAGTTCAAGCGTCTGCAGAAGCTGGGGAAGAAGTTTGCCGTGATCGGCTGCGTGGCACAGCAGGAGGGAGAGCGCATCTTTGAGCGTGCGCCCCATGTTTCGCTGGTGGCCGGCTCTTCGAGCTATCGCAACCTGCCGCAGATGCTGATCCAGATTGAGCGAGGAGAGCGCGCCACGGGACTGGACGACCGCAATACGGACGAGACATTTGAGACGGAATTCACCGCCCGCACCAACCCGCATCGCGGATACATCACGATTATCGAAGGCTGCGACAAGTTCTGCGCTTATTGTGTGGTGCCTTACACCAGGGGGCGGGAACGCAGCCGTACGTCGGAATCCGTGCTGGAGGAGGCGAGGCGCATCGTTGATGGTGGGCTGACGGAGATTCAGTTGCTCGGGCAGAATGTGAACTCCTATCGCGATCCGCTTGGACGCCGAACGTTTGCCGAGTTACTGGCCGAAGTTGGGCAGGTGCCGGGTATCCGGCGGGTTCGGTTTACCACCTCGCATCCACGCCATTTCAGCCGCGACATTGTCGAGGCGATCGATACCGTGCCAACCCTGTGCGACCACGTGCATCTTCCGGTACAGAGCGGCTCGTCGCGCGTGCTGGCGGCCATGGCTCGCGAATACACTCGCGAGCAGTACCTGGAGCGGGTTGGGTGGATTCGCGCGGCAAAGAGGCGGACGATCTCTATGACCTCCGATATCATCGTCGGCTTCCCCGGTGAAAGCGCCGCTGACTTTGAGCAGACGATTACGCTGCTGGAGGAAGTGCAGTTCGATGGAGTGTTCACCTTCAAATATTCGCCGCGCCCCAACACTCCGGCCATTGCCATGGAGAACGCGATCCCCGAGGATGAGAAGATCGCGCGACTGGCTGCGCTGAACGAGCGCCAGAGGGAAATTCAACGTGTCAACTACCAGCGCCACGTTGGCGAGATTATTGAAGTAATGGTTGAGGGGTATCAGCCGGCGCGGGAGCAGGTAATTGGCCGCACCTCGCAGAACAAGGTGCTCAACTTCACGGTTCCCGAGGGTGTGGTAGTACCAAAGGTGGGCGGATATGCGCAGGTTCTTGTGGTGCGTGCGTTTCCGAACAGCCTGGTCGGCGAGATGCAGGTGCAGGAGTCAGCGACCGGAGGGCCGCCGGTTGGCCCGTACCCATCGCTAAGCGTGTTGCAGCGTACCCGGCTACAAAGTTAGCCAGAGGGAGGATTGCATGGAAGTCGAAATGCGAATTCGCGGACTCATGCTGGACCCAACCACTAATATGCCGATCATCGTCCTTAAGGACGTGAACAGCGAATCCGTGCTGCCGATCTGGGTTGGAGTCTTTGAGGCCAACGCCATTGCGCTGGAGATCGAAAAAGTTACCGCGCCGCGCCCCATGACCCACGACCTGCTGAAGAACGCGATCACCGGACTGGGCGCTACAGTGGAGCGCGTAGTGGTCACCGAGTTGCGCAATGAAACCTTCCTTGCCGTTATCTGGGCCAAGCGCAATGGCGAACCCATCATGATCGACGCGCGCCCGTCGGATGCCATTGCACTGGCAATGCGGACCGATTCTCCGATCTTTGTGGACGAAGAGGTGCTGAATAGTTCGCGCATTGCAACCGGCGCAACGGGACGAATTACGGGAGACGATCTGCGAAGGTGGTTGGAGGGGTTGAGTGACGACGACCTCGGACGCTACCGCATGTAGCACGGCACCTGCGGCCGGAGCGGCGTCCGCTGCCGCGTACCCGTGGACGTCAGGCCACGCCAGTACGGCTCTTGCACCTGCTGGAAGTTGAGAAAAGGAATTCAGGATTCACCCGCTTCTTCGATTTGCGGGAATGCCCTTTGCTTGAGTGTTGATTGAACGTAGAATCGGATGATATCGAATCCGATCATTGGGCAGGGAGCGAAACAGATGCCGAATCGTGTGCAAGTTTTCCGGGGATGCCAATTTATTCTGCTGGGTGGCGTATTGCTTGGGGCATGTGCGGCCATGAGTGCACAGTCAACCAGTAATGCTCCGTCATCGGCGCCGCAGGCTACCGCTCCAGCGGTAGTACCAGACGCGTCGGGTACGGCTGTCAAGAGTAACCCTCCGGCTCCGGCCATCAAGTTTGAAGACGTTATCAAGATGATATTGGACGAAGGCGACGGCGCTGGTGTCCGCAGGGACATTGTGAAGGCTTTTGACCTCACAGACTACTCGCAGATGCCGGCAGAGTATTTTGGGCCGCCGTTGCATGCTTTTCTCTTGTCGGATGAGGACAGCCCACGGCAGGTCTATTACATCGACGGAACTCATAACGTACTGTTCACGACGCAAACCGGCGGCATAACCGTGTTGTATTTGACGAATCGTGCCGGGGTACTGCAAAAGGCGGCGCAGATCAATGTAAAGGGCCGATTCAAGTCTGAATCAATCCAGAGCATTCCGCTGAAATTGGCTGCAGGCGGATTCGATGCCGAAAGGGAATTTTGGATGAAGAAGGCCGCTGCCGAGAAAACCGGCAAGTCTGGGCAAGCCGCAGGTAAAGCAAACTAATACGATTGCGTTGTAGGAGCAGTGCCAGCGCCAGGTAGATCATCTACAGAATATTGAGAAAACGCCTTACCTCTTCGACCTGAGGTAAGGCGTTTTCGTCTTTGCGGACGTTTTTGCCGCGCATGTCTTGGCATTTTAACCGCGTCCCGTAAGAGGCTGCATAGGTGGGTAGACAGCAATCGCTCCGCGACGGGTACAGGCCAACGGCGGGCCCTCCGGCCGCTGATGCTGGGCAAATGTGACAAAATCTTGCAATTGACAGCCGGAACGCCTCGTTATATTGTTTGCTCGCTTGCCGAGCTTCGACTTTCCAGTCTGTGTACCGTTTCCATCCTATTGGAGGTGTAATTTGCTCACTGCAAAAGAGCTAGCAAGAAGCAAGAAACTGACGGGGATACCAGAACTTGAATCCATGGGTCCCTATGACCACAACCAGCAACGCAGGTGGGTAGGACAGGACGCATCGCTGATTACGTGGTCGATGAAGAGCGACACTTCATTTGACCATGAGAGTAAAGACCCAGATTAAGATTCCGAAGTCGGAGTTCGGCAGCGCAGGCATTCTGCGGTTTTGTTCGTTGCTTGGGCCTGATTTCACACCACGGCCCTTTGGAGCCCTGTATGGGACGGCGGGATTCTAGGTCGCTATGAGACGAAAAGTTTTGCTGCTGATTTCGAATTCATACGACACTACCGCCGATCTTTTAGTCTTCCGGCTTGGACCTGAGAAAGTATTTCGATTTAATTTCGACCTGTGGAACGATTACCGCTTTGAAATCGTTCCCGGAGGATTCTTTCTCGCCGATCCCAGTGGCCGCGAGATCTGCTCAGAGGATGTTGCCAAAGTCTTATGGCGCAAGCCCTGGAGCAGGCGATCATACCGCCCTGCCTCCCGCACGGAAGAAGAACGGTACTACGACGGAGAGATGCTGTACGCTCTCCGCGAACTGGTGAACCTTCTATGGCTTGGCGGGAAGGTTGTTTTGGTTGAACCCTTTGCAGAACAGCATATCGGTAAGTTTGTTCAACTGCACGTAGCGGCACATCATTTTCAGGTGCCGCCTTTTCAGTTTCGGCGAAATGTAAAGAGCGTTTTCCCGGATGGCGAAGAGATCGTCGTAAAGAGCCTGACCATGGAGCCGGTGGGTAACGATGATTCGCGGGAGCTGCTCTTCACAACCAGGGTTGCGGATAATCTGCTTTCGACAAGTTGTCCGTGGATGGCACAACGCTATGTTGCCGCGGAAAAAGATGTGACGGTTGCATTCGTCTATGACCGCGCCTTTGCGTTTGAGCTTGATCGATCCGCATTTGTCGACCGGGCCGCCGACTGGCGCGAACTCCCCTTCGATGAGCAACCCCAGTGGCAGCCGCACAAGTTGCCCGAGCATATAGAGGCTGGGGTGTTCGGGTTTATGAAAGAGCTGGGATTGCATTTTGGACGGCTCGATCTGTTATGGGGCGCGGACGGTTATCACTTCCTGGAAGTGAATACCAACGGCGAGTGGGCTTGGCTTGACTCCGAGGGACGTTACGGACTTCTGCCGAAAGTTGTGGAAGAGGTTTCTCCAGACACTCCTGTGCATTCGATACCTTTCTCTCGCTCTACTGCAAAATAACCGGATGCATAGTGTGAAGACTAAGCCTAACTCCACTTGCGGCCCGAACGAGGCGCGGAATTCTTATCACAAGGTCTTGCGCATTTTTGAGGACTTGCTGCCCATTCTGCGCGCAGATCCGGAGACTGACCTTCGCTTAGTGATGGTGGTAGTGCTGCTGTTGGCGACCGCAGGACTTAACGCCGCCACGCCGGTGTTTTACAAGCATCTTATCGATCACTTTGTAAGTTCATCTGCTGCCATACCCATCTTCTTACTCGTGGCATATATCAGCGCCCAAAGTTTTGCCAGAGTCTTTGCCGAATTGCGATGGCGAACCTATGGGCGAATCGAGCAGAGAATGCAGCGGCGATTGGCGTTGAGGCTGTTCGATCACGTGCATGGGCTCTCTTTGCGATTTCATCTGGAACGGCGAACCGGCGCTCTACAGCAGATTCTCGGGAACGGGTTGCTTGGCTATTGCCTCGTTTTACAAAATCTTCTCTACGTTATGATCCCCCTGGTCTTCGAGCTGTTGTTGACCGGAGGCGTGGTTACCACACTGGGTAAGCCGGTATTCCTGGCTATCCTCATTGCTACCGCTATCCTCTACGTCATCGCAACCATGAAGGGTATAGAGAAGCAGCGGGTGTTACAACGCAAGGCTGCCACGGCCCAGATTGAAGCTGCAGCGGTAACTACCGATAGTTATCTGAATTACGAGACCATTAAGTATTTCGATAGCGAGAACACGGTACGCGGCCGCCTGGATCAATGCCTAGGGCGTAGCGAAGATGGCTGGACCAAATACTATGACCGCCGAACCATCACGGGACTGACGCAGACGCTATGCCTGGCATTGGGCCTGGCATCTACGTTAGTTTTTGCAGTAATCGATCTCTCCGCCGGCTCGATGACGGTGGGTGGATTTGTAATGGTCGTCTCCTGTTTTCTTCAAGTCATGCGTCCGCTTGAAGGCTTCGGCTTTGCCTATCGCGAAATCAAGACAGGGTTCACCTACGTGGGGCAGGTGATGGACCTTCTTGATGAACGTCCCGAAATCCAGAACCTTCCAACCGCAACACCGTTGCCGCCTGGCCCGGGCGATGTGTTATTTGATCGCGTCAGTTTCTCCTACGACACCGAGCGGCCAATTCTCCGCGATGTAAGTTTCCGGATTCCTGCGGGCCGCACCTTGGCAATCGTTGGTCCGAGCGGTGCAGGCAAATCGACAATTTCGAGGCTGCTGTTTCGCTTCTATGACGTGACCGGAGGTCATATCGAAATCGATGGTTGTCCCCTGCGAGATGCAACGATTGAAAGCGTGCAGCGATCCATCGCCGTGGTGCCACAGGATACGGTGCTCTTGAATGACACGCTGGCATTCAACATTGGCATCGCCCGGGCAAGCTGCAGCAGGCTGGAAATTCAGGAGGCGGCGAGGCTCGCGGGGATTTCAGACTTCATCGAATCGTTGCCCGACGGGTACGACACCATGGTGGGTGAACGAGGTCTCAAACTTTCAGGCGGCGAGAAGCAGCGGATTGCAATAGCACGCGCGGTGCTCAAACGTCCGCGCATCTTTGTATTCGACGAAGCAAGCTCATCGCTGGATAGCGAGACCGAGCATCTTATCCAACAGAATATCGAACGAGTGGCGCACGGCGTTACTACGTTGCTGATCGCGCATCGCTTGTCCACGGTGGTACATGCTGACGAAATTCTGGTGCTCGCCGGAGGGCAGGTTGTGGAACGCGGGCGACATGATGAACTGCTGGCTCAAGGGGGTATCTATTCGGGGATGTGGCAACGCCAACAGCATATACGTGACAATAGGCTCGTACCGAATTGAGCAGCGAGTTTATAGACTCTTCAGAAACTGCCGTGCCTCTTCGATTTGAGGGAAGGCATTTTCGTCTTCGCGGAAGTTCTTGCCATGCACGCTTCGGCGGCTGCCGCGCATCTTCACCGGATGCTTCAGGTGGAGCATCTCATGGTAGACAATGTACTCCATTGCCAGTCGCGGCACGCGTGCCTGGTCAAAGACCTTGCTGATGATGATGGCGTTGTGCGCGGGATCGTAATGGCCCAGCAGACGGCGCGCGCGTTCGGCGCTCCAGCTCATCTGCGGCCGCCCCAGCAGTCCGTGGAAGAAGCGCACATTCAGCGTCTCAAATACTTCATCAAGGTCGTAGTAGATTCCCTGTGCCGATTCCAAGCGCTTGCGTCCGCGTATCTGCCGCACTTGCTGCGCCTTTTCCATCATGTCGTGCGTGGCCACATAGCGGCGGTAGCGGCGAGTGTGCGCGGCGTCGATTGGCTTGCGGTAAATCTTCGCCAGCAGGATGTGGACAATGGCCTTCAACACCGGCTCGGGCGCACCCTCCAGCAGATCGGAGAGGCGCAACTTCATGCGTCCGTCGCTGAGGCGGATGGTGTTGTTGATGTTGGCAAAGGGATAGAACTGTAGGTCAAAATCCGGGATCGGCGCGCGCGGCCTAAGTTCCCGGTACGTCTCATGCAGCAATAGCAGCAACGAATCCTTCAAGATACTTCCAGATTACCAGAATCGCCGCTCCTAGCGCTGCGATGGCGAAGTTCTGACCCCGCCCATTCCAGCTTCGTCGTCAGGCGGCGGGTCTTCTGCATCGGATGCGTGTCTGCGGTGCGAAACCTTTTCGTCGTTCTTCTCCGCGCCTTTCTTTTCAAGCTGGTCGGCCAGCATGGCACGAGCGCTCTCGGTGCTGTCGTGGAGAGAATCCGAGGCATCCTCCAGAGCGACGGCAATGCGATGCTTCCGCAGTGGCGTAGCGTTGTCGCTGAGCGCTTTCAGCTTCTGCTGGAACTCGCTCTCAGCGTCAATCACATGCCGCAGAGGGTGGCGGAGATCCTCGCTGTGCGAGTTGTACATCTCGAGGTTGTCGTCCAATTCGTCAATCAATGCCGCCAGATCGCCAAGTAATTCCGCCATTTTGCCGTCATCATTCAGGCCGGGCTGGGTCGGGGTGCGCAAGCGTTCGATGGCCAAGACGCGTTCGCGGGCGAAGCCAATGAGGTAATCGATGCGCTGCTTGGGGTTCTGCGCGCTCTCCCGCATCTCATCCACTTCGCGGTCGATCAGCGGGTCACGGTGCGTCTGCGCGCTAGCACTGAAAGCTACGAGCAGGATCGCCACCAGCATCATCTTCATCACGGCTTGGTCTCCAAGGCGCCGCTGGCGACGGGACCAAACATCGCGCTCAGCAGCCTGTCGCGCTGCTTTTCCAAACCGAGGACTGACTCCGCCAGATGTGGCTGGTCATCCAGGTCAACTGCGTGGCGGAGATCGTTGAGCCTACGGATGAGTTCGCGAAGATCGATCTCCAGCGAGCGTTCGCTCTTGTGCGCCCGCAGCGAGCAATCTACCGAACGCTGCGCGTAATGCAGGGATACGTCGATTGCACTGTGCGCTGCCTGCCCCTGGCCGCCATCGAATAACTTCGACGCGTCCGCCAGCGACTGGCGCGCGGTCTGGATACTGAGCCGGGCACACTCTTTTCCGCTTGCCTGATCTGCCTTGCGCGCCAAGTCCGCCGAGATGCTCTGTTGCGCCGCACAGCTTGCGGCCAGCAGAAGCATCATCGACAATCCAAACAGCGCACTCATTTTGGTTTCTGGGCCTCGGGCTCAATTGCAATCAGGCGATGACGCGCCTTCCATTCCTCATCGGGAAACTGTCCGTTTGACACCGCCAGAAAAGCTTTGTAATTCTCCACAGCTTCGGCAAAGCGGCGCAGATGGTCGTAGCAGGTGGCGCGAAGGAAGTAGCTGCTCGGCAGCTCCGGAAGTAGTTTCTTGCGCGCATCTAAAGCCTTGATGGCGAGTACGTAGTCTTTGTTGCCCGAGGCAGCCAACGCCAGTTGGCCATAGGCTTCGCCCCAGTCCGGTTTCAGACTCACGCTGCGAAGGAACTCACTTTGCGCTTCGGCATATTTGAGTTGCGGCAGCAGCACTGAACCCAAACCATCGTGCAAATCGGCATCGTCGGCGAAATGTGTCAGCAGCGTGCGGTAGCTGCTCTCCGCCGCCGCAAACTGCTTACCGCGCTCCTGCACAAAGGCGAGTTCGCGCAACGCATCCCAATCGCCGGCCCGCAGGGCGAGAGCTTTTTGTAACTCCTGCGCGGCTTCGGCGTCTTTCTTTTCCGCGCTCAGCACGCGGCCCAGTTGCAGATGCGCGTTCTCATCCTGCGGAGCTGCCATCACCAACCGACGCAGCGTGTCTTCGGCTTCGGGAAATCGCTTGGCGCGCATCAACAAATTGGAGAGCGCTGCCAGCGGATCTGCCGAGTTCGGCGACAGCTCATTGGCCTTGCGAAACTCCCGCTCCGCACCCGCCATGTCGCCAGATTGTTCCAGCGCCGTGCCCCATCCTAACCGGTGCTGCGAATTGCCGGGCGCAAGCTCCACTGCTTGTTCCCACGAGTGCAGCGCGCGGGGCGCATCCTGCGCCTGCTGCACCTCGGCCAGCGCAGCCCAGGCGCGTGCCAGCGAATCCTGCGGATGATCGCCTGAGGGTTTCAGCCGGGTCGCCGCTTCCAGATACTTCGAGGCTTCCGGCTGTTTTTCATGCGCCAGCATCAGGCCTAGATTCAGATTGCATTCAAAGCTTTGCGGCTCGGCGGCAACCGCGCCACGGTAGGCGGTAATCGCTTCCGGATAATTCTTTTGCGCGTGCAGAACGTATCCCAGATCGAACCATGCTCGCGCGTCTTTAGGATTTGCGGCCACCAGCTTGCGCAGAATCTCTTCAGCCACGGGCCATTGCTGCTGGTCCATCGCAGACTCGGCGCGGGTGATGGCCGCCGGTTCCTTGGCCGGCGTGCGATGCGCCGGAGCACTTTGCGCAAACATTGTGGCGGCAAGGAGCAGGAGTCCGGCAGCGGCTCTCCGCATCATTCTTCGCGCCTGTAACCCAAGCTGGCTCACTGCACCACCGCCTGCAGCGGCAACACTCTGCGCAACCATTGTCCGGTGTAGGAGTGTTCGTTGGCGGCAATCTGCTCCGGCGTGCCCACGGCTACTACCTCGCCGCCGCGTTCGCCGCCTTCAGGGCCAAGGTCGATGACCCAGTCGGCGACCTTAATCACGTCGAGGTTGTGCTCAATCACCACGATCGAGCCGCCAGCATCGATCAGCTTCTTGAAGGCAGCCAGCAGCTTGCTTACATCGTCAAAGTGCAATCCTGTGGTTGGCTCGTCAAAGATGTAAAGCATTCTCGACTTGTGCGGGATAGAGGTGCCGTCGGGATTCTTGCGCAGACTATCTCGTCCATGCGGCTGCAGATGGGCCGCAAGCTTCATGCGCTGCGCCTCGCCGCCACTCAACGTAGTTGCCGACTGTCCCAGCCGCAGGTATCCCAGGCCGACTTCTTCCAATACCCGCAGCTTGTCCATCAGCTTGGGAACGCCGGTAAAGAATCCCAGGGCTTCTTTCACTGTCATGTTCAGCACGTCATGGATATTCTTTCCGTGGTAATGCACGGCCAGAATCTCCGGCTTATAGCGCGTCCCCTTGCAGTCTTCGCAAAGCAATTCCACGTCGGCCAGGAACTGCATCTCTACGGTCACAGTACCGTCGCCGGAGCAGGTTTCACAGCGTCCGCCCGGTATGTTGAAGGAAAAGTGTCCTGCCGTGTAGCCGTGTTTTTTGGACTCGGGCAGGGAAGCGAAGACCTCGCGAATGGGATCAAATGCCTTGATGTAGGTCACCGGATTTGATCGCGGAGTGCGGCCGATGGGCGACTGGTCTACCAGCTGCACCTCATCCAGCCATTGCTCGCCTTCCAATTCCGCCAGACTCCCCTCGTTCACCGCCCCGGTGCTTTGACGCTTGATCGCCATCAGGCGCTGGTAGAGCACGTCATGCACTAGCGTGCTTTTGCCCGATCCTGAGACGCCGGTGACGGCAACCAACATGCCGAGCGGAATCGTCACGTCTACATTCTTCAGATTATGTCCCTGTGCGTCGCGCAGCCGCAGCAACTGCCTGCTCTGGGTGCGCCGCTGCTGCGGAACCGGGATTTGCAGCTCTCCGCTCAGGTAGCGCCCGGTTAGGGATTGGTGATCGGCGAGGATCTCCGCATAGCTGCCGTGCGCCACTAGTTTGCCGCCGTGCTCTCCGGCTCCGGGACCAAGGTCCAGAATCTCGTCGGCCGAAGACATTACCTCGGGATCGTGCTCCACCACCAGAATCGTATTGCCCAGGTCGCGCAGACTCTTCAGGATGTGAATCAACCGCGCCGTGTCCCGGCTGTGCAATCCAATCGAAGGCTCGTCGAGAACATAGAGCGTACCTACAAGCCGCGAGCCCAGCGAAGTTGCAAGCTGAATGCGTTGCGCCTCGCCGCCGCTCAGGGTTGAGGAGAGCCGGTCCAGCGTCAGGTACTCCAGTCCCACTTCGTTCAAGAACCGTAGCCGGTCGCGGATTTCCTCTAGTAGTTTGCCGGCGATACCGGCTTCCTCCTGGCTGAGCGTCAGCTCCCGGAAGAAGCGCACCGCTTCCTCTACGGTCTTGGAGGTCACCTGGCAAATATCCAGTCCGGAGATCTTTACCTGCCGCGCCTCGGTGCGCAGCCTTGCGCCGCCACAACTGCCGCATAAGGAGTATCCGCGATAACGGCTGAGGAAGACCCGCACGTGCAGCTTGTATTTCTTCCGCTCCAGGTGTTCAAAAAAGCCGCGTACTCCAAACCACTTTCCATCGCCTTCCAAAATCAGCTTCTGATCATCTTTCTTCAGCTTCGCCCAGGGCACATCCAGCGGGATTCCCGCCAGCCGTGCCACGCGCCGCATCTCTGTGCCTAGGGGCTTGTACTTTGGCTTTGTCCAGGGCTCAACCGCGCCTTCGGCCAGCGATTTGGACTGATCCGGAATCACCAGGTCCATGTCGAAATCGACTGTGTTCCCAAAACCCTGACAGCGGGGACAGGCGCCATAAGGATTGTTGAAGGAGAACAGCCGCGGCTCGGGCTGCTCGAATTTCAGATTGCAATGCTTACACTCAAAGCGCTGTGAGAAGCGCAGCCGCACCGGGTCGCCTTCACTGGGAGCGGTCTCAAAGACCACCTCGCCCGACTCGCGATATCCGCTCTCAATCGCATCCACAATCCGCGCGCGCGACTCGGCATCCACCACAATGCGATCCAGCAGAATGAATACGGTCTTGCTGAAGTCAATGCCCAGCAGCGACTCCGGCGTGGAGAACTCAAACAGCTCGCCATCCTGATGCAGACGATTAAATCCGCGCTTGCGCAGCTCAAAGAGCCGCTCACGCAATGCTGCATCGTGGTCGGGCTCGGGCTGCTTCTTCTTGCGTCCGCGCGGCTTCTTTTCTTCGACGGCAGCAGCCACGGGCTCGGCATGCAGCAGCGGAAACATTGCCTGTATCCGCGTACCGTCGCCCAGGGCCAGGATGCGTTCGGCAACCTCGTCCACCGTGTCGTTCTTCACCTGTTCGCCGCACTGCGGACAATAGGTTCGCCCAATGCGCGCATAGAGCAGGCGCAAGTAATCGTAAATCTCCGTGGCCGTGGCCACCGTGGAGCGAGGATTGCGTGTCTGGTTCTTCTGGCGGATGGCGACGGCCGGGGCTATGCCGTCGATCAGGTCCACATCCGGCTTCTCGATGCGCTCCAGAAACTGCCGCGCATAGGCCGAAAGCGACTCCACATAGCGGCGCTGCCCCTCGGCATAGAGCGTGTCAAAGGCCAGCGAAGACTTTCCGCTTCCAGACACTCCCGTCACCACAGTCAGGCAATTGAGTGGAATCTCGAAATCAATGTTCTTCAGGTTATGGACGCGCGCGCCGCGAACTACAATGGCATTGTCGGACATAGTGAGAACGGCCAGCAGGCCCAAGCGCGGCCGACCATCCCTATGGCCGCAATCCGCCCGCTACCGAATCTCTCTATTATAGTTCGCCCGCCTGCGGTAACCAAGCGCGCATCAGGCCATCAGCTTCAATACCACTAGCACGTACAGCCACATCAGCGCCATGAAGTGCCAATACCAAGCGCTCACGTCGAGGGTAATGCAGCGGCGTTCCAGCGAGTGACGTGGCCCGGATGCCAGGCAGGCATAGAGCAGCACCACCAGTCCCGCCGTCACATGCACCGCGTGCGTCCCGGTCAACAGAAAGACGAATGTGCTGGCCGGACTGCTGTTGAAGTAGGCACCGCTGTGATGCAGCATCTGCCATGCGTAGAACTGTCCCGAGAGAAATCCGACGCCCAATAGCGTTGTGGCGCACACCCACCACAACGAAGTCTCCCTTACACGGCGAACTCCGGGAATCATGCTCATGGGAACGAGGATGGATTCCATGCGCGCCGCGCGCCGCGCAATCTCAATCAGCAGGCTACTCACCAGCAGCACTGCAGTGTTGATCAGGAGGATCTTCATTGGCAGTGGCACGGAAACCCAGTCGGTATGGAAAGCGCCAGTCACTGGGTCGAACTTTCCCGCACCGCGCCGCGCCACAAACAAAGTGGTGAAGGCGATGAACAGCATCACAATCGAGGAGATCGCGAAGATCAGGCCCAGCCTGTAGCGTTGCAACTGCTGCCGGAAGTCGTGCAGACCATCGCCATCGCCACGGCCGCCGCCGCCACCACCGCCGCCAGATGGTTGTGGGGGCAGAGGTCCACGGCTACCACCGCCGGGAACAGGTTTACTTGGAGAACGAAAAAGAGTCGCAGCCATCCTTTCTTGTAGATGCGGAAAAACTATCCACAGCCGCAGAAATTTTGCCGCCGCCATTACAATGAAATCTGTTCCATGCTGAATCGAACAGAACAGCCAACCTCATTTAGCGGAGCCGGAACCATGCCACCCAAGCACGACCCCGACCACGACACACCCGGGCAGAGTTGGAAGCGCGACCATTGCTTTGGCTGCGGTCCCACCAATCCCAATGGACTGCACCTGAGCTTCGTACTCAGCCCCGGCGGCGCTAGTTACATTTGCGAGTTTCAGCTTGGCGTCAACTTCTCCGGGCCTCCTGGCCACGCCCACGGAGGCATCATCGCAACCATTCTCGATGAAGCCATGGGTAAGGCCAACAAATTCCGAGGCAAAGACGCTGTCACCCGCAGCATGACGGTCGACTACCTGCGTCCCGTACCGCTCGGCGAGCCGCTGGTGGCGGAAGGCATTCCAGTTCGGATGCGGGGACGCGCCATCTACAATCGTGCCGAGCTGCGCAACGCCAAAGGAGTTGTGCTCGCTCGCAGCCGTGGAAAATTTCTCATCATCGACGCCGAAAAGATGTTTGCTCGCGAGCTTGCAAAGGCCCGCGAATCTACACAGGCCCCCGATTCTACACAGGAACGACACGCGAAGAGCTAGGCTGATTCCGGGTGGTTGCCCCCGCGCCTTGCCCATTGCAGAAACTTTGCCAGCGCCGCTCCGCGATGGCTCACCTGTGCCTTTTCGGTAGGCGTCAGCTCGGCAAAAGTCTTGCCCAGGGCAGGGAAGTAGAAGAGCGGATCATAGCCAAATCCCGCTCTTCCGCGAGCCTCGCGCAAGATCGAGCCTTCGGCTGCGCCGCGAAAATGCACTACCTCTCGCCCGTCGCGCGCGGCGGAGATCACACACACAAAACGCGCCGTGCGTCCGATTTCGGCGACCGTTCCCAACTCGCGCAGCAGCTTCGCATTGTTTGCCACGTCGATCTTGTTGCCACCCATCTCATCGACGGCATAGCGCGCCGAATACACCCCCGGAGCTCCATCCAGTGCGTCCACCGAAAGGCCGGAATCGTCGGCCAGCACTAATTCCCCCGCGGCGTAGCGGCTGTAATGCTCTGCTTTCTTGCGCGCATTCTCCTCAAATGTCTCGCCGTCCTCCACTGCCTCCGGCAAGGTTGCAAAATTTGCCAGCCCCTCCACCGTGATCCCATGCAGCACCGCAGCACCCATAAAGTCGCGCAGCTTACCTTGGTTCGAAGTCGCAATCAGAACTCGCATGAAGATACTCTACAGGAGAACATTCATGGATTAAGGTACAAACACCTTCTGTTGTTTGGCTGAACCATCACGATTACTCGCGGTACCTGATAGCAAATTCTGATAGTAATTAAGGAATCCTGCTCGCCCTAAACATCGTCCTATACGTAAGCTGCGACCGGAATTGGTTGCTGGCCATCCAACTTTCCGGAGCAACTTCGCATGGCTACTACGGTAACCAGCGCCGAACAGCGATCTGACAAGGCGTTCAAGCATGCGGCAATCGTCATCGCCGTCGGAGTATTAGCCACCACCCTCGCCCAGACCCAACTTCTGTGCCGCATTCCACTGCAAAACCTTCTTAAGAACGAGTTGCACGTCGACCGTTCGGCGAATGCAGCATTCTTTTTCTGGGTGGGATTGGCGTGGTACTTCAAGCCCTTTGCCGGAATCTTCACCGACGCTTTCCCGATCTTGGGCAGTCGCCGCAAAAGCTACATTCTAGGTGCCACGACCCTCGCGGTGATCTCCTGGTTCGCCCTGATCGTTACTCCCCACCAATACAGCAAACTGCTCGCAGTCTCCATCGTGATCAATGCCTTCATGGTGCTCGCCAGCACAGTGGTGGGCGGCTACATGGTGGAAACCGCACAAGCCACCTCCGGCTCGGGACGCCTTTCGTCCATCCGCGAATTTGTGATGCAGGGCAGTTACATCATCTCCGGTCCTTCCGCTGGATTTCTGGCCAGCATTGCTTTCGGATGGACCGCAGCAGCTTGCGGGTCGATCATGTTCCTGCTGATTCCGGTCACCATCCTCTTCCTGCATGAGAAGCGGATATACATTGATTCCAGCGAACTTCTCGGCAATGCCGGCAAGCAGTTCGTCAAGATCGCAACCGCCCGAAGCATGTGGGCTGCCGCCGGTCTGATGGCCCTGTTCTACATAGCACCCGGCTTGTGGACCGCCGTGTTTTATAAGCAACAGAACCAACTGCACCTCAATACGCAGGGACAGGGCATGCTGCAATTCATCTCGGGTACTTGCGGCGTGATGGCAGCGATTCTCTACGGCTACGTATGCCGTCGCTACAACCTGCGCCGGTTATTGGTGTATTGCATGCTCCTCGGCACGGCGGCCAATTTAGGCTACCTGTTTTATTCGTCCATTGGGCTGGCTCGGGTGATCGAAGGCTTTAACGGCTTCGGATACACCATGGCCGAGCTGGCGCTAATGGACCTGGCCGTGCGCGCCACTCCCGCTGGCAGCGAGGGATTGGGCTTCTCCCTGATGATGAGTGTCCGGAATCTGGCCCTCTTCGGAACCGACTGGTTCGGTTCCAGCCTGCTGGATAAGTATCACCTGTCCTTCAACACCCTCGTCCTTGCCAATGGCGCAACCACGTTCATTACCATCCCCTTAATATTCCTGCTTCCGTTGGCGCTCGTCGCTCATAAAGACGCCGAACTTGAGGCAGCCGCTGTGCCTAGAATCGCCGTGGAATGAAGCCGCCGCAAGCGTGGGCACAAGGTTCGTTCGTGCTTGCGGACACGCCGGGCGCCAAATACACTGGCCCTGAAAAGGTGCGGCCTGTCATGCTACACTTCCGGCCAGCCGTACAGCTGTACCGAAACTCGCGTGGCCTGCCGAAGTGGAGCTGCCGAGGGTGAAAGGGGATAGCCGTGAAAAAGCAGCTCTTCTTGTGTGCGGTATTGTGCTTTTTAACCTATACCGCGTATGCCGCGGACACCATCAAGATTGGGTTGATGGGTTCGATGACCGGTCCCTTGGCGAGTGAAGGTCATGATGCGAAGATGACCGTGGAACTGCTCGCCGACGAGTTGAACCACCACGGTGGTATCGGGGGCAAGCAGGTCACTCTGATCATTGAAGATGATGGGGGAGATCCCAGGACGGCGGCGCTGGCTGCAAATCGCCTGGCCTCGCAAGGGGTGGTCGCGGTAGTCGGCAGCTACGCTTCGTCGATCACCGAAGCGGCACAGAACATCTTTGACGAAGCGGGGATTGTGCAGATTTCGAACGGTTCCACGGCGATCCGTCTCACCGAAAAGGGGCTGAAGATGTTTTTCCGCACCTGCCCTCGGGACGATGAGCAGGCCAAGGTGGCTGCCGCAACCATGATGAGGATGGGCTACAAAAGAATCGCCATCGTTCATGACAACACCACCTATTCCAAGGGCCTCGCGGACGCGACCAGGGCGGTTCTGCAGCAGCAAGGGGCGCAGATCATCTTCTTCGACGCCATTACCCCCGGTGAGCGCGACTACAGCACCATCCTTACCAAACTGAAGCGCGCGCAGCCGCAGGCGGTTTATTTTCCAGGTTACTATCCGGAGGGCGGTCTGCTATTGCGTCAGAAGAAGGAGATGGGTTGGAACGTCCCATTTTTCGGCGGGGACGGCATGAACAACGCTGATCTTGTGAAGATTGCCGGAGTTAACGCGGCCGCAGGTTTCATCTTTACCACGCCGCCTCTGCCCAAAGACCTTCCCACGCCAGAGGCAAAGAGCTTTCTTGAAGAGTGCAGGAAGCGATACGGCGCTCCTCCCAACTCCATCTATGGAATCTTGGCCGGTGATGCATTCCGCGTGATTGTCGCCGGACTCACTGCTACCAGGAGCACGGACCCCGCAAAGTTGGCTGCTTACCTGCACAATGGCCTGAAGGACTACCCCGGCCTGACCGGAAAAATCTCCTTCAATGCAAAGGGAGACCGGGTTGGCGAGGTCTTCCGCGCTTATACGATAGACGCAAAGGGAACTCGCGTGCTGTTGCAGTAGCGTGCTGGCATAACGGGAGTTCGCGCAACGATTCTGCCGTTCCAACCATCCAAAAAGCGAGCGGCAGAGAACGAGCATCTGCCTCCGCGGAAACGGAAGCAGCATGGAACAGTTCTTCCAGCAACTGACAAACGGGTTAGCAGTGGGCGCAATTTACGCGCTGATCGCGCTTGGGTACACCATGGTCTACGGTGTGCTCAAGCTCATCAACTTCGCCCATGGTGACCTTTTCACCTGCGGCGCCTATCTTGGCCTCACCCTGGTGACTACATTTGCCATTACGGAACATACGGGTCCAGCGCTTGGGTTCGTGATTCTCGTCGTGCTGGTGATGGCATTGGTCGCCTTCCTGGGAGCGGTGCTGGAACGGGCGGCTTACAGGCCGCTTCGCCAATCTCCTAGGCTTTCGGCGGTGGTCTCCGCCTTGGGAGCATCCATCGTTTTGCAGAACTCCCTCATGCTGATCTATGGCGCGTCTTACCTCGTGTTTCCGTCGGACATTCTTCCCAGCGTTCCGGTACAAATCTTCGGAATCTACATCCCGCTGCTGCGAATTGTCATCTTCGCCATTTCCCTCGCGATGATGGTGGGACTGTATCTCTTTATCCAGAAGACCAGAATTGGCACGGCGATCCGCGCGGCTGCCATTGACCAGGGGGCGGCGCGTCTGATGGGCATTAACGTGGACCGCGTTATCCTCGTCGTATTTCTGGTGGGGCCTGCGCTAGGCGGCGCCGCCGGATTACTGATTGGGCTTCAATACGGACAGGTGAACTTTCTCATGGGCTGGTCCTACGGATTGAAGGCCTTTACAGCGGCCGTTCTTGGCGGCATCGGCAACATACCTGGCGCCATGTTAGGCGGCCTGTTGCTCGGGGTCATCGAGTCCCTGGGCTCTGCCTATGTTTCCACAGCATGGAAGGATGCCATCGCATTTTGCGTGTTGATCCTGGTATTGATCGCGCGCCCCACGGGTATTCTCGGCGAGCGAGTGGCCGAGAAGGTATGAAGTTGAGCAGGACAGCCGCCTTTTACATAGCGTTAGTCCTGGTGCTCGCTCCGGCCCCGTTCTTTCTGAATGCCTATTGGCTGGACGTGCTGGACAGCATCGGGTTATACGCCATCCTTGGGCTCAGCCTGAATATCATCCTCGGCCACGCTGGCCTGTTCAACCTAGGCCATGCGGCTTTTTACGCCGTGGGAGCATATACGGCGGCTATTTTGAACACGCAATACAACATTCCCATACTGTGGCTGCTGCCAGTATGCGGGCTCACGGCGGGACTTTTCGCGCTGATTGTTGTCCGGCCCATCATTAAGCTTCGCGGGGATTACCTCTGCATCGTGACCGTCGGCGTGGGGGAGATCGTCCGCATTGCGCTCATCAACGACGTCTTTGGATTGACAGGCGGATCGAACGGGATTTTGGGAATCCAGCGGCCGCACCTGTTTGGCTTCGTCATTCGCCGCCCGATGCATTTCTTCTTCTTTATCTGGGCATTCGTCGCCCTCACGGTGTTTCTCTTCACCCGGCTGGAACGCTCGCGATTTGGCCGGGCGCTCAACTATCTGCGCGAGGATGAGGTTGCCGCCGAAGGCAGCGGCATCAACACGGCGCACTACAAGCTGGCGGCTTTTATCATTGGCGCGGCATGGGCGGGCATGGCAGGCAACATCTACGCCGCAAAAATGACGGTTATTGCTCCGGAGTCATTCAGCTTTTGGGAGTCGGTCGTTGTCTTCGCCCTGGTGATTCTGGGCGGCGCTGGCAGCATTCCCGGCGTGCTGCTGGGCTCCTTCGTCATCATCGGACTCCCTGAGCTGTTCCGCGGCTTTGCCGACGCCCGCATGTTGATTTTCGGGCTGGCCATGATTGTCATGATGATTTTCCGCAACCAGGGAATTTTACCTGCCCACCCTCGACCGTATTTTCTCGACGTGCTTCCGGAAGGCGCCATGCAACCGGAATCGGCTTCCGGTTCTCCGGGCGAAGTGCCGGCTGCGAAGGAGCCGTTATGAGCCTTCTCAGCATCCAGGCCATGACCAAGCGCTTTGGCGGACTGGTAGCCGTCAAAAGCGTCTCCTTCGATGTGGACGCGGGATCGATCGTCGGATTGATCGGGCCAAACGGCGCGGGCAAGACCACGGTTTTCAATCTCATCACCGGCATCTACCGTCCGGATGAAGGACAGATTCAGTTCCAGGGCGACTCGATAGCCGGTATGTCAACTCACCTTATTGTGGCGAAAGGCATTGCGCGGACCTTCCAGACAATTCGGCTCTTCCAAAATCTCTCGGTGCTGGAAAACGTTCTGGCTGGGCGGCATTGTCGCATGAAGTCCGGCGTCCTGGGCGCTATGCTACGGACTCCGCGCGAGCGCCGCGAGGAAAAAACAGCGCTGGCAGCGGCAGTGCAGGCGCTTGAGTTCGTCCGGCTTCGCGGCGAGGCACTGAACCTGGCGAAGAACCTCTCCTACGGCAACCAGCGGCTGCTGGAGATCGCTCGCGCCCTGGCAAGCCAGCCGCAACTGGTGGTTCTCGACGAGCCTGCCGGAGGCATGAATGAACAGGAAACTCTCAGCCTGATTACCTTGATTCGAAAAATGCAGCAGCAGGGAGTCACCGTACTGCTGATCGAACATGACATGAGCCTGGTGATGCGCGTGTGCGAAAAGATTGTCGTACTCGAGTACGGCTGCAAAATAGCCGAGGGAACACCAGCCGAGATCAAGAGCGACAAAGAGGTGATCCGGGCTTATCTCGGCGCCGATCAAGAGGATTGAATGCTGCTTCAAGTGACCGACCTTCACGTGAAATATGGAAACATCGAGGTGCTCCACGGCATCAACCTGCAGGTGCAGCAAGGCGAGATCGTCGCCATCGTGGGTGCCAACGGAGCCGGCAAATCGACGACGCTGCTTACCATCAGCGGCCTTGTCAAACCCTTCAAGGGGACCATCCTGCTGGACGGCCGCCCTCTTGAGAAAATGCACGCGCACAAGATCGTGGAAGCCGGAGTTGCGCAGGTGCCCGAAGGCCGCCGCGTCTTCGGTACTCTCACCACCCAGGAAAATCTCAACCTCGGAGCATTTACCAGGAACGATGCGCGGCAGGTGAAGAAGAACCTCGATTGGATCTATGGGCTCTTCCCCATACTGGCCGAACGAAAGCAGCAGCTTGCCGGGACACTGAGCGGCGGCGAACAACAGATGCTCGCCATCGGCCGTGGACTGATGAGCGATCCCCGCGTGCTCCTCATGGATGAGCCGAGCCTCGGACTAGCCCCACTGTTGGTTCGCACGATTTTCCAGACCATCAAGGAGATCAATGCTGCCGGGGTAACGGTGGTTTTGGTTGAGCAGAACGCGCGGGCCGCATTGAAGTTGGCGCACCGCGGCTATGTGCTGGATCTGGGCAAGATTGCAGTCGAAAACTCAGCGGCGGTTTTGCTTGCCGACCCCAAGGTGCAAAGCGTCTACCTGGGAGGACATGCGCACGCATGACTCGACTTCTGCTTTCACTCGAAGGCCGAGCCTACGATGCGCTGCCAGTCACCTGTAACTCATTGAGTTTATTAAACAACTGCATAAATGGGGAAGGGAAGTGATGGTGCGCCCTGAGAGATTCGAACTCCCGGCCTTCTGATTCGTAGTCAGACGCTCTATCCAGCTGAGCTAAGGGCGCATTCCTTTGAAGCTTTGCGCTTCAAGATGCCTTGCCGTTGTGGCCAACGACCAAACTCAATATAACACACACCTTTCCCTACTCTGCAACCCTGGCCTGTGGACGCGTACTCCCAATCTCTATGGCGCTGTTCAGCGGGCGGATGTGTCTTTCTTACCGGATGGCGCAAAGTTTTCCCCGTCGCCCGGCCTTCCATCTTCTCTAACTCTTTGATTTCGCGCGACACGCGGTTTGGCAATGCAGTTGCCCTTATGCTGAAAGACGAAGTGGCGCGCGAAGGGGCTTCAGCCAGTCAACGGATTGGCGAAGCCCCTTCGTATCATGCAGCCGTCATAGTCGAACCGGGCTCATTGCCTTTCCGTTTACTTCAGATCCAGTCCCGAGCGGCGCAGCAAACTTGCCACGGTCGCTGAATTCAGCCGGGTGGCGTCGTACTCCACTGCCACGCAGCGCTCCTGCTCGTTGAACCTCAGCCGCCGTATCCCATAGACTTCGCGAATGTTGTCGATCCCCCGCATCACTGCTTCATCCGGAGACATCCCATAGTTGTAGCTGATTTCAACGTTCGTCATTCGATCCCTCTGTTGTCATCCTTGGCGCATTCAGAGCACCTTTGGCACACTTGCGACTACTATATCAGTCAGCCTTGTGTGCGTCGTGTTCTGATTTAATAGCGGATTAGCGAAGCTGTTGAAAGGGAATTCATCTTGCCGGAAATAAAAGCGAAAGATCCAGTCTGCGGAATGTCGGTCGATCCCAACGCCCCGCGCGGAGGCTCCTATACCTACAAGGGCGTCGAATATTTCTTCTGCAATCCAAAGTGCAAGGAACGCTTCCAATCCGAGCCGGAGAAGTATCTCTCGCCAACCTACAAGCCCATGGGCATGATGCCCGCTGCTTCGTCTTCCGCCTCTTCGCCTATGGTCCAGCTAGGAAGCATCAGCCCAGCCGCCGCAGTGCCGCCTCCTGCTCCGAAAGCGAAAGATCCAGTCTGCGGAATGTCGGTCGACCCCAAGGCTCCACGCGGGGGCTCCTATGCCTATAAGGGCGTCGAATATTTCTTCTGCAATCCGAAGTGTAAAGAACGCTTCCAAGCTGAGCCGGGGAAGTATCTTTCGCCAACCTACAAGCCCATGGGTATGATGCCCGCTGCTTCGTCCCCTGCATCTTCTTCCATGGTCCAGCTCGGTGGCATTCGCCCGGCGGCCGCCATCGCTGCAGTTCCGCAGCCCGCAAAGCCCTCACCGTCGGCTCCAGCTTACGTCTGTCCCATGTGCCCGGAAGTTCGCTCCGCGACGCCAGACGCCTGTCCCTCCTGTGGCATGGCCCTCGAACCAGAAACTCCGGTGTCTGCTACACGCACCGAATTCGTCTGTCCTATGCATCCCGATGTGGTGCAGGACCACCCCGGCGCCTGCACCAAGTGCGGAATGGCGCTTGAGCCGCGCACCGTCTCCGTCGCCGCCGCGAATCCCGAGCTCACTTCCATGACGCAACGGCTGCGCGTGAGTCTCGCCTTCGGCCTTCCCTTGCTGGTGCTCGCCATGCTGCACATGGCCACGCCTCTTCAGCACGCGCTCAACGAACACACCGTTTCCTGGATACAGCTTCTGCTAGCTTCGCCGGTAGTTCTCTGGGGAGCCTACCCGTTCTTCCAGCGTGCCGTTGCCTCCATCAAGTTCCGCAGCCCCAACATGTTCACCCTCATCGGACTCGGCGTCGGCGTCAGCTACGTTTACAGCGCCATCGCCACCTTCTGGCCCACGCTCTTTCCGGAGTCGCTACGCGGCATGCACGGCCAGCCTGCCGTCTATTTCGAATCCGCCGCCGCCATCGTCATCCTCGTGCTGGTTGGTCAGGTCATGGAGCTTCGCGCCCGCGGCAAAACCTCCAGCGCTATCCGCGCCCTGCTCGATCTCTCACCCAAAATGGCGCGCGTCGTCGATCCTGATGGTCGTGAGCGCGACATCCCACTCGATCAGGTCACCGCTGGCCAATCTCTCCGCGTCCGTCCCGGCGAAAAGATTCCTGTCGACGGCGTCGTCCTCGAAGGCCGCACCGCAGTCGATGAGTCGTTGATCACCGGCGAATCCGTGCCCATCGAAAAGCATCCAGGAGACCGCGTCATCGGTGCCAGCATCAATGGCAACGGCGCCATCCTCATGCGTGCCGAGCGCGTCGGCAGCGAAACTGTTCTCGCGCAAATCGTCCGCCTCGTCGGAGAAGCTCAACGCAGTCGCGCACCGATCCAGCATCTTGCCGACAAGGTCGCCGCCATCTTTGTTCCTTCCGTCGTCGCCGTTTCGTTCATCACCTTCATCGCCTGGCTTGCCCTGGGAGACGCGCCCGCCCTGCCGCGAGCGCTCGTCAACGCTGTCGCCGTGCTCATCATCGCTTGCCCCTGTGCGCTTGGCCTCGCCACTCCCATGGCCATCATGGTCGGCATCGGACGCGGTGCCCGCGCCGGTGTCCTTATCAAGAATGCAGATGCCCTTGAGTCGATGGAAAAGGTCGATACCGTCGTCATCGACAAGACCGGCACGCTCACCGAAGGCCGTCCCACCTTGGAGACCGTCGTTCCGCTTACCAGCCACAGCGATGAGGACCTGGTGCAGTGGGCATGCAGCATTGAAGCTCTCAGCGAGCATCCTCTCGGCGCATCGATCGTCTTCGCCGCCCAATCCGCTCAGCTCCGTCCCCATCGCGTCGAGCGCTTCGAATCTCGTCCTGGACGCGGCGTTCTCGGCGATGTCGATGCCCGCTACGTCGCCATCGGCAACGCCGCCCTCATGCAGGAGGTCGCCGTCACCATCTCACCCGCCGCAACCGCCCAAGCCGAGGCCATGCGCGCCGACGGCCAAACTGTCCTCTACCTCGCCGCCGACGGCGTTCTCAGCGGACTCTTCGGCATCGCCGATCCCGTCAAACCCACCTCTGCCATGGCTCTTGAAGACCTCACCCACGAAGGTCTCCACGTCATCATGCTCACCGGAGACAGCCAGACCACAGCCGAAGCCATCGCCCGCAAACTCGGCATCCACGACTTCGAAGCCGGAGTTCTTCCCGAGCGTAAAGCCGAGGTCATCTCGCGTCTTCAGCAGCAGGGAAGAGTGGTTGCCATGGCCGGAGACGGCGTCAACGACGCGCCCGCCCTTGCCCAAGCCAACGTAGGCATCGCCATGAGCACCGGAACCGATATCGCCATGCACAGCTCCGGCATCACCCTCCTACGCGGCGACCTTCGCGGAATCCTCCGTGCCCGCCGACTCAGCCAGGCCACCATGCGCAACATCCGCCAGAATCTCTTCTTCGCCTTCATCTACAACGCTCTTGGCGTTCCCATCGCCGCCGGCATTCTCTACCCCTTCACCGGATGGATGCTGCACCCTGTCTTCGCCGCCGCCGCCATGTCCCTCAGCTCCGTCTCCGTCATCAGCAACGCGCTACGGTTGAGAAATGCGAAGCTGTAGCTTCAACTCCTTGGGCACGCATGGAACGATGCAACAGATTGTAGAATGAGAGCGGGTCAAGGCCGGACAAGGAGATTGCTCAATGGATGATCGCGAGGAATCTTTCAGGCGCAGGTTCAATGCCGCAGCACGGATCTTAGGAGTCAAGCCCGAACAGGTCGTCTCCATCAAACTCCGCGAGGATGTGACTTCCGGCGAAGAGTACCGCCAGCTGATCGAGAACCTTCAGCACGCAACCGACGTTGAGTGCACCGAGTTGGACGACGACCTGCAAGGTCAAGGCTACCTCCTAGAAATCGCCACCGCTCAAGTGGTTCTGGTCGAGCACGAATCCGGACTGGAAATTCTCTACATCGCAGGCTCAATCGCATCGCTCGTGCAACTCGTTCCCCTGGTTCTGCAAAGTTGGGATTTTTCTCGCGGACGGCTCTGGCGAAGAGGTCGGCGCACCGAACATTCCATCGAGACCCGACGAATCGATCCGGCAGGAGCTCTGCGCGAGGATGAGATTCCCGATCGGCAACTCATGGAATCGGCAATCGGCGGCCCTCCTCCGGCCGTAATAGCGGCCTCAGCATTGATCGAGCATGAGATGGAAAATGTATTCCAGCGGTTGGAACTGCTCTCATCGCGCGTCGATGAATTGGAGGCGCAGCTTCGCAGTAAGAAAAAGCCGGCCGCAAAGAAGGCTGCCAAACCCAAAGCGGATAACCAAAAGCCCAAGGCGCGCGCTAGCAAGTCGCCCAGCCCTGAAGCTGAGAATCACTGACCCCGCCTGTATTAATGTATTCATGGATTGAGATTGATTTACGCGGAAGGAAACTGAAATGACACTTTCAAGCAAAGTCGCCCTCGTCACCGGAGCAGGTAGCGGCATAGGCAAAGCCACCGCAATTGCGCTCTCCAATGCCGGATACAGTGTTGTACTCGTCGGCCGCCGCATCGAGCGCCTGCAGGAAACCGTGAACGCCATGTCTTCTGCCAACGTCGCCGTGCCCGTACCCACCGACGTCGCCAAGCCGGAAGCGGTGAATGCCCTCTTTGCTCAAATCAAGGAAAGATTCGGACGCCTTGACGTGCTGTTCAATAATGCCGGGCTCAATGCTCCCGGCGTGTTGTTCGAGGACCTCACCTACGAAAAATGGACTGCCGTCGTCGACGTCAATCTCACCGGAATGTTCCTCTGCGCGCAGGGTGCGTTTCGCCTTATGAAGGACCAAACCCCTCGTGGCGGAAGAATCATCAATAACGGCTCAATCTCAGCCCACGCTCCACGCCCCGACTCGGCACCCTACACGGCCACCAAGCACGCCGTCACCGGCCTGACCAAGAGCATCTCCCTCGATGGCCGCAAATACGACATCGCCTGCGGCCAGATTGACATCGGCAACGCGCTCACCGAATTAGCTGCGCGCATGGCAAAAGGCGTAAAGCAGGCAAATGGTGAAATCGCCGTCGAAGCGATGATGGATGTAACCCGCGTCGCGGATGCAGTGGTGCACATGGCAAGCCTGCCACTCGATACCAACGTGCAGTTCATGACCATCATGGCAACCAAAATGCCATTTGTCGGCCGTGGATAAAGGCCAATGTTAAACTCCAATTGCCTCACACCCCGGAGACACCAACCATGAGAATTCCACTGCGCACTCATCGTCTCGCCCTTGTCTTCTGCGCCCTCATTTCGATCTCCGCACTCGCGCAAACCAGTCCCTACAAGCCGGGCGCGCCGCTCCTGATGTGGAAGGTTTCTTCAAAAACAAACAGTGCCTACGTTCTTGGCTCCGTCCACCTCGCAGACAAATCTCTCTATCCGCTTCCTTCCGTCATTGAGAACGCCTTCGCCGCCGCATCCGTACTCATCGTTGAAGCGGATATGAACAAGGCTGATAAGACTCAGCTGCAGCAGCTCATGATGACCCTCGGAACCTATCCGCCAAACGACGATCTCTTCCATCACATCACTCCTGCAACCCGCGCCAAACTCAGCGACTTCCTCGGCGGCTACGGAATTCCGCCAGAAGCCTTTGCCAAATTTCGTCCCTGGATGGTCAGCCTCATGGTGGTCATGCTCCCCATGGCCAAGTCCGGCATGAATCCCAACGACGGCATCGATATGTATTTCCTGAACAAGGCGGGCAATAAGCGCGTCGAGCAACTCGAAGACGCTGCATGGCAGATCAAACTTTATGCCGAATTCCCCGAGTCGGCGTCTGACAAAAGTCTCTCGCGTACCCTGACGCAAGCAAAAGATGCGAGCGAGACCATGACGAACTTCGAGACCTATTGGACTCAGGGCGCAGTCGGCAAAACAGAAAGTTTGATGGCGAGTCTGAGCGCGGACGAGAGCAAAGAGGAAAAAGCATTCGAGCGCCGTCTGCGCGAAGACCGCAATCCGCACATGGCCGACCGCCTCGAGAAATGTCTGCAGTCGTCTTCAGAGTCCTGCTTCATGGTAGTCGGCGCTGCCCACGTCATCGGCAACGAAGGCATCGTCAAACTGATGCAGGCTCGCGGATACAAAACCGAGCAGGCCGTTGTGAGCGGCACGAAGTAGGTGGCCCACATCCGCCATCCGTTGGCGAATGTGGGATCTGACTAAAATTGCGAAACAACTATCGCGAGGAGTCTTACTTCTCTGCCAGCAACTCCGCTGCGCACTTCAGCAGCCCTCCGCAGAGTTTGTGATGAAGGTCGCGGCTCTTGAACTGCTCCTGACCCTCCGGCGTGCGCATATCGCAGCCCGTCAACTCGCGGCACAGCAGGCTCCCATTGCGCTCTTTGAAGGCATTCGTGAACGCATTCGCCCGCGCATACAGAGGCCCTTTCGCAGTCGCCGGATTCGCCACCATCTCCTGTCCGCAGCGAACGCCCAGCACCATCAGCGCACCGGTCACCGCGCCGCAAACCTCTCCCATGCGGCCCATCCCGCCGCCAAACGCGCCTGCTACGGCCAGGCACTGCTCCTTGCTCAACCCCTCCTGCGGAGCGCACGCGGCGAGCACGGATTGTGCACAATTAAACGTCTCGAAAAGGGCGACCGCTTCATCGGCTTGGGACATTGCTGAACCTCCTGGTGAAATTCTACATCTTGCCGCCATGCAGCCTGCGGGCGACTGGCCACATCCGCGCTTTATCGGCGATGCGGGAAATGCTTTAGGCGAGCGCTAGTTCCTTGCTTCTCGCAACATGAGGAAACGGGCGTATCTTCGGCTGTTTTGTCTTCTGCGCCTGCCACAGGTCATATTGCATCTGCATCTTGAGCCAGAACTCTGCCGATGTGCCAAGCGCCACCGAGAGCCGTAACGACATTGCCGCCGACACCCCGGCGCGCCCATTCAGAATTCGCGACAAGTGGGTACGCGTCACGCCTAGCCGCGCCGCTGCTTCCGCCACCGTCATCTCTCCCAAATAGTCCCTCAACACCTCTCCGGGATGTGCGGGATTGAAAATCATGATCTCATCCTCCTAGTGATAATCCTGGTAATTTACAAGGATCGCATCTTCGCCCTCAAACAGAAACGTGAGCCGCCAATTGCCGCTCACGCTCACTGACCAATGTCCGGCAAGGTCTCCCTTCAGTGGATGCAGATCGTTGCCGGGAGCATTCATATCCTCTGGCCGGCTCGCTACGTCCAGCGCGGTCAGTAACCGTCTCAACCGCGGTGCATGCTTAGGCTGGATACCAGCTTTGGAACCGCTCTCAGCAAACTGCTTCAGTCCCTTATGACGGAAGCTCTTGATCATGTGTGTAGTGTATAGCAACACTACACACATGGTCAAACAGATAAAGGCACGGGTCATCTCCGTGCCTCGCTTAACTCAACCGCGAACTTTTACAGCTTCTTGAAATACTCAATCATCTCCGGCGATGTCCACGCCACCGCTCCGATGAACTTCCTTTGAATCTTTCCATCCTTGTCGATCAGAAATGTCTCCGGATAGGCGAACGTCCCATACAGCGTGCTCGACTTGTGATCCGGATCGCGCACCGTCAGCAAGCCCGGCATTCTCTTCGCCGTAAACGACTTGTAGGCGCCTTCATCTACGTCCATGCTGACCGCCAGCACCACCACTTTGTCGCCCATCTGCTGCTGCAGAGCCACCAGATCCGGAACCTCCTGCACGCACGGCGGGCACCACGTCGCCCAAAAGTTAAGCAGCACCGGCTTGCCGCGGAACTGGCTCAGTTGCACTGTCCTTTGATCGTCCGTCACCGTAAAGTCCGGAGCCGTCTTCCCAATCTCCGCCGGCGCTGAGTTGCGGCAGGAGCCAAGGCCGAGCAACAGCGCCGCCATCATCAGTAGAATCGCAATTCGTTTGCTCGAGTTCACGTCCCTTATAATAAACCGGAAGCGGCCAACTATGGATTCGACGTTCTCTGCTAATTCGGTTCCTAAGGTCTCGGTCATCATCCCCGCCCGCAATGAACAGGAGAACCTTGAGCGCTGCCTCCGTTCGCTAGTCGTGCAGAAGGGTGTCAGCTTTGAAATTCTCGTCGTCGATGACGCCTCCACCGACCGCACCCGTAGCATAGCCGAGAGCTTCACACGCGTCCGCCAGTGTCCCTTCGCCGGACTCAATCACTTTCTCGTCGATGTCCACGTCCTCGACGCTCCCCAACCCTTGCCCGCCGGATGGACCGGCAAGGCCAACGCCATTGTCGCTGCCGAAGCCGTAGCGCTCGGCGAGTGGCTCCTTTTTACCGACGCTGACACCGAGCATCTCGAAGGCTCTCTTGCCGCCGCCGTTGCCGAGGCCGAGCAGCACCAAGCCGATCTTCTCTCCTATTCGCCCGAGCAGCTCCTTACCGGAATCCGTCAGCCCCTGCTGATGCCCATCATCTTCGGCGAACTCGCAACGCAATATAGCCCACGCCGCGTCAGCGATCCCGCACTGCCAGATGCCGCCGCCAACGGTCAGTACCTGCTTGTCCGCGCCAATGTGCATCGTAGCCTCGGCGGCTTCGCCTCCGTCGCCACCACCCTGCTCGAAGACGTTGCCCTGGCCCGGCTTTACAAGCAGCAGGGCCACAAAATCCGCTTTCGTCTCGGCGCCGGTCTCGTCCGCACCCGCATGTACAGCTCATGGGAGGATCTTCGCATCGGCTGGATCAAGAACCTAGCCCTGCTTTTTCCCAACGCCCGCCAGCTCGCCCAAAAGCGCTCTGCCGAGTTCTACTCGCTCATCCTCACCAAAGTCATCGCAGTCTTCCTCACCTTCTGGTTCCTTTTGCATCTCGGAGCTTCACGCAACTCGCTCCTCCCGGTTGTGCTTTTTGTCCTTTGGCTCTTCACCATCCTGAAGTTCGCCATCTTCTACGCCCGTGTTGCTCGCGCCCATTTTCCATTCTGGCCAACCGTGTTTTCCGTCCTTGGACTTCCGCTTTTTGCAGGTCTTTTGCGCCAGTCGGCCAGCGCTCACGAGCAGGGAACCGTCACCTGGCGCGGCCGCAGCTACCCCACCGCTGGAGCCGAATCGCACTCCAGTGCATCCAATTCCAAGTAGCCGTAGTATTAAGTAAGTAGCCGTAAACTGTTTTCGTCCTCATTGCCAGGGAGATGCTTGCCATGATCTATCTTACCCGCAAGGCCGAGTTCTCTGCCGCCCACTACTATCACAATCCGCAGTGGACTCCCGAAGAGAATATGCGCGTCTTCGGCAAATGCGCCAACCTCAACGGTCACGGCCACAACTACACCTTGGAAGTCACCGTCGCCGGAGAGGTGGATGCCGTCACCGGCTTCGTTATCGACCTCAAGCTCCTCAAAGACATCCTCAGCCGCCACGTCCTCGACGACTTCGATCATCGCCATCTCAACAAGGAGCTTCCCGAATTCGCCTCCCAGCTTCCCACCACTGAGAACATAGCTGTCGCCATCTGGCGCCGTCTTGCCTCTCAGCTCCATCCCGCCAAACTGCATCGCGTGCGCCTCTACGAGCAGCCCGATCTTTTTGTGGATTACTACGGAGAGTAGTGATGAAGGTCTATCTCACCCGCCGCTATCTCTTCTCCGCCTCGCACCGCCTGCACAATCCTGCGTTGAGCGATGCAGCCAACTGCGAAACCTACGGCAAGTGCAACCATCCCTACGGACACGGCCACAATTATTTTCTTGAGGTCACCGTCTCCGGCCCCATCGCGCCCGATACCGGAATGCTCTGCGATCTCGCCGCCCTCGACTCCGCTGTCTCCCGCGAAGTTCTCTCGCGCTTCGATCATCAGAACTTGAATCAGCTTCAAGATTTCAGCTCAATCATCCCCACCACCGAAAATCTTGCCATTCAAATCCAGCAGATTCTGAGCCGCACTTCGCTTCCCGCTCATCTTGAAGGTATCCGCATCGAAGAGACCTCGAATAACTCCTTCGAGTACGCGGGCCATCAACTCCCTAGGTCGTTAAGCCATATGCAGGGCGTTGAACACGATGGGAGCCGTTAAGCCGGACGAAAGACGCCAAACCGGAAGAGAGAGATAATGAAAGCTGTCGCCATCAGTAAGCCAATGAGCCAGCCACAACAAACCGAATCCGCCGCCCTCCAGCAAGCCAGCTTCGAGGATCTCGTCCGCGAGATGCTCACCCGCATCGGCGAAGATCCTTCGCGCGAAGGCCTCCTCGATACTCCTCGCCGCTACGCCAAATCCATGGAGTACCTCACCCACGGCTACGCCCAGCAGCCCGCCGACGTCCTCAACGGCGCTCTCTTCTCTGTCGATTACGACGAGATGGTCATCGTCAAAGACATCGAAATGTTCAGCATGTGCGAGCATCACATGCTGCCATTTTTCGGCAAGGTCCACATCGCCTACATCCCCAACGGCAAGGTCATCGGACTCAGCAAACTGCCGCGCCTCGTCGAAATCTTCGCCCGCCGCCTCCAGGTGCAGGAGCGCCTCACCACCCAGCTAGCCGACGCCATTCAGCAAATCATCCAGCCCCAGGGAGTCGGTGTCGTCATCGAAGCCCGCCACCTCTGCATGATGATGCGCGGCGTCGAAAAACAGCACTCCGCCGCCGTCACCTCGGCCATGCTCGGGCAGTTCCGCCAGCAGGAAACCCGCAATGAATTCCTCTCCCTGCTTCGCCAGAAACTCCCCAACGGCTTCTAGCTCGACTTCTCAGGACTCAAGTGTCCCAGAGTTGGTTCATTTCCAACTCTGGGACGGGCAGGACAATTGGCCCGCAATCCTTTTTACCGCTTGAGCGGGGTAATTGGTTGAGTTGACTTTGACTTTTCGCTTGAGCCTATCACCCTGACAACGTACACTGCCTGCGCACCTTGGGGATTGAAGCGATCTCGGATAGCCCGAGAGACCTGCAGAAAGAATGAACCATGAAGAGGAACGTCTGGCTAACACTGATTCTGACGTTTGGAATCGTTGCCGCTGCATGGGGACAACAGAGCGCCGACAGCAGGCTACCGCTGGACGCTACCATGAAGTTCCTCCAGGAGAAGCTAAACGAACAAGGCAAGATGAATTGGACGACGCTCTATCATGACAGCGCCGACAGTTCGAACTGGAGCTACACATTTACCTTTGAAGTCGCCCACGTATCGGCCGATGCGGCGACCTGCAGTGTCGGCTATCACTACAAGGTCACTCGGGACAGCGCCGTGCTTGGCGAGCGCGATGCTCAGTTTAACCTTCACGATGTGCAGAACCTGACGCTAATTCCGGCCGAGCAGCGCCAGAAGAAGAATGATCTGGCAGCCGGGCACACAACCTGGTCGGCGAAGGTCAATCCACCCATGTTCGACCTGATTGTGCAGGCAAAAGAACACGCGGAGTTTTACTTCCTCCTGCGCGATGAAGACACCGCCAACCGCGTCAGCAAAGCCATGAAACACGCGGTAGAGCTTTGCGGCGGCAGCCGTCCCTAGAGGACCTTCTACCCAATTTTCTGATGTTCTACCGATTTAATAACTAGCTTGGAACACAACGTGCTCTAAATAACTCAGACTCCGTCGGTTTCTCATGGCATTCCAATAAACTCGATTCGCGAATCGACGGCAATGATGTTGAGCACGAGGTGTGAACCATGCATGTTCACGGAAACCAAGCGGACCTCAACCTCCAGAGCATTTATTCCGCAGCTGCTGCAGAGAAGCTCGCCAACGCGAAACAAGCCGCCGAGGTCCGCAAGAGGCTGATGTCTGTCTCCTCCGGAGAAGTGGAGCAGGCGGCTGACGCAATTGTTGAGATTGGTGAACGAGCCGACGAGGACTCTCAGCCGCGCCAGGACCCGCCAGAGTACCCCGCCTCCAAAGCGAAGCAGAACGCAGCTTCACCCGGAGAGGCGGACGATCTCCCGCCCGACGATCCCATTTCCATGTGGGCATAACCAGCCGCGTAGTCGCAGAAATATAGCTTTGCTCAACCTGAGAATCAGAATTACAGCTCGCCCAACTTGCTCAACTCCCTGCGCCAGCACACTTTTCTGCTACTCTCTCTTTCTATGCCCGCCCCTCCTAAGCTCGCCCTCGTCACCGGAGCCTCTCGCGGAATCGGCCTCGCCATCGCCGAGGCGCTCTCCGAACACGGCTTCCATCTCATCCTCACCGCTCGCGACCAGCGCTCGCTCAGCCGTCTAGCCTCGCGCCTGCCCAACTCCACCGCCCTCGCCTGCGACATTCGCGAGCCCGCGTCCGTCGCCCAACTCGCCGCTCTTGTCCGCAAGTGCCGGCACCTCGACGTCCTCATCAACAATGCCGGAGTCGCCGGTCCCGCCGTGCCCATCGCCACTCTCGACTACGCCACCTGGCGCAATGTCATCGACACCAATCTGCACGGCACCTTTCTCGTCACCCAATCCCTGCTTCCGTTTCTTCGGAAGGGAAGCGTTATCGTCAATAATCTCAGCATCGCCGCCCGCATTGCATTCCCCGGAATGGCCGCCTACAACACCTCCAAGCGCGGCCTGCTTGCCTTCACCGAAACCCTTCGCGAGGAGCTTCGTCCCCGCCACATCCGCGTCGTCGCCCTGCTTCCCGGAGCTACCGATACCGCCATCTGGCAGCAGTTCTGGCCCAACGCTCCTCGCCGCCGCATGGTCTCTCCCGCCACCATCGCTCAGGCCGTCGTCGCCGCCGTCACCCAGCCCCTCAACACAAACATCGACGAGCTTCTCATCACCCCCTCCGCGGGTGCGCTATAGGAAACACTGGTGGCCGATTCAAGCTCTTTTTTGGCTTGAGTGGGGTAATTGACTTTGTCTTTGATCTCCTATCGGTAGCCATCGCCCACAAACAATAAGCCCCGCAGTCTCCAGCTTTTCGCTAGGGAGTTCTCCAGGGCTCTGTATTCAAAACTTTCAGATTGCTAGCCGAGCTAAAGGTCGTCCTCGTCCACTTCTTCTTCCTCGATAATCTCTTCCTGATCCTCATCGATCAGGTATGGGTCCATCGGTTCCGGTTTGGGATACTCATCGTCGGGTTCGGCGCGTGCGTACACGGTCGGCAGCTCGCAGAAGTCTCTGGCTTCAGTCATGGTTGGCACCTCAGGTGAAGGGAGTTTTATCCATTTAGTTGGAGTCGCTACCCCATCCATAACGATGCCCGCTGTATTGTTAACTTCCAGCTCAGCTACTGTACCGGTAGCGTCTGGCCCTGGAAGGGAAGAGCCGCACCAATAAAACTCCAGTCAGAAAGCCTCCCACATGGGCCCAAAAGGCGACTCCTCCTGCATTCCGGTCGGCCGCCACCAGCGCCGTACCTACTCCGCTCAGGAATTGCAATACGAACCAGTACCCCAAAACTACCCACGCCGGCAGCCACAGGAAGAAGATGAAGAAAAAGGGAACCAGCATCAGCACTCGTGCCCGGGGATACAGCACAAAATACCCGCCCATCACCCCGGCAATCGCACCACTGGCCCCCACCGTCGGAATCGTCGAATTCAGATCCACTGCCGTCTGTGCCAGCGCCGCCGCAATGCCGCAGGTCAGATAGAAAACCAGATACGGAAAATGTCCCAGCGTATCTTCAACATTTCTACCGAAGACCCACAAAAACCACATGTTAAAGATGATGTGCCACCAATTTGCGTGGATGAACATGCTGCTCAGAATCGGAAACAGAGCCAGCTCCGGCGAAATCGCGTGCATGTGCGCATGGACGTGCGGCATCGTCCCAAACACCAGCGCGCCCACTCGCGCCGGGACCAGCCCAAACTCGCGCATAAACTGATTCTGCGATGCGCGTCCCAGCGAAATCTCAAAGAGAAACACCAGCACGTTTACCGCAATCAAGAAGGAGTTGACCAGCGGCGTCGAAAATCGCGGAGTGTCGTCTTTCAGCGGAATCATGGTTTGTCTTGCAAGCCTATCTCCGGCGCGTGCTCCATCGAGCTCACGCCGAACGAGTTCACATCATACGGCATTTCTCAACCCGCTCACCGTGCTCTGAATCCAGAAGGTTGACCGCCAGCCAACTTTGCTTGACCATGGAAGGGAATGATCAATGCAGTGCTCGTCCTCGATAAGCCCGCCGCCTTCACCTCTCACGATGTCGTAAACCGAGTCCGGCGCATCACCGGCGACCGCAGTGTCGGACACCTTGGCACCCTCGATCCCATGGCCACCGGCGTCCTACCCCTCGTCCTTGGACGCTTCACCCGCCTCGCCCAGTTCTTTAACGATTCCTCTAAAGTCTATGAAGGAGAAATACGTTTCGGCTTCTCCACAGATACCTATGATGCCGAAGGCTCGCCCGTTGGCCCCATCTCCAACATCCATCCAACCCTCGGAGACCTTCAGCGCCATCTCCCGGCCTTTACCGGACGCATCCTGCAGCTGCCGCCCGTCTATTCGGCCAAGAAAATTCATGGCGTTGCTGCTTATAAACGCGCCCGCAAGGACGAAGTTGTAGAGATGAAGCCCGTCGAGGTCGTCGTCCATCGCTTTGAGATTCAGAGCGTCTGGGAGGATCGCGCCCGCTTCGTCGCCGAAGTTTCTGCCGGAACCTACATCCGCTCACTCGCCCACGATCTCGGCCAAGCTCTCGGCTGCGGAGCCCACCTCAGCCAACTACGCCGCACCCAGGCCGGGGAATTCAACCTCTCTCAAACAGTAACCCTCGAAGATCTCAGTAGTTATCACGCTAGCCAGCCTCCCAGTGCTTCCGTCTCCAACTTATCAGAATACACATTATCGGACGCTATTGATCGGGCCGATAGCGCTTCGGATCAGTCCACTCCCAGCTCTCCCTATCTCCATCCCCGTCAGATTCTCACTCGATTTCCGTCGGTTACTGCCTCGCCCCAAGTGGTTGCCGCCATTCGCAACGGCCGCTCCGTCAATCTGCCGGAGTTCTCTGATGCCCCTCTGGTTAAGGTCTTTGCCAACCAGCATCTGCTTATCGCCGTCGTGCAGCGCATCGCCGGAACTCTTTTCCAGCCGCGCGTCGTGCTCTTCGGCAGCAATGAGTCGCTGCCAATCTAAATTGCTCCACTACGCCCGGGCCGACATCAATCCTTCCAGCTCGCGGCTAAAGCTTTCCAACTCGCTCAGCCGCTCAGCCGTAGCTTCCACCAGCTCGCTCTTCGCCTGGAAAACCCTCCGCCCATCCTTTTCCACCAGCACGCCCAGAACCTCGCCCATACGCCATCCTGGCTGTCCGATCAGCTTCAACCCGTCCGCCGTCGCCTGCACCAAGGCAATGCAGTTGCCTTTCAACAGCCCCACAGCACTTGGGAATCGCTCGAAGTTTTGAATCTCAAATCCAGCCAAATAAATGGCTTCCAACTGCTGTTCAGGATTGGGCACTCGGGTTTCGCTCCATTTCAGGCTGCGCGGATGATCAGCCCATCAGTCTCGCTCTTCCACAATGCCATCTGCGCCGCCGTCGCACGCACCCGGTAGAGCGGAACCAGGGCCGTTGCCAGCCGATTCTTGTAAACATACTCCCCGGTCATAAAATCGACGTCCATCCCTTCCTTCAGCGTCTCCCGCGTCACGTCGAAGATCATCACCTGTCCCGGCGACAGCCGCTCCCACCTCGGGTCATGGTGAATCGTATAGAAGTGCCGGTATTGCCCATGGCAAAAGGTCACGAGCGCCGCTGCAATCTCGTCATATTCAGTCTCATAACTCCATATTTCACTGTTACATATGCCGACGTTCACAATGTTTATCATTAACTCCTGCCGCTGACGGCTACCGAACAGGTTCTCGCTCTTTCCGCTCCATTCTGCCTTGCGACGGTATACCCACTCGGCCAGTGCCCGCGCCTCTCTGCCCTCGCGTCGAATCAACCTGAGCCCCTCGCGACCCAGTCTCCGACTCGCCTTGGCAGATTTCCTGTGCGTCGCCACGAATTCCGCGGCAGACAGATCCGCCCGTCGCGTCGTCGGTGCGTTGCAGAACTCCGTCGGCTCCAGACTCCACCAGCGCTCCCGGCAGCGGTCTCCACGCAGCGCCGTCACCTCCAGCCCAACTCCCTCCCGCGCCAACTCCTGCCATGCCCGCTCCAACACCGTGGGATCACCCGCACTCAGCACGTCGCGGTAATCAAACAGCGTTTCGCCGATCAGTCCCAGTTCCCTTTCGCGCCGCACCGCCGGAATGATCGCCATCCCCGAATCGCTCTCCGCCACAACCACATGCGGAGTCTCACTCGCCGCAAACCACTCGGCGACCCTCCGATTCAATTCATAGGATTGGAACAGCGTCCCGCCGCATTGACTCTCCAGCCATCGCCAGCGCAGCCTCACCCGGTCCAGCTCATGAGCACTACGCAGGCTTTCGATTTTCAGCAAGGCGTTTCCTCAGAGTCAGATTCTGCCACTCTGCTTCTTTGGAGGCGCTTGCCCGGCTTTAGGTTCGCCGCGTTCTACGAAACTTCCACCGTCTCCGGCTCCGCCAGCCCGGCTCTGCGGTACACGCCAAGAATGTCCGCGATGCTCACCACGCCCATCAGCCGGTCTAGGTTTCCGCGATCCACCACCGGCAACATGGGCCGGTCCTTCAGGAATCGCAGCGCTACATCCAGCGATTGATCCTGGTAGAGCCTCGGCACACGCCCGCGCAGCAGCACGCGTACCGGCGCAGCTTCATCCTCTGCCGCCATCAGCGCCTCGCGGCTCAGCACGCTCCATCGCCCCTCGCCCAACGTCACCAGAAAGTGCTCGCCCACGCTGCCGCTCACCACCTCGCGCGCCGCCGCAATCGTCTCATCTCCGGCCAGTGGACGCACCACGCTCGGCTGCATCGCGTCCTCCACGCAAAGTGTCGGCTGCTCGGGCTCTTCTTCCAGCGACGGCAAATCCAACCCGTCCTGGCGCGAAAGCAAGTCAAACAGTGGCACTTCCTGGAAGCCCCTCGAAATTGCGTAGGAGATCGTGTTGCAGAGAATCACCGGCAGAATGATCGAGTAGTTGCCGCTCACCTCCAGAATCATGAACCCCGAAGTCATCGGCGCCCGCAGAATCCCGGCAAACAGCGCTCCCATCCCCACCAGTGCATAGGCTCCCACCGGAACCGCCATCGCCGGAAACAGCTGCTGCTCCAGTGTGGCGACAAATCCGCCCAGCATCGCTCCCATAAACAGCACCGGGGCAAACAGTCCGCCCGGCGAGCCCGACCCAAAGCTCAGCACCGTGGAAAGCAGCTTCACCCCTGCCAGAATTCCCAGCATCTCCCACGGAAATCGGTTGTGCATAGCCAGGTTCATCCACTCATAGCCCGCGCCCATCACCTGCGGATACCAGATCGCGATGAAGCCGATCAGCACTCCCGCCACCGCCGGTTGCAGATACTGCGACCACTCCGGCAACTGCCGCAGCCATGGCCGCAGGTTCTTGATCGTCTTCACAAACACCAGTGAAGCCACGCCGCCCAGCACTCCGAGCACCGCGTAGGCCACCAGTTCTCCGGCATTTTCCAGGTGATACAGTGGAACCCGGAACAGCGGCTCATTGCCCAGGAACCAGCGTTCCACCACCACGCTTGAGATGGCCGACAGCACCACCGCTCCCAGCGCACCCGCGCTCCAGCGCCCAATCACCTCTTCAATCACAAACAGCACCGCCGTGATCGGAGCATTAAACGCCGCCGCCAGTCCTGCTGCCGCTCCCACCGGAACCATCAACCTCATCCGTTCCTTCGAGAGCTTCAGCCACCGTCCCACCCCAGAGGCTAGTCCTGCGCCAATCTGCAACGCCGGGTCTTCCGGTCCCAGTGACTGTCCGCTGCCAATCGCCAGTGCGCTCAGTACAAACTTTCCCACCACCGTCGAGGCCGCAATGTGGCCGTCGTAAATGTACAGTGCGCCCTTCGTCTGGTTCACCCCGCTCCCCCGAACTCGCGGGATGAACCTCACTGCCACAACCGCAATCACCAGCCCCACCGCTGCCGGAACCAACATTACCCGCAGCGCACTCGGATGCATCGCGCTCCCCAGCAGCCACAGTCTTGCCGACTGGATGGCAATCCGGAACAGCACCACGGAAAGCCCAGCAAGAATCCCAATCGCGATCGCCAGCACCAGGAAGAATTGTTCTTCCCGAATCGAGACCAGCCCCGCCGGTCCCAGCATCCGCCGCAGAGACTCGAAGTATTTCCGGCGCACCGGAGTCGCCATCAGCTTCAGCAGCCGCTCCCGTGTACCTTCGCTCAGCGGCTTCATTGGTCTACCCCCAGCCGTTTCCGAGCCAGCAGCAGCAGAGCCTCATCGTCCAGAGCCGCATTCCCGCAATCCTTCTGCGCTGTCATCTCCGCCTGGAAAGCAAACCGCATCGTGCTCTCAATCACGTCGTCATGTCCGCGCAACTTCCGTTCGTCCATCAGCGGAGTCAGTTGCTCCGCCCACCGTGCCAGCCCGCTCCATCGAGCCGCCTCCCGCCCATCTTCGCCCCTGCCCGTTCCCTTCAACGCCTGTGCAAACGGCACTCCGCACCGCGCCAGCCGTCCAATCGCAATCTGAAAGACGGCAACTGTCCTCCGCGCACGCACCTGTGCGCTGCTCTCTTCTGCAAATGGGTCCAGAACATCCATCCGCTCCAGTTGCGCCAGCAGAGTGCGCGCCTCTGCGTTCACTCCCTTAATCTCCAGCAGATATCGTCGCGCACCGCCATAATTGGCCGATGCCAACTCCGCCCGTGCCGTCCCCAGCACCGCCGCCTGGCATCTGGCATTCCGTATCTCGCCTTCGGAGAAGATTGGCTTCGGTGAGCGTCCTCCAACCGGGCCATCCGCGAATCCGCCCTTCGCGACCCCACAGGAGTCCAGCGCTGCTTCATACGCCTTCAACGCTCTCCCCGCATCGCCGTTGCTCAAAAACAACTCGCCTAGCCTCTGTTGCTCCGCCGACGACTCCGGCAGCACTTCTGCCAGCGCCACCAGCGCTGCCTCGGCCATCTCCGTCCTCGACTGCCGCACCAGGTATTCAGCCTCTTCAAACCTCACATCAATGCGTTGTTCAAACGGATCATTCAGTTCCGGCCACGCTCCGCCAATGGCAGCCTGGTAGTAGCGCCAGGCATCCTCCACATGGTTGCGCCGGGCCTCCAGCCGCGCCAGCTTCAGATTCACCTGGGCGTCTCCCGGCCTCTGTTCCAAAAATGCGTGCAACTGCGCCATTGCTTCGGTGCTCGCCCCTGAGGCCAGCAACGCATCGGTCAGCTTAAGTTCGTATTGGAAATTTCCGTGAGAATAGACCAGCGCGTTCTCCAGCGCGTCCACTGCCTCTGCCGAATGTTGCGCATCCAGCGCCTTCACTCCCGCCGCGTAGTACTCTTCCGCCAGCGCATTCCGCCTCTCGTCGTATCCGCCCACCACCAGCCGGGTAAACGAGAATCCCAGCACGATCACCAGTCCCAGCGTCAGCATCGGCCGCCAATCGCGAACCGTCCAGACACGCGTCGCTTCCTCGCAGCGCCGGCAACGGCCGTTCTCACCCAGTGGCTGCCCGCAAACTGAACAACTGTTCGTGTCTTTATTCATTCCCCTGCCATAGACGTCGTCGCGCCCATCCGGCAGCGAGTACATTCCGTCTATTTACTTCATACCACGCAAGCGGTGTGCGAATACGTCTCCAAAAACAAAAAGAGAGAGGAATGTTTCCTCTCTCAATTCCCTTCCTGGCTTCCGAGGCCATAACGCCCAAGTGGCATCTGGTCTGGTGGCCCACATCCGCCATCTTTTGGCGAATGCGGGATGTCAGCCTCTAGTACCGGTATCAGCCTCTAGTACAAGTGGAAGCTCACTTCCACGTTGATCTGCACCGCTACCGGAGTCCCATCCTTCTTCGCCGGATCGAATCTCCACTGCCGTACGGCTTCAATCGCCTTCTGATCCAACCCCATCCCCAGGCTGCGTGCCACCCGCACGTCCCGAGGCTTTCCATTCGAGTCCACGATCAGCCACAGCACCACCACGCCCTGGTACTTTGCCTTCCGAGCTTCTTCGCTGTAATCCGGTTCCGGCTGGTAAAGCGCCTTCGGTGCGCTCACTCCGCTTCCTACGCGGAAGATCCCGCCGCCGGTGCCACCGCCAAACCCAGGTCCAACTCCCGGCCCTGTGCCGCTACCAATCCCGCCGCCGCTCCCTGAGCCGATTCCTCCGCCCATTCCGGTCCCATTCGATGCCGGGCCTGCGGGCAGCGCCGACCGCGGATCGCCGAAATTAAGCGCCGCCGCCGAGGCCATCTTCACCTCCGGAGGCACCACCACCGTCGGCGGCACCACCAGCTTCGGGTTGTCGTTCCGAATCACCATCGCCGGAGGCGTAATCTGCGTCATCGCCAACTTTGGCAGCTTGCCCCGCGGAGCCACCAGCTTGTCATGGTCGCCGCCGCCGCCACCGCCGCCAATCTGGTCCTTCGCCTTCGACGACATTGGCACGTAGTCGCTGATATCGGGTGCCACCAGCGTGACCTGCTGCTGCGTCTGAGTCTTAACCATCTTGGTTCCAGCCAGCGTCAGCCCGATAATTCCCGCCAGCGCCAGCGCATGGATCGCCAGTGAAACCCCGGCGCTCTTCTTCTTGTAGTTGTACTCGCCCCAAATCTCCGCAACCTTCACCGGCCGCGAGGTCAGCTGCAGCGGTGGAAGCTTTTTCGGAAACAGTGAATCCATCAAATTGCTGAGCAGCGACTGCCATAACGGAGGATTAAGTTCCTCCTTCAGTAGCAGATTCAGCTCTGGCACGCCGTTCTCCGGCTTATTCTTCTTCATCGGTGGCATTGCAACTTGATTTGTCATGTCGTGAACTGCCCCCACCCCCAGGGTATTGCTAGCGCGCAGCCGTGCTCCCCATTTGCGCCTCTGCGCTTGCCCAGCTGCCAAAGCTGAGCATCTGCCTGTTTGGTTGAGATGCTGTTCGCACCGTCCCCGGCATTCCATTCACGAGCATCTCAGCATTTTTTTTTCAAATGAAATAACTCACCCGCTCCAAATGCACGTTCCTTGCACCGTCGGAGCCGCAGATGAAACGGCAGCATTTGTCGCGTACCCGACTGTGCTCCGCGCAGTTCCCAGAGCCCGCGCCTGCCTCCGTCGGCTTATAATGAGAGTTTCAAGTACCTAGTAGGTGCGGTTCAACCCGCCGCTGAATCATTGATCGGAGACATAAACCCGAGTGGACCTTAAGTCAACCGTAAATCTGCCCACAACCGATTTCCCCATGAAGGCGAACCTGCCCCAGAACGAGCCCAAGATGCTCGAGCACTGGCAGAAGATTCGCATCTACGACTTGGTTCGAAAGTCTCGCGCGGGTTCGCCCTCCTACGTCTTGCATGACGGACCACCCTACGCCAACGGCGCCCTGCACCTCGGCCACGCTCTCAACAAGTGCCTCAAGGACTTCATCGTGAAGTCCCGCACCATGGCTGGCTTCGATTCGCCCTACGTCCCCGGCTGGGACTGTCATGGTCTGCCCATCGAAATCAAAGTCGACGAGGCCCTCGGCCGCAAAAAGCTGGAGATGGACCCTCTCGCGGTTCGCAACGCCTGCCGCAAGTACGCCGAAAAGTACCTCAAGATTCAGAGCGATCAGTTCCAGCGCATCGGCGTCTTCGGAGACTTCGACCATCCCTACTCCACCATGACCAAGGGCTACGAAGCCAAGGTCATCGAAAACTTCTACGCCTTCTTCGAGAAGGGACTCGTCTACAAGGGCCTCAAGCCCGTCTACTGGTGCATCCACGACCGCACCGCCCTCGCCGAAGCCGAGGTCGAATACGCCAACCACACCAGTCCCAGCGTCTATGTAAAATACGCGCTCAAGAGCGACCCTGCGGCCATTGCCCCAGAGCTAGCCGCCTACGCCTCCAAGGTCAGCACCATCATCTGGACCACCACTCCCTGGACGCTGCCTGCCTCCCTCGCCGTCGCCTTCCATCCCCGCGCCGAGTATCAGGCCATCCTTGACAATGCAACCGGACAGGTCTATCTCCTCGCCGCCGAACTCGCGCCCCTCGTCATCACCAAACTCGGCTTTGGCAAAGAGGGCCTCACCATCCTCGCCACCTTCCCCGGCGCGCAGCTTGAGCGCGCCATCTTTGCTCATCCGTTCCTCGACCGCGAGATCCTCGGCGTCCTCGCCGACTACGTCACCATGGATCAGGGCACCGGCGCCGTCCACACCGCTCCCGCCCACGGTGCCGATGACTTCTACACCGGCGTCAAGTACGGGCTCGATCCCACCACTCACGTCGATGCCGGCGGCCATATCACCGAAGGTCTGCCCGAATACGACGGCAAGAAGGTTTTTGCCGCCAACGAAATCATCGTCGAGCTCCTCAAGTCGCGCGGTGTCCTCCTCAAGAGCGAGCCCATCGAGCACTCCTATCCTCACTGCTGGCGATGCCACAAGCCCGTCATCTTCCGCGCCACCGAACAGTGGTTCATCTCCATGGAAGGCCCCATCGGCGAAGGCACTCTCCGCACCGAAGCTCTCAAGGCAATTGCCGGCGTCCGCTGGGACCCAGCCTGGGGCGAAGAGCGCATCTCCAACATGGTTGCCACGCGTCCCGACTGGTGCATCTCCCGCCAGCGCATCTGGGGCGTTCCCATCGCCGTCTTCTTCTGTGATTCCTGCGGCAAGCTGCACCAGGACCACGCCACCAATCGTGCCGTCATCGATCTCTTCGCTCGCGAAGGCGCCGATGCCTGGTACGCTCGTCCCGCCTCTGAGATTGTCCCTCCCGGAACCAAGTGCGCCCATTGCGGCCACACAACCTTCCGCAAGGAGATGGACATCATCGACGTCTGGTTTGAGTCCGGCTCCTCGCAGGCCTCGGTCCTGCCTCAAATCTTCGGCCACTGGAAGCCCGCCGACATGTATCTCGAAGGTGGAGATCAGTATCGCGGATGGTTCCATTCTTCCCTGCTCTGTTCCATCGGACTCAACGGCGTCTCGCCTTACAAGGCCGTCGCTACCAATGGATGGACCCTCGACGAAAATGGCCGCGCCATGTCCAAGTCGCTCGGCAACACCGTCGATCCCGTCGACATCGCCAAGCGCATGGGGGGTGAGATCGTTCGCTTCTGGGTCGCCTCCGTCGATTTTCGCGAAGACGTTCGCGCCAGCGAAAATCTCATGACTCGCGTTGCCGAGAACTACCGCAAGATTCGCAACACCTTCCGCTACATTCTCGGAAACCTCCACGGCTTCTCGCCCGCCACCGACCTGGTCGCCTTCGAGCAGCTCGAACCGCTCGATCAATACATGCTCCTTCGCACCGCCGATGTCACCGCCGAAGTCCTTGCCTGGTATGACCAGATGCTCTTCCATCGCATCTATCAGCGCCTCAACGAGTTCTTCGCCGTCGATCTCAGCGCCCAGTACTTTGACATCCTGAAGGATCGTCTCTACACCTTCCCACGCTCCTCGCGTGAACGCCGCTCCGCCCAAACCGCCCTCTGGCGCATCGGCGAAGCTCTTCTCCGTCTCGTCGCTCCCATTCTCAGCTTCACCGCCGACGAGGCCTGGAAGTTCATGCCCGCCATGCTCTCCCGTCCGGAGAGCGTGCACCTCGCGATGCTCCCTAACGCCAACGATGTCACCGGAGAAATTCGCGACCGTGAACAGGCCGTCAAAGTCCGCACCGATTGGGATTACCTCTTCACCGTCCGCGAGCTCGCGCTTCGCCAACTCGAAGCCCTGCGCAACGACAAAACCATCAAGGCCAATCTTGAAGCCCGCGTCGTCATCCACGCCTCAGGCGACGACTACAAACGCCTCACCCAGTACGCCGATAAACTCGCCGCCTTCTTCGTTGTCTCTCAGGTGGAAGTAAAGTCCGCCCAAGCGTCCGCGACCGGCAGCGATTCGCCCATCTCCTTTGAAGTTGCCAAAGCTGATGGCGTCAAGTGCGAGCGTTGTTGGAACTTCTCCACCCACGTCGGCGAGGATCAAACCTTCCCCACCGTCTGTGAGCGATGCTCCGCCAACCTCAAAATCATTGAAGGTGAGCAGGCCGCCGGCGCATGAGCATGAAAAACAACGGAATCACAATAAGTAACGAGTGGCCCAGAGTTGGTTCAGTTCCAACTCTGGGATCTTCGGCGGGCGCGGACTGGTCGAGTGGCCCAGAGTTGGTTCAGTTCCAACTCTGGGATCTTGGGCGGGTGGCCCAGAGCTGGGCAGTTGCCCCATTCAACCTTTCTTTTGCCTTGAGTGCGGCGGGTGGCCCATTCAAGCCTTCTTTTGGCTTGAGTGGGGTAGTTGACCTTCTGTCCGGATCAGCTGGGCCTTTTCCCAGAATCGAGACGCACTCCTAATGTCGCGCTCCGCTCTGCGCCTCTTCTATTTCTCTTTGTCGGCGTTCGTCATCGTCTGCGACCGCCTCACCAAAATCTATGTTGCACGCCACGTCGCATTGTTTTTTGGCGACGTCACTATCATCCCTCATTTCTTTTCCATCACTCACGTCGAGAATACTGGCGCGGCCTTCAGCCTCTTTGCCGACTGGTCGCCCAGCATCCGAGTTCCTCTGCTCGTCGGCTTCTCTTCCCTTGCCATGGTCGTCGTCTGCTATCTGCTCTGGAACTCCGCCAAGCAGTTCACCTGGACCGGCCTAGCTCTCGCCTTCATCCTCGGTGGAGCCATCGGCAATCTCTACGACCGCATCCGCTACGGACGCGTCACCGACTTCCTCCACGTCTATATCGGCTCCCACATGTGGCCCGACTTCAACCTCGCCGACAGTGCCATCGTCATCGGCGCCACCCTCATCTGCATCGACCTCATCTTCGGCAGCAAACCTTCTGCAGCTAAGTGATGTGGACAGGTGGCCCACATCCGCCATCTTTTTGGCGAATGTGGGATTGCAACCTCTGCTGCTACGTGTACTCAAACTCCGCCATGCCGTTGTCCGCGCTCTGCGATTCGCGGAAGCCGCATTTCCTTAGCACGGCGATCGATCCGGGGTTGTCCCTACGCGCGTGAGCGACGATCTTCTTCGCTCCATTCCTCAGCGCATTCTCCGAGAGAGACTCAACCGCTTCCTGCGCCAAACCTTGCCCTCGCCATCGTTCCGCAATGGAATATCCAACCTCTGCTGTTCCTGCCTCATCCGGCGGCCCCATATATCCGCACGCACCAATCAAAATTGCCGGCTCGTCTTGCGTGCCCTGCCGGATCGCATACCAGCCATACCAACCCACTGCCTCCGCTCCGCCCTGCGTCAATTTTTCAAGGAAGAACTGCATGGCATCGCGATCATATTCGCCCGGCGGCCAGTCCTGCGGAACACTCACGCCAAGCAAGCTCGCGAACGCCGCCTTGTCCGTCATCTCCAGCCTCAGCAGCTCCGGAGTGGATGCCACCAACTTTAGCCGCGAACTGCAAATTGCTAAAGGCCTCAATCGCCCATCCCCACAAGGTTGAACTCCATGACTTTATTGTCCGGAAACAGCAGCTCGTAACTCTGAATCGCCTGATACTCCGTGGGGTGCTTGTCTTTCAGAAGTCTTGCCTTGTAGTCGCCCGGCTTCAGAATCATGTAGCTCTCCTCGAACGGCGAGATTCTGCCGGAACACATCAGTTCATACTTCTTTCCACCGATGATGGCTGTTACCGACTCCACCCATCCTGCGTTCCCCACATCCATATGCGATGACGCGACATGAAGGTTGATCGGGTAGTCGGCTGGGTTAGGCTTTTTGGCTGCAAAGCAAACTGCAGAGAGCAACAGCAGTGCGAGTACAAGCTTTTTCATAACGGCTCCGGCGGTCTTGAGTGATACCAACTATACCCCAGCGCGAACCGCTTGCCTTGCGCCACGCTTTTACTGAAATTGAAGTATCATGCGCGGGTGCCTCATTCCACCTTTCAGGCAACTCGCAAAACGAAAACACATTCGATATCAGAACCCGGAGAGTCCAATGAATACTTCGATGAAGATCCAGATTCGTCAGATTTCGCCTTCAACTTCCGAAGCCGACATCCGCCAACACAAAGTCCTGATCGACCGCCCTACCTCCAAAGGCGGCGACGATCAGGGGCCGATGGGCGGCGAGCTTTTCCTTGCCTCCATCGGAGGCTGCTTCATGAGCACTCTTCTGGCGGCCATCAAAGCACGCGAAGCCGATATCTCCGCAGTCCACACTGAAGTCATTGGTACGCTGGTTGAGTCGCCCACCCGCTTCTCCGCCGTCGAGGTATGCGTCTCCGCCAACTGTTCCGACCACGCTCTCTTCGAGCGCATGGTTGAGATCGCCGAACGAGGATGCATCATCGTCAACACCCTTCGCGGAAAGCTCGACCTCACTGTGCGAATCGTTGTGCCGGTATAACCGGGTGGCCCACATCCGCCATCTTTTGGCGAATGTGGGATTAGGACGCCCGCAAAGTTGACGTGTCCTAGTGTTGTTGCTCGTGTTCCTGTCGTTTCTCTCCCTCTAAATAGCAACGCCGGTCTACGCTCTACCGGACTCCCATTCTGTGCTTCAGCTGTCCATGCTTTCCACTTAGCGGCGTTCAATCCCACCGTGGCCAGCCAGAGGCTGCTCAAGCCTTCCCCAGGCAGACACGGAAAGAGAAGAAGATGCTCTTCGCCCTGCTCCGGTTGGAATCGCACCATCCCTCCCCTGCCGGAGATGCATATTTCTGAACTGTCCAACGATTACCGTTCTGATAAAGTGAGAACACAATTTGCGATTGCGAATCAGATGGTGGGACACCCAATGAGAAGGAGAGAAATGCCCCAATTGTTATCTGAGGATGAAACAAAAACCGCGCCAGCAAAGACCACTAATTTTCGTTGGGTAATCGCATTCATATTTTTCTTGGTTTATACCGTTGCCGCGGCGGACCGTGCCAACCTTGGTATGGCATTGCCGTTCATACGCAAAGAATTCGCCATGTCCAACACGGTTGCGGGAGCCCTGGCAAGCCTCTTCCTGCTCGCCTATGCAATCGCTCAGATTCCTTCCGGTTATATCTTCAGTAGATTTGGCGTGCGCAGCATCTTTTCTCTCGCAATGGTGGCCACGTCGGCGGCTTCAGGTCTCATCGGAACGGCTTCAAGTGTCTTGATGCTGAAGGCATACCGGTTTCTTTTAGGGTTGGCCGAAGGTCCGTTGCCGCTTGGAATCACTTCGACCATCAACCACTGGTTTCCGCCAAAAGAAAAAGGCACTGCAACTGGGATCTTCCTTTCTGCAGCAAAGTTCGGACCAGTCCTTGTTCCGCCATTGTGTGCCTGGATATTGGTGGCTTATGGTTGGCGGCAGATCTTCATAATCTTTGCCTTTCCCGGCATTCTGCTATCGGTAGTCTGGTATTTCCTGGTTAAGAATCATCCGTCTGAAAGCCCGTACTGCTCGGAGGGAGAACGCCAGTATATAGAGAGCGGCGAAAGGATCAACTCGCTGGGGCAGGAGCCGCTACCGCAGAAGAAGTACACGTTGGTATGGCTGGACAAGTTTGTACGCGCCCAAAAGGTGAAACCGCTGGAGACGAGCAGGGATATTTTTCGTTCCTGGGATATCTGGGGCTCTGCGGTTGGCTACTTCTTCATGATCGGTGTCATGAATGTTTTGCTTACATGGATTCCAACTTACTTGGTGACAGTAAAGAAATTTGGTGCCATGAATTTGGGGATCGTAGCTGCAGCGCCATGGACCGGAGCGGTTATCGGCAACATGCTTGGCGGCTGGGTCTCCGACAAGCTCATAAACAAAAGGCGCAAGCCCAATATGATGTTTACCGCGTTTACTTCCATCTTCATGATGTATTCGCTGGTCTACGCCCCGAAGCAACCCTATACACTGGCAGCCCTGCTGTTCGTGTTGGGAATCTTCATGAATATCGGTTTTTCAACCTACATGGTGTATCCCATGGGACTGACGACTAAAAAGTCCTATCCAATCGCAAGCTCCGTGGTCAACATGTTCGGCCAGCTCGGCGGGGCTGCCGCTCCGCTAATTGCAGGTATGCTCTTGGATCATTTCAGTTGGAATGCAGTTTGGCTATTCTTGGCTACCTGCTGCATGTTGTGCCTGATGATTTTGTTCACCATACGAGAACCGGTCGATGACCCATTGATCTAACTTACCGGCAAGCCAGAGCGGAAGGCGACCGTGCGGACAACGATTGGCAAATCAGTCAATCCTTAATCTCCACTATGTAACAACTTAACCAATCGTTCCGCAATTCCGCGCAACCATTCACTGCCCGGTTACCCAGGCCTTTCCAACGATTATCCGATTTGCCAATAGTCGCCTGTTTTTCGCACCAGTTTCCGTGCAAAAACGCCTCTATTGCTTCGGGTAAAGTCTCTGATACACCTTTGCGTTGCGCACAATCGCCTGTACGTATTCGCGTGTCTCGGTGAACGGAATCGACTCCACAAACTCCGCCACATCGTTGTAGTGTCCGCTCTGCAACCAGCCATCCACACGGTTCGAACCCGCATTATAAGCAGCCAAAGCGTACTCCACCTGTCCGTTGTACTGCGCCACCATCGCCTTAAAGTAGCGCGTGCCCAGCTGAATGTTGATGTTCGGGTCCAGCAACGACGAGTTTGAAAAATGTTTGATGTGCGCCGCCCGCGCCTCGCCTCGTCCCACCTGCGGCAGCAGCTGCATCAACCCCATAGCGTTGGCGCGCGACACCGCGCCGGGATTGAACTCGCTCTCCTGCCTGATCAGCGAAGCCACTAAATACGGGTCCAGAGCGTTGGCTGCCGACTGCTGTTGCACATCCGTCCAGTAGGGACGCGGAAATAAAATCTCCCAGTAAGGACGCGGCAGCGCCGTCAAATCCACCGAGTAATAGCCAGGCAGTGCGCGCTTCAAAAACTGAATTGCGCGATGGCTCTGTCCATTGTCCTGATAGATGCGCGCGATCTGCAGCGTGGCCCAGCGTGCGCCCTGCCCGCCTTGCTCAGCTTGCAACTCGCGAATCGCAAACTCATTGAGACCTGCGTTCAATAGCAGACGGCTTTTCTCTGCGCGCAATTCATTCGGAGGTGCAACCAGCTCCAACGCCTCCGGCCCCGCGGGCTTCACATCCGGAATCAGTGCCAGCGTCGCATCCTTGCTCAGCGCCACGTTGGTTGCGGCCACAGACAGCATCGCCAATCGCTCGCGCCCCAGATATCCGTAATAGTAGTTGTAGAAGCGGTCGGCAAGTTTCGTGTACCAAGCTCTCGCCAGCGCGTAGTCGTGATCTTCTTCGGCAATGCGTGCGCGCCAGTACAGGGCGGCAGGAACCTCGGCACGATCCGGATACCACTCAACCTGATTTTCAAAACTCCGCTTGGCGTCTTCTTTACGACCCTGCCGATAGGTCAGCCATGCAGCCTTCCAGTTGGCATAGCTGGCACGCGGACTATCTTGAAAGCGCTGCTGCGCCTCGCGAAACATGTCGATTGCGTGGTCGTAATCCTTCTCCAGCAAATACATGTTTGCCGCCGTGAAAAGGGCCTGCTCGAACCAATGACTCTTTGGCGACTCCTGCCTCATGAGTTCCAGGTTCTGCACCACTGCACTCTCGTTGTTTTCATTGCGCGCAATCTCGCCGAGCAGATAGCGACGCTGTGCATTGGCCTCGCCGGAAGCTTGCGCCCCTTCCAGCAGCGTACGTGCTTCCGCAGGGTTCGTACGACGCAACGACGCGGCCAGCGCCACCTCAATGCCGCCCAACTCCGCAGGCGGAGCCGTGTTCTCCAGCAGCCGGTAAGCATGTGCTGCATCGGTGAATCGGCCAGCCTTTGCCAGCAGGTCGGCTCGCGTCTTCTCTTCGCTGTAGCCGCCTTCAAGCAACGAGCCTGCGGCCGTCAACTGAGCCGCCGCTTCCGAGGACTCCGCGCTGGTGGGCATGGTGAAATACAGATGCTTCAGTATCTCCATCCCCTTCTCCGGATGACCGGAATGCAGATAGATTTTGCCTAGCGTCAACTCCACCGAGGCTTTGGCCGGTAGCCGATGCTGCTCCAGGTACGCAATCGCCTCCTGCGTTTTACCCTCTGAGGCTAATGCGCTGCCGTACACTTCCACTACGTCGTTCAGAAAAATTGACTCTGGAGCCTGATCCTCGAAGTCGCGCAGCATCTCCACGGTTTTTGCGCTGTTCCCCTCGGCAGCGTAGGAAACCGCCTCCAGGTATCGCACGTAGTCGGATAACTCTCCGGCGCGTGGCTTAGCCTTATCCAGCGCGGCGATTGCCTTCGGATACTGCTGATCAAGCACGTGCGAATAGCCCACTGCCAGCCATGCAAGCGCGCCTGCATCGCTTGCAGCATGACGGCGAGCATAGTCCTCAACGCCGGTGTAGGCAGCAGGCGTGCGATTCTCCACTAGCTGCCGCGCCATCACCTTCAGGTCAGCCGAAGCAACAAAGGCGCGAGCCATCCGGCGAACCGTTGCTGGAGCCACTTTCTTCCGGGCGGCGGCGCGCGAGACAGCCGGAGTGCGCCGATTCACTCTGGATTTGCTTGGCGTGCTTCTTTTCCCAGAGCTCGTGGACGTCTGCTTTGCTGCACTCTTGTTTTGCGCGTGAGCTTTGTGCGTCGCAGACTTGGGCCGCGTCGAGTCCTGGGCGGCAACCAAGGTGGTAAGCGTCAGCAGTAGGATGGCAAGATTTCGCAACTTTGTGGACATGACAGCTGCTTGCAGTTTAACTCGGAAAGCCTGCTCCCATCACAGCTCGATTGTTATCTGCGAGGATTCTCAGCAATTCCTGGGTGAAGTAATCGACATCTCTCACGCTTTCGCCGTAGCGTTTCTGGTATGCGGCGCGGCTTTTCTCGATGTCGTCGCGCAAGCGGCTGTAGAGGTCAGCGCGGGCGCGACCCTCGGCAACCTTAGTCTGATTGTAGAGCTTGATCTCTTCCACCAACAATTTGGCAAAACGGCGCGCCTTGTCATGTGCCTCGTCTTGAGGCGGAGCCACCTGCGGCGGTGGAGGCACATTCATTCGAAACGCCGGAGCCATATATGGTGGCACTGGCCGCGCTTCCGGATGCTTGTAAGCTGGAGGTTCTACAACGGGCACCGCAGCTACAGCTGCAGCCGACGGTGCTGGCATATAAAGCGGGGTTGGCGGCGCGACAGGAGCTGCCGGTTGAATTGGTACGGGCACTGGCGTTGGATGGGCTACTGCGCGCGCCGGTTCTGGTGCGGGAGTCGGAGCCACGGCGGGTAGCTTTGCCACCTTGCGGTAGGCCTGTAGATCCATGGCAAGTTGTGCGACCTGCACCAATACTTCCAGTCCCGTCAAGTCGTCGTCCCGCTCGGAGAGAGCGACAAGCAACGCGGCCACGCGTTCTTTCAGTAACACGGGCAGCAGCAGAACATCTGCCGAGCTCTCAAGGCCGAGCCGCGCGATGAAGACCGGATCGAGCTCGGAGGCTTTCGTTGCGCTTCCAGCGCAAGATTTGATCACGGCAGCGGCAATACCTTTTGAGCAATCCAGGGTGGCGCGCTTGAAGTTGTCTACCGCAGTGAGGCCAATGCAGCTGTAGCCCGTCGCCTGGGCTCCGCGTACGACCAGGAGTCCACATGAAGGCGTGAGCGCCGAGCAGGCTGCGAGTAGTGTTTCCAAAGTTTCGCTCTGCGTCCTTGAGCCCGCAATCAGTGTGGCACCGTCGCGCAATTCCTTGGCGCGTTCGCCTCGTACTGGCTGCGGCTCTAGCCCCGGCTCCTGCAGTTCCAGTACGGCGCTGATTCTGCCGGCGGCATCTTCGGCGAGCTCGCGCGACTTCTCCTGCAGCATCTCGCTGAGAGCCTTGGCGGCAATCTCCCGGATTAAGTCGCGATTCGGCATTTCCCTATCGGGTGCAGCCACGGACTGAGGCGCACATTAGTCTCCTCGGATTATGGTGGTCACTTAGCACTGTGTCAACGCCAAGTGACTCAAAGTTAGCACCGTCCTTCCACTTCTTCCGGACCGCTCGAATCAGTTTTTGTCATCTACCCGTGCACCCGATACAATGTGTTTGACTTTAGTTAATTAAATTCTGAATCGACGGACGAATGGAAGCCATCGAAAACAAAGTAGCAGAGCCACCGAGCGAAGAAAGCATCCTCGTCGAAGCGGCACGCTCCGGCGACATTGGTGCTTTTGAGTCGCTCGTACGGCGATATGATCGAAACGTCTTCCGCATCGCGCAGCACATTACTCAGAATCGCGAAGATGCCGAGGATGTGGTTCAGGACGCGTTTCTCAAGGCGTATCAGAACCTTGGTCAATTCCAGGGCCAGTCCAAGTTTTATACCTGGCTGGTTCGGATCGCGGTGAATGAAGCCCTGATGCGGCTGAGGCGGAGACGCCCGGAACGCATGGTTTCAATCGACGAGGATGTAAAGACGGAGGAAGATTCCATGCCGCGCGAAATCGCGGACTGGTCTCCGAATCCGGAGCAGCAGTACACGCAGGCGGAGTTGAAGGACATACTCGGTAAAACGATTCAAGGTCTGCCGCCGAGTTTTCGCACCGTCTTTGTGCTGCGAGATGTCGAGGGGCTTTCAACGGAAGAGACAGCTTCGGCCCTGGAGTTAAGCGTTCCGGCAGTAAAGTCGAGGTTGTTGCGCGCACGTTTGCAATTGCGCGAACGCCTCAACAAGTATTTCAAAAGACGCGATGGAGACACCAGACCGTGAAATGCTCTGACTTCCTGAAAGAGCTTACCGACTACCTCGACAACACCATGGACGCCCACACCAAGGCCGAACTCGAGGAACATTTACAGTGGTGCCATAACTGCTACGTCGTCTGTAACACGACCAAGAGCACCATTGAAATCTACCACGACTCCAAACTTTACGAACTTCCCGACGAACTCCGCAGCCGCATTCACACCGCCATCATTGAGAAGTGCAAGTGCCACAAGAACGGCACGGAATCGTCATTGCCGCACAATTCGGGTACAGAGAAGGTAAAGGAAAACTCCTCCCAGTAGCCGGATATTGCTTGCGCTCGCGGATAGCTCATACAGCAGAAAGGCCCAGCGCGAACTGGGCCTTTCTGCTGTATGAGCTCTTAGTGTTTCTTGATTGGCTTACGGTCTTTATGGCCGTGCTTATTCTTTTCCGGAATTTTCTTCGCCGTCTTCTTGCTGACAACTTTCTTCTCGGCGTGTTTCGCGTTCTTGCTTGCGGAGTTGCTAGGCTTCACCTTCTTGGGTGCTGGCTTCGCAGCCTTTCCGGAGGCGGACTTCGTGATAGGTGCTTTTTTGACTGGCTTTGCCGCGACCTTTGCAGACACTGCAGCTTTATGTGGCGCGGAGACGGTTTTCTTCGCTGCGGCAGCTCCGGAGCTGGCCGGTACTGGCTTTGCTGGGCTCTTCGCGGCGGCAACCTTTTTCTGAGCGGAAGATTTAGCGACGTGCTTTGAATTCTGGGCTGAGCTGTCGGCAGCAACCGCCTGCACGGCCTCTACAACCGGCCGAACCGTCTCCTGAACCAAGGCCTTAGCGGCTGAGGCGGAAGCTTTCTTGGCAGCGGAGCGTCCACGGCGCACTGGAGTGGGCGGAGCAGGTGGCGGCGGTGGCTCATACGGAGCTAAGAACTTTGCAATCTCGGCGTCCGAGCGAAGCTTGCCATCCAGAAGCAAAAGGAATGCTTCCTGGCAGATTTGAGAGTACTCCGGAAGCTGCGGCGTAATGCGCAGCTCAGCCATTTGCGCGACTGGAATCTTCTCCTGGAATTGTCTCCACTTCCCTAAGTAGTTCTTTATCTTTTCGTCGACGGGCTTGTTGTGCCCGGTGACGTCCAGATAAAGCATTGCCTCGGGTTTTGCGGAGGAGAGAATCTTCCACGCACCGGAGTTCACCGCGGCTTCCTTCGAAAGAAGTTTCTTGGAGAGCTCTTTCGCCTCGTGGTCCAATCGCTTCCACGCAGCTACGAACTCGCGATGCGGAATCAACCGTTGAATCGCCGCAATCTCGGTGTCTTTCAGCTTCATGGTAAGGAAGTGCATGACGGCGGGCGCCGAGTCCACGCCGATATTGAACTCCGCCATGGTATTTCGGGTGGCAAGCAGTTGCGCTAGCTCAGGTACGTCTGCTTTGGCAACTGTCCATTTAGGACAGAGAAACTGGAGCCAACCTTGCTCCTCCAGCGCGCGCATCACCGCAATCGGGTTTTCCTCGTGCGCAATCTGCTCGATCTCGTATCCGATGGCGTGGGTACTGAGGAACTGTATGTATTCGCCTTCCCGGGCGGAGTCATAGCGAGTTCGCGTGCGCTCTTCGAGCTCATAGCCAAATCGGGTGGCGAAACGAGTGGCGCGAATCAGGCGCGATGGATCTTCCAGAAATGCGTAGCTGTGCAGAACCCGTATCAGGCGAGCTTCGATGTCAGCTGCGCCATTGAAAGGATCAAGCAGTAAGCCACGTGAGCCATCGTTCAGAGAGAGCGCCATGGCATTGAAGGTGAAGTCGCGGCGGCGCAGATCTTCGTTGATGGTAGCTGGAGTGACTTGGGGCGGCTTTCCAGCTTTGTCGAAGACTTCGGCCCGAGCCATGCCGATCTCCACCGCAGTACCTTGAAAAATCGCATGGATTACGTAGAAGGTCTGATCGACCATGTCCACGATTCCGCCCGCTTCTTCAATGTCATGCTGAAAATCGAGGGGATTTCCCTGGACCGTCAAATCCAGGTCTCGGATAGGAAATCCGGTGAGGATGTCGCGGATCGCTCCCCCGGTCAAGTAGATGTTCATACCGCGGGATCGGGCGATACTCTGCACCGTGTTTACCGCCCGCGTTTGCTCGGGCGACAACCGGCTCTCCATTGTGTAGATGTAATCAGCCATGGTCTTTTAGGGCAATATAATCAGATACTTAACTCAGAACAACATAACTTTCGCTTAAAGTATTTGCCGCTGCAAAAAGCCACGAACAGCCGTCAATAACTCTTTTACGAATAGCCACTTACGGCGAACTGCCGCATTCCCGCAACAAAGTCCAGACAATATCACAGAGCGGATGCACTTGGCTACTCTGAAGCTGTTGACGTTGCGGTGAATACAGATCAACCTGCTCGGCCCCGTAACGGGTTGGTTACTCCGCTCGCCATTTTGTCTCGATCCGAATGCACGGGGATGCGACAATCAGTAAACGCTTCCGGTTGTGGCCCGCGAATTTGACCGCGCGTAATGGGATAGGTGAATGGCGTCCACGCACAAGAAGGTAATCGTCCGGAAGATGGACCGGGACAGTGTTCAAGGCTACGTTGCAGCCGGGGAATTTCTGGTAGGCAGCAAGGTAGAGCTACTTAACACTGCCGGGAACGTCGTGCTGATTGAGTTGGGCGAGATCAAGGGCGTGTACTTTGTGCGCGACTTTGCAGACTCCGACTCTTTGCAGCGCAAGACCTTCACTACCCGTCCGCGTGTAGAAGGCCTGTGGGTCCGGGTCCGCTTTCGCGACTCCGAAACGCTGGAAGGCTTGATGCCGAACGACCTGACACAGATGCGAGCCGAGGGTGTGTTCCTGAATCCTCCGGACACACGGGGCAATGTGCAACGGATCTTCGTACCGCGATCGGCATTGGCAGAGCTGACGGTACTGGCTGTGATTGGCTCGGCGGGCAGGCGGCGAAGGCAGGCTGAAGCGGCGGAGCAGACACCTCTGCTGTTCACAGACATGCCGACGGAGTAGCTCACACTCCGGCTCCGTTGCGCAAAACTCACACCGTGGAAATATTTTGCGGCTAACGCGTTGCTGCTGTAGGCTATGCGCAGCATGAAACTTCTTGAGATTGCTCAGATTCTGGGTGCTTCCTTAGAGAACGCTTCACCGGAAACCGAGATTGCCGGAGTGGCTGGCATTGAAGAGGCCGGGCCACAGCAGATCACTTTTCTCTCTAACCCAAAGTACTCTGCCATGGCGAAGACGACCCGGGCTGCGGCCATTCTAGTTACGCCCGACTTCCCTGCCGCCGGAATCCCAGTGCTACGCCATACCAATCCTTATCTGGCGTTTGCGCGTACCTTGGAACTCTTTTACCAGCCTCCCAAGTATTTGCCCGGCATTCACCCGACGGCGGTGATTGATCCGTCAGCCAAGATTGGAGTAGGGGCGCACATCGGCCCGTATGTGGTGATTGATGCCGGGGTGGTCATCGGCAGCGATGCGGTGTTGCTGGCACATGTCGTGATTTATCGCGGTGCACGCATTGGGGACAGGTTCTTCGCACACTCGCATGCCCAGGTTCGCGAGTACTGCGAGTTAGGCAACGATGTGACCTTGCAGAATGGCGTGGTGATTGGCGCTGATGGTTTTGGTTTTGCTCGCGACGGGGCTCAGGGATGGCACAAGATTGTCCAATCCGGTATAACGCAGCTGGCCGACCGCGTGGAGGTGCAGGCGAACTCCTGCGTAGACCGCGCCAGTATTGGCCGAAGCGTGGTAGGAGCGGATACGAAGATCGACAACCTGGTGCAGGTAGGACACGGATGCAAGGTTGGTGAACACACCATGTTGTGCTCGCAGGTGGGGCTCGGAGGATCGACGCAGGTGGGCGACAACGTGATTCTTGCCGGACAGGTGGGTGTTGCCGGACACCTGACCATCGGCAATGGTGCGATCGCCACGGCGCAAACGGGCATTCCGGGAGATGTTGCCGCGGGAGCTACGGTGAGCGGATATCCGGCGATTGATAATCGTCACTGGCTGCGTGCAGTGGCCGTCTTCAATAAGCTGCCAGAGCTGGCAAAGCTGATTCGCCATCTGAATCGCGAACGAGAGTAGCAGTTTTCACTACGTGTGGCTGACATTGTGCATCCCAATCAGTATGAGAGAGCGGATGGATGAGGGCAAACAGTTCGAGGTGGTGGAAGGTGGCAGGTCTGAAGACCAGCGGCCTATTACCGTCCTGCTGCTGGATGACCGCGAGGAGAATCTGCTAATCAGAGGTACCATCCTGCGCCAGAAGGGCTACAACATCGTAGCCGCCAACTCCATCGAGGATGCACAGAGCAAGCTGACGGAGATCGACATTGCGGTACTGGATTACCACCTGGGGGCGGGAAAGTTTGGGACCGAGGTGGCCCAGACTTTGCGGGAGAAGCGTCCGGAGGTACCTATCATCATTCTTTCCGCGACGCTGGAACGCAAGTTCGGCGGCATCGCCGACATGCATCTGCTCAAGGGCAGCAGCTCGGTGGACGACTTGGTACAGGCCTTGCGTAGTTTTGAGGCGAAGCGGCGGGGACATCCCGTAGTCGTGGATTCGCGTGATTTCTACTACTCGCGAATCGTTATGGCCATGGGCGACGACATGGTAGTTGAGATTCTGGATCGCGAAGGCAATTGGCAGTACGTGAATGATTATTTTGCAGCTCTCCGCAAGCAACGGCGTGGATGGTATGTGGGCCGAAACATCTTCGACCATTTCCCCGAGATGCGCGATGAGTGGGGCGAGATCATCCGCACCGTCGCCGATACCAGGGAAACCTATATCGACCGGCGCAACCACGGCGCCATGCCGCACCTGCCATCAGAGTCGCCGTATTGGCAGTGGAACGTGCTAATCTTCCCGATCAAATTGCATGACGGCCGGGATGGCGCGATTCTGAGCGCCCGGCTACTAGAGAGAAAGTGAGCGGCAGCGCCCCGCTGATTCCTCCAGAGTAGAATGTCTGCATGAAAGCTGCCGCCGATGTGCTTCTGGTCTGCCTGGCCGCCATTTTGCTGTCCCTTGCGGGATGCAACTACGTTAAGCCCATGATGTACGTCCAGGTTGTGAACCGCTCCGGTCACCCCATGGAGAATCTCGAGGTGAAACATTCGGCCGGGACCTTCGGCCTTCGTGAACTGCGCGACGAGCAGACACACCGCGAGATGGTTCCATTCGGAACGCCGTGTAATTTCAGCGTCGCCTTTGAAGATCAGACGGGTAAGCCTTTCGTTGGAAAGTTTGAGCTCGGCGCAAAATGCCCGACCGAAGTGGCCTTCGATGTGGGAGCCGGGATGAGCGTCACCGAGAGGCTGGTTCGTCCGTAGCGGAGTCGCGGTAAGGTTCGGGCAGTACGCTGTGAATGGAAGCTCGGGCCGCGGCAAGAAGATCTTCTTTGTGACTGAACTGATGAGGGTCGATGGGCGGATGAAAGTGCACCACGACCTCGCCCGCATGGAGCGACATGCGGCCCTTGGGCCATGCCTCATAGCTGCCGACAATGGTGATGGGCACCACGGGAACGCCAGCCTCCATGGCGAGACGGAACGGCCCCTTCTTGAAGGGCAACAGGCGGCCATCCGGCGAGCGAGTACCCTCGGGAAACACCAGCATTCCGCGCCCTGATTGCAGCACGTGAATTGCACTGTTGACGCTCTCGGCAGCAGCCTTGCGGTTCGAGCGATCCACGGAAACGAATCCCGCCGCCAGCATGGCGCGGCCAAAGAAAGGAATCTTGAAGAGTTCTTGCTTGGCGATGATGCAAATGCGCTCGCCAAGCAAGGGAGTGATGATCGGAGGGTCGAGGTTCGAAACGTGATTGGACATGAACAAATAAGCGCGCCCATCCTCTATCAGCTCACGGCCAACTGCCCGCACCCGGATTCCAGCGAGTCGGTATCCGGCGCCTGCCGCCCAGAGCGAAAGCTTCCATAGCAGATCGACACGCCCGGTGAGGTACAGTGCGGGGAAACCCAACAACGCTGCCGGAATGGAAAACAAGACCCAGAGCACAACACAGAACAGAAGACGAATCACTGGGCTCCCGCCTCCGCTTCACCACGCAGAAAAGCCGTGCGGCGGCTGCGTTCCGCCGGAGTCACGCCAGGCATATCCTCAAATTGATATTCGTCGATCTTGCGCGTGCTTAGCGGTAAGTCCACTTCCCGAAGTCCGCCGCCAGGGAGGCCAACCTTGAGATGCAAACTGCTCTTAGGATCATGTCTTTGCAGCATCTGACTCCAATCTCCAATAATTGCCTTACCGTTTACTTCCAGGATTACGTCGCCAGGAAGCAGATGGAGGCGCGATGCAGCCGAGCTCTCATCGACCCGAATGATGGTCGCCGTTTTTCCCGGCGGGTGCGAGACAGACAGGCCTGCGTAAACCTGCTCGCCTTTGCGGTGTCCGAGGGTGAGGCCGACATAGGAGAAGAACTGGTCGTAGGGAAGCTCATCCGTTCCTGAAATGTAACGCGCGAAGAAGTCGCGAAAATCGTTGCCGGTAAGATTCTCAAGGGCGAGGCGCACTCCCTCGGAATCGTCAAAGTAGCTTCCCTGCTTCGCATATCGGCGATTCATGTACTGGAAAAGATCACGCAGACAACGTCGCCCATTGGTAAGGCGACGCATCTCGAGGTCGATAAGGAAGCCGAGGATCTCGCCTTTGGAATAGTAGGAGATGCTGCGGTCGGCGCGCCGGTAAGCGGGATACGCGTCAAACCACGTATCCAAACTGGACTCTTCAACCGATTGGGTGTGCCGGGCACTGCGTGATTGTAATTCTGTAATCACCGAGCCCAGATGTGCAAGCGAGCGTTTTTCATCGGAGAGCCCTGCGCGCATTTCAAGGATGTCAGCGACGGTACTGGTGACGCCTTCACTGAACCAGAGTGCATGCGAATATTGTTCGCGGGTGTAATCAACCGGCTCCAACGATTGCGGACGAATGCGCTTCACATTCCAAAGGTGAAAGAATTCGTGGGCTGACACTCCAGAAGCGTTCAGCACATTCTGTCTCAGAAGGTCGGGGCCGAGATCAATCGCGGTGGAGTAGGCATGTTCCATGCCTCCGCTGCCGGAGCCGTGAGCAATCAAGTATAAGAACGTGTATTCGTCGTAAGGACGGTCCTGCATCCATTCCACGCCCGCCGCAGTGAGTTTGCGCAGCATCGATTGCAGCGACTGCAGATCCACGTCTGGCGAATCGACAACTATGTGGTAGACGGCGCCATCCTGCTCAAAGGTGCTCTCGTAAAGCTTGCCGAGCATAGCCGGAGCATCGACAAGGCGGTCGTAGCTTGCTGCTTCCGCCAAGGCATTCGTGAGCTCCCCGGCGCTACGGTCTCCAAAGACTCCGCCATCACGAAGCCGCCAGCCTGCGGGAGCACTGACGATTCGCAGCGAGACCGGCGCAGCACGCTGATCCGGACGATAAACAAGCACCTGCGCCCAGTTGAAGAAGGCGTGCTGAGGGTCGAGGCTGGAGCCGAACGCTCCCAGGTCGTTGGTAGTGACGTCGTAACTGAAAGTGATGCAGGGATAATCTCCGGAAGTGGCAATCTTCCAGGTGGTTTTGTCGCGTTTCTCAGCCCGTGCATCACGGGTGACACAGTGATCGCAAAGCCACTCCGGCACGCCTTCAAACGCCTTTACGTGGTTCACATTTACGGCAAAATTACGGACTTGGTAGAGCGCATTCCATACAGGCAACTGGAACTCCGGAGCCGGCTGGTGGGTCACTGCGTCTACGTGCACAATGTGCTCGGCAGGCTTGAGCGAGACGCCATAGGAGACACCCTCGACAGGGCACAAGGAGTTGGACGGCTGTGCCGCCAGCGTGCCGCTGAGAAGCGCCAGGCAGGCAGTCAAAAGCCAAAGATTCAATTTCCGCATGGTTCCCCTGCGCGGAGTTGAAGCGCTGCCGGAAGCTTCTCGTAAATGTCGCCGAAGCCTCCATTGGAGAGGATCGCAACGACATCTCCAGAGGCGAGCCTGGGGACGACATTGCTGACGATGGCGGCTACATCGGGGAGTTGCTGGGCGGGTACGCCACGTGCGTTAAGCTCCGCGACAACGCGTTCCGCATCCAGACGCTCCTCCGGAGTGAGTGCATCGGTGGTTTTGAAGAAGACGCTGGCCAGCACGACCTGATCAGCCAAGGCCAGGCTCTCCACTAGTTCCCGCTGAAAGACGTTGCGCCGCAAAGTATTGGAACGCGGCTCAAGAATGGCCCACAGACGGCGTCCGGCATAGCGCTCGCGAAGTGCGTGGAGCGTGACACGAATCGCTGTAGGATGATGCGCAAAATCGTCGATAACAGTGATGCCACCAATCTCGGCGCGCACTTCCAGGCGGCGCTTCACCGACAAGAAACCGCGCAAGGCGGCTGCGATAGTTTCCGGAGGAATTCCGTAGGAGTGCGCCAAGGCCGCCGCAGCCGTGGCGTTCAGCACGTTGTACTCACCGGCGAGCGCAAATTCAAAGTCGGCAAAAGGCGAGCCGTCACGCACCACTTTCCAGCAGGTGCTCGCGGCCTGGTAACGCACGTCTTCAATGCGCCAGAAAGATTCGGATTGAAAACCGTAACGCTCCACCGGACAGAATGCTTTCTCGACGCACTCGGAGACATTCGGACTGCCATCCCAGGCGATGATTCGGCCACGGCGCGGGACAAGGTTAACCAAGCGTTTGAAGGCAAACTTCACCGCGTCGAGATCGCGATAGATATCGGCGTGGTCAAACTCCACCGAGGTGAGGATTACGGAATCCGGAAAGTAGTGCAGGAACTTGGGCCCCTTGTCGAAGAAAGCCGTGTCGTATTCGTCGCCTTCGATGATGAACTCCGAGCCATCGGTGACGGCAAAACTGGAGGCAAAATTTTCCGCGATGCCGCCCACGAGAAACGAAGGATTGCGTCCGGCAAATTCGAAGATCCATGCGGCCATGCTGGTGGTTGTGGTCTTGCCATGCGTGCCGGCGATCACCAGGGAGTTGTGGCCGCGGATGAATTCCTGATGGATGACCTGAGGCATGGAGACGAAAGGGATGCGCTGATCGAGGAGGTACTCAAGCTCAGGATTGCCGCGCGAGATGGCGTTGCCAACCACCACAACGTCGGGCACCGGCATCAGATTCTGCTCACCGAAGGGCTGTAGAACGGAGATGCCCAGTGACTCAAGAAAGGTGGACATAGGTGGATAGGCGGCGCTGTCAGAGCCGCGCACGTCCAATCCCCGCACTTTCAACATCCCAGCCAGCGAGGCCATGGCCGTTCCGCAGATTCCGATCAGATGGATGCTACGAGCCTTCATTTGTACGAGTGATTCCTTGTCTATTTGAATTCTGGATCACGCCCTCGGGTGTGATCAACGTTGCGGGCTCAACCTGGAGACGAACGGCCGACTGGGAACTTGAAAGCAGGGCCGGAACGCCGAATGGCAACGTGATGTTGCCCGACTCGACGTGTCCTGAGGGAAAGCCGAAGACGATGGGGATGCCGAGGACACCGAGAATGCGGCGAATCATCTGCGGCAGAGTTTCTTCTTGCGGAGAGGCAGGCGCGCAGCCGCGCATGGCGCCAAAGATGATTCCGCGAACTCCGCGAAATTTGCCAGCCAGCAGAAGGTGCATCAACATGCGGTCGATGCGGAATGGCTTCTCATTCACGTCTTCCAGAAAGAGGATCTTCCCTTCCGTCTCAATCTCCCACGGCGTTCCAAGCGAAGTGACAACTACGGAAAGACAGCCTCCAGTGATCGGAGCCCGAGCCTCTCCGGTGATCAGCGGCTGCACCTTCGAATCGGCCGGGAAAGCGAAGTCCAGTGATTGACCGCAGAGCGCGGCGCGAAATGAGTACTCATCCACGCGGCCGGTAGCGAAGTCGCTGGCGATCATGGGACCGTGGAACGACACGATGCCTGCGCGGCCAAGCGCCAGTAGCAACGAGGTGTTGTCGCTGTATCCGACGAATACTTTGGGATTTCTTCGAAGCGCGTCAAAGTCGAGCAATGGCAGCAGGTAGTTAGAGCCGTATCCCCCGCGTGAACAAATGATGGCGTCCACGTCTTCGCGCAGCCACAACTCGGACAGCGCGGCGGCGCGTGCGCTGGCACTTCCGGCGAAGTCTGCCTCCTGCGCCAAGGCGGCGGATGAGGTCTCAACCTGCCAACCGGTCAGCGCGCGCAAAGCGCTGCATCCCACCTCAAGGGCGGAGGGCTCGACGCAACTGGCAAGGCTGACCACGCCGACCCTGTTGTGCGTGCCCGTGTTCTGCAACCCCAAGGCTCTGGGACGCCTGCCGGACTGAAGCTCTGACTCCATCGTTTGATGTTAAACGAAAACGGCTAGACGAAAAATTCTCCGTTGCAAATGAGGCTGGCCGAACCTTCGAGCAAAAGCGAAGTTCCCGGCTTCCATTGCACTCGCTGCACTCCACCGGGAGCAACGACAGTCAATTTTTCGGTGCAGTTTCGGGTAGCAATCGCGGCTACGGCCGATGCGGAGGTGCCCGTTCCCGAAGATTTTGTCTCGCCCGCGCCGCGTTCAAAGATGCGGATCATGATGTCAGGTGCACGTTTGAACTGCACCCATTCCACGTTGATGCCCTCGGGAAACAGGTCGGAGCGAGCTTGAATGAGCCGCGAGTCCTTTTGCCAGTTGGCAGGGAAATCCGCAACGAAGATGACGAAGTGGGGATTACCCATTGAGACCGGAACGCCGGTGTAGCGAACATGGCCGAGATCGACCTCAAAAGGCTCCTCGACAACAGGCGTGCCCATGTCGGTGAGGAAATCGAAACGGTTTCCACTGCGGCCCGTGAGCTGGCAGCGCTTTGAGCCAGCATCGGTCGCGATTAGCAAATCCTCTGCTCCGCCGTTGGCTACAAGGTGGGCGGCAACACAGCGCGTGCCGTTGCCGGAGAGCTCCGCAAAAGAGCCGTCCGCATTGATGAGGTGAATGCGCGCAGCATGGCCCGGCTCATCGGCCAGCCACTCTACTCCGTCGGCTCCTACCCCGTTGTGGCGATCGCATAAAGCGCGGGTCAGCGCAGGAGCGTAAACTCCCTGAAATTCTTTGCGAATGATGAGAAAGTCGTTGCCATAGGCGCTGGCTTTGACGAATGGGATGCGGGAGAGTTCTGGCAATGCTTACTCCTGTTCGCTGGAACTGAAAGAGATGATCTTGTGAGTGTCAAATGCAGCGCGTAGTCGATCGCGCAGCTGGTGGTGCGTGTCGGGCCGGGCCTCCAGAGTAAACTGCAGCTCCGATGCCTCAGGCTGGCCGCTCATCTTCAAATCGACAAGCCGATTCCGCTTGTCTCTGCGTACCTGATCTAGCAGCGAGTAGAGTTCAACGGTTGTGGCTGCCTCGGCCTGATAGAGAGCGCAGTACGGACGTACGAAAACGTGCTCCTCCAGTACTCCGAGAATGAGCAGCCCAAAGAGCACCAAAACTGTGGAGAGGGTGGCCGGGATCATCAATCCCGCACCCGCACACATCCCAATTGCCGCCACAACAAAAATGGTGGCCGCGGTAGTTACTCCCTGAACGTGTTCCCGAGAATGCAGAATTGAGCCTGCGCCAATGAATCCAATGCCCGCGATGATCTGCGCAGCAATCCGCGTTGGGTCCGAACCGTTAAGGGCCAGTAGGGTGGAAAGCATGGTGAACAGTGCCGAGCCGAAACACATGAACATATTCGTACGCAAACCGGCAGGACGGCGCTTCATCTCCCGCTCCAACCCGATGGCGGCGCCCAGAACAGCGGCCACGATCAGACGCAGAAGCACGGCTCCGGCCGTGACAGGCGACGAGGCCTGCAGAGTTCTGCCGAGGAACGGAATTGAATCGTGCATTGCCTTCCACCTTGGAAATCTCGAAGGATTGTAGCACCCGGAGCGAGTTGCGAAAGCAAAAGGCCACGGCGCGAACCGTGGCCTCTGCTTTAGGCTGTAGCGCTACTGACGAGGACCGCGCGGACCACGAGGACCGCGACGACGCCGACGGCGGGGATCTCCAGCTCCGGCACCTGAACCGGCAGTGGCCGGTCGAGAGTCGTGGCTGGGAGCCTCATTGGGTGTGTCTTCCCGATTGAAGTTCGCATCCTCACCATCTTCGTCTCCATCTTCGTCGAAGCCCCCTTCGAAGGTAACGGCTGAGCCTTCGAGTGAGAGTTCGCGGGCAGGTGCAGCCGCAGGCGTAGGGCCTGCTTCTGCCGCTGGTGCGGGCACTCCGCCACCTTGAGCTTCAAGCTTGGCTCGCTGCTCTTTCAGGATGGCTTTGCGGGACAGTTTGATGCGGTTGCCTTCCACGGAAAGAACCTTGACCAAAACCTGGTCGCCTTCTTTCAGTTCGTCCTTGATGTCCTTGATGCGATGCTCGGCAACTTCGCTGATGTGCAGCAAACCATCCGTGCCGGGAATGATTTCGACGAATGCGCCGAACTCGGCCAGACGGGTCACGGTGCCAAGGTAGGTCCTGCCGATCTCCGGCACGGCCGTGATGTCGCCGATCATCTGCAGTGCCTTTTCGGCGGCTGCCGCGTCGCTGGAGGCAACACGAACCTGCCCGCTGTCTTCAACGTCAATCTTTACGCCAGTCGCTTCCACGATGCCGCGAATCACTTTTCCGCCCGGTCCGATGAGTTCGCGGATCTTGTCGGTCGGAATCATCACGGTATAGAAGCGCGGAGCGTGCGTGCTGACGTTAGTGCGGCCAGCGGTAATCGACTCATCCATCTTGTCAAGGATGAAGAAGCGTCCACGTTTGGCCTGCGCCAGAGCTTCACGCATGATCTGCGGGGTGATGCCACCGATCTTGATATCCATCTGCAGAGCGGTGATGCCATCACGGGTCCCGGCTACCTTAAAGTCCATGTCGCCGTAGTGATCTTCTGCTCCGGCGATGTCGGTCAGGATGGCGTAATCATCGCCTTCCTTCACCAGACCCATCGCAACTCCAGCCACCGGAGCGCGCAAAGGCACACCGGCATCCATCAGGCTGAGTGAACCACCGCAGACCGTAGCCATGGAAGAGGAGCCATTGGACTCAAGAATGTCACTGACCACGCGCATTGCGTAGGGAAAATCATCTTCGCTGGGCAGCACGGCAAGAAGAGCCCGCTCGGCTAGTGCACCGTGGCCGATTTCGCGGCGTCCTGCGCCACGAAGGAAGCCAACCTCTCCGACCGAGAAGGGCGGGAAGTTGTAGTGCAGCATAAAGCGCTTCTTGGTCTCGCCTTCAAAACGCTCCAGACGCTGCATGTCATCGCTGGTACCAAGCGTCGTGGTGACAAGAGCCTGGGTCTCACCGCGAGTGAATACAGCCGACCCGTGAGTGCGCGGCAGTACGCCAACTTCGCTCCAAATCGTACGAATCTGATCGAAGGCGCGGCCATCGGGACGGCGGCGGTTCTTGGTAACTTCCTCGCGGAAGACAAGTTCGCGCAGCATATCGAAGTACTTTCCGGCCTTGGTGCGCGCTTCTGGCTGATCCTCGGGGACCGATGCCTTTACGCTGTCCTTCAGTTCCTTGATCTTCGCGTAGCTTTCGAGCTTGCCATACTTTTCGGTGTTGACCGCATCGGCCAGAGCCTCGCCAACCTTGGCGCGCAGAGCGCTGAGATATTCCGCATCGATCACCGGCGCTTCGAAGGAACGCTTCGGGCGTCCGACCTTTTGCGCAAACTCGCTAATGGCGGCACAAATCTTCTTGATCTCGCCATGACCGAACTCGATTGCGTCCACCACGCGATCTTCTTCCACTTCGCTGGCGCCCGCCTCGATCATCACAATTCCTTCGGCGGTGCCGACGACCATGATGTTCAGCTTGCTTTCGTGCTGTTCAGCGTAGGTAGGGTTAATGATGAATTCGTCGTTGACCAGGCCGACGCGCACGGCGCCGATGGGACCTGCAAAAGGAATGTCAGAGATGGTGAGCGCCACCGAGGCGCCGTTGATTCCGGCGACATCGGGATCGTTTTCGGTGTCAGCCGAAAGGACGAAGGCAATGACCTGAGTCTCGTTGCGGAAGCCCTCCGGAAAGAGGGGACGAATCGGGCGATCAATCTGACGGCTGGTCAGAGTTTCGCGCTCGCTCATGCGTCCTTCGCGCTTGATAAAGCCGCCGGGAATGCGCCCGCCAGCATAGGCGTATTCGCGATAATCCACGGTAAGCGGAAAGAAATCGATGCCGACGCGGGGTTCGGCGTTGGCGCAGGCGGTTGCGAGAACAACGGTCTCGCCAATGCGAACAACCGCAGATCCGTGAGCCTGTTTGGCCCAGTGACCGGTCTCAAATGAAATGGTTTTACCGCCGGAGAGTGTAACGCTTGTTTCTTGTTTCATGAATTCCCTTTCGCCAGGGGGCGCGTCCACGATAGGAGCACTCCACCACAGCAAGCGCGAGCAGTACGCGACAAGCCGCAGTTAAGAATGCGAACAGGAACAGTTCCAGCCGCTACGAGTTTCACTGGCACTCCCAAGCAGCATGGCCCAAGCCTACGCTGCGACAATTTGGGAGTACGCTGACGCAACCCATTGCGGAGCGGCGCCAGCGGAAAACACGGGAGGCAGGCCGCTAAGCCGCCTCCGGCGGACGTTTACTTGCGGATACCCACTCTCAGAATTACAGCTTTGTACCGCTCGGTGTCGTACTTCTTCAGATAGTCAAGCAAGCTACGACGCCTGCTAACCATCATGAGAAGACCGCGACGCGAAGCGTGGTCCTTCTTGTGCGTACGGAAGTGCTCGGTCAATTGGCCGATGCGCTCGCTGAGAAGGGCAATCTGTACTTCGGGGCTGCCGGTGTCGGAGGTGTGGGTCTTATACTTCTCGATGATATTGGTTTTCTGCTCTCGTG
>CAZLJQ010000023.1:0-76061 GCA_964559875.1 uncultured Acidobacteriaceae bacterium
GTCCGCACGGCAGACCGGTCGTGCTGCGGTATTCTGTAAAGGACATACAGAAAGCTTTTAAGCGAATTTGAGCGATTTGCGCGGCTCGGTTCACGGGCATTGCGTGAGTCGCATCTCCTCAGCAGGTAGCAATGACAGAGCAGGAATTGCAAGAGCAACGCGACGCCATGTGGCGCACCAACGGGCAGCCTATCCGCACCCAGGATGATGCGCGCGAATTCATTGAGAGCGTGGGCTTTTGCCTGATGTACCCGCTACGCCCCCCCGTGCTGGTGCCAACGTTTATCGGAGCATGGGCCGGGAACCATGACAACCTTCCAACCTGGCAACATGCCTTTGCCGATCCCAGGGCCAAGGAAGCGACCGAAGTGATGGTGCGGACCCTGCGCCAGAAGTTTGCCTTCGAGGCTCCATTATTCGGAGACACGGACTTCTTGGTCTCGGCCTCGGTCTTTCCGTACTTCTACGGACTGGTGGGCGACCGCAATCCTCGAGCAGCAATCAAGACCGGGAACCGCTCGGAGTACTCGCCGCTGGCGGCTCACGTCTTCCAGGTGATCCAGAAGGATGGGCCGATCACCAAGAACCGGATGCGCGAGATTCTTGGCGGAGAACTCTCCGAAGCCGCCATTGACCGCGCGCTGGCAGAGCTTTCGCTCAAGTTGCGCATCACCCGGGTGGACTACCGGGCCGAGCAAGGGGCCTATTGGGACGTGCTGCTGCGCTGGTGTCCGGACGAGGTGCGCGAAGGCATGAACATGTCGATTGCCGAAGCGCTGACCGCGCTGGTCTCCAAGTACCTGGAGTGCGTGGTAGCCGCCGAACAGCTGGAGGTAGAGGAGTTCTTCAGTACCTTCATTGGCCGCGGCCGTGTGCGTGAGGCGATCAACGCGCTGCTGGCGGCGCGCGAGTTTCAGTTTACGCACGTGGGAACGCGCTCCATGTTGCACATTCCTCCACCCAAACCCACGATGGCGACTCCGAGAAGACTGGTACGCCCGGGACAGCCTATCGCACGCCGGCCACGCCGGGCCATCGGCACTCATCCGCCGCTGCGGACGATCCCCAAAACATCGCCAGAGCCCGACTCTAGCCAAGGCGGGACAACCAACTTACCGGATTCCGAAAAAGAATGAGCAAAGTTACTCCCAAACTTGTGATTGCAATCGATGGACCAGCCGGAGCAGGCAAGAGCACCATTGCCTCCCGGCTGGCTAAGACACTGGGCTATGTAAATCTGGAATCCGGCGCCATGTACCGCGCCCTCGGATTGAAGTCGATTGAAGCTGGAGTCCCTGCGGAGGATGGAGTGGCACTGCTGGCGCTAGCCAATTGCTCCACCATCGAACTGGAACCTGAACCGGAGGGCAATCGAGTTCTGCTGGATGGACGGGATGTGTCTTCACGGATTCGCGAGCGCGATGTGACCGACGCCGCCTCCCGGGTTTCGACCCATCCGGAGGTGCGGGAATGGATGGTGAGAAGGCAGCGCGAGATGGGAGCACAAGGGGGAGTGATCATGGAGGGCCGCGACATCGGCACGGTGGTCTTTCCCAATGCCGAGGTAAAGATCTTCCTTGATGCGGACTCGAGCGTTCGCGAAGGCCGCCGGGTGAGCCAGGCCAACGCTCAAAACGAACCTGAGCGGGCTGAGAAATTGAGGCGCGAGTTGCGCGAGCGTGACCACCGGGACTCCACCCGCACCACTGCTCCCCTGAAGGCAGCCGATGACGCCGTCCACATCGACTCCAGCACGATGTCCATAGAAGAAGTGATTGCCCGTGCGGAGAAGATTGTGGAAGAAAAGCTCAAACAGCGCAGCTTTGAGTCGAGCGGAGCCTGAGGCCTGCCACTCACCTGGAAGGAATCCTTCATGGCTTCTCTAGGTCTAGGGCCTCCGGAGCGCGGCGAAACAGCATCGAGGACCGCCAGTAAGCTATTGATTGATAGCAAGTTACAGCCGTGACACGAGTCACAGGTGGAGGTGACTGAAGTCACGGCTGAGGCCTGAAGAAACGAACAGACTATAAAGTCCTACGCCCTGAAGAGGGCGCGCGAGCCTGCTGCCAAAGGGTGGGAGTTGCTTCAAGCGGAATAAACAGGAACACGGAGGCAGCCATGACCATTCTCGCTCACCGGTTGATGCGATTGATTGAGGTGCACGCCGACGCACTCGCGGAAACTCTGGAATCTAGGATCGCAGCTTCGGAACGCTGCGCGACATATAGCCGTGTCTCCGCCGACGAGTTGAAGACGCTGGTTGCCGGAATCTATGGGCAGTTGGGGCAATGGCTGGTAACCAGGACGGAAGAGGACATCGAGCGCCGGTACACGATGATCGGCACGCGACGCGCGGAGCAGTGTGTGCCGGCGAGTGAGTTGCTGTGGTGCATTGTGCTGGTGAAGGAAAACCTCTGGGAGTATTTGAGAAACAACGAAGAAGCGATGGAGACTGCACAGCAGATTTTCGGCGAACTGGAGTTGATGCAGATGGTGGACCAGTTCTTTGATCGCGCCATGTATTACGCGGCGCGTGGCCATGAAAAGGTGCGGGACGCGCGCTGGTCAGAGCTGAAGAAATAGCGCTATCTACTTTAGGGTGGGGAATTTCAGAGAGGCTGTCTACGGTTATGAAGTGGCAAGCCGAGTACCAGCGAAAGTTGATGACGGCCGATGCGGCAGTGCGCGCAGTGGAGAGCGACATGTGCGTGTATGTGCACGCCAATGCTGCGCTTCCGCAGGTGCTGCTGGAGGCGCTGACGCGCCGTTCAGGACAGCTTCGAAACGTGGAGATGATGCACCTGCTGGGTTTCGGGGAGCCGTACTACAACCGCCCGGAATTCTCCGAGAGTTTCCGGCACAATGCGTTGTTCGTTGGCGCCAACATGCGCCAATCGGTACTAGAAGGCCGCGCGGATTACATTCCGGTACACCTGAGCGAGATTGAAAGAATGTTTCTCCGCAACGATGTGGGGTTGGACGTTGCGCTGCTGCATGTTTCCACACCGGATCGCCACGGCTACTGCAGCTTAGGCGTGGCCGTGGAGACAACGCTGACGGCGGCCCGTTGCGCTCGCATCCGGATTGCACAGGTGAACGACCAGATGCCACGCACGTTCGGCAACACGTTCATGCACGTCAGCGAGTTCGACGCCTTGGTGGAGTGCTCGCAACCGTTGCCGGAAGTGATTCCGGAGCCGGCAACCGAAGAACAGAGTCTGATTGCGCGCCATGTGGCGACGCTCATCGATGACGGAGCTTGTTTGCAGGTTGGGATAGGCGGCATTCCCACTGCGATTCTGCCCTTTCTGAGCGATCGCAAGGATTTGGGAATCCACACCGAGACGCTGACCGAGAGCGCCATTCCGCTTATCGAAAAGGGCGTGATCACCGGAGCCCGGAAGCAGATTAACCCGAACAAGATTGTGCTTGGCTTTGTGCTGGGCACGCGCGAATGGTATGAGTATGTGGACGATAATCCGCTGTTTGATTTTCAGCCCAACATTTATTGCAACGATCCCTTTGTGATTGCACAGAACGAGAGAGTGGTTGCGATCAACTCCGCGGTTGAAATCGACATCACCGGACAAGTGGTTTCCGACTCGGTAGGCGATAGAATTGTAAGTGGATTTGGCGGGCAAGTGGACTTTATGCGCGGCGCCGCACGCAGCCGCGGCGGCAAGCCAGTCATTGCAATCTCCTCCACGGCGAAAAATGGAACGGTCTCACGGATCGTGCCGCAGATCAGGAGTGGGGCCGGTGTGGTGACAACACGAGCTGATGTTCATTATGTTGTGACTGAGTACGGGATAGCGTATCTGCACGGAAAGAACTTGCGGCAGCGCGCTGAAGCACTCATACAGATTGCACATCCCAAGTTTCGCGAGGAGCTGAACGAACCTCCGCGTGAGTTGGGTTTGGGAGCAAGGGTTTTTGCGGATACGGTGAGGTGAGTGATGGCCGACCAGGCTAGAGGCAAGGTGGAAGTGGATCAGGATGAGTGCAAAGGCTGCGGTCTTTGCGTGGAGTCCTGTCCGCCGAAGGGGTTGAAGCTAAGCGCAGAGTTGAATCATTACGGGGTACACCCGGCGCAGTACTTTGCGGAAGTGTGCACGGGCTGCGGCATTTGCTACTTTGTTTGTCCGGAACCGGGAGCGATCAAGGTCTATCGGCGAGCAGCGGAAAAGGTTGAGGTGCGTGATGCGGCAACTGTGTAAAGGGAACGTAGCAGTGGTGAAGGCAGCGATCATGGCAGGCTGCCGCTCGTTCTACGGCTACCCGATTACCCCGGCAAGCGAAATTGCGGAGTACGCGGCGCTGCTGATTCCGCAGGCGGGAGGAACATTCCTGCAGGCCGAAAGCGAAGTGTCGGCGATCAATATGGTGTACGGAGCGGCAGCAGCAGGGCAGCGCGTGATGACCGCGTCGAGCGGTCCGGGCATAAGCCTCATGCAGGAGGGGTTCAGCTATCTGGCGGGCGCGGAGTTGCCGTGCGTGATTGCCGACGTGATGCGCGCGGGGCCGGGACTGGGCAATATCGCACCGGAGCAGGGCGACTACTTCAGCATGACTAAGGGCGGCGGCCACGGTTGCTACCGGAATATCGTACTGGCTCCTTCGAGCGTGCAGGAGATGGCGTCACTGACGATGCTGGCTTTTGAGTTGGCTGACAAGTACCGCAATCCGGCGGTGCTGCTGGCGGATGGATTTGTGGGACAGATGATGGAGCCTCTGGATCTGGAACTGGTGGATGTAGCGATTCCAGCCAAGCCCTGGGCGGTGAAGGGCACGGCCGAGACGCGAAAGAACCTTATCTCCTCGATTCACATAACGCCGGACCAGATGGAGGTCCACGTCCGTCACCTGGAAGACAAGTTTAAGGAGTGCGAGCGCGAGGAATGCCGCTGGGAGACGTATCGTGCGGAAGACGCAGAGGTGCTGCTGGTGGGTTACGGCATCGTGTCGCGCGTACTGCGCTCGGCGGTAGACCTGGCGAGGCAGCATGGGGTGAAGGCGGGACTGTTCCGACCGATTACGCTGTGGCCGTTCCCGTCGAAGGCCATTGCGAATGCGGCCAAGCAGGTGACCAAGCTTATGGTGGTCGAGCTCTCCACGGGACAGATGGTGGAAGATGTGAGACTGGCTGTGAATGGGAGCAAGCCGGTGGAATTTTATGGACGTGTGGGCGGCAACGTACCTTCGGCGGAAGAATGCCAGGCAGAGTTGTTCGCGCGCATGGAAGTGTTGGCATAGGGGGCGGCGATGAGTGAATACAAGGTGATGCAGAGCAAAGCGCCGGTCTTCTTTGATCGCTATGAGCGCAAGGATGAGAACCAGCACCAGACGCACTACTGCCCCGGTTGCGGCCATGGCGTGGTTCACAAGCTGATTGCCGACGCGGTGGGCGAGCTTGGATTACAAGATCGCACGATTCTGGTGACCCCAGTCGGTTGCTCGGTTTTTGGCTACTACTACCTGGATACGGGGAACGTACAGGCTTCTCATGGCCGCGCGCCGGCGGTGGCAACGGCACTCAAGCGGTCGAATCCCGGCTCTATTGTGATCAGTTACCAGGGAGATGGCGATCTGGCGGCGATCGGGACGGCAGAGATTGTCCACGCGGCTAATCGCGGCGAGAACATCACTGTGTTCTTCGTCAACAATTCCATCTACGGCATGACTGGCGGCCAAATGGCCCCAACCACAATGATAGGGCAGGTGAGCATAACAACTCCGTGGGGAAGGCGCCCCAACGGCGATGGCTTCCCGATCAAGATGGCCGAGCTGATTTCGACGCTGGAGGCGCCGGTCTACGTGGAGCGCGTGGCACTGAGCGACAGCAAGCACATCATGCAGGCTCGGAGGGCGGTGAAAAAAGCGCTGGAGTTGCAGAAGCAGGGCGCCGGGTTCACGATGATCGAGATTCTCTCGCCGTGTCCGACGATTCTGAAGATGGAGCCAACTGTGGCGCGGCGCTGGGTGGGGGAAACCCTAGCCAAGGAATTTCCGCTCGGGGTGTATCGCGACCGCAAGCTGGAGTTCACGCCGGTAGAGGTGCCACAGAAAGGTGTGGCAGAGCTGCTGGGCATCAGCGATAAGCAGCCTGCGAATGAAGAGCGCCAGGCGCGACGGCAGCGGGCACGGGCAAAGACCATCAAGGTGGCGGGCTTTGGCGGACAGGGCGTCCTGCTGCTGGGGCAGTTGCTTGCCGAGATGGGGATGCGGGAGCACATGGAAGTGAGCTGGCTGCCAAGCTATGGACCGGAGATGCGCTCAGGCAGCGCACACTGTCACGTGACGCTTGCGCATGATCGCATTGGCTCACCGCTGATTTCGCAGCCGGAGGTTCTGGTTGCGATGAACGAGCCTTCGTTGCGCAAGTTCGGCCCACAGGTCAAAGCTGGCGGAGTGATTCTTTACAACGGGCGCAATCTGCCGGAGGATTTGAAGTTCGAGGGCGTGACCGTGGACTGCGTTCCGGCTAATGAGATTGCGGATGAGATCGGCTCACCTAAGGTGGCTAACGTGGTAATGCTCGGCGCAGTGCTGGAGGCGAGCGACTGCCTGCCATTCACCACCGCGCAGGAGGTGCTGAGCGGGCTGGTGAAGAATCCGAAGCTGGCAGAGATGAATGAACAGGCGCTGGCGGCGGGGCGAAATTATGTAGACACTGAGATACTGGTTGGAGCAGTGGCCGGACCGGATGGCAGCGGCGACTAAGTATCATTACGAATTATTTGAGAATAGAAACGGCGGGCTCTCAACAAGCCCGCCGTTTCTTGCGCGAAAAATCAGGCTTGCAGGGCATCCAGTGCAGCAGCGGTGCCATGGACGACAGCAGCGATGCGGACTCCGGCGAGGATGAGCTCCTCGGTGATGCCCTTCTCCAGCAATACCTTTTCATGGGCGCTGACGCATTTGCCGCAGCCGTTGATAGCTGAGACCACCAGCGACCAGAGCTCGAAGTCAGTGGGATCGGCACCGTGGCCGCGCATGATGTTCATGCGAAGACGGGCTGGTAGGGCAGAGTACTTTTCGTTGGTGCTGAGGTGATGGAAGCGATAGTAAATGTTGTTCATGCCCATAATGGCCGCAGCTCCCTTGGCGGCGCTGACGACTTCAGGCGAGACGTGGGCGGCGGCTTCCGCCTCGACGGCAGCGAGCAGTTGCGGGCTGCGCGCACCATAGGCGGCGGCGATAAAGGAACCCCACTTCTGGTTGTCCGTCAGTTCGGTGGCATTGGCCAACGAGGACCAATTGAGCCGGAGGTCTTTGGCATATTCGGGAAGAGTTTCAAGAATGGCGTCGAGAGTCATGACTTTAAGATTACCGGGCTTTCTTAAGATGAAAATCGGGCGCAGCACTTTCGCCGCGCCCTGCTCAAGAGAATGAAGTTAGACGTGGAGGACTTCTTCGCCCTTCTGCCAGCCGCAGGGGCAGAGTTCATCAGTCTGCAGCGCATCCAATACGCGGAGGACTTCCTTGGGCTCGCGGCCGACGGAGAGATCGGTAACATAAGCGAAACGGATCACGCCCTGGGGATCGACGATGTAGGCAGCGCGTTGGGCAACTCCAGCGGCGGCGTCAAGAATGCCAAGCTCGGAGGTGAGATCGCGCTTAATGTCCGAGAGCATGGGGAAAGGCAGGTTGCGTAGATCGGCGTGATCCTTGCGCCATGCAAGGTGAACGAACTCAGAGTCGATGGAGGCTCCGAGCAACTGTGCATCGCGATCCTTGAAATCCTTGTCGTGTTTGCCGAAACCCGCGATTTCCGTTGGGCAGACAAAGGTGAAATCCTTGGGCCAGAAGAAGTAAACCTTCCACTTGCCTTCAAAGCTTTCATCGTTGATTGTGGTAAATTCTTTACCTTTTTCCAGGCTGACGACTGCGGTAAGCGAGTAAGAGGGGAACTTTTCTCCGACACCTAGCATGATGATCGATCTCCTTGACTGAATTTAAGTTGTTGAATGAAACGGCTAACGGCTCAGGGGTGCGCGGCGGGGGGATTGGCTGCCGAACAACTCCCACATAAACCTCGAAGTTCCATCGAAACCTGCTCGATCTGGAACCCTTCGGGGACTGAATTCTTCAACGGCGATTCATCAACTTCAGTGAATGCAAGGTCAGTGATAGCGTGACACTGAAGGCAGATGAAATGATGATGGCGTTTGACATTGGGCTCGATGCGGAGCAAGCCATGATGTGGGCTTACCTCGTGGACGATCCCGGCTTCCAGCAGAACGTGCAGGGTTTTATAAACGGTAGCAAGCGAAATGGTCGGCAGTTCGACGCGGACGCGCTCGAACACCAGTTCCGGATTGGGATGGTCTTTCATCTTCATTAGCTCGCGGTAGACCACCAGGCGCTGATGGGTAACAGCGATCTGCTTTTCACGGCAGAGCTGCCGAAAGCCGCTTTCAGGAGAGCAGGTCATATGAGAATAATAGCAGAACAGGAATGATTCTTATCTAATAAGTACTATCAATAAAAATAATTCATAACTGAATATTGAGATGTCAGAAACGTTGCGCAATTCTGCAGTTGACGAGGAAAAATCATGGCGCAGAAGAAGAAAGTCTTCAGCAAGGTGAAAGCTGTAAAGGATGCCGCCCGGGTGAATCTTGGTCCAACGAAGTCGACCCGGGTGATTCCGGATGCCAAGACAAAGATGGAGATGCGAGGAGGAAAGCACAAGAAGACAGCGGACAAACTGCTAGACGACGAATAGGCGCTAACGACTGGGAGGGATCTCAGCTGCGATGGTAGGCGAGGAAAAACTCCGGCCTACGCGTAGTCCGTGGAACCAGGTGTCAGGGGCGCTGACAGCCAGCGTGAGTCCCAGGACAGCGTGGATCAGCGCCACTACGTAGAGGTTCTTCTTGCGGGCATAAATGGCGGTGAACGCAACCCCCGCGAAGAAGGTAACAAAGGTGAGGCTGGGATTGGGCAGGTGAGCTACGGCGAAGACCACTCCGGAAAGCAGTAATGCACTGACCCGCGAAACCAAGGCGCGCAACATCCGAAGACAGAAGCATTGGAGCATGAACTCCTGCACGAAGGCCCAGCAGACATAAGCGGCGACAGCGTACAAGGGATGTTGCAGTCCCCAGAGACGGTGCAGGGTGCCGGACAAATATGCGATAGCCAGCACAGTCAAAGCCAATAGCAGGGTAGCTCCCAGCAGCCATGACTCGCGTATCAGGCCGCTGAGGTCCAGTCCGAGTGAGCGGATATTGCTGGCAGCTTGCCAAAGCTGCCAGGTGATGTACCAGAGGGCGCACACGCCGCAAAGAATCCCAATCGGCAGAGGCGCCCAGAGTGCCACTTCGAGCAGCAAGATGGGAAACAGTAACCGCGCCACGATGCCGCCGCGATTTCTGGAGACGACCCGGACGGCACCACTCGCCGCTCTCTGCACAGCACTGTTCATCTCAGCATTGATGCGAATATTTGATGAAAGTTTCCCTGATTGCTCGAAAGCGGAGTTCTTTTTTGCCCCTCAGTTAGGAGTGAGCGCTCGCTCAGGCTCATACCACATCTCTCTACCTCTGTAGTGCTTGGATTTGCGCCGCGACTTCTGACGGCTTCCACTGGTTGCCGCTGTAGAAGCCAGCGATTTTGCCATCGGCGTCCAGCAGCGCAGTACGCAGGTTGTGGATGACTTGACCGTTCTGCGTTTCGTAGGAGAGACCGAAGTATTCCGCGGCCCTGCGGATTTCAGCGGGTTTGCCAGTGGCTAGACTCCAGTGCTCAAGGTTAGGATCGACGGCTCCGGCGTAGCTTTTGCCGTAACTGCGCAGTATCTTGGGATCGTCGAACTCTGGATCGATGCTGATGGAGAGAAGTTGCAGTTTGGCAAAAGCGGCAGAGTTGGACTTGCGCAAGATCTGCGCCACCTCGGCAAAATTGTTGCTCATGCGAATGCAGTAGTCGGGCAGAGGACAACGCGAGTAGATGAAAGTGACGAGCAGAGGTTCTCCGCGGAACTGCTTCAAGTGAATGGGGCGGGCGTTCTGGTTGACGAAGTGAAAGTCCGGAACCGACTCACCGGTCTGTGGCAGATGCACGGGCGAGGTCGAGGAAAGGTCAGCCGCGCTGCGGGACTGAGTGACGGAAATGTTTTCCAGATGAGCGTCGTCAGCGACCACAAGAGTTGCCTGCACGGTGTCTCCAGGGTGCACCACGTTGAAGACCCAAGCGTCGCGCACAGGGTAATCCATGACCATGGCTTTCATGTACCCTACAACCTCGTGATGATCGAGCGTGAGGGTGTGCGCGGCTGAATTGACAGCGACGACGCGGCCTTCGATGGGAAAACGGCGCTCGGCCGTAGCCGGTTTTTGAGACTTGCATCCGAAGCTCGACAGAAGCAATAAGGCAGACAAAACAATGCGCAATCGCAAGGACTCACCTCGATAAACAATGTAGTGTAGCGCAATCAGCTCGCGCTTTGAGCGACGGGGCAGCGTTACAACAGGCGCCACTCTGGCCGCGATGCCTGGGAAAGCCTACTATGCGTCCGCAAGGCTCATCGCCGTACCGTGCAGGCAGGAGGCCGCGAGAGTCCGGGCTCCCGCGCTACGTAGAGCATGGCGGCGAAGTCGTATCCGACTTGGTCAGGCCAGAGAACAATCCCGCGCGTGGGGTAGAAGGTGAGTTCGAGGGCGCCGTGCGGATCGCGATAGAGTGCGTTGGCTGCACATCGTGCCCAGGAGAAACGGGCGGTCAGTGCGTCGCTGCCAAGTTCCTTGTAGATCTGGGTGCGCGGGATGGCGACGGGAAACGACTCCTGAATTTCAGATACCATGCCAGAGCGATCGAGACGCACACTGAGATCTCCCTTATGGTCGCCGCGCGCTTTATAGATGAGTTCTTCGCCATCGCGGGTCCGTTGGTCGGCATCTGGTGAACCCAAGGCTCGGAGGGCATCTTCGCGGTGGGCTTGGCCCACGGTGAGCCCATGGAAGCTGGCTGGCGTCCAGCGCGGCGTCGCGGCGAAAACACTGACGCAAAGAAAAAGAAGAAGGGTGACGGAGACTCGCATGAACTTACTTCTACGAGGCAGGAGCACGGAGGCCGCTCTGGCCGGTACTCTGGTTGCGCCAAGCCCAAGCCATGCGCGGTGTATTATGCGCCACTCCAAGACGGCCCTTGCAATCGAGCAGGATGATTCCCGCGTGGCCATTGAGGCGGCGCTGCAGGTAATGGATGGCGGCGGAGGCCGCTTGCGCGGGCGCCACATCAGCGGTCACTCGGTCGGTGGCCCACTTGGCGAAGACCAGCTTCATCATCGGCTCGCCCCAGCCGGTGGTAGAAGCAGCGGCACTTTCGTTATCGGCATAGCAGCCGCACCCAATCAGTGAGGAGTCGCCAACGCGACCAGGAGCTTTGTTTAGTGTGCCTCCGGTAGAGGTAGCAGCGGCGATGTTGCCGTGGCGGTCGAGGGCAACGGCGCCTACGGTGTCATGCGAGTCGAGGTTTCCGCTGAACTCCGCGGGAGCGTGCAGATAGCGCTGTTCTGTTGCACTCTTCCAGCGCTCGATTTCGCGCGGAAGAACCAGTTCGCTATTTTCGACGAGCGCAATTCCCTGCTCACTCGCAAAGCGCTCGGCACCCTCGGCAACAAAGTAGATGTGAGGACTTTTTTCCAGCACCAGACGCGCGGCGCGCACGGGATTCCGAAGGCGCTCCACACATCCGACGCCCCCGGCTTTCAAGGTTGCGCCGTCCATGATCAGAGCGTCGAGTTGGACGCGGCCATCGCGATTGAGGAAGGCTCCTCGTCCAGCGTCGAAGGTCTCATCGTCCTCCAGCATGGCGACTGCCTCTTCCACTGCGTCGAGCGAGGAAGCGCCGCTCTCAAGCGCCCGCCATCCGGCGTCAGCGGCTCGCTCCACGCCCTGTTGATGTGCGGCGCAGGCTTCGTCCGGAATGGCCCAAGCGCCACCATGCACGAGAATGACGGGAGACGGCAAAGAATCACCTCATCGGTATGGAACGTTACAGAATGCTATCAGGCCAGACGCGTAATTGTGGGGACGGCCTGAAGCCGTCCCCTTCGAATGCAACAGCAAATTACTTCTTACCTTTTTTCTGCGTACCGTAGCTGGTCTCGACGGTGGCGCCCAGAGAGGCGAGCAGGGCTTTGGCATCCGGGGCGTTCTTTCCGTCAGGGGCAAGTTGAAGGTACTTATTGAGTGCCTCAACTGTCCCGGGTACGGGAACCATTTTGCCATCCTTGCCGAGGGTTGCCTTGCCGAGAAGGTTGACACCCTTCTGGTAATAGGACTCGGGACGTGTGGGATCGGCAGCAATGGCTTTGTCGAATGCCTGGTTTGCATCGTCCAGCTTGCCCTGATTGGTAAGGATTGCGCCCGCATTGAAGAAGCACTGTCCAGCCTGAGTGGGATCGACGGCGCTCTTGTCGCACTCGGCCAACCCTGCCTCCGTCTTGCTCTGTCTCAACAAGGCCAAGGCAAGGCCGCTGTGGTAGCTGCCAAGAGCCTTTGAGGTGGGCGGAGCGAGCGCGATGGCCTTGTTGTAAGCGGTTTCAGCCTCCGGATATTTCTTGGCTCCGACGTAGGCGTCGGCGAGCGATCCGTAGACGACGTCATGAGTCTGATCCTGGGCGGCGGCCTGTTCCATGGTGGCAACAGCATCGTCCCACTTGCCATCCTTCTTCTGGGCAGCGGCTTGTACGAGGAGCGCGTTCAGTCCCTTTATCTTCTCGTTGTTCTTCTTGGCAGCTTCTTGCGCTTTGAGTTGCTCTTCTGAGACGCCAGATTCCTTGGCGGCTGCAACCTTTTGCTTGGCGAGATCAAAGTCGTAAACGTTGTCTACGGCTAACTTGACAGGAACTTTGTCCATGAAGAACAGAAGCTTTCCGTCAGGACCAAAGAGGCTAATTTTATACAAGCCGGAGGTGCCTGCCATGGAGAAGTACTCACCCTTATTGTTGGTTTTCACGGTAGTTTTACGGCCGTTGTCGAGATTGATCAGTTCAACGGTGCCGCCGGCAATCGCTTTGCCGGTTTCGTCTTTGCAGACGCCTTTGATGGCCGTGAAGTTCTGCGCGACAGCACTGGCGGTGAACAGTGCCGTCATCGTGGTTAAGAGAAGAAAAAATGCAATGCGTTTTGTCATTTCCGCCTCCAGCGGAGAACAGGATCTGGCTGCCACCGGTGCCTGCCGGGCGCGCCCGGTTAGACGGCAGGCGACGCCAGATAAGGAATGGGATCGGAGGTACCAGCGGCTTTAAAGGCGCGCAGACGCAGGGCGCAGCTCTCACATGCACCGCAGGCACGATCTTCCCGGCTGTAGCAGGACCATGTTAGCTCGAAGGGAGCATTTAGTTCCAGACCCAGCTTGACGATCTCCACCTTCTTGAGTGCGATGAGCGGAGTTTGTATCTGGATGTCACCCTCCTTGGTGCCGGCCTGGATGAGGCGATTGAAGGCATCGTAGTACTCGGGACGGCAGTCGGGATATCCGGAACTGTCCTGGGCAACGGCGCCGATGAAGATATCGCGGGCACCGACCACCTCGGCCCAGCTGACGGCAACCGAGAGGAAATGCGCATTGCGGAACGGCACATAGGTGATGGGGACGTGTGAGCCGATCTCCGAGCCGGCGGTTGGAACAGCGAGCGAGGAATCAGTGAGAGCGGAGCCGCCGATCTGGCTGAGCGCTTGATTGCGGACGATGAGACGGCGCCTGATGCCAAGACGGTCGCAGATTTCAGTGAAAGCGCGCTGCTCGCGAGCTTCGGTGCGCTGGCCATAGGAGACGTGCAGGGCGGCAACGTGCTCCGCACCTTTTTCACGGACGGCGAGCGAGGCACATACTGTGGAGTCCATGCCTCCAGAGAGAGTGACTACGGTTTGGATCGAGTTGGGCATAGTGTTCTCTTTCAAAGAAGCGGTTCAAACGCGGGGCTCCGCCACGGAGTTTTACACGCCTTTCAGTTGCGGCTCCCATATGAATTTATGAATCTGGAGGCCGAGACGGGCATTGAGATTGTCGGCGAGCATCCACTCGGCGAGGTCGCGAGGATCTAGCAGGCAATTTTCTGACGAGCGCGAGCCGGTGGCTCCCTTGCGAAAGGCGGGAGAGAGAATAAGGCTGGTGGAGTTGGACTCCAGACTGTGCTGGCGGATGAAGTTGCGCGCGTACTCGTAATCTTCACGCGAAGCAAGAACGAACTTCAGCTCGTCTCGAGCGGTGAGGGTGGCAAGGTTCTCGGGCCGGAAGCGCAGGTGCTCTCCGCTGCCAGGGCACTTTACATCGACAATCTTGTGAACCTCGCGAGGAACAAGCTCAAGCGGACGTTCACCGCTGGTTTCCATCAGCAATTGGTAGCCGAGGGCGAGGAGTTGGTTCAGAAACGGGATAAGCTCGCGGTCCTGCAGCATGGGTTCGCCGCCAGTGATTTCGACGAGGCCGCCGCTGGGCGAACACTGCCGAATTTCGGCAAGAATTTCATCCGTAGACATTTTGCGGCCACCGCTGAAGGTGTACTCGGAGTCGCACCAGGCACAGCGAAGGTTGCATCCGGCGAGGCGCACGAAGACGCAAGGGAGCCCGGCGAAGGAACTTTCCCCCTGCAGCGATTTGTAGATCTCGATGATGTGCATTACGCTCCAAAAATTGTCCCTGAGGGCAACCGCTCCACGTTAGCCAAGATGCGCTTCGCAGCCGGGTACGCGGCAACAGCAGCCGCTCCCACCGCGGGCGTTCGGCCTACTCGTAGTAGGTGGCGATGGAGGTGTCCGTTTCCCAGATGGTGACCTGTTTGACGCTGACCCGGCCTGCGGTAGTCTGCTTGAGCCCCTGGTTGCACTCGTCATAAAAATACTTGGCGAGGTTTTCGGCCGTCGGATTGAGGACGGTGAAGGGCTCAATGTCATTGATCATCTTGTGATCGAGGTAATCGACGACGGGCTTCATGACCTGCTTCAGCTCCTTGAAGTCCAGCAGGAGTCCGGCATGGTCGAGCTCGGCACCTTGCAGGGTGACGCGGACACGGTAGTTGTGGCCATGCGGATTTTCGCACTTGCCCTTGTAGTTGCGCAGGTAATGACCTGACGAAAAAGTATCTTGCACGGTTACTTCAAACATGAATCTCCAGACAGGATGCTGGGCATCCGTTGCCCTTGACGTTGCGCCGGGGCGCCCTCGCAGATGGAGAGGGACACAGCGCAGGTCTCAAGGGAGTGCCGCTCTCTGATTATACGAGGGGTGGGAGCAAGCTTTCAAAATAACGTTTGCGGAAGACGATGAGACAGCGGCAAGCGGCGCCGCGAATTAGAGCTGCTTGCGGAGAAAGAGGGTGGCCTGGGGATTGTCGTTATAGCGCGGACAGGGCTGGTATCCGGTGCTGAGGTAGAAGTGGATGGCGGCGTGGAGGTCGTCCTTGGTATCGAGATAGAGCCACTGGAGTTCGGCGGCCCGGGCGTGCTGCTCGGCAGCCTGCATCAGGGCGTGGGCGAGGTGCAGTCCGCGAAACGCGGGGCGGACGTAGAGTCGCTTGACCTCGGGCAGCGTCGAGAATCTGGGGCAAAGGACGGAGCATGACACATCCGGCGGGCGCATCGTTAACCGTGGCAATCCAGATGGGCGAGTCGGGGCTGGCGAGATAGTGTTCCAGTGCAGCACGGTCGTCGCGGACTACGACACCGATTGCCTCGTAATACTCCTCGATGAGCGTGAAGGCGGCATCGGCCAGCGAGGCGGTGGCGCGGTGGACGGCGATGGAGAGGTTAGGTTTCACGATTCGCGGCTCTTCGTTCAATTAGAATAACTCCGATGACCTCACAAAAATGGAAGCTAGGGACGGTTCGCGTCGGCGAGGACGTAGCCTGGAGATACGAGCCGAGCTATGCACGCCAGGTAGTGGGCGGAGTGGAGCGGCTCGTGATTGCGCCGTCCGCCGCGCCGGTTGCACTGCTGCGCGAGTTGCTAGCGCTGCTGCCGGAGCCGCTGTGGGTGCTCTACGTGCTGATTACGCCGCGAAGTGAAGCTCCGGCAGGCCGATATCAGTCAGCCGAGCCACATTTGCGCCCAGAGGTGCTGACGCTGCTGGATCGATTTGAGGATTATCTTACGCAGGACGGGCGTCACAATATTTGGCTGGCCGCGCCGCCAGCAGGACAACTGGTGCTGGACCGGCATGAGGTGATCTACGCCTACGGGCCGCTTGCGGAGATTGTGGCGCGGCTGAAGGAGAAGGCGTTCGCCGAGGTGGCAACGATTCGCTTGCCCGTGCCACACTCGCACCACTTCCACGAAGAATTTGATGCGGATGAGCGCAAATTTCTAACGCACTGGGAGTGGGTGCAGTCGGAACTCCAGGAAACGGACGATTTGTAGTCGAAGGTTTTAAAGGTGAGGCACTCTCCAACTTTCCTTTAAGCAGGCCCTTTGCACATCGCGCAATCTTCGTGCTCGCCGCGCGATTTTTGAACGCGCCTCAGTTCAGTGATTTGTAAATTTATTCGTCATGGCTGCAGCCGAAGAACTCTTCGACTTTGTGGAGGTCCGTGGTGCGGGTGTAGGCGGGAAGGCTGGAGACGAAGACCTTCCCGTAGCGCATTTTCAGGATGCGATTGTCGAGCAGAACGAGCAGACCGCGGTCGTTGAGGGAGCGAATGAGCCGCCCGAAACCTTGTTTCAAGGTAATGACGGCGGCAGGAACGGAGTAGTCGAAGAAGGCATTGCCGCCTGACTCGTCGATAGCGCTGCCACGGGCCTGCACAATAGGGTCGCTGGGAACGGCGAAGGGGATTTTGTCGATGATGACGCAGCTCAGCTGTTCGCCCTGGACATCGACTCCCTGCCAGAAGGACGAGGTGGCAAAGAGGACTGCGTTGGGCGTGCTGCGAAACTGCTCGATGAGCGCCGTTTTCGGTGCGGAGCCCTGTAGGAGCATGGGGTAAGAGAGTTGGCCGAGCAGAGCGTCGTGGACCTGCTGCATCTGGGCAAGACTGGTGAAGAGGCAGAAGGCGCGGCCACGGGTGATTTCCAATAACTGGCGGATACGCATGGTAGCCTGCGTGGAGAAGTTTGCGTCGCGCGGATCAGGCATGTCGGGCGGGACGTAGAAGATAGCCTGTGACTCGTAATCGAAGTGCGAGGGAACGATAAGTTCGCGGGCACCATCGAGTCCGAGGCGTGACTTGATGTAGTCGAAGCCGTTGGCGACGGCGAGCGTGGCCGAGGTGAGGACGATGGAGTCAAAGCGGTCAAAGAGCGCCTGGCGCAGAATGGCCGAGACGTCGATGGGCGTGGCCTGAAGGAAGACGTTCTCGGTTCTTGCGAATTTACCGCGTCCGCCACGGCGCTCGATCCAGTAAACGGTGTTCTTCTCGCGGCTCTCCATGAGGAAGCTGAGTTGGGCATGGAGTTCGTCGGTGCGGCGGATGAGGTTGTGCACCTCGTCGGGCTTGCCGGGGATGGCCTGGAGCTCTGAGTGGAGCTGGCGGATTACATTCTTGAGCCCAATGAATTCAGAGCCGAACTCTTCGAGGAATTCGTCGCGGTTGTTGAAGGCAAAGCGGCCGTCGCCTTCCGGGAGCAGTGAGAAGAAAAACTGCGAGCGCTCGCGGATACGGGCTGAGAGCTGGATGAGGTCGGTGGAGACGACTTTCTTGTCGCGGATAGTGATTTCGAGATCGCGCAGGAGATCGTCTACCTTGAGGTTGGAAACGCTGATGCCGAAGTAACTGGTGGCAACATCCTCTAGTTCGTGCGCTTCGTCGAAGATGACGCAGGCAGCCGAAGGGAGCACGCCGGCGTCGGGAGCTTTTTCGGCGGCGAGCTTGACGGAGAGGTCGGCGAAGAAGAGGTGGTGGTTGACGATGATGATGTCGCTTTCAGCGGCTTTGCGGCGCATCGCGGTGATGAAGCAGCGCTCGAACTCAGCGCACTTGCTGCCGATACAGTGCTCGGCGCTGGCGTTGAGTTTTCCCCAGAGCGGGCTGGTCTCCGGAAGGGTGGTGAGTTCGGCACGGTCGCCGGTAGGGGTCTCCTTGTCCCAGTCAAGGAGGGTCCGAAACTCGTTGATCTCATCGAGGCCATTGAGGATCGGTTGGCCGGTGAGTTCGTAGAGCTTCTTGCGGCAGAGATAGTTCTGGCGTCCCTTCATGTAGCAGACCTTGAGGCGGGGCTCATCTGTAGGCGAGTCGCCGAAGAGAGCGCGCTCAAGGAAAGGCACGTCCTTGAAGAAGAGCTGCTCCTGGAGGTTCTTGGTCCCGGTGGAGACGATCACGCGCTTGCCGCTCTTAATAATGGGGAGCAGGTAGGCGAGGGTTTTTCCGGTACCGGTTCCAGCCTCGACAATGAGATGGCGCTTTTCTTCGATGGCCTCTTCGACCGCGGTAGCCATGGCGAGCTGTCCCTTGCGGAATTCGTAGGCGGGATGGCGCTGTGAGAGCACGCCGGCGGGACCGAAGAACTGGTAGAGCGAGAGGCGCGAGAGCTCGACGGGTAGGCCTTCGGAAGACGCGGATGATGTAGGCTTGGGCACTGACCCCTATAATAGACGTTAGGGCAGTGTGGCGGGAATGCGTACCAGGCGAGCACACATGTGGTGGTGCCTCGCAATAAATTCTACTTTTGGCGCGCGAGCGCAAGATCAGGAACAACACCTTGGGAAACATTCTGCAAGACGAACACGAGGGTCTGCTTGCCATCGTGGGACGGCCGAACGTAGGCAAATCAACTCTGTTCAACAAGATGGTGGGACGGCGCCGCGCGATTGTCGGCGACGAGCCGGGCATCACGCGCGACCGCCTCTACGGTACGGTGCGCTGGAACGGAAGACAATTCCGGGTGGTGGACACGGGCGGCATTGTGCCCGAGGACAAGGATCTGATTCCATCGGAGATATTCCGGCAGGCGCGTGTGGCGCTGGAAGAGGCGTCGGCGATCGTGATGGTCACCGACGTGCGCACCGAGTTGACAGGACCGGATATGGAGCTGGCAAGACTGCTGCAGAAGCTGGGCAAGCCGCTCTACCTGGCAGTGAACAAAGTGGACGATCCGAAGCTGGAACCAGAGGCAGAAAATTTCCGTCGGCTGGGGATCAAAAACCTGTGGCCGATTTCCGCCGAGCACTCCAACGGCGTGGCAGAGCTGATTGAAGAGCTGATGACGGTGATTCCGACAATTGCAGAGACGGACGACGAAAAGCGGCTGAACAACTTCGCGCGCCGGCAGTTTCCCGTGGATATGGAAGGGGAAATCGATAGTCTTACGGACGAGACCGAAGCCTACGAGGATTTGGAACCGGCGGACGAGGACGCGCTGGAAGATCGTTTGCTGGAAACTATGCCGAGCGAGATCAAGATCGCCATCATCGGACGGCCGAACGTTGGAAAGAGCACGTTGCTGAATCAGTTGACGGAGAGCGACCGGGCAATTGTCAGCTCGATTGCGGGCACAACACGCGATGCAATCGACGAGGTGGTGGCTCATGGTGATAAGCGCTACCGGTTTATCGACACGGCGGGAATTCGGCGCAAGGGCAAGACGCACTTGATGGCTGAAAAGATGAGCGTGGTGATGGCCAGAAAGCATCTGGAAGAGGCCGACGTGGCGTTAATGGTGATTGACGCGGTGGAAGGCGTCTCCGCGCTGGATGCAAACATTGCCGGGTATGCGCATGAGTCCGGACGTTCAGTGGTGATTGTGGTGAACAAGTGGGACCTGGTGACCACGGCGCGCGGCGATGACAGTAAGCCACCGGCTGACAGTAGGGTGTACGAAGAACAGGTTCGGCGGGTGCTAAAGTTCCTGGACTACGCGCCGGTGATTTTTGTGAGTGCAATGAACGGCAAGAACGTGAAGCGCGTATTTGAAACCGTTGAGCGGGTGGCAAGGCAGCGCTGGCGGCGTATCACCACCGGCGAGATGAATCGCTTCCTGAAGACGGTGGATTTTGAACGAGCCTCAGTGCCGGCGCGAAATAAGATCAAGATTTATTACATGACGCAAGCTGCAGTTGCGCCTCCCACGTTCATTCTGTTTACCGACCGCGACGTGAAGCTACACTTCTCCTATCAGCGTTTCCTGGAGAACCAGATCCGCGAAGCCTTCGAGTTTGAAGGCACACCGATCTGGATCAAAAATCATCCGAGAAAGCGCAGGGACTTTGTAGCAGGTCCGAAAAAGGAACGATAGCGGGCCAGGGCGAGAAAGCAGATCCGCCTATCGCTAGTTAACCTGGCGCGCCTCACTGCGGCTTTGCCTCATACCGCGCTATCGGTACATTTGCCAGCGAGGAAGTGCTATCCCAATCCTCGCCATCAGATGTAATTGTCGCACGCTGATTGCTGGGGTATTCCGAGGCGTTGCCTTTGCGGTGGTGAAATTCAGCGTGGTACGCGAGTTGTCCGGCAACCCAGACGCGGCTCACGTGTGGCGACTCGCCGATCATTGTTACAGCGATAACGTCAGCGCGCTTTCCTACAGCGATTTCGCCGCGATCATGTAGCCCTGCCGCCTCAGCTGGATTCGCGGTCGCCAGGCGCACAGCGCGCGACAGTTCCCAGTTGCTGACTCGAGGGATGAGGATTAATGCTGCGAGGAGCGTAGCGGGGTAGTAGTCAGAACACAGGCAATCTACGACGTCCTGCTGAATGGCGTCTATTGCTCGTATGCCTCCGCCTTGACTCTTACCCCTGAGAACATTTGGGGATCCGAAGACGGTTTTCAGACCTGCCGCATGTGCCGCTGCCGCTGCTTCCAAAGTAACAGGGAACTCGGAGATTGCTCCTCCATGCCTGGAGAGAAAATCGACGTGTTCCTTTGAGTCATCATCGTGACTTGCGATGGGCACACGCATCGTGTGAGCTTTTGCGATCAACTGTTCAACCCGGTCCAACGCTCCTGACGAGTTCTCCTGTTTGGCCCGGATGAGTTCCCGAGCCTGATCCGTACTTATGCGGTATGCGTTCTCCAGGTAGACCTCATAGGAACGAGAGTCACGGTACTGCCTTCGGCCCGGCGTGTGATCCATCAGCGAGATCAGATCCATTTGCTTGCGATCCAGCAGATCCAACAGGTATTGCAGACCGTAGGGGTCCGTGATTTCGTATCTGCAATGCACCCTGTGGTCGATCAATGCAGTTGACCGGAAAGCATGCACAGACTCGACTATTTTCTTTGCCATGGCGTCATTCCTGACCCCGAGTTCCGCATGGGCAAAGGAAACTGACTGGAATGTCGTGGTGATTCCACAACTGGCATTGCGTCTGTCAGACTCGGCGAGGGCAAAAGAAAAATCGAAATGAACACCGGCGCGCGGCTCGATAAGCTTCTCGATTTGATCGCAATGCAGGTCGATCAATCCCGGCATCAGGAGCGCTCCATCTAAATCCAGCGTGCGGTCCACGCAGGGGTTTAGAGGGTTAATGGCAGTAATGAATTCATCTTCTATAACGAGTGCTGCATTTTCCAGCACCTGATCTAGCAGTACGACGCGAGCATTTGTTATGTAAGTCTTCATAGTCGTCCTGTACAAACCAGCGGTTCGCTCTTTTGAGCAGCAGGCAGCACAACAACATGTTCAGCCAGCTTCTCAATCAGCTTTGCATCGTGAAAGATTGCAGCAATGCCGGAGCCGCTACGCTTCGCTTCCTGAATCAACTCGACAGCTCTGGCCGTCGATTCCGCATCAAGACTGGCCGTCGGTTCATCCAGTAGCAGCAGCCGCGGCCGCGTAACCAAGCCACGGGCCAGATTCACTCGTTGTCTTTCTCCGCCGGAAAATGTGGCTGGTGAAACCGACCAAAGGCGTTCTGGTACATTCATCTTCGTCAGAACCTCCGCTGCTGCAATTCGAGCCTCGGCTCTCGCGACACCCTGCTCGTAGAGCGGCTGAGCAACAACATCAATTGAGGCTTGGCGAGGCAGACAATGCAGAAACTGCGTGACGAAGCTCAGCTCTCGACGGCGCAGTTCGATGATCGTGTGTTCTGGGGCAATCGCGAGGTCTACCCATTCACCTCCGCCGTTCAAATAGATAATGGATCCGCTCGTCGCCAGGTAGGTACGGTAAATACACTTTAAGACGGTGGACTTACCCGCCCCAGAAGCTCCGGTAATCGCCGTCAGATTCCCTTTGTAAACAGATAGGTCCACATCATAGGCGGATGGAATCGAGAGTTCCCGCTCGTGCAGCCAGAATTGCTTACTGAGCCGAATTGTCCTCAGTATTAGGAGATTCTCGTCCACACCATTTGGATAGGTCTGCTTCTGTCGAGCGCTCACAACGTCCTTCCGATTGTCTTCAAGAATTACAGCGCGGATGAAACCAGCGACTGGGTATATGCATGTTGAGGGTCTTCGAGAATTTGATCGGTCAGCCCCATCTCAACCACCTGGCCGAATTTCATCACGATGGTTCGGCTGGCAAGCAACCGCACTACCCCAAGGTCATGAGTCACGACGATCATGGAAATGCGGTGTTGCTGCTGAATCTCCAAAATGAGGTCCAGTATCTTCGCCTGTACAGTCAGATCTAATCCGGTAGTGACTTCATCCAGAAAAAGTAATGGTGGATTTGTGGCAAGTGCGCGGGCAATTTGTACCCGCTGCTGCATGCCGCCTGAGAAACTGCGCGGCGATTCATCCATTCGTTCCGGAAACACGTCGGTGCGCTTCAGCAACTCACGTGCACGCTGGCGGACTTGTCCGTAGTCGAGTTGGTCACACATGAGCAGACGCTCGGCAATATTGCCCCCGGCCGATACTTCAAAGTTTAGCCCGACGTGTGCGTTTTGGTAGACCATCCCAAACTTGTGGTTTCGAATCCAACGCTGACGGGCGGAGTTCAGCCGAAATAAGTCGTATGTGTTGCCCTGATCAAAATACGTAGCCGAACCTGCCGTGGGCTGCTCATCGAAATACAGCATTTTGACGAGAGTCGACTTGCCACTGCCGGATTCGCCCATGATGCCCAGCGTTTCGCCTTCGAAGAGTTCAAAACTAGCCGCATTGGCGGCAACAACGCTGCCGCAGCGCGAGCAGAGATTGGTGGCGCGATCAGCCCCTGTAACCAGCAGACACTCTTCGCAACCTCGGCCATATATCCTAGTGAGCGCGCTAACTTCAAGCACTTTATTCATCTGCGCTCCCGCCTGAAGCTGTCATTGCATTGCAGTAATCGCTGTCGGAGCATTGATACAGCTTTCCACCATCGTCGCAGACGACTTCGTCAAGGAAGCTATTTGGCGAGCCGCATCGCGAACAGCGCCTGCGCTGTCCATGCTCGTCATGAAAGCTCTCCACCCGGAATGGCTTGTCCGTGAACGACAGCGGCTCTGCGTCAGTGAATGGTGGAACGGCATAGATCTTCTTTTCGCGCCCCGCGCCGAACAGGAGCAGGGCCTTCGACTGGTGCAGTTTGGGGACGTCGTAGCGCGGGATCGGTGAGGGATCAATCACGTAGTGGCCGGCGATCTTAGTGGGATAGCGGTGCGAAATCGTAACCTCGGAAAACTTTACAATGTCTTCATAAAGCTTCACCCAAAGCCGGGCGTAATCGGCTTCGCCATGCATGATCTTCCGCTTCGCTTCACTGGGTTCAACCACGACAAGCGCGTCGGGATAAGGGACCTGCAGCACAAGAATCTGATGCTGTTGAAGCGGAAACTCGGGAATGCGGTGGCGTGTCTGGATCAGTGTGGCCTCGGTGGTGCGGGTAGTGAACGCGACTCCCTGGCAAGTGTGGGCGATGAAGTTGCGGATGTTGACAGCATTGACGGATTCATCACTTCCCTGATCGATCACTTTCAAGGTGTCATCCACGCCTATCAAGGAGAGCGTTAGCTGCAAGCCGCCGGTCCCAAAACCACGTGCCATCGGCATCTCTCGCGAGGAGTAGGGCACCTGATAACCGGGTATTGCGATGGCTTTTAGAATTTTCCGCCTGATTTCTTTCTTGGCGAATTCATCCATGAATCCGAAGGCGTAGCCTCCAGGTGTGTGAGCTGGCGCGGGGTTCATGCCTTCACCTCGCTTTTCTGTTGCGCCTTTCGCAAGCGATCGAGATCGGATTGAAAAGTTACGTAGTGCGGCATTTTATAATGCGCGGCGAACCCCATGGATTCGGTTCCGTCAATGTGCAGTAAGACAAACTCGGCATCTTCGGAGGGATTCTGCGGACCATGCTTAGCGCCTCGCTGCAGAGCCCGGTCAAGCACGGCCATCGCGATCGCCTTGGTTTCGTTGTGACCGAAGCAGGCGCCATACCCAAGCCCGAAGGCGGGCGTGTCATTCTCGCCTTTTTCGTACATGCAGACGATTTCGCATTCAGTCATGAGAATCTCGCCGGCCTCGACCATCTCGCCCGTCGCCGGAGATGGCAGCATGACCGGTAGATATCCCACGCGAAGTTCGGCAACTGTAGGGTGAAGATCTCCGTAGCCACGCATGTTCGAATAGGCGAGCCCAAGTAGTGAGCCGGTCTCCGCACGCGACATTGTGTACAGTGCAGCCGATCTCGGCAGGGGAAAGACAATCGGCTCTCTGGTCACGTCGAAAGGGACGCCAGGCTCCTGTATATCAGGAAGCAGACCTTCAGTTCGCAGCACATCTAAGACCTTCGGGAAACTATCCGGGACTTCAGGAACGCCAATCAGGCCAGCCATCCACTCCCGCGCTACTCTCTGGAAACTTTCGGGGGACTCATCCAGCAGTTCAAGGCGGAACAGGCGCTGCGTGTAATCCGGCGTTGGGCCGAGCATCTGACCGCCGGGCACATTTTTGAATGCAGCCGAGATGCGCCGGATGAGCCGCATCTTGCCGGTATTGTGCAGCGGAGATTCGCACAATCGTGCGCGTGTGGAACGATATGCTCGCAGCATGAATGCGGCTTCCAGCGTATCTCCCAGGCTCTGCTTGATGGCCAGAGAACATAGTTCGGGGTGGTACAGGGCACCTTCCGAAAGAACGCGGCTGTGCAAGAATCGCAGTTGGCGCTGTATGTCGCCGGCAGACAGAGGTTGGTCGCTGCCATCTGCACGTAGAAACTCGAGCAGCTTCGCCGCCTGTTGAATCGCTGCGGTGCCCCCTTTTATCGCGACGTAGCCCATGATTCTCCTAGTGCCACGGCGCTCGAACGGGGAATACAAACCAGATTCTCTGCATCAACTAGCAGCAAATCCACCCCTAAGGGGAAGTCTGCCACCCACTCAGCCCTGCGGTGAAACCACTGGTCCCGAAATCCACTAAGTTCGACCGTCTTAACTCCGTTGACGCCCGGCCCTGAAATCTTCAAACAGAGATCAACGGTCCCGCTGCTTCTCGCGACATTGGGCGAGGCACAGATCCGGTTACCTTCTAGGATCAACGTGGCACCAGCCTCTGGTGCCGCCAATTCGCCAAGCGCGACCGTGAAGTCGACGGCGGGATTCTCACTTGCGGCCGCCAACACATAGTTGGCTTTTTTGCATTCAGCGGGCTGAGCTTGCAAGAATCGACGCGTCGATTCGTCAAGCGTGCCATTGTAATCGCACAGCGTGACACTGTTATCAAGCAGAGCCGCAAGAACGGCAATTGATGCTCGTTCTGTGCCATCTGCGGATATGCGAACAATCTCTCCTGGCGAGGACATGGCTGTAAGTGTGGCGCGAAATATCTGTTGCTGTGCGACTGCGCTCCAAACGCCTTCGGGGCTATTCATCAACTTCCTCCGAACTTAGAGCAGCGAAATTCACCTGGGTCTTAGCCAGCATCGCGTTTCGGACTTTGTCTTCCTCTTCCCGGATTCGCATTCCCTCGTCGACCAAAGTCGCGACATCGCCACTCCGCGGCCCTTCATGGGCCAGAACGCCATCGCAGATCGCCAATGCAATCGCAAGTTCAGTCGAATCCGACATAACCAGCGCCGCGCCATCCATTTTTCGCCCGTCTGGAAAGTGAAGTTCGATCCAGGCGGAAGAGATGGGAAATTCGCCAAGATAATAGGCTTCTCCAAAGACGCTGTCCTGCATCTTGAGCATACTTAGGCCGTCCTGCGGCAGCGACTTGTGCGAGTACCTCAGGTTCTGCGAAAGCTCCGCCGCCAGACAAATCACAATGCTGGGCGGGTGAGCGGTCAAAGCCCGTATCCAAGTCGATCTCGGTATTTGCGTCACGCGATTTTTCTCCGAAGCCATCCCGACGCGTAATCAAGCGCGATGAGCGTGGCCAGAATAACGAGAATGAGGGCGGAAGCCTGCCGGTATTCGAATAGCTGCAGAGATACATGCAAAGCCATACCGATGCCGCCCGCGCCGACCAAACCTAAAACCGAAGCCATGCGAACATTACGATCAAAAATGTAAAGCGTTTGGCCCGCTACCTCGCGAAGCACCGAGGGCCAGCCTCCGAACGCAACAACCTGCATGAACCCTGCACCGGTCGAAGCCAAGCCCTCGTAGATACCAGGCTCGACACGTTCCATACTTTCGGAGAAAAATTTTCCCAAGAATCCCGCGGTATGTACACCCAGAGCCAGGACGCCCGGCAGTGGACCGAGACCCAGCGCGGCGACAAACAAGATCGTGAGCACAAGATCAGGCATGGCTCGCATGAAATTCAGGATTTCGCGTGAAGTCCGGTAGCACCATTTGCTTGGTGAAAGATTCCGCGCGGCAAACGGCGCAAGGATAAGGGCCGCAATAAACGCCAGGAACGTCCCCCAAAGCGCGAGTGCAATCGTCTGTCCCATTAGGCCCAGGTACTTATGCAGGTCACTGAAGTCGGGATGGCCGTAACGCGACAAATATTCAATCAGGTCGGGATAACTGGTTAGAAGATTTTCGAACGTAATGTCGAGGCGAACAGCAATCCACCAGAGCAGCCCGAAATAAAGCGCCACCCACAACCACAACCTCGACTGTGGCTTCTTCGGAATAAGACTGGCTCCCTGCTCCTTTGGAGGCATCAGATGACCTTTTCTCGGAGCCAGGGTGAAATATGATCCAGTAAGCTGACGAGCACATAGATCGATGCCGTAATGAGAATGAGACGGGCGAAACGAAACAGGTGCATTGACTCAATCATGTCGAAGCCGATTCCACCCGCTCCGACAATTCCGAGGATTGCTGCCGCACGAATATTGTGATCGATGATGTACATCGTGGTCCCAATTAAGTCCGGCATAGCTTGCGGCAACATCGCAAAAATGCGCAACTGGAACCATCGCGCTCCCACTACCTTCACACCTTCCACCGCCTTGCGGTCCACAACCTCAATACTCTCTGCAAAGAGTTTGCCCATAAAGCCAATGGTCACCACCGACAGTGCCATTACGCCGGGAAGTGGCCCCAGTCCCACGGCGGAAACAAATACCAATGCCCACACCAGCTCGGGCAACGCTCTCACAACGCTCAAGAAGTCCCGCGCCACTCGATAAACGAAGATGTTCGGGGTCGCATTTCGGGCTGCAAGAACGGCTAATGGCACACTCGCAAAGAGTGCGATTGTTGTGGCCAATAAAGCCATGCCCACGGTTTCCGCCATTCTCGCGAAGAGATCGGGAAGGTAAGCCCAGTCAGGGGTTACAAAGAAGTTTCCGGCGAATACGAATAACTGAACGAATGAATGTGCGAGCTTTCCGAGATCAAGCTCTACGACGCGGGCGGAAAAACTCAGCGCTGCCAGAAGAGCAGCAATTCCCACCACAAAAGGCAGGGGCGGAAGCCCCCTCCGAGTTGGCCAACGCAAGGAGATTGAACTTGTCACGACTCGTTAGGCTTTCCTGGTTACAGCACGCGTTGTGCTAGGGAAATTGGGATCGGCGAAGCGGCCATGAGACGCCCCGCGGGAAGCGAGTGCTCTGCCGCTGAGACCCCATACTCATGTTCAATTGCTTCGCCGTAGATGGTTTTCAGTGCGTCGGAATTCAGATCGCGCGGCGAACCATCAAATACAATGCGGCCTGAGTTCATCCCCACAATCCGGTCGGCGAATCTTCGTGCAAGACTCACCTGATGGAGATTCACAATGACCGTCAACTTGTCAGTCACACAGATCTCTTTCAACAGGTTCATGATTCCATCGCCTGTGACTGGATCAAGGCTGGCCACTGGCTCATCGGCGAGCATGACGCGCGGCCGTTGCGCCAATGCGCGGGCAATGCCCACACGTTGCTGTTCTCCTCCGGAAAGCCGGTCTGCCCGATCCCATGCCCTTGCGGCCAATCCGACCCGCTCAAGAGCCTCCCGCGCGATTTGGCAATCGGTCTTGCCGAAGAGGTAGCCCAAGCTAGCTATACCTTCGAAAACACTGAGGTGAGACAGTCGCCCGGTGAGCACATTGGTCATCACATTCAATCGCCCGACAAGGTTGAATTGCTGAAATACCATTCCAACCTGCGAGCGCACTCTTCTGACGTTCGCGGCGTTTAACTCTTCTCCCGCGACGCTTACCGTCCCGGAGCCAGGGATCTCAAGACGATTGATGCAGCGGAGCAGGGTAGATTTCCCTGCACCGCTCGGACCCAGAACGACGACGAAGCTGCCTGCCTCGATCTCAAGCGAGACCGATTGCAACGCTTTGATGCCGTTTCCAAAGGTCTTATTTAGCTCCACTATCCTGATCAGTGACACATGGCACCTCGAAACACGTTAACTGCGCTACGATTACGTACTGAAGTTCAGCAGCTACTGCAGCATCTGCTCTTTGCGAAGCCCAAGTTCCTTGACCATGTCGCGCACTACTTGATAATCGGCCGAACTGGTCGCGTCGTAGCGAGTGATCTTGCCATAGCCAGTCACCTTGATTTCATTGTGTGCGGTGAGAATGGCATTGCGAATAGCGGCTTTAGTGGCTGGATCGAGGTCCTTGCGATACACCAGCGGAGAACCAGGGATCGGGTCGGACTCGATCAATACTCGGTTCGTCTGGGGCGTGATCAGCCCTTTCTGTATCATGCTGGCGTAAGTAATGTCGTTATCCGCGGCCGCATCAACCGAACGATTCTTCACCGCTAACTCACTGGCATCATGAGAACCAGCATAGGTCAGCTTGCCGAAATACTCTTGCGGCATCTTGCCGGTGGCTTTCTTAACCAGGTAACTGGGAACGAGGCTGCCACTGGTTGAAGCAGGGTCCACGAACGCAACGCTCTTGCCTTGTAAATCCTGTATCGACTTAATTGGTGAATTGCCTGGCACGACAAAGAGGCTCTTATAAGTCTTCCGATTTCCCTCCACGCCGACGGCAAACGCTTCGGCTCCGGCTTCCTGCTCCGCAAGCACGTAGGAAAGAGGACCGAAGAACGCAATGTCAACGCGCTTCTTCTTCATCGCTTCGATGATGCTTGAGTAGTCAGTCGCCGTGTACATCTTGACGTGACGATTAAGTTTCTTCTCCAGGTAAGCCCGCATGGGTTCAAAGGTTTTTCTAATCTCTTCGTTGTTTTCCGCTGGGATGAGTCCCATGACCAAGTCCGATTTTGACTGCGCCCATGCGCGCGGCACGATGCCGCTAAAGGCAGCGACGAGAATAACAAACAAAATTACATATGTAGTCCTGGCTTTCATGATTTCTCCCTCTGAATTGAGCACTACGGTTTAATTCGAAGCTGGATTCGATCCGCACGAAAGCGGGTGACGCAGAATTCGATCGGCCGCCTCGTAATAACATCGACATTGACGCTCTTCACACGCAGCACCGGCTGTCGGCGTGGCATGCACAGCAGAAACGCATCATTTCCTTCTGGTAATCCGGCACTTACCAAACTTGTTTCCCGGTCGAGTTTCAGCTCGCAATGCTTGTATAGGAAGCTGTGAATCGACCCGCCCTGATAGCGCTCGAACACATCGCCGACGATCGCTTGTGTAAAGTGATGTGTTGCCACGAGCAGTGGCACGGAATCCGCAAGGCGGAGCAACTCAAGTTGCACAATCGGTGCGCCCTGGCTGACTTTCAACTGGGAAGCCATTTCTTCATCGGCTGGGATGATGGTTTTTCGGATCGCACGGCTTTCGGTACGTTTCCCCAGATTTTCGAGCGTACGCGTGAAACAGGTCTTCTTGTGGATGGGGTAATCGATCGAGGCATTTACGACCTGTGTTCCCCTGCCGCGCTGACGCTCAAGTACGCCGGCGTGAACCAGCTCTTCAATAGCCCGGCGAACCGTGTGCCGATTTACCGCGAAACGCTCGGCCAGCACGCGTTCGGGTGGCAGGTACTCTCCCAAATTGAACGTCTTCCCAATGTCGTGCAGCAGGACGCGCTCAATCTGGCTGTAAACGGATTCTGTGCTGTTGGTGTTGATCATTGCTGCCTAGATGTCTAGATAACGACAGCCTGATCCTAGCAGCGGTCCTGTCACGGACTGATGAAACTGATGTAAAAGCTGAGTGAATTCGATGAGACCTTGAATCAGAATTGGCTTCATTGCACAGCGCGGCGAACGCGAAAGCAAATGCTAATTCACTTCCGCTTTGGTTGTTTCTGTCGTTCATCTTCCGCCACTAGAATTCTCCGAATCGACAATGCTTTGCCGGTTAACGGGTCGCACTCAACCAAGGTAGCACAAAGCCTTGGATCGCCTGTCGCTTGCTGGTACTCGACACTTGTACCGTTACTAAGCCGCTCCAGAGCCAATTCTGTACTGATGCCGTTTACGCCATCGTATGGACCAGTCATGCCAACATCCGTCTGGTACGCGGTACCTCGCGGCAGGATTTGTTCATCAGCCGTTGGAACATGTGTGTGGGTGCCGAGCACAGCCGTCACCCGGCCATCCAGATAGCGCCCGAGCCCAACCTTTTCGTACGTAGACTCTGCGTGGAAATCGATCACAATCACTTTGGCTTTGATTTGCTTTAGGACAACATCAGCAACGTGGAATGGATTGTCATTATCCTGCGACATCAGCCGACGTCCTTGAAGATTGAGAACTGCAACTCGCTGGCCGAAATGCAGAACGTATTCGCAATGCCCAACTCCGGCTAAGCCACTTGGGAAATTGGCCGGGCGAAGCAGTCGCCGGCCTCGCCCGCGAGGATCCTGGTCCGCACGCTTCATGTAATCGGCAACCTCGACTTTGTCCCAGACGTGGTTACCCGTCGTAAGCACGTGCGCGCCGAGGTCAAACAGTTCTTCCGCAAGTATCGGCGTAATGCCGAAGCCGTCAGCCGCATTTTCGCAGTTGACGATTAGCAGATCCACCTTGTGTGCAGCCAATAACGCTCCGGAATGCTGGCGCATCATCTCCATGCCGGCAGTTCCAAAAACATCACCGACGAACAGAATTCGCATGTGAGTAGCCCTTTAGGAACGCCCAACAACGACTTTGATACAACTGGTATTCTGGGCCGGCTCTGATTATTTCTTTGCAGTCACTAAGCCTGAAGGCGTTTTGCCAGAAAAGAAGTCGATCACGTTCTGAGCGGCTTGGAGCTCGATAGCAAGCCGGACGGTTGTGACCGCTGAGCCTAGATGCGGAGAGAAAACAGTGCAGTCGGGCATTGTTTGCAGGCTGCCATTCATTTCCGGCGGACGATCTGGTCTTGCCCAGTCTTCGAATTCAAACACGTCCGCCGCGTATCCGGCGAGGTGCCCGGACGCGAGCGCATCCGCAACCGCCGCCTCATTTACGAGTGAGCCGCGCGCCGGATTGATCAGGTAAGCCCCAGGCTTCATCTGCACGAGCACATCGCGATCGATGCAATGAATCGTCTGGGCTGTAAGCGGAAGTGCAAGGATCAGAAAATCAGAGCACGCGAAGAGTTCTTCGCGGCGAACCCAAGCCGCTCCTAAAGTGCGCTCGCTATCTTCGGAAAGACGCCTTTGATCATGGTAGAGAAGCGAACACTCGAAGCCCTTGAGTCTCGCGGCAATCGCTTGCCCGACCGCACCCATCCCCATTAGCCCGATTGTGGCCCGCTGAATCCCGCAGCCATAAAGGGTTGGACGCCAGCCGCGAAACTGGCCCGACCGGACCAAGGCATCTCCTTTTAGTAAATTCCTGCTGACTGCAATCAGCAACCCTACCGCGAGTTCAGCCGTCGGCACCGTGAGAATGTCCTCCACAATACAGACTGCGACATTTCGCCGCTCACACGCCTGAAGATCAAAATTGTCGTATCCCTTCAGCGCGCACGAAATCAGCTTGAGGTGCGGACATTGTGCCAGCTCATCTTCACCAATGCGATCAGGCATAAACGCAATTACTGCGTCGGCGGAGCGGACGTGCTGCAACCACTCAGTCGTTCCCCACGGCTCCGTTGAACGGTTAGCGTCCAATTCGAAGTTGTCGCCGAAACTCGCAAGCGCTTCCGGAAACGCCTTGTTTGTTACCACTACTCGAATTTTTCCGATTGACTGAGCCATGTGCCTCGCCTCTCAGTTCCTGAAACTCCCTCTCTACGCGCCAGCACCGTTCAGTGCAAACTCGAATATGTCGAAATTCCGCAGGCGCCGAATTTCCGCAACCAAACGATATCTCGCATTGAGTGGCTGCGAGAGAATGAACGGCACTGCCCGCTCGGAAAGACCGCCATGCGAACGTAACCGGTGACCGGCAAGCGAGGTCAAATCATGTTCAGCGCGCGTCGCACCAATCACCGCGTCACGACGGCCGATAGCGATGAAGTCTCCCTCCCGGTCAAGCGGCATCTCGAATCGTTGCGCCGCGCTTGGGCCATCAAGCACCAACTCTATTCCTGGAAGCGTCTTCGTCGCCTCGATCAGTGACTCCAAACTGACGCTGTGCTTGCGATACACGCGGACGAAAGATCCCAGCGCGCCGTGGTGCTTGACGAAGGGATCTGTAATCGGGCAAATCACACGAACAGCCCCCTTGCCGAAGCGGGCATTCAACTCGTCTTCCAGGTAGAGTACGTTCGGCATGCCATCAGGCCGAGCCTTGTCGCTCATTCCGTGGTCGCCTGTAATGCCAACGGTTGCTCCGAGTTCGACAAACTTCGCAACCCGATGATCGATAGCTTTGTAGAAGCCGTTTGCTTGCGGCTCACCAGGCGCATGCGAATGCTGCACAACATCGGAAAGTGACAGGTAAAGCAGTTCTGCCACACCGCGCTCGAGTAGACGGAGTCCGGCATCGAGGACAAAAAGAGACAGGTCTGGGTCGTACATATCTGGCTTGCCGCGCCCGACCAGTTCCTCAACCTGCGGAATGCCGTTCTCCTCCATCGTGCAGCGATCAGCGCATTGCGAAGAAAACGAAATACCCCTCAGGTTGTAGGAGAGCATCTTGCGAAGCTTGTCTTTGGCGGTGACGGCGGCGGTTTTCACTCCTACTTGTGAAAACCGCCCAAGCACTGTCTCACTGCGCAGCAGATGAGCATCGGTAACCATCACCTCTTTGCCGGTCTCCCGGTCAAGGTAATAGTTGCCCGAGATGCCATGCACTGCCGGCGGCGCTCCGGTAACAATCGAGGCGTTATTCGGGTTCGTAAAGGTGGGCATAACCGCGTCAGCCGTCCCGATGAACCCACAGCTCTTGAACGTAGAGATACAGGGGAAGACGCCGTCTTCCATACCACGTTCAAGATACGCCGCGTCAAAGCCATCGACGCAGATAACTACGGTGGGGTTCCCGCGCCACTGGTATGCACGGCCATTGAGTTCAATTGTTGTTGTCATTCAGCATGAGTGTTCGGCAGCTTAGGGACAGATAGCGGCGCGAACGGCCTTTCTTTCTTGCGCGATTTTCAAGCCTTTTGCAATGTCAGTAAGAGGAAACTTATGGCTGACAATATCCTTATACGGATATCGGTCGTTGGTTCTCTCGATAAACGCAATCGCCTCGGCTAGCTGCAGAGCGTCGTAGTTGTGGAATCCTCGAATGGTGATCCAGCGGGTAATGATATCGTAGGCATTGATCTCGACCTTGGCGCCTGGGAAAACGTTTCCTTGCCAGCAGTACCTGCCTCCCTTGCGAAGCATTTTCAATCCAGCGGGAATAACCTTGGGAGTTCCTGCCAGTTCGAGAACCAGGTCTGCACCCCAGCCTCCGGTTTGCTCCATTACGCCAGAAATGATTTGTTCATCGGTTAGCTGCCTGCTGTCAAAAACCACGTCCGCGCCAAAAAGCTTCGCTAATTCGAGACGCTCAGGCACCATGTCTATGATCATCACCCTTCCAGCGCCACGCTCCTTCGCCACCGCCGCGGCATAGATACCAAGCAGTCCGGCGCCTTGGATAACTACGCAATCTTCAGGGGCAATCTTAATTTCATCGTATCCCTGCATGACCGTGGCAAGTCCGCAGTTGGCGGGAGTGATTTCTTCGTCCGACACTGTATCGGGGACTTTAAATACGTATGTGCCTGGGACAATGTAACAGTACTCCGCATAGCCGCCGTTCAGATGGGGCGCACTGGCGCAGCTTTCGTGACCATACTTGAATAGCTTCACACACTTCATTGGAAGCGACTTGATTTTGCAAAAGTAGCAGGTCCCGCAGTTTGCGAACATTGTCCACGTAATGCGGTCACCTTCCTTCAGGGTTCGTCCCATCGTATCGGTGGTTACCCCTTTGCCAAGGGTGGCGACTCTTCCGGTAATTTCGTGCCCCAATATGATGGGAACCGGAGCTGGCCGTGCTCCCAGCGTCGTGTGCAGATCAGAGCCACAGATCGTGGACATTGCCACCCTCACCCACATCCCCCCTGGCTCGGGCGGAGTGACAGGATACTCTCGGAGTTCCAGCGGCTGACCGACAGCCGTAAAAACCATTGCTTTGCTTATCATGCCTGCACCCTTTTTCTCGCAGATAGAAATGCGTCTGCTCGGGAATCCATCACCGCGTTGGATTTCATACGAACTGAACTATGGACGCTCGCCTTTATCGATACGCGCGGAAATCTCGTCAATTACAGGCATTAGATCGGCTACGGCGTCAATGATGTAGTGCGGATGAGTTGCTTCAAGCCGCTTGCGCGCACCGGCAATCAGTGAATCTCGCTCCTGTGGCAGCAAGCTTTCCAATTGCTCTTTGGAAAGTCCCACCTCGTTCCCAGTGCGAACGATGGACACCGTCCACATTCCTGCGTTATGTCCTTCGGCAACGTCGATTTTGGTGTCGCCAACTTTGACGAAGGTGCTCACCGGAAACGCGCCAAGGTGACGAGCGGCATAGAATGCCATCCACGGAAAGGGTCGCCCCTCGCCAACCAAGTCTGGAGTCACCCAACAGTCAGGAGAATAGCCTTCTTCGGCAGCTTGCTTTTTCAGATCGTGCATCATGTCGGCATCGAAGCCGGTGGTGTTGGCAATCTTGATCCCGCGGCTGCGTAGTTCCTGCACCACGCCAGACACTCCAGGGATGACATCGGAGTGGTGCTTTACTGCCTCCTTCATCATTGCCGGCATTTCCTCGTAGAGCTTTTCCAGCATCTCGCGGGTCGGTTGCTCGCCATTCGCCTTCACCCAGCGTTCGCAGATTGCGGGCTCCGTGAGCATCGCCCAGAGATGGTCTTTCTTGTGCGCGCCCATCGGGCGCCGCACTTCCTGCTCCGAGACAGTCACTCCGTGGTTTGCGAACAGTTCAACAAAAGCTACCACCGGTCCGCGACTTCCATAATCAATGACGGTACCGGATACGTCGAAAATAACTGCGCGTACGCCTGTTTTCATCTCGAAAGAACTGGACATTGTTTCTCCTGAAATAGCTGAACCCGAAGATCGCCGACTCCGGAATCTGGGAGCACGGTTCTTGTTTAGACATCTAGATACGGTACAGAGTGATCCTAGCGGCGGGTACGTGAAGGATCAATGACACTCAAATGAAAGATGAATGAATTTGCGATTACTCCACCCGCACACCGATCCTTCCGCTACAGTCCCTCTTGCAATCGACTGCGGACAATTAACAAATGGGGCGTTACACTAGGCATTCCAACTTGTACAAAACGCCGGCATCAACGGGAGTTCTATGTGAGCGGGACTAGCGCGGGAACACTGCAGAATAGGACCAATCAGACGGTTTATGCGATTCTCGCAGCGATTTGCTTTTGTCATTTTCTGAATGACATGACGCAATCAATGATTTCCGCGTGCTATCCAATTTTCAAGGGTCTGTATCACCTGGACTACTCGCAGATAGGTCTGATCACGCTTACTTACCAGATGACCGCCTCCATGCTGCAACCGGTGGTCGGATTCTATACCGATCGCCGCCCAAAACCCTTTTCGCTGCCGGTCGGAATGGGGTTTACGCTAGTCGGTCTTGTACTACTTTCCAGGGCTCACAGCTACCATATGATTCTGTTTTCCTCGGGGTTGGTCGGCGTCGGGTCGTCGATTTTTCATCCTGAGTCGTCGCGAGTTGCCCGAATGGCTTCGGGCGGACAGCATGGGCTGGCGCAATCGTTCTTTCAAGTCGGAGGCAATACGGGTTCAGCGCTCGGTCCTCTTTTCGCGGCCTTTCTCGTTTTGCCGAGAGGGCAGCACAGCATTGCGTGGTTTTCCGTCGCCGTATTGGTTTCAATCATGGTGCTGACTTACGTGGGCAATTGGTATCGGTCGCACCGCTCAGCCAAGGCAGCATCGCCGGGGAAACAGCCGATCATTCAATCGCCGTTGCCGCCAAGAAAAACGTTCGTGGCGATCCTCCTCCTGCTGAGCTTGCTCTTCTCGAAGTTTTTCTATCTTTCCAGTCTGACCAGTTACTACATCTTCTACCTGATCAGCAAGTTTCACCTCTCGGTACAGAACGCGCAGATTCACCTGTTCATTTTTCTCGGAGCAGCCGCACTTGGCACATTCGCAGGAGGCCCGATCGGTGACCGCATCGGCCGGAAGTATGTCATCTGGTTCTCGATCCTCGGTGTGCTGCCATTCACGCTGGCACTGCCATACGCAAATCTCTTCTGGACCGGTATCCTCACCGTATTCATTGGCCTGATACTTTCGTCGGCTTTCGCGGCCATTATTGTCTTTGCACAGGAATTGCTTCCCAGTAGGGTCGGAATGATCTCTGGACTATTTTTCGGGTTTGCCTTCGGCATGGGAGGCATTGGCGCCGCATTACTGGGCAAACTGGCCGATATGGCCAGCATCAACTTCGTTTACCACCTCTGCTCGTTCCTGCCACTGATCGGTCTTTTGACAGTTTTTCTGCCGGACCTGCGAAAAGTTGCCATCGCACCTTCGGCACAAGTAGCTATTACCGAACACTCTGCGGACTAAGCGGTTTCGGAGATGCTGTGTCCCGGAGGCGCTGACCGCTGACCGTCGCGACCATCAGGGAACAACAGCAGGCAAACACTCACGCCGTTGAGGCAGATATGAGCCTGCGCAATCATTTGTGTTGGAAATGGAGAACCTGCCGACTTCCGGCTCCTTCCGGCCCGGGCGCTTGCGCAAACAATCGATGCTGTTCGAGGGTGTCAATCAACATGTCAATGAGCGACATTGTAATCTCCGGACGATGCCGTGCCTCCTCCACTAAATGCTTGGAGCAGATTGCCTTCCCCTCCCAGTCAGGGAGACCCTGATCGTCGATGTCGCTGAAGAGCTGGTAGCGACCATCGTTGGGGCACTTTGCTTTATGGCACTTGGCTGCGTAATTCCTGTTTGCGTCGGGAAGATTGATCGCGACCAGATTAAACATTTTGTTTTCTCCTTATGTTCCGTACCTGCTGATCTGCTTTCTAAAAGCTGCGGGAATCGCCCGCTGTGACTCGAAAAATCTGCATGAGCTCCTCATGGCTGAGACATGACTTCTTAAGCACTGCGCTTCGCCGGATCTGGGGCAGCATCCGATTAGCGATGCACCGTGTCGTATTCACTCCGAGTCCTGAAAGTACCTGCAGCACGCTCTCTGACCCGGAGTGCCGGCCAATGACGAACTCCGGCGCGATTCGTCCTAACTCAGCGGCGGAAAATGGTTCGAAGCTCTCCCTGTCCTTGAGGAGAGAGTGACAGTGAATTCCGGATTCATGCTGGAAAACGGCCTCTCCGGTGATGGGCTGGCTTGGCGGGATGGCGCGTGCGGCGGCCATGGAAACCAGCTCACAGAGTCCCTGGAGCGCGCTGCAATCAATGGCACAGGCCAAGCCCAGCGAGTGCCGTACCGCCATCACTACCTGCTCCAGTGCTGCATTGCCCGCGCGTTCTCCCACTCCGGTGACAGTGGCGCTGATGCTTCCAGCCCCTGCTTGTATGGCGGAGATGGAATTGGCCGTGGCCATGCCGAGGTCGTTGTGTCCGTGAAACTCCAGCACTGCATCGTTGGCAAACGCGCGTAGAGCATGAATTGTGTCCGCCGTATGCAGCGGGTTCCAGATGCCAACTGTATCGGCGATACGGATTCGATGCGCTCCCACGCTGGCAGCGGCGCTTACGAATTCCTGCAGGAACGCCATGGAAGTGCGCGCACCATCCTGTGCACCAACAGAGACCCATGCAAAACGCTCGCGCGCGTACGCGACAATGCTATGCAGTTCCTCGATCACCCAGCTTTGCGATTTGCCAAGGGAGCCGAGTTGGATCGTTGAAGTGGGAAAGGCAACATGAATGGAGTTGAGACCGCAACAGGCCGTCGCATCCACGTCAGACTTACGCGCGCGGCTCCATCCCGTGAGCCGTGCTCTGAGTCCAAGCCCAATCATGGCGCGAAGGTCATCGCACTCAGCCTGTCCCATCGCTGCGATTCCGCACTCCAGCTCAGGCACGCCCGCGTCGCTGAGAGCTCTTGCAATTGCGAGCTTCTCTTCACGACTAAACACCACGCCCGGCGCCTGTTCGCCGTCGCGCAGAGTGCAGTCAATGATTCGCACGTTCGAGTCACTCATGCTGAGTCCTCCGCCGATTTCAGCGTTGGTTTTGGTAAACCGCTTAGGTTAGAAGCAGGCCGGTTGCTTCGTTCCCGTCTTTCAGTGCATCCAGTATCTCGTCAATCTTTTCCTCGTTTACTTCGCCGTACCACGAACCCTCGGGATAGACGACCATCAGTGGCCCGTTCTCGCAGCGGTTCATGCAGCCTGTACTGGAGACCATTACATCCTCCATTCCGCGATCGCTCAGCTCCGTCTCAATGTATGGCAACAAAGCGGCGGAATCCTTTTTGAAGCACATGCCTTTGCTTTCGCCCTGAACACGAAAGCTGGCACAAACTAGAATGTGGTGGGTCGGTTTCTGCATCGATCTTCTCCTTAGATTGTTATCCGCATCCGGTACCGGTGCCCTGGCATCCAGAGCTTCCGCAGGACTTGAACTGTTTCTTCATTGCCACTGGCACATCTCCGCTGTGATGCAGGCTCTCCATCGCGTGTGCGATGAACCCAGTGGCCTCGATTACACGAAGTCCGCTTTGCTCCATCACCCAGCGTGGTTTCCGTCCCACGCCGCTGACCAGGACGGAGTGGCAATCCTCAACCACCTTAGCCAACTCGCGCCAGCGCAGAGTGCCATCTCCCGGCTCGGGCGTATCGCGCATCGCTACCAGCTTCGGCTCGACCTCGTCGTACTCGAAGATCCATAGCTTTTCCGCTTCGCCAAGATGCTGATTGATGAGAATCCCTTCCATGCTGGCAACCGCGACATAAGGACGTCCGGCGCGATCATCGAGCAATCCATTGGCGGAGTCGCGCATCAGGCTCACAAGCTCCTGGGACTGATCCGCGCCCAGTAGTCCGACCGCATCCGCGCGGCATCGCGTGCAGTGCTCCATCTGCGGAAGAATCTCCGCGACTCGTGCGCGAATCTCTTTCACTTCGGAGAGTGGAAGCTCGTCCTTGTCTGCAAATGGTGTGCCCGCAACCGGGTAGAGCGGAATGCAGTTCATGATGTCGGCGCCGAGCTCTCGCATCTCTTCAGCCACTACTCCCACATGCTCGTCATTCACGCCGGGTATCAGGATGGTGTTTATCTTCAGTGTGACTCCGGCAGCCTTGAGCGCCTTGATCGACGCAAGCTGGCGCTCGAGCAGAACTCGTGCACCTTCCTCGCCGCGATAGATTTTTTTGCGATCGCGAACCCATGAGTAAATCTTCGCCCCAATCGCGGGGTCGAAAGTGTTCACCGTGATAGTGACATGGCTCACCTGCAAACGCGCGAGCTCTTCCGCATAGGACGCAACGTTTAGTCCGTTGCTGGCCACGCAGAGCAGCATTTCAGGATACTTCTCGCGCACCAGGCGGAGAGTCTCAAGTGTTTCATCGGGGCTGGCAAAGGGATCGCCAGGCCCGGCGATGCCAACAACCTTGAGTTGCGGAACGCGCTGCAGCACCTTATCCAGATAAGCCAACGCCTGCTTGGGCTCCAGCACCGCGCTGGTCACTCCGGGGCGGCTTTCATTCATGCAATCGAACTTACGATCACAGTAGTTGCACTGGATGTTGCACTTCGGCGCCACCGGCAGGTGGATACGTCCCGCGGCGTGGCGAGCGTCCGAATTGAAACAAGGGTGTTGTGTCAGATCAAGCGCCATTCGTGCACCTCTACAGATAGCTGTAGCCTATTGAGTTCGAGTCCTGTTTCACTTCCAGCAGGGTGTTAACGATGAGATCGAATAATTGCTGCGCACCGCGATAACCGAGGTGCAGAATACGTTGTCCTCCAATGCGATCATGGATCGGAAAACCAACTCTTATGAGCGGTACGCCAAGCGTGCGCGCCAGCTTTGCGGCCTTGCTGCTGCCAACAATGAAATCAGCCTTAAGTTCCTTCAGTTCCACCTCTTCCGCGATGGTCATGAAGTCAACCCCGTCGCGCACTGCAACCGTTTCGCGCACGTGAGTAGTGACCTCGGCGATAGCGTGCTTCAGCGCGCCGCTCTTGCCACCGGAAGCGCAGAGCACTGGAACCACGCCGATTTCCGCAAGAAACGACGCAAGTCCCACCACCATATCTTCATCACCAATCACAAGGGCGCGCTTGCCAAAGAGATATTTGTGCCCGTCCACATAGGCGTCTACAAGCCGTCCTCGCTCCATGCGATATTTCTCTGGCATCGTCTGCCCGCTTAGCTTCTCCATGGCGGCGAAGAAAACATCGCTTTCCTGCACGCCGATAGGCATTCCGATACGTTTCGCCGGTACCTCGAAGCGCTCCTGCAAGAATGATGCGGCTGTGCGCTTCGTGCGCAGAGTACGTCCGAACTCAATGCTCGCGTTTGCCGAAGGCGTCGCACGCAGGGAAACAATCGTTGTGCCACCCTCGGGAATCTTCTTGTACTTGTCCATCGATGGCCCGTCGAGCGTCTCTGAGTAATCCGGAAAGAGCGTCATGGGAAGAGCAAAGTCAGCCGCAACCTCCTTGAGGAAACGGAGATCCCCGGACGATACCAGTCCTGGAAACAGGTTCACAAAGCTGCGAACATACGCGCTGGGAACCGCTCCTGGCTCAGCCAGTTGCTCCACCACTGCGCGGACTGCGCCGTTGAAACCATCCACGTGAGTGCCGCTGTAACTCGGAGTAGAAACATGCACCAGCAGTGGACTCTCGCCTCCTCCGTTCTTTTCGCGATACTCGTGCAGAAGTCCGTGGACATCCTCGCCAATCGTCTCGGTCAGGCAGGTGGTCGCGATCCCGATTAAGCTCGGGTGGTATTGCGAAGTCACGTTCTTCAGCCCCTGGTGCAGATTTGCGCCGCCGCCGAAAATCGTAGTGGCTTCGCTGAAGCCGGAAGTCGCAATGTCCATGGGCTCTCTAAAGTGGCTGATGAGGTAGCGCCGCATGTAGGTCGCGCATCCCTGCGAGCCATGAAGAAACGGAATCGCACCCTCAATGCCGCGCATCACCAGGGTTGCTCCCAGAGGTGCACACGCCTTGCATGGATTGCGCGTTGAAACCCAGTTGGGACGTGGAACGCTCTTCGGCACGCGTGGTTGCGAACTCATTTCACCACCTCCAACGGATTACCGCGTTTGCGAGGAGTCAACCGCCATACCGGGCTCATCACGCTGCCGTACACCTCGCGCGCAAAGTTCACCATGCCCTCAAATCCGGCGAGCGCTTCCTTACGTTCATGGTTGTGATCGCAGAACCCGATGCCGAGTTTGTAGGCGATGGGCCTCTCCTTTACACCGCCGATGAACACGTCCACATCCTTCTCCTCAAGAAAGCTGGAAAGCTCCAGCGGGTTCGAATCGTCTGCGATGATCGTTCCCTCGTCGCATAGTTCGCGCAGTTGTTCGTAATCATCTTTGTTGCCGGTCTGCGATCCCACCATCACTGTCTTCATTCCCAGCAGACGCAGCGCGCTCACGAGTGAAAACGCCTTGAAGGCCCCGCCCACATAAATTGCTGCTCGCTTTCCTTCGAGCGCGCGCCGGTAATCAGCAATTATTGGCATAATGCGCTGCAGTTCTTCGCGGACCATACTTTGCGTACGCTGAAGCATTTCCTTGTCCTTGAAGTGACGTGCCACGTCGTAGAGCGATTTCGACAGGTCGTCCACGCCAAAGTAGGAGACGCGGAGGAACGGGATTCCGTACTTCTCTTCCATGCTCTTGGCCAAATACGTCATAGACCCCGAGCATTGCACCACATTCAGCGCCGCTCCGTGCGCGCGGCGAATGTCATCGATGCGGCCATCGCCGGTGATGCAGGAGACCACCTGCACGCCCATGCGGGAATAGTAATCACGAATCATCCAGGTCTCGCCCGCCAAGTTGAAGTCGCCGAGTATGTTGATGCTGAGCGGACTGACGTCATCGACTGGACCGGTTCCCACAATTTGCAGCAACGCATCACAAGCTGCGCGATATCCATCCTTCTTCGTGCCCTTGAAGCCCTCCGAGTGCACCGGAAGCACCGGGATTCCCTTTTCCATGCTTGCGCGCTTGCAGACCGCTTCCACATCGTCGCCAATGACGCCGACGATGCACGTGGCGTAGACGAATGCCGCCTTTGGCTTGTGTGCATCGATCAGTTCACAGAGCGCTGCATAGAGCTTCTTTTCCCCGCCCCGCACCACGTCCATCTCCTGCAAGTCGGTGGAGAAGCTGAGACGGTGCAGTTCCGGCCCGGAAGAGAGTGCGCCGCGGATGTCCCATGTATAGGAAGCGCAGCCGATGGGCCCATGCACGATGTGAAGAGCATCGGCGATGGGATACAAAACAACGCGTGAGCCGCAGAAGACACAGGCGCGCTGGCTCACTGAACCAGCCACGCTCTGTTTCTCGCAGTCCAGCTGGAAGGCCTGTTGTTGCCCCTTCCGGTACACCTGCCGCTCGCGTTCTCGTAAGATATCCGCCATCGCTGTTTTTCTCGTTTCAGTTGTATTGCAAATTGAGTTGCAAACTACATCGTCAGTTCGAAGCGCTCCTCGGGAGCATCGCGATCCTGGCGATCCATCAGAACTCCGAGAATTTTCTCCAGCAAACGCATCGCGCCATCGTAACCAACTGTCGGGAAGTAGGAATGGCCCACGCGATCGAGGATAGGGAAGCCATGGCGCACGAAGGGAATGTTCTCGTCGCGCGCGATGTACTTGCCGTAAGTGTTGCCGATCAGCAGGTCCACTGTCTCCTGCTTGATCCACTGGTGCATCAGGTACATATCCGCCTGCGCTCCGGCTTTAATCTTTGCCTCCGGCACATTGCCGCCGAGCGCCGTCTTTATGCGATTCTCAAACTGCGGGGTAGGCGTGCCGGTCACGATGTACACCGGTTTCATATCTAGCAGGGTGAGGAACTCGGTGAGCGAGACCAGCTGGTCGGGGTCCCCAAAGAGCGCGACACGCCGGCCGTGTACGTACTGATGCATGTCTGCGATCATGTCCAGCAGACGGCCGCGCTCGTCGGTAACTGCGTCCGGCACGGTTACTCCCGCCAGGGTGCGCAACTTGTCGATAAAGCGATCCGTAGCCTGCAGTCCGATTGGCAGTTCCAAGGTTTCGCCCGCAACGCCGCACTTTGTCTGCAACGCTTCGACTGCAGCCGAGGAGGACGACAAACCAAGTCCCAGGGTTGCAATGCTGCCACCCGAACTCTTGATCTGATCCACCGTGGTGCCGCCCCTGGGGTAGAACTCATGCTTACCGGTCTGCGGCGCGTCCAGCACGTCTGATGTATCCGGATACATCACGATTTCGATTCCCAGCTTGTGGGCCAGGCATTTCAGCTCGCGCATGTCCGAGGGTTCCACCCAGCCTGGAATCAGGTTGATCTTCTTGCTCTTCTCCGCGCTCGGATCGGCGAAGTAGGTGACCAGTGCCTTAGTCATGCTGGAAAATCCAGTGACGTGTGAACCAACGTAGCTCGGGGTGTTGCAGTGAATCACGTGCTTGCCCGCCGGAACTTTGCCTTCGGCAACGGCCTTCGCGATGATCTGTACCAGGTCATCGCCAATCGTCTCTGAAAGGCAAGTGGTGTGGACGGCAATTACGTCCGGGTTATAGACGCCAAAGATCGTCTGGATGGCCTGAAGCAGGTTCGCCTGTCCGCCAAAGACAGATGTGCCTTCCGTGAACGAGCTGGTCGCCGCCATCACCGGCTCTTTGTAGTGGCGGGTCAGCGTACTACGGTGATAGGAGCAGCAACCCTGCGATCCGTGGCTATGAGGAAGACAGTTGTGCAGGCCCAGCGCGGCATACATGGCGCCGATTGGCTGGCAGGTTTTGGCCGGATTCACCGTCAGAGCAGTGCGTTCCAATACTTCGTCTGTTGTGTGGCGCAAAAGCATATGGTTTTCCCTTTCTGCTCAATGAGCAGCTTGAGTGCTGGCTTGTGCGTACGAGCGCGCTGATTAGTCGGCGGCAACTTCAGCCCGTTGCTCGGGCTTCGCCTGCCATGGCGGATTCACGTACGACCAGATCTTCATATTGACCATGCGATCGATATCGTTGAAGAAGTTGATCGCTCCCTTGAAGCCCGCGTACGGGCCGCCGTAATCGTAGCTATGTAGCTGTTTGCAGGGAATTCCCATCTTCTGCACCGCGTACTTCTCTTTAATACCAGCGCAGAAAATATCAGGCCTGTAAATCTCCAGCAAGCGCTCGGTCTCGTGATGGCTCAGGTCGTCGATGACCAGCGTGTCTTCGTCCATCTCCGGCATCATGCCAATGTAATCGCGGAACTCCATTTCGGTGAGCCCCTCGATCTTCGCCAGCTGCTCGGGCGTTCTCCGCGGACGATAGCGCTCCGGATCAGGAACTACCTCGATCTCCTCAATGTTTCTGCTGTCAGCGTCCACCTTCAGTCCGGGCAACACCTTGCGGCCTTCATAGTCGTCGCGATGTCCGAACTCATAGCCGGCTGCAATGGTTTTCATGCCGATTTCGGTGAACAGCATCTGGTAGTGGTGCGCGCGAGAGCCGCCGACAAACAGCATCGCCGTTTTCCCCTGGCAGCGCGCCTTCACCGTTGCGCGTGTCGCCTCAACGATCGCCATCTCCTCGGCAATCACCTCTTCCACCCGCGCTGTCAGCTCGGCATCGTCAAAGTACTCGGCAATCTTGCGCAGAGACTTCGCGCTCGAATCGGCACCAATGAAGTTCACCTTCATCCACGGAATCCCAAAGCGCTTCTCCATCATTTCGGCAACGTAGTTGATTGAGCGATGGCACATGACCAAGTTGAGATCGGCGGTGTGCGAATTCGCCATCGTGTCATAAGTAGAGTTGCCACTGAAGGTTGAAATCTGCTTGATACCGCAGCGCGTTAGGATGTTTTCCAGGACAAAGCCGTCACCGCCGATGTTGTATTCGCCCAGCAGGTTAACCTTGAACTTCTCGTCGTGCGGTGTCTCGTTCAAACCGATGATGTGCTTGAACAGCCCGTTGTTTGCGATATGGTGGCCTGCAGACTGACTGACGCCGCGGTAGCCCTCACAACTGAAGCCGAAGACGTTGATGCCAAGCTCGGCCTTCATCTCTCGCGCGACAGCGTGCACGTCATCGCCGATCAACCCGACCGGGCAGGTCGAGAAGATCGCGATCGCCTTGGGGTGGAAGAGCTGAAAAGCCTCGCGCACCGCGACCTTCAGTTTCTTTTCACCGCCGAAGACGATGTTCTCATCCTGCATGTCGGTTGATAGGCAGTAGTTGATGAAGTTCTGCGCTTCCGGCGACTCCGGACGCGTCTGGTTGCGCCTCGTGAGCCAGGCATAAAAGCTGCACCCGATGGGGCCATGCACAAGGCTGAGAATGTCGCGGCTTGGGCCAATCACCACGCCTTTGCAGCCGGCATAGGTGCAGCCGCGCTGGGTGATGATGCCCGGGCTGCTGCGCACATTCGCTTTGATCTCCGGCACGCTGCTGTCTTCACGATGTTCCGTGACAACAATCTGTTCGGAGCGCTTCTGGCGAAGCTTCTTCGGATAGATCTGAATCAATTCATCTTTGACAACGCGCGGATCTATTGACATTTCTCACTCCTAATATTGGCTGGCCCGAACGGGCACAATGGTTCTATTGCGGAAAGCGGTATACCCGAGTTACGCAACCACGGCCGTGCCTGGGGCAACGCCATCAACAAGGCCGAAATCGATCAGCAGTTTTTCCAAGGTCTCAATCTCCAGCGGCTTTGGAATCACGAACAGATCGTTCTGATCGATTGCCCTGGCGAGTTTGCGGTATTCATCTGCTTGTGGGCAGTCTGGGCGCCATTCAATTACTGTTTTGCGGTTGATTTCGGCGCGCTGTACATCGTTATCGCGGGGAACGAAGTGGATCATCTTCGTACCCAGCTTGCGGGCAAACTCGGAAATCATCTCCAGTTCGTTATCGACCTTGCGGCTATTGCAGATGATGCCACCCAAGCGCACGCCACCTGCCTGGGCAAATTTCACGATGCCTTTCGAGATGTTATTGGCCGCGTACATCGCCATCATCTCGCCCGAGCACACAATGTAGATCTCCTGTGCCTTGCCTTCACGCATCGGCATGGCAAAACCGCCGCAGACCACGTCACCGAGTACGTCGTAGAAAACGTAATCGAGTTCTTCGTTGTAGGCGCCGAGTTGCTCCAGCAGATTGATCGAGGTGATGATGCCGCGTCCTGCACATCCCACGCCCGGCTCCGGGCCACCCGACTCGGTGCAATGGACATTGCCATATCCCGGACGGCGTACATCGTCCAGATCGACTTCGTCCCCTTCGTCCCGCAGCGTGTCGAGCACCGTCTTCTGCGCCAGGCCGCCGAGCAGCAGGCGGGTCGAATCCGCCTTCGGGTCGCATCCGACCACCATGATCTTCTTGCCCATTTCGGCCAGTGCCGCCACCGTGTTCTGGGTCGTTGTGGACTTTCCGATTCCGCCCTTGCCGTAGATCGCGATGCTTCTTCTTGCCATGTCCATTGCTCCTTAGGAGTTCATAAGTTGACTGGCTGTAGGTACAGTTTTCCTGCATCCAGTTCGGGATGTGTTTGGTATGCGGCGGCTCATCATTGCAGATGAGATAGCGTCGTTGCTTCGCACCCGAAGCACACCGCAATTCTTCTAAAGGGGATCTAGCTCAACCGGGGAGCGAATGATTTGAACGCGAGCTACAGCGCTGCGTCGATCTGGAGGGAGCTTAAGCGGTGCGACGGACTCGGTCGCCCTTGCTTGTTCCTGTGTATGAAACCACAGTACGACAGCCTGAACCTGCCGTCCAATTCATTTTCTTTATTGCCGTCATAACAGATCGGCGGCGCTGAAATCTTGCCGATCTCCCCATCAAACTGTTATTGGCTGCATAAGAACTTTCAATTGGCGTCTCTATAGCAGCTCCGTTTAGTCTTCCCATTACACATGCTGTGACCCGCGCAAGGCCGGGGAGAGTTGTGGAAAGGGTATGGGCAAATCAGGGAATGACGCAGGAGCATGGCAAGTTGCCATCCTTCACCGTACAAGCCGAATTGTCAGCTCTGGCCTCGCTATCGACGATATGCTGCAGGAACTCGTCGCCATTACGGTCGAGGTCACCGCTTGTGACGCCTGTCTAGTTTATTTGCCTGATCGCGAAACCGGGGACATTGTGCTCCGTGCATCGCAACTGCCACACGATGCCGAGATCGGCGCTGTCCGCCTCAACGTCGGCGAAGGCGTCGCCGGATGGGTGGCACAGCACAAATCAGCCGTAGCTCTTTCCAATAACGCGTTCTCGGATTCTCGCTTCAAGCACTTTACGACTCTGATCGAAGACACCTACGAGGCCCTCATCTCCGTACCCTTGGTACGTGGCGGAGAGGTTATAGGCGTACTTAACGTCCATCATCGCGAGCCGCACGAGCATACCCCAGACGAGATTTCCGTGCTCTGCTTTCTTGGTGAGCAGATGGGTGTGGCCATTGCCTACTCCAACCTCGCCGAGCACAATATCAAGCTCAAGAGAGAAGCCTCCTTGGTCCGCCAGCAACTGGAGGAGCGCAAGATCATCGAGCGCGCCAAAGGCGTTTTGCAGCAAAGATTCGAACTGAGCGAAGAAGAAGCCTATCGGCGTCTGCGCGATGAGAGCCGCAGACTGCGGCGTTCCATGCGCGACGTCGCGGAAGCCGTTCTGCTCGTCGAAGGTCTTGGCCAGGATCGGCAATAATCCAGCGACGTTTAGTTTAGGAGAATTCAGGCTCTCTCCATATTTCATACCCGCGCGAGTATTCAGCGCGCAGGGAGTGCTTCTGCAATCTGCTCGAACCAGGATTTCCAGGCGGCGATGGCGCGCTCGCAGATCATCTGGTGACGGAGTTTCTTGTCGCGCACTTTGCGTCTTGTTGCCTCGTCGAGCTGCTCCAGCAGATCGAAAGTGATGTTGGCGGGCTGGAAGTGATTGGCATCAGCGCCACAGATGTAGTTGGTGAGTGAACCGTGGGCGCTGGCGCGAGGCGCAGGGATCGGATCCGCTGCGGTTGCAAGCGCGGCAGCGGTGAGGCCGGCAAGCAGGCCAGTGGCGATGGATTCCACGTAGCCCTCAACGCCGGAGAGCTGCCCGGCAAATAGTACGCGCGGGTACTCCTTCATCTGTAGGGTGGGAGTGAGCAGAGCAGGCGCATTGATGTAAGTATTGCGATGGATTTGCCCGTAGCGCAGGAACCTTGCGTTCTCAAGACCGGGGATCATGCGCAGGACACGAGCCTGCTCACCGAACTTGAGATGGTTCTGAAAGCCAACGAGATTATAGGAGTCGGCGCGCAGGTTTTCCTGGCGTAGCTGCACCACAGCGTAAGGGATGTTTCCGGTGTGCGGATTGCGTAGGCCGACGGGCTTCATGGGACCGAAACGCAAGGTATCGGGACCGCGCCGCGCAATCTCTTCGATCGGCAAACAGCCTTCGAAATACTGCGCCTTGTCCCAATCGTGGCCATCGACACGCTGGGCTTCGGCAAGCGCCGCGATGAAGGCTTCATACTCCTCGCGCATCATGGGACAGTTGATGTAGTCGGCGGTGCCCTTATCGTAGCGCGCCGCGCAATAAACCTTGGAGCGGTCTATGGAGTCGGCTTCGACAATGGGTGAGATGGAGTCGAAGAAGAAGAGGCGGTCGGTGCCACCGAGGCGCTGAATCTCCGAGGCGAGCGCGTCCGAGGTAAGCGGGCCGGTGGCGAGAATGGTGACTCCAGCGAAGTCCGCAAGCGAGGTGACTTCCTCGCGCACCACGCGGATCAGCGGCTCGGCGGCGATGGCTTCCGTGGCTAGACGGCTGAACTCAAGGCGGTCGACGGCCAGGGCGTGTCCGGCGGGAACCGCAGAGCGCCGGGCGAGTTCCATGAGCAGCGATCCGGCATGGCGCATCTCCTGCTTAAGCAGCCAGGGTGCGGAGTTTTCGCTGTCACTCTTGAGCGAGTTGGAACAGACAAGCTCGGCGAATAGCGCAGTCTCGTGGGCGGGGGTGTTGTGTAGCGGACGCATCTCGTAGAGCTCGACGGCGAGGCCACGGCGAGCACACTGCCATGCAGCTTCCGGACCGGCCAGCCCGGCCCCGATGATGCGAATGGGCATGGATTGCGGGTTGGTATGCGTATTATGCAACGATGGTTTCCGTTGACGAGCGAGCGAGCGATTTGCTAATCCGCACGATCAGAATGACGACCGCGATGAGGGCGGCGATGGCGGCGAAGACCAGCCCGCGATGATGGCGGAAGGCATCCATGAGGAAGCCGAGGATCTCCGGACCGTAGGCGATGATGAGCATTCCGAGAACAAGGAAGCGCAGTAGCCGTCCGACGAAGATGGAGAGCACGAAGTGCAGATAGCGCATCTCGGTGACTCCGGCCATGAGTTCAAACGCCTTGAAGGGGAACCCGGGCGGCATGAGCGCAGGAATAATAAGCGCCATGTCACCGTATTTCTCTGACAGGCCATGCATTCGGGCAAAACGCTTTGCACCGATCTTCTTCACGACCAGCGCTTCCCCGCCCTTGTAGCCGATGAGATAGGGCACCGTACTGCCAATAGCCGAACCCAGCGAAGCCATGAGCGCAAAGAGGATCGTGCGCCGGGGATCAATGGCAACGTAGTAGCCGATGACCGGATCGAGGGGAATACCGAAAAGTGAGGCGTCGATGAGCGCGATGATAAAAACGGCCCATATGCCGCCCAGAGGGGCGAGCATGGCCATGATCCATGCCTTGTAGCGTACGACAAAATGCTTGAGAGCGTTCACCAAATCTGCTGTCCGCGCTGGCTCCGCGGTAAACCAGGGCGAACGGGCCGTCCTGGAAGGCGAAATCCTGCGCTAGGAGTATGCATCGATTGTATCGGGGGCGGCGAGGGCTGTCGATGTGGCACAGTGGCAGTCAGGCGGAAAGAAGCGCGCAGATTCCGTGAACAAAGGCTGGGGCGGCAGCACACCGCCCCGTACTTTCCTGACAAAACCTGTGTGGGACGAGAATCTGATCGGTGCAGGCTATACTTCCACGTCGTGTTCCGGGGGACGCGAGCGTTCCAATGCCCACTTCAGCACAGCAGCCGACCGGTAGATGCCGTGTACGAATTTGCCATACGGCAGTGTCAAAAACAGCGACATGACGATACCGAGATGAATCACCAGCAGCGTACCCATCGCCGCGCTCTCGCGCAGCCACAACAGCAGCAGCCCGCTTATGCTGGTTAGCAATAGCAGCACGATGAAGGAAACATCCATCCCGTATTGCCTCTCGTCCTCGATCTCCCGATTGCGATTCTGCTTCAACGCGAAGAGGCCGATGGGTCCTATCAGCAAGGCAATGCCGCCAAGCGTGCCGAAGATCACGGGTAAGCTGGTATAGCCGTACGGTCCATGCCATCCCAGCACATAGTAGTAGATTGCGCCCAGCGTAGTCGCTACGAAGCAAGACAGAAATCCGTAGAACGTCGCATGATGGAACCAGCGCCGCGACTGCGAACTCTCTTCCCCCGGATAAGTGCATCCCACTCCGCCGTTGTCCAGATTCTCAAGGCTAAGCACTTCCTTCGCCGCTTTCATCAGCGCTGCTGGGTTGGCGATCCCGGAAACCTGCTCGCCCACGTTTCGCCAGAAGCGGAGAAATCCGATCAGCAAGGCAAGCGCGGAAAATAGTCCAACCGCCGCAAACGTCAGCGTCAAGACTTCGTGGGGCGTGATTTGGTAGAAATCTCCACTGCGAACCGGCGCGAACATCGAGCTGCCAATCGAGGCGCCAACGGCCAGCAGGAAGCTGATCAACACAACCGCCGTCAGTAGCGAAACCAGTACGCCGTTCTTGCGGAAGACCTTGGCTAGCGGTCCCGGCCAGGCGTACATCTCATAGGTGCACGCGCGAATTTTAGCCAGCGTCTTCGGCGGATTGATGTCAAATTCGTGAGGCGGCGCGTATTGGCACGCGTAATAGCACTCGCTGCAACCGTGACAGAGATTCGCCAGATAATTCAGATCGCTTTCCTTGAAGACCAGGCGCCTTTCCATAGCCTGCCACACGGCACAATATCCCTCGCAGTAGCGGCAGGCGTTGCACACCGTCATCAGGTGATCGCCCTCTTGCATCAACTCAGTTGGCAGCATGGAACGATCCTCCCTCTTTTCCATTGCTCGTCTCAGCCCGGTTCAGGGCTTGCATGGCTGCCCGCGTGCCGGCGATGCGGCCAAACACTGTGCCAATGGTCACGCCAAATCCCGCGGCATAGCCCTTTCCAAGAATACTTCCCGCCATAATCTCCCCGGCTGCAAAAATGTTGCACGCTTTCTTCCCGTTGGTGAGCTGAACTTCGGCCCGCTCATTGACCTTCACGCCGAGATAGGTAAAGGTGATCCCTGGACGCAGGCTGTACGCATAGAAGGGAGGCTGATCAATCCGCAGTGCCCAGTGCGTCTTCTCCGGCTTCAACCCGGAAGTTTTGCAGTCATCCATAATTGCGTGGTTGAACGAGCCTGGCTGGACTGCGTCGTTGTAGGCCTTCACCGTTTCCTCAACCTTGTCGACCGGCAGGTTCACGGCTTTCGCCAGCTCTCGAATCGTCTGCGCTTTGGCCGGAGGAAACACCGAGGGCATAAACTTCCCCATTGCTTTCGAATCGATGATGCAGTACCCGATCTGGTCTGGCTGTTGCGCCACCAAGCGGCCCCAGATGGCGTACCGTTTTGGCCAGAAGTCCTCGCCCTCGTCGTAGAATCGCTCGCCGTTCTTGTTCACCACGATGCCCAGCGAAACGCAGTCGAGCCGAGTCACGATGCCGCCGTCGAACTTCGGGGCACGGGCATCGATGGCCACGCAATGTCCCTGGGTAGGATCTCCGATCGATTGCGCGCCCAACTCGATAAGGCGTTTAAGGATTTTGCCCATGTTGTAGGGAGTGCCACGAATCAGAAAATTCTCCGCTGCAGGCCCCCACGCCTCTTTCAGCCATTCGAGATTCGATTCAAAACCGCCCGCTGCTGCCACCAGGGCCTTCGCGCTGATGCGGGTGGGCTTGCCTTCGATCACAGTCGTGGCACTGCGGAATTCCCCGTCCACAATCTCCAGGTCAGTCACTTCGGCATCGTAAGCAATCTGAACCCCGGCTCGTTGCGCCGAAGCGTAATAGGCATTCATCATTGCCTTGCCGCCGCCCAGAAAGAATGCATTGGTGCGCCCCAGGTGGAGCGTTCCGCCCATGGCATGTTGAAATCGGACACCCTGCTGCTTCATCCACTCGGTGCACGTCGCCGAGGCGCGGATCGTCATTCTCGCCAACTGTTCGTTAGTCTGGCCTCCGGTCACACGAAGGATGTCGTTGTAAAACTCATCCTCGCTGTATGCATCCGTAAGAACTTCGGTCGGTGCATCGTGCATGCATCGCAGGTTCCGTGTGTGCCGGCTATTACCACCGCGAAAGTGCTTGGGCGCGGCTTCCAGCACCAGCACGCTGGCTCCCTTTTCGCGAGCGCTGAGCGCCGCCGCCAAGCCTGCATTCCCGCCACCGATCACCAAAACATCAAAACTCTTCGAATCCTCTGACATCGCCATCTCCGATAGCATCGGGACGAACCTCTCTTAACGACTTCCTGAGACGTACTCTGCTGCTCTAGCTCTGAAGTGCGGGCGCGAGATGTGCTAGTTCGATGGAATCAGACTAGAAAAGCGTCCCCCAGAAAGCAAATTGTCTGATCTTATGGGCTTCATAGGGAGGCTTAATCATTGCATCCCGCAATATACGAGCAGCGTGAGTGTTTGCGCCCTAAGGTTGAACGCACAGATTTACCGAGATCGCACCAGGTGCGATCTCGGTAAGACCTAACACACGCGTTCGATGGCGCCAGAGCTAACCTTACGCAAGGGTTCGACCTTTGGTTTTTGGACCAAAGGTGGTAATGATGAAAGCGACCATCAGCCACGTTGCAGCGATGTAGACGAATACGCTCTTGTAGCCGTAGTTGGTAAACAGAAACGCTACAATCAGCGGCCCGAACCCGTTTGCCAGCCGGCCGACACCATACCCGAGGCCGCAACCTGAGTTGCGGATTCCCGTGGGATAGCACTCGGGCGTGTACGCGTACAGCAGCGGCGCGAAGGTTTGAATGAACATCGAAACACAGAAGCCGAAGAAAATAATGGGAACCTTATTGAAGCTGAGCCCATACATTACGCCGCAAAGCGCAATTAACACAGAGACGATGGCGATCAGATACTTACGCTCCCATCGATCCGAGATGAGAGCCGAGATAAGTGCACCAATGGGCGCACCGAAGTGCATGATCGAGACCCAAAGCAGCGACTTTACTAACGGAAAACCGTGTGCGGCCAGCAGCGTCGGCACCCACGCCATGAAGCCATAGAAGCCGAGAGTCTGGAAGATCCAGGCACATACCAACATGGACGTACGGGGAAGGTAGGTAGGAGCAAACAGATCCGTAAACTTACCACGCGCGGCCTTAGTTGCTGGCTCTTCGCCGATAGGCGGAAGCGACCCGAAGTCGGCTTTAATGCGGCTCTCTATGCGATCCAATACCGCGTCTGCTTCGGCGAACCGGCCGTGGTTTTCATACCAACGCGGCGATTCCTCAAATTTGTGGGAGAACAAAAGGACCAGCATGCCCAGCGCGCCCCAGACAAATACCAACCGCCATCCGTAGGTGCTGCTCGGGATGAGTTCCTCAGCCACATGCGCGGTAATGGGTATTCCAAAGAGGCCAATGGTCATGATCCAACCCTGAAAAGTACCGCGCTTCCTGGCTGGGAAGATCTCACTGATGTAGGTGACAGCGATGACCGTCATCGCGGAAAGTCCCACGCCGGTCAGAAACCGCGTGACGAACAGACCTGACACGTTCCAGACAAAAGCATTCAGCAGCGAGAAGGTCGAGTACCACACCGTAGTCAGGAGTAGCGCCTTCTTTCGCCCGACCTTGTCGGAGAACCATCCGCCGGTGGTCGCCCCCACGAACATGCCAATGAACGCCGCTGAAGTGATGACCCCAATGGTGGCAATGGACAGCTTCCATTGCACCCGAAGCTCAGGCGCCGCGAATGCGAAGGTATTCAGGTCGCCCAGCTCGAAAAAAAATACATAAGCGATCAGCCACATCACTTGCTTATGAAACGAACCAATGGGAAGCCGATCCAGCCGCGCTGCGGCTGAGGATCGCACAACTTGTAATTTGTCTGAGATTGTGTCCACCGTTCCACCTCGAGGGAATAGTTACGGCAAACTGCGTTTCAACAAGCACGCTCTACAGAGTGGGCGCGCCAAAATCAGTCGTCCTTAAGAACTTGTAATAACAGGAGCTCGAATCATGCGACAGTCCGGAGGAAAAGGCAAGGTTTTCCGTGCCGAGCGGACGCGGCTTACAACGACAGCTCGTTAGTAGGAAGCTGCTGCAAGCTGTCAGAAACTTACGGCGGTTGTTGCGTTCGGGAGGATTTCTTTAAGTATGTCATCATATCGACATGTCAATAACTCAGCGCGGGGGAAAATGTCCAAACGTCGAATGAAGCTCGGATTCAATTTGCGAAGTGCGCTGCTCGACATTGCGTTCGGGCTGGCTGTTGTGGCGGGCCTAGCGATTGTGGCCGCGCCACGTGTTAACGCCGCGTCCGGCGCTGAGGGTTTGCAGACAGGCACTTCCACCGACAAGACCACACTGATTCAGTATGCAGCCGGCACGCTCGCCGTACCCTTCAAAGCCATTGACACCGCGTTCAGGCAGGAGCATCCGAACGTCACGGTTCAGGCCCAGTTCGGGGGCAGCGTAAAGATGGCAAAACAAATCACGGAGTTGCAGCAGCCAGCCGACGTGCTGGCAGTGGCCGACTACAACGTCATCCCCCAGCAGCTATATGGTCACAACGGCGGCCCTGCCTATGCGAACTGGTATATCGGCTTCGCCGCCAACGCCATCACCTTCGTGTATACGGACAAGAGCAAAGGCGCGGCGAGAATCAACGCCAGCAACTGGTTCCAGGTGTTGGCAGAGCCCGGAGTTGAGATCGGCCGTTCCAATCCCGATACCGACCCATCCGGTTACCAGACGCTCCAGATGCTCCAACTGGCAGAGAAGCACTACCATCAGCCGGGACTGGCACAGAAGATTCTGAAGAACGCCCCCGCGAAGAACATCCGCGATACTGAAACCGAGCTTATCGGCGCGCTGGAATTAGGACAGATTGATTATCTGGCCATCTACCGCTCAGATGCGATGCAGCACCATTTCAAATACCTCCAGCTTCCGCCTGAGATCAATCTGAGCGATGCCTCCCTCGCAAACCAGTATGCGACCGTGTCCGTGCACACCCGAAATGGTGATTTGCAAGGCCGGCCAATCATCTACGCCGCGACGATCCCCATCAATGCGCCCCACCCAAAGCAAGCCGAACAGTGGATGCAGTTTTTCCTCGGCGCGCGGGGTGCGGCGACAATGCGGGATAACGGTTTCGTGGTGTTCAGTCAACCGATCGCGAGCGGCGCGGAAAAGCTTCCCGTTGGGCTCAGGCAACTGGTAAAGCCATGGGCGAGCCGATAACCGCCGCGGCGCGGGAGGGCGACCTTCGGCGGATGCTCAACCGGAGTGCCCTTGCTCTCCTTTGGTTTCCTGGTGGCCTTCTTTTGGCCTTCATTCTCCTGCCGTTGCTGCGCATGGCCTCTGCGCAAACTTGGGCCACCCTGCGTTCGGTTGCCGCCATGGATGACGTTCGTTCCTCCATCTGGCTGAGTGTACGATCGGCTGCGCTGACCGCCGTGATTGCAGCACTCCTCGGTACGCCTCTGGCATATTTTCTGGCGCGCAGTTCTGGCTGGTTCAGCCGAATCATCGAAGCATTTGTCGATTTGCCTTTGGCAGTGCCGCACGGGGTTGCGGGCATCGCGTTGCTGTTCGTGTTCGGGCGAAGGGGCCTGATTGGTGCGATGCTTGCGCCATATGGTTTGGAGTTCTGGGGCACAGAAGCTGGCATCGTCATCGCTATGCTCTTTGTCAGTGTTCCTTTTATGGTCAATTCGGCCCGGCTGGGATTCGCTGCCGTTGATCCCCGACTGGAAAAGGTAGCGCGCACGCTCGGCGCACCGCCATTTGAGGTTTTCTACCGCATCGGCCTGCCACTTGCATGGCGCGGTATTATGACCGGCGTGGTCCTGACCTACGCCCGAGCGATCAGCGAAATTGGAGCTGTCATGATACTGGCGTACTACCCCATGACCGCGCCGATCAAGATCTATGACGTCTACCTGCAGACCGGACTGCGCGAATCCTCGGCCATAGCAGTACTGCTGCTCATTGTCACACTCTCGACATTTCTGGTGATGCGAGCCTTCATTCATGCCAACTGGAGACCTGACAGGCCGTGAGTTATCTCGCCATCCAGAATCTATCCGTTGTGTTCCCCCGCTTTGAACTTCGCAGCATCTCGCTTTCGCTCGAACAGGGACAGACATTGGTGTTATTGGGGCCGAGTGGTTCCGGCAAATCGGTTTTGCTGGAAACCGTAGCCGGATTTCATCCTCCGGCCTCAGGCCGAATCGAACTCTGTGGACGGAACATCTCTTCGCTCCCGCCCGAGGAACGTGGACTTGGCTTCATGTTTCAGGACTACTCGCTTTTCCCTCATCTCACGGTCGAGAAGAACATCGCATTCGGATTGCGGCGAAAGCCAGAAGCTGACCGGCGCGTCGAGCAGGTGCTGGAACTTCTTGGTGTGCGACATCTGACCGGGCGTCGGCCCTCCGGATTGAGCGGCGGGGAGAAGCAGCGAGTTGCGCTGGCACGCGCGCTGGCCACGGAGCCGCGGCTATTCCTCTTCGACGAACCGCTCTCGGCGCTTGATGCGAGAATGCGTGAGGAGTTACGCGAGGATTTGCGCCGTCTTCTTCGCTCTTTGAAAGCAACCAGTGTGTACGTTACACATGATCGACTTGAGGCGCGCACGCTGGCCGATGTGATCGCCATCATTCAGGATGGGGTCATTCGGCAGGTAGGCCAACCACATCACGTCTTCACCAATCCGGTGGATGCTTGGGTCGCAAAATTTGTGGGTATGCAGGTGCTACGTCCTGAGCAGGTCGAGCCCGTCGAGCCGGGCCGTGTTCGAGCTCGGGTTGGCGATGCGATACTAGACGCGACGGTCAGTGAGCATGTGACTCCGGAGACTGCTCGACTGGTCTTCCGTCCGGAGGATGTCCACCTGGAGCACCTGAACGGCCAGATGCGGCATAGCGGAGATGGCTTCGCGGCGTTGGTGGAGTCTGTTGTACCGTTGGGGTCACTGTTCCGGATCGAACTGAATGCCGGCCCGCACTTTAGCGCGCTTGTTTGGCACGCAGATTACGATCAGCTTCAGTTCAAGCCCGGCGACAAAGTGCTTGCCCGTCTCGATCCGGCCGATCTCCTCTTAGTCCCTGAACACAGAAAATTGTGAGCGCGTCGTTTTCGTCATGGATTGCGAGGTCAAATCGAAATGCCATTACGGATCGACGACTTTTCTTTCCAGCACTGAGTAGTGCCGCAGCTTGCCCGGCATGTGGGAACCAACCCCTGCAAGTCCAACTACGGCGAGGATGATAGGAATTCGATGGCTCTGCGCTGTGACAACAAAATGCAGCAGCGCGAGCTTCGCCAACAGGAAGAGTCCCCAACCCTCGAAAATGAAATGCAAACTCGGGTAGGTCTCGACCAAAGCCAGACCTACGCCCGTCGCGATCGACACGTGGAGCAAGGGCCGGAGTTGGACAGAGGAAGCACCGAACACATATCCGCCTACGAACATACTCGTCGTCATCAGGTGCACGGTTCGCAGAGCAATGTTCCAGGCGCGCGCGTGTGGAATCGACCGCGAGCGCCCTGGCTGAAATAGTCGTTGAAACCAGCGTTGGTGATGCACGCCATCATTGTAGCGGTTGCGGTCAAACGCAAATAGAGTTCTTTGCTCACGAGCGACTTGCATGAAAATGCGATCTTCCATCTCCACTGATAAAGAGAGTTGCAAGTACTGCCGCGCGCGCATATACAATTCAATTTGCAATCAGGAGCATATATGCCCACCTTTGACGAAGCCCGCCGTCTGATCCTTAGTAGCGTCGCTGCTTTGGGAGTCGAGCGGGTTGGCCTTCTTGAATCGCTTGGAAGGGTGCTTGCGGAAGATGTAGTTGCCCCCTGGAACATGCCATTCTGCAATAACTCCGCAATGGACGGATACGCGGTACGCGCCGAAGACTGTCGCGAACCGGTACGGTTGAAGATTACAGATTATGTCCCTGCCGGGCGCGTTCCGACCACTGCGGTTGAGCCCGGCTGCGCAATCAAGATCATGACTGGAGCGCCGGTACCTGCTGGATGCGATGCCGTGGTCCCAGTAGAGGAGACGGAAGAAACGAATGGGCAGGTGCTGATCAAAGAACACGTGAGCCCTCGGCAACACGTTCGCTTTACGGGCGAAGATGTTCGCTGCGGTGAGAAAATCCTGGCATCTGGCATGACGATCGGGCCGCCAGAGATCAGCATGCTGGCTTCGTTTGGAAGAGCCTTCGTCCCCGTTTATCGCAGGGTCCGGGTCGCTGTTCTGTCGACTGGCGACGAACTGATTGAGGTGGGCGAACCGATTGAGGTGGGAAAGATTATCAACAGCAACGAACTCTCGCTGGCGGCATCTGTAAAGGCGATTGGCGCTATTCCTGTGCTTCTGGGCATTGGCCGGGACGACAGAGCGAGTTTGCGAGAAAAACTGGTCGAGGGACTCAAGGCCGACGTTGTGATTACTTCAGCCGGTGTGTCGGCCGGGGACCGCGACTTTGTGCGAGACGCACTTATCGACCTCGAGGTGAAGCAACTGTTCTGGCGAGTTGACATGAAGCCCGGAGGGCCGACCGCATTCGGATTGAAAGATGGAAGACCGGTTTTCTCGCTGCCCGGCAATCCGGTTTCGACCATGGTTACATTCGAAGAACTGGTTAAGCCCGCACTGTTGAAAATGATGGGGCATCGGCGCATCGTTGGGCCATTGGTCAAAGCGATTCTGCAGGACACGGCGGAGAAAAAGGCCGGCAAGATTCACTTCTTGCGCGTCCGCATGGAACGCTCGGGCGACACATATCTGGCGTACAGTTCCGGCGATCAGAACACGGGTATGCTCAAAACAATGGTGCGAGCCGATGGGATCGCGATTCTTCCGGCGGAACGCACCTCGTTCGCACCAGGCGAGGAGTTGAGCGTTCATCTCCTCTCGACAGAGGTGGGTATGTTGGACGAAGGAGCGCTCCAATACGAAGCCGAGAAGAAGAACTGAACGATTGTCAGAAAAGGCAATCGTTAGAAGCGTCGTAGTGCATAGTAGGTCAATAGTTGCGCGGAGTTTTGAACCATTGATGCACTAATCAATAGCAGAGCCCAAAGGGGTACACAACAAGGCAACGTTGAAGAGGACGCGCAAGCCAAGAAAGAAGTCGATCAGTTCGCTTAGTGAGAACGATGCAATGTTAAAAATCGGAAGTGCTGCGCGAAAGGTTGACCGAGCAAACTCCATTCATCGGCATATATCAATGTATCGCATAAACGTTAGTGCGTGCCCGCGGCATCGAGCACGCACTGACAGTCAGAATTCCCGCCGTCGTGCACCTATTACAAATTGATGGTGATGAGCCGCTCTTCCGTTACTTCGCGGATCGTATACTTTGGCCCCTCGAAACCATACCCGCTGGCCTTCACTCCACCGAACGGCATCCCATCGGCCCTGGAGTTCGAAGTCTCGTTGATGTGAATGGCTCCGAAGCGAAGCGACTTTGCCGCTTGTATTGCCTGGTTTATGTCGCGCGTGAAAATTCCCGCGGCGAGGCCATACGGTTGGTTGTTGGCGCTCTCGATTGCTTCTTCAAGCGTCTTGAATGGCATGACACATACCACCGGACCAAAGATTTCCGCGTCCCACACCTTCATGCCGGGAGCGACATTCGTAAGGACGGCTGGCTGCACCACCGAGCCTGAGCGCTGGCCTCCGCAAACCAGCTTCGCGCCGCTCTCCACGGCTTCGTGAATCCAGCTTTCCACACGCTTCGCGTCCGATTCACTGATCAGCGGACCAACCAGTGTCGCGGGATTTCTTGGATCCCCGGCTGGCATGCGTGACGCCTCCTTAGCCAGGCCCTTGACCACATCTTCCAAAATGCCGGCTTGGACGTAGAGCCTCTGAATGGAGGTGCAAACCTGCCCCGCCTTCCGGAATGCGGCGTTGGCGATTTTGGGGAGCGCTCGCGCAAGGTCGGCGTCGTCGCAAACAATGGTGCTGGCTATACTGCCCATCTCGAGTTGGCACTTCCGGAAACCAGCGGCTCGCTGGATTACGGCTCCGACTTTGGTGCTCCCGGTAAATGCATAGAAGTCAATGTCTTGCTCTTCGAGCAGCACGTTGCCCACGGTAGAGCCACCGCCTTGGATCAGAGAGATGAATCCGGGGGCGACACCTGCTTCCAGTAGCGTTTCAACCAGCAATGCCGAGGTTAAAGGGGTATATCCCGCAGGCTTGAGAACAACTGCGTTCCCTGCCGCCAAGGAGGGAGCTACCTTGTGAATTACAGTGTTGATCGGTGAGTTGAAAGGCGTGATCGCACAGACGATGCCCAACGGGACTCGGATGGTGAATCCGATACGGTTTTGCTGGCCAGGGCTGGCGGCAAACGAAACCTGCTCACCGGTCAGGCGCGTGCCTTCTTCGGCGGACAATTTCAGGGTGATGATCGAGCGGTCGACGTCACGACTCGCATCCACGAAGGTGAGACCGCCTTCGGCAACAATGTGATCGATAAAACGATCTCTGTACTTGGCGAGCAGTTCGGCGCATTTGTACAGAGCGGCTGCCCGAACATCCGGTGGAGGAGCGCCCGCCTCAAATGCTTTTCGCGCGGCTTTCACGGCTTGACTGACCTGTTCGGCCGACATCGCAAAAACCTCGGCAAAGACCTGACCGGTGTACTTGTCCAATACAGGGAATTTGCTCGTGCCTTCCACCCACTTGCCAGCGATGAACGATGAGGTTGGCGCGAGGGCAATGTCCTTTAGCTGAGCGGGACGATGCAGTCCCTGCATTTGCGTAGTACTCATGGTGCGGGCTCCTTCCACTGCTTTCGGCGTAGGCGAAAGCAAAACGCCTGTGAACTAGAAATAACGCTTGAAGGCAAAGAAAGTCCAATAGTGAGAGGCAATGGCAAGGATATGGTTCCGTTATAAAGACGAGGAATGCGGCTTGCAGAGCGCCGGAGATTTCTTCGCCGCTCTGCAAGGCCGCATCAGGTTACCGCGTAGAACGTAGCAATAAGCGCAGGCTATGCCTTCGCCTGTTCCCCAAACGCCAGTGGCTTTCGGGTCATGGTGAATGAGGTGAACGCTCCCAGGAATAGCAAGCCGCCCGCCAGGAAGAATGCGCTGTTGAAACTGCCGGTTGACTTCACGATGAAGCCGGTAAGGATTGGCGCGAATAAGCCGAACGCGTTACCGCCCAGGATCTGGAAGCCAAGTGCGGTAGCCGCCATGGTCGGGTCCCATACCAGGTCATTGCACATCGCGATATTCAACGTCAGTGCACTGGAGATGCAGGTCAGCGCCATTGAGATCAGTGCGACTACGACCCATTGATTGCTGACTAAGTCGGTCAACAGAACAACGCTCGAGAGCAGGATAAAGACGATGAGCAGCGTACGGCGCTTGCCCTGCTTCACGGCTTCCGGGGTCAGAATGCTATCGCTCAGCTTGCCGATGAGGATTCCCAGCACCACCGAGATGAGGTAGGGCAAAGCGGTGAACCAGCTTGCCTTCATCAGGTCCATGTGGCGCACCCTCACTAAATAGGAGGGCAGCCAGAACATGAACAGGTACATGGTGTAAGCACAGCAACCCTGCGTGATGAACTGCCCCCACATGGTGGTGCGGCTGAGCAACTTCCAGATAGCGCCCTTCGTCGGAGTCTGCTTAGCAGCAGCAGACGGAGCACCGGTCTGAGAGAGCAGATAATTCCTCTCGTCTTCCGGAAGCCAGGAGCACTCTGCAGGAGAACGAAATTTCATATACCAGAGAAGCGCCCATAGCAGGCCGATCACGCCGGTGATCACGAACGACAGGCGCCATCCGGCGCGCAGAACCAGCCAGGCCACGACCGGTGCAGAGATAGCGGGACCAGCAAATGTACCAGCATTGAAGATAGCCGTTGCCAGACCGCGTTCGTTGGCGGGGAACCACTGGCGAACGACCTTACCGGCGATAGGGAACGATGCTGCCTCACCAACGCCAAGTGCAAGCCTTGAGCCCATCATGCTTCCGAAGCCCATAATGCCGCCGGTGGCCATTCCGCCGACCGACCAGAGCGCCATGGAGATTGCGCCGACTTTGCGCGTCCCAAAGCGATCGGTGAGGCTACCCCACGGGATCAAGCAGACCATGTAGGTCCACATGAAGGCGGAAAAGATGATCCCCATCATTCCCGGATCCCACTTGAATTGCTTGGCGACGATGGGTGCGGCAACCGAAAGGTTGATGCGGTCCATGTAGTTGATGAACATGTTGAAGAACAGGAAGGCAGCAATGAAGCCTCGCTTGCCGGTCCACAGAGAGTGAGTATAGACAGGGGCCGAGGCTTGCTTCGGCATCGCGGTCGGAGTGTTGATGGCCATAGATGCATCCTTTCGATTCGCTAACGAGCAGCAGACGTACGGTCCAACTGCTTGACTACGCGTCGCGGAATAGCCGGCCAGTTCCCGGCAGAGAGCGACGGTCACCCAGCACGCGCAGCATCTTCCAAAGCGAGCACATGTTGCTGGTAAGTACAGGTTTCCCTAGCTTAGTTTCGAGCAACTCAATGATTTCCAACGTACGGAAATTCGAACAGCTGATGAAGATGGCCTGCGACTCAGGCCGGTCGACTTCGCTGGCTAATTCGGCATTCTGCTGCGGAGTGAAGCTGGCATGAGCCTGCGTGCCGAGCCCCTTGAGCGCGAGCACTTCGATGCCGAACGCTTTCAGGTACTCCGCGAGTTTGTCGTTCAACCAAGGTTCGTACGGTGACGCAACGCTGAGACGGGTGACACCCATGGCACGCAGGGCGTCAACTACTGCGGCAGCCGCAGCCACTCCCGGAATTCCGGTGGCGGCTTCGATGTCGCGAACGATCTCCTGATCGTGCCCAGGACCTTTAATGAAGCCGCCAGCCAGGCATCCGTAACAGATCGCCTGCACCTTGGCCTGAGCCAGTAACTTAGAAGCAGCCGGAACTTGCGTGGCCATCCAAGTGAAGTTCTCTTCGTCATCCGCGGTTATTTTGATCCGCATGGAATGCACGGAGATTGCCGGAATCAAAACCTGGTTGAACTCATATTCGTTGACCGTGTTCCAGGAAGGCACGATCAACCCTAACTTTCTTTCCCAAGTGTTCATTGCCTGTCTTTCGCTCCAATGCGCCAATGGCGAGCGCGTGTGTAGAGCGGCTTCAGGACACAGCATCTCCGAAACCGCTCAGTGCGCCGCCTAAAACTTAAACAGAGCCTGAGGATTGCCGGAGAGAATCTGTGCCCTGATCTTCTCGTCCGGAACCCAGTCCAACAGCAGATCAAACAACTCAGTCGTGTTCGGCATCTTGCCCTTCATCATCACGTGCGGCCAGTCGCTGCCCCAGATAATTCGATCTGGACGTTCTTTCACCAGCGCTTCCACCAGCGGAATCACCTCAGGATATGGCGGAGCCTGATTGGAGATGCGATAGCCACCGGTCAATTTGACCCAGCAGCGCCCGGTGCGAAAGAGCCGCAGGAGGGCCTGGAAAGCAGGCTGCTGCACTCCGCCTTCCGATGCGCGAATGAGGCCGATGTGATCAATGACGTAGTCGGTGGGCAGTTTGGCGATCCGGCTCTCCAATTCGATGAGATTGGCTGGACGAAGCAGAAACTGGATGTGCCAGCCCATTGGTTTTATGCGCTCCGCAAAGCGCTCGAGATCGGCAAGCGGTAGGCCGCCGATATGCGCCAGGATGAAGCGCACACCACGTGCTCCGGCATCGTGCAAGCGTTGCAGTTCCTTGTCGGGCGTGTTGAACGGAAGCACGACGATCATGCGGGCCGGCACTCCGAGCTGACCTGCGGACTCGACCATGCAACGGTTGTCTTCGCCGTAGACACTAGGCTGGATCAGTACCGCGCGCTGAATCCCAAGGGTGCTAAACAGTTTGCGGCAGGCCGAGGGCAGTGCATCCGGCGGCGTGTACTCGCGCTCTTCGACGTATGGATAAGTGTTTGCCGGACCCAGAATATGAAAGTGTGTGTCGGTGGCTCCCGGAGGGGCCTTCAGGCGAGGCGGTTGAGGATTCGCATCCGGGGCCTGACAGAAAAACCCTGGGCCTATTGCAGTGTTGGACATAAAACTTTGTTACCTTTCCGGCTGACATTTTGAAAATTGAGCGGCGCAGATTCCCGCGCAACAACGTCCGGTCTCAGCCAAAGAGGACGCTGCAAAGCACCCATGACTTCCGCCCTGAATCTTACTCTGTTCACTTCTTGAACAGATCGGGCCGATAGGACGCAATATCCGGGTACTCGACGAATTCCAGGAAGTTGCCCTCCGGGTCCAAGAGGAACTGGCCGAAGACGCCTTTGCGGACCTCGACGGGTTCTTCGCTGAGCAGCTTCACATGGTTTGCCTTCAACCGTGCCAGTACGGGCTTCATGTCCTCAACGACAAAGCTGAAATAAGCGATTCCCTGCCGTTCGTAGACCCATTCGGGAACCGGATTTTGCACTGGCGGAACATTGGGCTGCACCAGCTTGATTCGCTCGCCGTATGGGGTCTGCAGACGCACGATGCGGTAGCCGTGCGGCGTGGCGTGAAATTTGGTGCTCGCCTCGGGTGTGGTCTGAGCGTCGGAGACCAGTTTCAAGCCCAAAACCTCGGTGTAGAACGTCAACATGGGTTCCATGTCGATGCAGACGATTCCGGGTTCAAGCGGCGCAACCATCTTGAACGGACAGGGCTGCTCGGCCTTCGCGGCAGAAGTCGGTTCCATATGCAATCTTCTCCTTGTTACATGGTCCGGGACTAAGATCGTCTGACGACCTTCGTCCCGGGCGAGTTTTAGCCTTCCCAGCCGATGTTGGGCAGAGGCGGCGCAATGGGCGGCAACTCCCAGCTACCGCTGGCCAGCGGCCTGATCTCGCGATCAATACGCACGTCGAGCACGGTGGGCCGGTTGGAAGCAATCGCCGCCTCAAGCTGAGGCGCCAGATCGCCCGGTTTTTCTATGGTCGCGCCGGCAGCGCCCATCGAGCGGGCCATGGCAGCGTAGTCGGCACTGTAGAGTTTGCCGGTAGCATCCTCGAAGCTGCAGGCCAGTTCGCGATCCTTGCCAAAGAAGCCAAGCTGCTGATCGCGGATGGCGCAGAAGCCGTAGTTATTCCACACCAGCCACACCACAGGGATTTTGTACTCGACCGCAGTCAGCACGGCGCTGGGCCACATGACAAAGCCACCGTCGCCGCAGACGGCGACCACTGGGCGATCGGGTGCTGCCAGCTTGGCGCCGAGGGCGCCGCCGATACCGAATCCCATGGAGGCGAAGCCCCAGGTTTGCAAAATCGTTCTGGTCCGGCGCGCTTCCCATTCCGCGATCAGCCAGTTGTGGTGGATGCCGACATCAGAGAGCACAATGCCGTCTTCCGGGAGCGCTTTGCGCAGCTCGGCGATGGCTCGCTCGGGACGGATGGGAACCGCGTCGGAGCTGCGCGGCGCTACGGTTGCGGCGTCCCACTGCTTACGCCAGGCGGCAATGCGTTCGAGCCACGGTCCGCGACGGTTTGCGGTATTTGACTTGTAGGTAAGCAGTTGCTCCAGCACCAAGCGTGCGTCGCCGATGATTCCAAGCGCCGTCTGGAAGTTGCGGCCGATCTCGTTGGAATCGATGTCAACGTGGATGAGCTTGGTCGGGGGGAAGCTGTAGGTCATTCCGGGCAGCCACGCGCTGGTGGCGCGGTCGTCGAAGCGAGTGCCGAGCGCCAGAATTACGTCGGCGTTGCGGCAGGCACCGTTGGCCATCAGCGAACCGTTGCGGCCAGTCGGGCCGAGACTTAGTGGATGACTGCCATTGAACGTCCCCTTACCAAACGGCGTAGTAGCAACCGGAATCGACATAGCTTCGGCAAAGGCCATTAACGCAGCTTCCGCGCTGCTCAACTCCACTCCGTGACCGGAGACGATCACTGGCCGCTCGGCCTCCAGCAGCATCTTCGCCGCCTTGGCAATCGCCGCTGGATCGCCCGCAGGACGCTCCCAATGCAATGTGGGCCAGTTCTCTTCGCGTGCTGCCGCGGCTTCATCCACCGGCTCGACAAAGAGGTTGAGGGGAACGTCGAGGTGCACCGGACCGGGACGTCCGTTGGTCATGAGGGCGAAGGCCTGCCGCATGGCCAGCGGGATCATGTCGCCGCGAGTCGGCTGAAAACTGCGCTTCACGTAAGGGCGCATTACGTTGATGAAGTCACCCTGGTAGTAGCGTCCGCTCTCCTGAAAAGGCCCGCGATTCCACTGCCCGGTTGGCACGTTGCCGGTGATGTTCAACATGGCGGAAGAGTCAGCGAATGCCGCCGCGACGGCGAGCACAAGGTTCGCCGAGCCCGGTCCGCAGGAGCTGTAGGTCGCCACGGGTTTCTGCTTGATCCGGAAATAGCCGTCGGCCATGAAGGCCGCTATCGCCTCATGGTGAACCGAGATGGTCTTGATCTCGTCCTGCCGGTCGTAGAGGCCGTCCAGCATTCCGAGAATCCCATGACCGCACAGTCCGAAAACGTAAGGCACTTTCTGCTGAACGAGGAAGTCCGCAATGTATGCGGCACCCTTGGAGGAAGGCTTCAATTTCACGCCAGTTCCGCTCATGGATTAATCTCCTTATTAAACTCAAGCTCAAATCAGCGGCGGGCTTTGGTGCGCCCGACCCTTAGAACCCCAACTCCAAACACTCGCTAGGAAGCTCCGACATCGTGCAGAGCTTTGCCCTTGGTCTCAACTCCAATGGTGAGAACCATGAGACAGGCGATCCAGAAGAAGGCCGCCATGGTGATGAAGATTCCGTAGTACATGTGCCTGGCCATGAAGAATCCAAAGACCAAGGGACTTAAGGCAGATGCCAGTTTTCCTGAAGCGCTGGTCCAGGAGTTTGCCGTACCGCGAACTTGCGACGGGAAAAGCTCCGTGGGCAGCACCACGCATCCGGCGGCGGCTTCTTCCAGCAGGAAGGAGAGCGCGCAGGCGCCGATGAGGAGGTGGGTTGGATTTCTCAGCAGACCGAAGACCAGCGAAGCAACGCCGGCGAGTCCGTATCCGAAGTAAAACAATTGCTTCCGGCCAAACTTGTCGATGGTGAAGAAGGCGGTGACCTTACCGAGGATCGCAAAAACACCGACCAGAATCGTATAAGTGAAGGTCTTTACGAGGCTGAGTTTGAATACCACGGCGAGGATCGAAGGCAGCCACAGTACAAACCCGTAGTAGCCAAAGAATCCGAAGAACAAGACGCTGGTGGTCAAGATGAACCGCTTCAGATAAGGCGTGTGCAACAGGACGCTGAGTGGCACCTTCTTCTGCGCCAGTTCCTCCAAACCAAGTTCTTGAACTTGACTGGGCGAGGCACCGAGCCGCACTAACACCTTCGCGGCTTCTTCCGTCCTGCCCTTACTGGCCAGCCAACGCGGCGACTCAGGCAACGTGCGGATGACAAAGAAAGCGAGGAATGCCGGGATGACACCAACCAGAAACAGCGCGCGCCATCCGTAGACCGGAACCAGGGTAAAGGAAGCGATGGCAGCGGCAAACAGTCCGACAGGCCAGAAGACCGGTGGAACAGCGACGAACCGGCCCCGATGCCGGGCAGCTACATACTCGGCGACCAGCGCTGAAACCACGGGGAGCATTCCGCCAAGAAACAAGCCGGAGATGAAACGGTAGATGATGAACTGGGTGGTTCCGGACGACAGCGCGGTAAGTCCGCTGACCAGACTGAAGCCAAGTACCGTGCCGGCAAAGCCGAACTTGCGGCCGAACCTGTCGATGATCGGCCCCCACAACATGGCGCCGATGAACATGCCCCACATGCCAGCCGAAGCCAACATACCGTTGAAGACGGGGGTCAGTTTCCATTCCTTTACGATCGATGGCATTGCGAAACCCACGATGTAGGTGTCGAAGGCATCGAACATGTAGCCGAGGGCTGCGGCTATGGCCAGCAGGTAGTGGGTTTTCGTCAGTGGAAGCTTCTCGATGATGTCGCTGACTGTGGACTTGGGAGCGGTTCTAACATCCTGGCCAACTGTGCTCACAACAACCTCCTGAATCCTAGTGCCGTACCGGTCAGCTCCGGCTTACGGTTTACGCCTGCGGAAGCGCCCACATTATCTCCTGTGAAGCGCAAGTTACCTAGCCAATACTTCGGAATAACGTTGAATTTCAGACGCATAAAACCCCGGCGTTAACCAAGCCGCGGATTTCGACGAACGCATCCCTTTGCACCTGAATATGCCCTGCCTGCGGCCACTTGTGGAGTGCGCGGAGTTTATGAACTATTTTCAATCAGGTCAAATTGTTTGGCTCTATGCGAGCCATAGACAGACACAATATGCCATTTCGCACGATTCAGAGTTAAAAAAATGAGATTGCTGCTAAACTGCTCGGCACCTTGCAATTCTTAAACTGAGAGGGGTTTAGTCCGCTCATGCGTTACTGGATTGGACTGTTTAACCTAGCGCTTTTATTGTTCACTGGCACCTTCTCGCTATCACAATCCTCGCCTCCACTTCTGATCGATACGCACACCAAAGCAGATGTCGAATGCAAGGCTTGCCACGGCGCAACCGATGCTCCGAAGCCAGTAGGCATGGATGTTTGCATAAGCTGCCACGGTGGCTACGAGAAGCTTGCGGAGCAGACAAAAACGGTGACTCCCAACCCGCACGACAACCACCTTGGAAAGCCCGAGTGCGCGACGTGTCACCACATCCACAAGCCCTCCGAAGACGGCTGCCGAGCCTGTCATGAATGGGGCTACAAGACACCTTGATGGGACACAATCCGATTAGCGTTTGAAAAACGGAAGGAGATTTTATGGCACGTAAGGACGAAAAAAAAGAAGTTACCAGAAGAAGCTTTCTTAAGGGCGTGGGAGCTGGAATTGGCGTGGCTACGTTAGGCGGTTTCGAGGTTGCCCAAGCTTCGCTGCTTCCCAAACCGTCGGCTACCGAGAAGCATGACGTGGTGGTGATCGGAACCGGTCTTTCCGGCATGGTGGCGGCTCTTTCCGCCAAGAGCCAGGGTGCGGACGTGATCATCCTGGAAAAAGTATCGCAGCTACAGATGGGTGGAGATTCGTCGGTTGCCGGCGGAATGATTGCGGTACCAAACGAAGATACGCAGAAGGGAAGAGACGAGTACTTCGAAGACTTCATGAAGAAGGGGATGGGCAAGGCAAACCCGGAATTCACCAAGGTTCTTGCCGAACAATCCCTCGATGTGGTCGCGTGGCTCAAGGGCCAGGGAGCTGATATATTGCCGCCCATCGGAATCCCCGGCACTCGAGAAAAGGGATTTGTCTTTGCGCCTGGACTCTACCAGGGCATGCCGAAAAACCTTGCCAAAATGGCGGAGGTTTTCAAGAGCAAAGGCGGCAAGATCGTCTTTGAGGCCAAGGCCAAGCAACTGATCATGGATACCAACGGTGCGGTGATCGGCGTGAGAGTGGCGCAGGCGTCTGGCCTGAAGGACTACATGGCCAAGAGCGTTGTTATCGCCACCGGTGGTTACGCGGCGAATAAGCAGTTGCTACAGCAATGGGTGGACCCCGATGCCAATTCGCTGATGGTCCGGGGCAAGACCTGGATTACGGGCGACGGGCTGATGATGGCGAGCGAAGCGGGAGCTGCGCTGGTTAACTTTGGCGGCATGCATTCCGTACATATCGCCGCCGTGAGCCCGAAGAACACAGCTTCCGGCAATCCGTTCACCGCGGTTCCCTACCTGGTTGGAATCAACAAGGAAGGCAAGCGCTATGTCGACGAGTCACTTGGCTATGTGGCAAACGGCAAAGCCACGCTGAAGCAGCCAGGACAGAGCATATCGCTGATCTTCGACGAGCAGATCAGGAAACAGCCCGGCGTTGCGATTGGACTAAAGCAGTTCCAGACCCTTGGACTGCCGTACTTCGAGGCGTCTTCTCTGGATGAACTGGCGGAAAAGATCCAGGTCCCGGCCGACGTGTTCAAGCAGACCATTGCGGAGTTTAATGCCTCCATTCAGGACGGCAAGGCATTAAAGGCAAATCCGCCGAAGACTGCACTGGCGTATCCGATTGCTACTCCGAAGTTCTATGCGTTCAGCCCGATGGTACCTGGCATTACGATCACCTTCGGCGGAATCAAAACGAATACCAACGCACAGGTTCAGGAAGCGGACGGACGGGTCATCCCAGGAGTGTTTGCGGCCGGGGAATGTGCGGGAGGGCTGTTCTATGAAGACTATGTTGGCGGCGGCTCGCTTGCGAACTGCAGCGTCTTCGGACGCATCGCCGGCAAGCAAGCGGCCGAGTACGCCAAACCTACCAAGAAGAGCTAGAAAAGGTGAAGGCCGATGATTGCCAAGCCCGTTCAGCGCAACCAGCTGAGCGGGTTTTCTTTTGGTGTTGGTGGGAGGGACTTCTGTTAAACCTCAGGCAGTGGACCTTCAGAGCTGAAATCAAGCTTGACCAGCTCGATAAATGCTCTGGCCGCAGTGCTAAGGTAAACGTTCTGATGCTTCAGAATCCCAGCCTCTCTCGAAAGACGCGCCCCCGTGATGGAGATGGTTGAGAGTGCAGGCCGGTTCTCGACGGCTCTGCGCGACACCAGCGTTGCCAAGCTACCCTGCTCCACCATGGTGAGGAGCGCAGGGATATCGCTGATCTCAAGAAGAATCTTGGGCGAGATCTTTTGCCGCGCGAAATGCATGTCGAGCAAACGGCGAGAGCTGAATCCCACACCGGGAAGCGCGCAGGGAAGTCCGTTCAATTCGCGAATGGGAAGCTCGGCGATGCCGAAGAGGGGATGTTTCCTGGAGACGACGAGCACAACTTCATCGGAGAAGAGGGTTTCGTATTCGATGTCTGCGGAGTCGGGAGGCAAGAAAGCCAGCCCAAGGTCAATGTCTCTTTCCAGGATGGCTTGTTCAATGTCTGTGGAAGTCCCGAGCTTCATGACAATGTGGATTTCCGGATACTTGGCGGTAAAAACCGCAAGCGCCGTGGAGACCAGCCGCTGGCTGAAAACGTGAGTTGCCCCGAACCGAAGGGTTCCGCTGACAAGGCCACGAAGTTCCCCAACATCCTCTTTGGCAAGTTCGAGTTCACGCAGGGCGTTGCGCAGGTGCTTGAGAAGACGATGGCCTGCCTCGGTTAGCCGCACAGGGCGTGCGTGACGGCCAGCGCGCTCGAACAGAACCGCGCCGAGTTCCTCTTCGAGTTGCTGAATGTGGATGGATAACGTGGGCTGTGAAACGTAGAGCGACTCAGCCGCCCGAGTGAAATGCAGAAGCTCCGCTGCCCGGATGAAGTAACGGATGTGACGTATTTCCATAGGGAGGCCCTGAGTGAGTCAAATCTGCTGAACCATTGTAGACGATGGAAGCTTTCGGTAGGTGGCGGACGAGTGCGGCGAGGGGTTGCGGCTACGTGGAGCAATGAACTTGAATCAAACGGCCTTCACATGTAATGTGACGGGGGTCGTTCGTGCAAGAAGACCGATAAGAGAGGGACAACGATGGAGCTAAAAGGCATTTATCCCGCAATGGTGACGCCGCTTACCCCCGACGAGCAGGTGGATAAGAGCGGCATGCGCAATGTCGTCCGCTATTGTCTGGACGCTGGCGTGCATGGCGTTCTCGTAATGGGTAGCACCGGTGAATTTCCAGCCATGACTGACGCCATGCGTCAGGATGCGATCGATACTGTGCTGGATGAGGTGAAAGGGAAGGTTCCGGTGATGGTTGGTTGCGGTGACACTGGAACCAAGAAAACGCTCGAACAGGTGCGCGTCGCCTGCCAGACCCCGGCGGATGCTGTTCTGGTCGCCGTGCCCTATTACTTCCCGCTCGATCAGGGTGCTGTCTACAGGCATTTTCAGATCGTCGCCGACGCATCCACAAAACCGGTCGTGATTTACAACTTCCCGCAGATGACGAAGATTCCTATCGCGCCCGATACGCTGGGAAAATTGGCGGCGCACCCGAACATTATCGGCGTCAAGGATAGTTCGAACGACTTCCTGAACCTCCAACGCTATCTGGAGTTGACCCCTTCCGAGTTTTCCGTGATGACCGGCAGCCCTTCGATTGGAGTTGCAGGCTTCCAGTTGGGCGCAAAGGGCGGCATCTATGCCGGAGCCAGCTTGGTTCCCAAGCTTTGCGTCGATGTCTTTGAGGCTTGGATGCGGGGAGACATGAAAGCAGCCATAGCACTGCAGAAGAAGGCCTCATTGATCCCATTGGTGGCACAGTTCGGCGCCAATGCACCTGTGCTCAAGTTCGGGTTGCACGCATTGGGCATTTGCGGTCCCACGGCTTCGGCACCCATGGCATTGAATCCTGGCCAGGACGAGAAGATCCTTGCATGGATGAGTTCACTCGGTCTCGAAGTCGGAGGAAAAGCAGCGAAGGCATAGACTGCACTCAAGGCACACTCAGCAAGCCGAGCAGGCGGAGTGTGCCGCAACTTTCAACTCTTGGGCGCGGCGGCCGTAAAACCGCTGCCTCCTGAGATGGGAGTTACCAGTACGAGTTCCTCGCCCGGTTGAACCAGCGACTGCATCTGCATCTCGATCTCGCGGCTGTCGTTGAGAATCAGCAGGAATTCCTCAATGTCATGCAACTGGCCGAGGTAGAGGGAAAACAAGGGATAGCGGTTCCGCAGCTCGTCCAGAATCGCGCTGACCGTCAGCGGGCCGTCGCAGGCAAGCACCATCTCTCTAGCTCCCAGCAGCGAGGAGATGTGCCCGAACGCCGTGATCTTAATGCTCTGCATGGATTGCTCCGGCTACAACAGCCCCAATTCCCTCAACTTGGCCTGGCTGGGCACGCCGTCGTTTCCCCAGCCGCGAAACTCATAGTACTCGTCCAGCATCTTCGGCAGGTCGGGAACCTTTCCCGCAGCGCCTCCGGTGGGAAACGGCTCGTGCTGCAGGCGGTGCGGCAGAGTGTCGTCGGCCCTGGTCAATCCGCAAGAGATGTTCAGGAGGCGCTTTACGTTGAGGCTGCGCTCACCCGCCATGAGAAACTCCGTGGCGTCCATCTGCCAGCCGGTTACGTAATTCGTTAACTCCAGCAGGATCGGAACATCGTAGACGCGCATGGCGATCTGGCAGACCTTCAGCGAGTTGAATAGCTCGGCGTAATTCTGGACCCGGGCGGCGGCCTCACCCTTGCCCTTCTGCTCGAACCTGTCCAAGGGCTTCGGATACCCGAGACCTGGGAGGGGAACGCGCTCTACGTTGTGGGTGCAACCGCGGTGGCAGGCGCCGCGTGGCGAGGTGGCATAGGCCACCGCAAGGCTGACCAGCGCCCGGGGATCGTGGAACGGGGCCTCCAATCCTTTCACCTGGATGGCGAATTCTGCGGCCTCCGGACCGAGCTGGGCGGCCGCCTTGCGAACTCCCCCTTGGACGAGCAACCCCACGCCCTCGCCTTCGGCAATCTGCCGGATCAGAGACAGCGCTCCCTCGCCGCTACCCCATTCCAGCTTCGGCCCGGACGGCGAGCTCGGGATGAGTCCTTTGCTGACGGCTTCAAAGACGAAGGCAATTGAGCTGCTGACCGAAATCGTATCCATGCCAAGCCGATTGCAGAGGTCGTTGGCTTCGATCACGGTATTCCAGTCGTAGATTCCGCATTGCGGGCCAAAGCCGGCAATCGCCTCGTACTCCGGCGCACCGGAAACTTCTCCGGTGTGCTCTCCGGCGGGGATTCGAGTCTTCTTTCCGCAGCCAATGAAGCAGGGCGGACAGTGGTACTTCCCTGCTCCATATTGTTCCATCATGCTCTCGCCGCTCAGGCACTCTACGGCCTTTGAGCAGTTGCCATCGGTCCAGTTATTGGCGCTCAGATCGGCGATTACCGCGCCTCCGACGGTGCCGCCTGGGGTGCCGTAGTCGGAGAGCCGCTTCATCTTTTCCATCATCCCGGGAGCCAGCGCCCGGATGGCCTGCAACAATTCCCTGGGCTGCTTGATGGGCACCTTCAAGCTGCCGTCGGCGATCACGGCTTTCAGGTTTTTGGAACCCATTACGGCACCCATGCCGCAGCGTCCGGCAGCGCGGGCGTGCGCACCCTCGCTCATGATGTTGGCCAGCGGAACCAGGCGTTCACCCGGCGGCCCGATGCAGACGACGGCGGACTTGCGGCCGTATTTTTCGGTCAGGATATCGAAGGTCTCGTAGGTGTCTTTTCCCCACACAGCTTCGGCGGAGATTACGGCGATCTCGCCTTCAATCACCGTCAGCAGCGATGGCGAGGCGGCGCGGCCATGGATGGCGATGGCATCGTAACCGGCGGCTTTCAGGGCTACGCCAAAGCGGCCACCGCTGTCGGCTTCTCCCCAGATTCCGGTCTGTGGAGACTTGGCGGCCACGGCAAAACGCCCCGAGGTTGGAATGCCGGTTCCGGTCAAAGGGCCGGTGGCGAAGATCAGGATGTTCTCCGGTCCGAGGGGGTCGATCTGGTGAAACGCGGTACGCCGAAAGATGTAGGCCGCAAGTCCCGTACCGCCGATGTACTGGCGCTGAACCTCCTGCGGTAGCTCTTCGACCTTGACCGTCTGCGTGGTCAAGTCGATCCACGCCAACTTCCCCATGTAGCCGCCCATGAGCTCGCCTCCGAGACCATCATTGTTATCAGGAGTTCTTTTCGCAATGCAAGCGCAAACAAGGACCTATAATTTAGCGCTGTATGACTAAGACGCTTTCACCCGCCCAGCGCGCCGAGCAGTTGCGCGAAGAGATTCGCCATCACGAGCACTGCTACTTTGTGCTGGATGCGCCCGAGATTACCGACGCTGAGTTTGACCGGCTGAGCAACGAACTGAAGGCGATTGAGCGCGAGCATCCCGAGCTGGTGACGCCGGATTCTCCGACACAGCGCGTGGGCGGCAAGGCGCGCGAAGGCTTTGTGAAGGTGGCCCACTCGGCACAGATGCTCTCACTGGACAACGCCTACAACGAGGAGGAGCTGCGCGACTGGACGCGGCGGGTGACGGAGATGGCCGGCAGCGCCGAGGTGGAGTACG
>CAZLJQ010000024.1:0-74514 GCA_964559875.1 uncultured Acidobacteriaceae bacterium
TGATCGGGATGCCAGCAATCGTAGTCGGTGACCATGGCGATGGTGACGTAGCAGATTTCGGCCTCGCGGGCGAGTTTGGCTTCCTGAAGGTTGGTCATGCCTACAAGGTCGAAGCCCTTGGCGCGGTAGGCGTTGCTCTCAGCCTTGGTGGAAAACTGTGGGCCTTCCATACAGACGTAGGTGCCACCGCGTTTGGTGACGACTCCCGCGGTCTGGCCAGCCCGGGTAACGATGGCGGCGAGCTCGGGACAGATGGGATCGCCGAAGCCTATGTGGGCAACGAGACCTTCGCCGAAGAAGGTAGAGACACGCTGCCTGGTGCGGTCGTAGAACTGGTCGGGAATGACGAAGTCGGTGGGCTTGTGCTCTTCCTTGAGCGAGCCGACAGCGGAGACGGAAAGAATGCGCTCGACTCCGAGCTGCTTGAAACCGTGAATGTTGGCGCGGAAATTCAACTCGGTGGGAAGGATGCGATGGCCGCGTCCGTGACGGGCTAGGAAAGCAACCTTGTGTCCAGCGAGAGTACCAAGGGCATACGCGTCCGAGGGTGCGCCGAAGGGAGTTTCGAGTTGGATTTCGTGAACCTCAGTGAGGCCCTTCATGGAGTAAAGACCACTGCCGCCAATGATGCCGATTTCTGCCTGTGCCAATGCAATCTCCTGCGGGTGCAAAAACGAAGTAAGCGGAAAAAGAAATTATACCGGAGCGGGACACACGCTGTGATGCGCGGTTGCGACGCACGCGCGTGATGCGAACGACTTCACTACGGAACGAGGGTGGTGACAGCGGGGATGAGTGCAGCGTGGAGCTTGGCGGCATCGGCCGAGGTGAAGGATTCGAAGGCCGTGACGGTGGGACCATCGACGTAGAGGCGCACAAGACCCTCCTCGGTATTCCACTCATGCGAGGACGATGGAGCGACGGACGCGGCATCGGACGCAACGCTCGACGGGTGCAGATCAGCCACCGGCGCATCGGTCGTGGGCACGGGTTGGACGGATTTGTAGCGCTGGGTAAGCGAGGACGTGTAAACGGAGGCGAATTGATTGGCCGACTCAGGAGCGGCAAAGTTGAGGACGAGGGCAAGCGGCGGAGGTGCGTCCTTGGATGATTTTTTGTTGGAGAGCGCCATGTAGTAGCCACCGCGCCAAGCGGGCGAGAGCTTGGCTGCAACTTCTTTGCCCGCCCACTGGCGGAGTATGACGTGAAGGTCTATTTCACCAATGCCGGAAACATCTTCCTGCTGCCAGTCAGGACCGAGAACTCCGTCGAGGGGCACCACCTTGAGTTTGGGCTGCGGCTCAGAGGCGAGGTAGGTGGCTGGCTCCATGATCTCGCGGGTGTCAAAGGGAGGGTGCTGGAAGACTCCGGCAAAGGCCGCCTGCTTGCCGCGCTTGAGGAGCAGGGCGCGAACGAACTCCATGCCATAGGAGTAGGGGAAGAGCATGGCCTCACGAAGATAGATTGGCGCCTGGGCGTACATGGGCGAAGAGTCTTCATCGAGGGCCGAGGCCTTCATGGAATCGACGAGAGCGGGGGCACTTTCGACGGTCTGGCCAACGGGCGCGAGCTGGTAGTCGTAGAGGGCGATCATGGCCTGGCCTTCGACGACGGATTGGCGCGCGGTGCGCTGCTCGTCGATGGCGAGTTGCGTAGTGTCGTCCTTGGAGTCATCGGCGACATTGAGCCACTTTTCGAGACCGTAGCTCTGATCCTGGAGGGCGTGGACGAGTTCGTGCGCCATTACCGGTTTCTGGAGCTCGGGCGAAACCCAGTCGAGGAGATAGACGGTTTTATTGTGGGCGTCATACCATCCCTCAACCTGCTCCTTGTAGAGGCCGAGCATGTATTCGCGGAGATTGAAATCGCGGGGCAGAAGTCCGAGGCGTTTGAGCGAGCGGGATGAGCGGTCAAAGCGCTCGCCGTTTCCCTGCTCTTTGAGACGTTTTTCGATGTACTTGGCGACCTCCTCGCGAGTGGCCAGCTTTTTCTTGACGGAGTGCAGAATGGGCAGGCCAGTGTGATCGCTGGCGAACTGGAGAATGTCGTCAACGGAGCGGAAAAGTTCCTTGGCTTCGGCCGCGGTAAGGCGGTGCTCTTCGGTGGCGACAGGCTGCGATGCGGGAGCATCTTGCGCAGGAGCGAGAATGGCGAGCAGGAGGACGAAGGGAACGAGTTGGAGCAGCCGGCGGAGGAGTTTCATCCACGTCCTTTGATGGGGAAGCTATGGAGAAACGATACCATCCTCCGAGGGCAAGGAGGGAGTGCAGGAGCCAGCCCTGTCCCAGAAGTTGCGCGGCAGGGCTGGCGGAAGCTTTAGGCGGCCTTCACCTGGATGCGAGTGCCCTTTGCATTACTGGCTTTAGGCAGCGTGAGTTCGAGGACGCCATCGCGTAGGACGGCGGTGGCATTTTCGGTATCGACTTCCCTGGGCAGTGTGAGCGCACGGAATATCTGGGTACCCTCCCGTTCAGAGTAGGAGACTTGTCCCTTGGTCCTTTCTCGCGACTGCTCGGTTTTGCCGCGAATGATGAGGCGTTTAGGTTCGAGCTGAATGTCAAGGTCCCTTGCGCTGAGGCCCGGCACCTCGGCATAGACACGCAGGTCGTTATCACTCTCGGTGATTTCGACCGGAACGAAGCGGAGCACTTCTGATTCGGCACGTATCCAATCTTCGACTTCATGGCCGGATGTGTAGCCGCTGCTCTGCCAGAGTTCGTGAGCGCGACGGGTGATGGCCTCCTGTAGTTCGTGGACACTACGCTCAAAGAGGTTGTCGTCCTCCGACATGTTGACCATAGCGGATGGGTTGACCAGAAGTGGCCGTGCGACTGCTTCAAGACTCAGTGCACTCATGGGACGGTTCTTAGACATGGCATTACCTCCGTGGTACGGAATGTTCTGGTAGAGATGGTTTGCCAGCTCGAAAGCTGAATATGTATGCAATGGTTTCGGTTTGTGCAGGGCGCCGTCGAGAGTGACGGGCGCTTCTTACGCGATTGCCCGCACGATATACAACATCCTGTTCAGCCTCAAGCCAAAACGAAAGCTGATGCGTGCAGCGCGAAGCGGGCGGGTTCGCTATAATCGGATGTTCGGTTGGGCGCATATGGATTGTGTTCGGATTATGTCTACAACTTCCCTTTCACAAAAGTTCGGAGTGCAGGCGGTCACCGGGGAATACGCCGGGGCAGAGACGGTGCTGCGCTTTGCTTCCGTGGCCGAGGAACTGGATGCACTGCGGCACGGGTGTGGCGTCTTCGACTTGGGATGGCGCGGCAAGCTGGTAGTGAGCGGCGAAGACCGGGTGCGTTGGCTGAATGGGATGGTCACGAATAACACGCGCGATCTGTCACAGGACTTTGGCAATTACAGCTTTCTGCTGAACGCGCAGGGACGCATTCAGGCGGACATGCTGGCCTTTCAGCGTGGCGAGTTTTATGTGCTGGAGAGCGAGGCTGGACAGATCGCGGCAATTCGGGAATTTCTCGAAAAATTCATCATTATGGATGATGTGGAGATCGGCGACATCGGCGGGAAGCTGACCTCGATTGGAGTGACAGGGCCTCGCACGTTGGAGGTGCTGGAACGCGCAGGGCTGATGGTGAAAGAGCTGAGGCCGGGAGAGATTGCGGATGGAAGCTGGGAGGGACGCGGATTTTCTCTGCTGCGTGACCCGGTGCAGGCGCGGAACTGGTACGAGTTGTGGCTGGCTCCAGAGAACGTAGAGATGTTCTGGAATAGGCTGATCGAGGCCGGAGCGTTAGCCGTGGGAGCCGAGGCCCTGGAGTGGCAACGGATTCTGCTGGGGCTGCCGCGAGTGGGGGCAGACACGGGCGGGCGCGAGATGGTACAGGAGACAGGACAGGAGTACGCACTGAACAGTGCCAAGGGCTGCTACATCGGGCAGGAGATTGTGGAGCGCATCCGGGCGCGAGGACAGGTGCATCGGCGCCTTATGGGATTGATTGTGGACGGCGCGCTGCCGCCTCGCGGAAGCAAGGTGATGGCCGGAGAAAAAGAAGCAGGCGAGATCACCAGTGGCGCGGAGATGATTGTGGACGGTGTAAGGCGAACGCTAGCGCTGGGATATTTGCGGAATAATTTCGCGGATAACAGCGAGAGCCTGCAGGTGGACGGAAGCGCGGTGCGGGTTGCAGCGCTGCCTTTTGAGTTCTAAGAAATAATTTCTGCTGCGATGGGAAGAGTGAGATGGAAAAAGAGAAGAAACCAGAGTTCGTAGTGACCGATCGCCGGAAGTTCAACGTGGATGGAGAGCCGAGACCGGATGCTCCGGTAGCGACGGAGACGGCAAGCGCGCCGCCACCTGTTGCGGAGATTAAGAAGCCTGCGGCAGAGCCGGTTGCACCGCCGGTGCCACCCAAAACGCCAGCAGCGGCAGAGAAGAAGAGCGTCGCGACCTTCCCGTCCAGTTCAGAGATTGAGACCGGCTATAACGGCGACCGGGAACGCTCGGCCTTCGGCGGGCAGAAGATGGAGTTTGTTCATCTGCTGGATATGCTGGTGCAGACGGCGATGATGTACGCCGGAGCGATGGAAAGCGGGACGGAACGGCGAGTGGACGTGGTGGGTCTGCGGCAGATGATCGACTTGATCGCGGTGCTGGAAGAAAAGACCAAGGGTAACCTGACGGAACAGGAAAATGAGATCCTGAAGAACACGGTCTTCCAACTGCGCATGACGTACATGGAGATCGTGAACATGATTCAAAACCAGGCGCTGCAGAAGGCGCCGGGCGCGCCGGGGGCTCCACGCAAGTGAAGCCCGGCACGGTAACAGTGCTGGGCAGCGGGACCTCGATGGGTGTGCCTACGATTGGATGCAGCTGCGCGGTCTGCCGCTCAATGGATCCGAGGGACCGGCGCATGCGGCCATCGGTGATGATTGAGTGGGCAGGACAGAGCTTGGCTGACGGGTACGCGGCAACGGACGCCGCTCCGGCTGCAGGCGCCCGCCGCATCATCATCGACAGCGGGCCGGACTTCCGCGAGCAGGCGTTGCGGGAAGGCATCGACCGGCTGGACACGGTGCTGTACACGCACGGCCATGCCGACCACATTCTCGGGCTCGACGACCTGCGGCCACTGACCTATGCGCGGGTAACTGGCGGCGGGCGGTTGCCGCTCTACGCACGGCCGGAGACGGCACGGATTGTGCGGTCGGTATTCAAATACATCTTCGATGACAACTACAAGTACGGCGGAATTGCGAAGGTGGAGTTGAACGAGATCGACGGACCATTCGATCTGCTGGATCTGAGGGTGATTCCGGTGCCGGTAATGCACGGCGAAGCGGAGATCATCGGCTACCGCATCGGACGATTCGCGTATCTAACGGACTTCAGCGCGATTCCGGATCGCTCGATTGAGATGCTGAACGGCGTGGATGTTGTGTTTCTGGATGCGCTGCGGCATGAGCCGCATCCGACGCACTCGACGGTGGCGAATTCGCTGCAACTGGCAGAGCGAATCGGGGCGGCACAGACCTACTTTACGCACATGAGCCACGACCTGGGACACGAGGCGACGAACCAGACGCTTCCGCCGGGCGTGCGGCTAGCCTACGACGGGTTGCGCGTCGAAATTAACCTGGAGAGCTAAGAGTGCAGGTATTCGCATCACTGGACGAGGTACCCATTGACTTTGGGCCAACGGTGCTCACGGTGGGCAACTACGATGGCATCCACCTGGCTCACCAGAGGCTGCTGCGGACCATCAGCGCACGAGCGAAGGAGCTGGATGCGCGCTCCCTGCTGGTGACCTTCGATCCGCATCCGGCGCGGATTCTGCGGCCCCATGGCGGAGCACCGTTGGTGACTCCAATGCCGCGCAAAATGGAGATACTGGGCGAGTGTGGCCTGGACGCGGTGGTGGTGATTCCCTTCACCCGCGACCTCTCCATGATGCCCGCGTATGAGTTTGCCGAAGAGATTCTGTTCAACCGGCTGCACGCCATTGAAATCCACGAGGGATTCAACTTCCGCTTTGGACACAAGGCCGAGGGCGATGTAATTCGTCTGCGCGAGTTTGGGCGGAAGCTGGGCTTTGCGGTTGTGGCACATGAGCCGATACGGATGGGCGGGATGGTGGTATCCAGCAGCAACGTGCGCAAAGCGATACAGGACGGCAAGATGGATAACGCGCGACACTTGCTGGGACGCGTATTCAGCATCGACTCGACGCCGGGGCGTGGCCGGGGATATGGCTCAAAATATACGGTTCCAACGGTGAACCTGGCGCGGTACAGCGAACTGACTCCGGCATTTGGCGTGTATGTGACCGAGATGCGGATTAACGGCGAAAACTTTCAGGCGGTCACGAATGTCGGCAACCGTCCGACGTTTGGCGCGGACTCGTTTGCCATTGAGAGCTACATCCTGAACTTCCATCCCCTCGACTTAACCAACGAAACACCGATCCGGCTGAGCTTTCTGCACCGTCTGCGAGCGGAAGAGAAGTTTCCCAGCGTCGAGGCGTTGAAGGAACAGATTGGCCGGGACGTGGCGAAGGCAAAGAGATATTTCCGGCTGCTGGATGCCGTGCGAGGAACGTAAGAGTCACTCTGTAGTGGAATGTGACGCATGAGGGATTTGAAGGAGCAGGAGCGCGCTGCCATCGAAGCTGTCGCCAGACGGTTCTCGGCAACGTGGGAAAAGGGGAGTGATCTCGCCGACGCCTATTTCATCGTCGATGGGAAACGGGTTGCTGTTGACATCTCAACCCTCAAACGGCGCGGCACTGGCCAAGGTAACGCCGCTAAGCCACATTTGAGGTTCGATAAGGTTGCGACCAGGCTCATTGAACGTCTGCAAGCCACCCTTGGCAAAACCGTGCCGGACGGCATGACAGTGTTGCTGACCATCACTGCTCCCATCCGTTTACCATCGAAAACCGCAGCCTCACTGGAGGACAAAATACAAAACCTTCTCGCGCGGGGATTGCCGCGGCGAGATGAGAAAGAGACGATTCACGGGAATCGTGTCCAGATTCGACTTTTGAGAGGCGGACCTGAGCAAGCGCCAAAAATGATTGGGTTCGTGCACAATTCCGATTCAGACCCATTTCTACTCTTGGAGATAACAAGTGAATTGCTTGCGCTAATCAGCCTCGAGACTGGCAGGCGTGTGCCGAGGCTTGGGGACGATCGATGGCTTGTAGTGATAAGCGCCGAAAGAATTTCATGCTTGGAGGCATATCGCTACATCTATTCACAGCTGGGCATGGCGACCGGCTTCAAGAAGATTCTCATGGTGTTTGGCGATGGAGATGTCGGGGTGTTGTGGGAATGAAACCGGTTGTGTGCTGCAGCCTCTCAGTTCAGGATGAACATCTCACTCCATCGGCTCGAATGGAGATGGGCGGCCCGCCGGTTGCGCATCAATCTGCACCAGAACGGTAGAGGCTAGGACGAGCGCCATCCCCACAATCTGAACCCCTCCCATCATCTCTCCCAGCACAAGCGCTGCAATCAAAATGGAAAAGACCGGCTGCAGGCAGCTGGTGACGATGGCGCTGGTGGCGTCGAGATGCTTCAATCCATAAAAATAAAACGAGAACGGTACCATGATGGAGACGATGGAGAAGATCGCCATGAAGATCCACTGCGGGCCTGTGTAGTGCGCGGCGACGATGCTCCAAGGAGGATTAACGAAGAGCCAGCAGACTGCCGATCCCACAAGCGACCAGGCGAGGATGATCCAGGAGTCGTGGGACTGGATGAGATGGCTCGCAAAGACGGCGTAGAAAGCGAGCGCTACAGCGGCGATGAGCGCAGCGCTGACTCCGATGAAATCAAAGCGGAGCTGGCCAGGCACGACGGCGAGCCAGGGAAAACCAGAGGTGTGGTTGACGATTCCGATGGCGAGCACCGTGCCGAGGACGGCGACCACGACTCCGCCGATGCGGAAAAATGTTGGCTTCTGCAGCTTGCGGAAGAGCATCCAGAGCAGCACAAAGACAGGGGCAAGATACTCCAGCGTGATGGCGGTTGCGACCCCGATATGCTTGATGGAGAGATAGTAGTAGTAATTCGAGGCGGCGATTCCAAAGACGCCGACGAGCATGCAATCGCGCAATTCGCTGCGCTTCAAATGGATGGAGCGACGGCCCTGGACAAGCCAGACGGCGGGGAACATGAGAAGGGCTGCGATGGAGGAACGGCTCTGCGCGATCATCAGCGGCGAAATTGGCGGAACGATGGAGCCAAAGAGACGGAAGTGTCCGAGAAAGAGGGCGCGGCCCATGTTGGCCGAGATGGCAAACAGGAGCGCGGAAGCTCCGACGCAAAGGCAGCCGATGACGGCCGAGGGAGTGCGGCGCGTCAACCGAGGCGCCTGATCCCCAGCGGCACCATTGCTGACCAATGTTTCGCCGGACTGCATGTTGAAACTCCCTTCGATGGAACTAGCGCCGATTGTCGGTTTGCGGTTCGGGATGAATGAGAACGCGAAACAGTTGCGGCACTTCCAGCTTAAAACGAATCTCCAGTGCGGTCATAATGTCGTGCACGCGCGCCAGCGGAAGATAGTCGCGCATGGTGACGTGACAGGAGAGAAAGATGTGGCCGCTCATGCGCTTGAAGACGATCTCGTGGACGTCTACCACGTCGGGGAAGGCGGCGGCACTGGACTTCAACTTCTCCTCCAGTTCGTGATTCTGAAAGATAGCCTCGCTGGCTTCAATGGTGGCGGGCTCACTCTCGATGTGAGTGAGGATGGAAGTGATCTCGGGAACATGGGCGCGAATGTCGGCCTCAAGAGCGGTAACGTGGTCGTGGGCGGCTGACAGCAGCATGGTCTCATCGAGTTCGATGTGTAGTTCGACGTGAATCTCGCCTTCAAGATCTTGCACGCTGATGTCGTGCACAGCGAGATTGTTACGTAGCGCGGCGGCGCGGATGCGGTCGAAGGTGCTCTCGGTGCCGAGTGCGCGGGGAACAGCGTTGACCAGCACATCGGAATCGCCAAGCAGCTTGCGAATACGCTGGCGGACCTCGGTGGTAACGACATCGGAGGCCTGGAAAGTGACGTTGCGTGCAAGAGCGACGGCAACGTCGGCAAAGTAGCGGCTACCCGCTTTGCGAATGCGGACGCGCTCCACGGCCAGCACACCGGGAACACTGCGAATCTGGGCGATCATCGCATTGCGGATACCGGCGGGCGCAGCGTCGAGCAGGCCATCGAGAGTTTCACGCGCAAGCCGCCAGCTAACCGAAACAATGATGCCGGCGACGCAGAGGGCCGAGATGGGGTCAGCCTTCGCGAGCCAGCCGATATGGTACTGGCGTCCAGCCCAAACAAAGCCGAGGCCGGCGATGACGACCGAGCTGGACCAGATGTCCGTGGCGAAGTTCAGGGCGTTCGCCTGCAACGTCTGGCTGGAATACTTGTCGGCCACACGCTTGAGAGAGCGCGAACGCCAGTAATCAAGAGCGATGGAGGCGCTCATGACGAGCAGTGCCCAGATGCTGGGCTCGATATCCACGTTACGGAAAAACAGGCGGTGAATCGCCTCCCAGACGATCCAGCCACAAGTGGTGAGCAGCAGCCCTGTCTCGATGAAGGCGGAGAAATTTTCTACCTTGCCGTGGCCGTACTGATGATCGGAGTCGGCAGGCAGGTCACTGACTCTCACGGAAAAAAAAGTGACGGCGACGGCGACGAGATCAATCGACGAGTGCATGGCTTCGGAAAGAATTCCGATGCTGCCACTCAGAAATCCCACGACGAACTTGAAGATGGTCATGAAGACGGAGACCAGGACACTGTTACGCGCAACACGGGTCTTCTCAGCGCGCATCAGCTCGGGATCGATCATCGTAGTGACCATGCTATGAGCTTATCGTGGCCGAAGAGCGATGCCAAGAGCAGTGGCGCTATTCACCGGCGTATTGTGCTACGATCAGGAATCCATTGTCCCAAGCCCTATAGGCTGGCCACGCTAATCCGGCTTGCCTGCGGCGGGCATCCACAGCTCGACGAGGCTCCGCTTTGAACGACCTACGCCCCACCATCCTTATAACCGGAATAGCTGGAAACCTTGGCACGCGGCTGCTTCCACTGCTAAGCGAATTTCGCGTGGTTGGCGTGGACGTTTCTCCGGTTGCAGGGCAGGCTGACATGGTGGTTCGCCGGTTGGATTTAGGCTGGGAGAGCTCATGCGTGGAGCTGGTTCGGCTGCTGCGTGAGAGCGGCGCGGAGGCCGTAGTGCACCTGGCATCCGCCAGTGAACCGCTACGCGCCGGGGACAGCAACCGGGAGCACACCTGGCAGGTCAATGTGGCGGGAACAGCACGGGTGATGGAGGCGATCTCCGAGGTAAACCGGCACCTGGGAAGGATTCGCAAATTCATAACCATAAGCAGCGGTCTTATCTATGGCTCAGAGACTCGCCCGCTGGTGGATGAAGCAGCACCGCTAGGAGCACACACGCTCAGCTACGCGGTGCAGAAGGCCGAGGCCGATGAGGCCGTGCGCTACAGGTCCGGCAGCATGGGACGTTGCAGCACCTACCTGCTGCGGCCACCTATCTTTGCTGGCGCCTCGGTAGAGAGCTACATGGTGAGCGCGATCCGCGGGCAAGCCTTTGGCAGCGGATCACTGGCGCATAGACTGAGGCGCAGATTCGGGCGGCTGCCTTTCCTGCTGCCCATGGGAAAAGAATACCCGCAGAAGCAATTCCAGTTTGTACACGTGTATGACATGGCACGGCTGATTGCATGGCTGCTGCAAAGGCGATCGCCCGAAAACGGTGAAGTGCTCACGCTGAATGTTGCAGGCTCGGGATCGCCGGTGAGCATTGCGCAGTGCGCCGAAATTGCCCGCACCGGGATCGTGCATCTGCCCTCAAGACGCTTGTGCATGCAGGTGTTGCGGTTATTGTGGAAGCTGGAAGTGACCTCGGTACCTCCCGAAGCGTTTCCTTACATGACGGGCTCGCACACCATGAGCACAAAGCAGTTGAGAGAGCTGCTGGCTGGCGATTATGCCAAGGTCATACAGTATTCGAACGAAGCCGCACTGCGGGACAGTGTTGCGGAAGTGCAGAAGAGCCAGGCAATCCCAGCCGACGCAGTTCCCTCACCCAAGTAATTACTTCTTTCCCCAGTACACACCGGCAACACCAAAGGTATAGGGCGTGTAGTTAACCTCGCGGAAGCCGGCGGCTTTCATGCGCGCGAGCATCTCTGGTGGCTGCGGAAAGCGCGCTACGCTTTCTGGAAGGTATGCGTAGGGGCCGCGAGTTCCGGAGATCACGGAGCCGATGGCGGGCAGAACGCGGCGGAAATAAAAGCGGTACAGCTTGCCCAGCAGGCCGCTGGGTTCACCAAAATCCAGAATTGCGACTTCGCCATCGGCGGCGAGAACGCGATGAATTTCAAGCAGTCCCGCATCGTAGTTGGCAAGGTTGCGGAAGCCGAAAGCCGAAGTGACCAGATTGAATCGGGCGTCGGCAAAAGGCATTTGCAGGGCATCGGCCTCAACCCACTGCAGCGGAAGCCCAGCACTCTTGCGGGTGGCGCGGCAGAGCATAGGGTGAGCAAAATCCGCACCTACGATGGAAGCTCCTGTGGCTCCTGCCTGGCGGTAGAGCGCAAATGTCATGTCTCCGGTGCCGCAGCAGAGATCGAGCACCGCAGCGCCGGGACGCCGGACAATGTGACGGAAGCGGCGGGCGGTGCGCCACCACCAATAGCGATCGACGTTGAGCGAGAGAACGTGATTCAGCAGATCGTAGCGCGGAGCGATGTTGGAAAACATCTGGCGCACGGCATTGGCCGCCTCAGCCTGATCCTGTGCGGGTGAAACCCGGGCCCCGAGCGCGGCAGAGGCACTGCCCGGTGGCGGCTGTTTCGCTTCATCCATCTTCTTCATTCCGTTCTGGCACCTACGCCTGCGAGAGGCTGCGCAACTCCTCTACCGCCTGGAGCACGGCGCGTTCCGGAACATCGGTAACCACTTCCACCTGGCCGATCTCACGCGGGAGGATGAAGTGTACCTGTCCGTCCAATGTTTTTTTGTCATTCGCAAGCCGCCGAAAGATTGCCTTGGGGCGGACATCGACCTTGGGCAACGGAGCGTAGGCCAGCACCTGGCGAATAATGCGCTGGGCCGCCTCCGCCGGGGTCTTTTGCATCCCGACGGCGATAAGGGCTGCGGCCACCATTCCCCAGGCTACGGCTTCGCCGTGGAGAAAAACCTTGAAACTGGTTTCCGCTTCGAGGGCGTGGCCGATGGTATGTCCAAAGTTAAGAATCTTGCGCAGGCCGTGCTCTTCCTCGTCCTGCCCTACCACTTCGGCCTTCAGGCGCACCGACTCGGCGACCAGCCACTCCAGCGAACCGGGATGCTTGGCAAGAAGCTTCTCGCGATTCTGCTCCATGAACTCGAAGATTTGCGGGTTGCGGATGACTCCCGCCTTCAGCGACTCGTAGAGGCCGGAGCGATATTCGCGATCGGGCAGAGAGCTGAGCACCTCTGTGTCCACCAGGACGAGCTCGGGCTGCTTGAATACGCCGACAAGATTCTTGCCAACCTTGAGGTTGACGCCCGTCTTGCCACCCACCGAGGAATCGACTTGCGCAAGAAAGGTGGTGGGAATCTGCGCGAAGCGGATACCGCGCATGTAAATGCCGGCGAGGAATCCGGTGACGTCTCCGACTACTCCTCCGCCCAACGCAATCAGTACGGTATTGCGATCAGCCTTGAGCTTGACCAGATGCGTAGAGAGATCATCGACGGTCGAGAGCGTCTTGCGGCTCTCGCCATCGAGCATTTCAATCACATCGACCCGCGCGCCATCGGAGGCGAAGGAATCAAGCAAAGGCTTACCCCAGTGGCGGCGAATGGGCGCGGCCGTGACGATGACGAAGTGGCGTGCCGTGGGCAGAGTTTCACGCAGGTGGCTGGCGGCGGAGCGCAGCAGCCCCTGCTCGATGAGCACGTCGTAGGACTTGGTTCGGGTTTGAATCGGTATGCGGATCAAGTCTCCATATTATCAGCATGGTGGAGTTGCGGAACCGCAGCAGGCGAGCATGAGAGGAATGTCTCACGGTGTTACCATGAACCATCATCATGATCTCCACCTTTGACTTCATTGTTGTTGGGGCCGGTGTGGCCGGCCTGCGAGCAGCCATTGAGCTGAATCAGCACGGCTCGGTGCTCTGCCTGACAAAACGCGGACTCACTGAATCGAATACGCAGTATGCGCAGGGCGGCATAGCCGTGGCGCTGGGGCCAGACGATTCGCCGGAGCTTCATCTGCGGGATACGCTGGCTGCCGGTGCTGGACTCGTGGACGAAAACGCCGCACGCACGCTGGTGACGGAAGGCCCGGACCGGGTGCTGGAGCTGCTCGATTGGGGCGTGCGCTTCGATCGCGACGCGCAGGGACAGCTGGCATTCACCCGCGAAGCCGCGCACTCGCGCAACCGCGTTCTGCACGCCGATGGCGACTCGACGGGACGCGAGATTGGCCGCACCTTGCACGAGCACGCCAGCCAACTTAGCAACATCCACTTTGGCGAGTTTGGATTTACCCGCGACCTGCTGCTACAGGATGGACGCGTGGTGGGGGTGGAGATTCTGCACGACGACGGCAGCACGGAAACAGCAACGGCCCGCGCGGTGCTGCTGGCCACGGGCGGCGCAGGCATGGTCTTTGCCAATACGACGAACCCCGACGTGGCGACCGCCGACGGAGCTGCGATGGCATGGCGCGCCGGAGCCGAGCTGAGCGACATGGAGTTCGTGCAGTTTCATCCCACGGCGCTCTACATAGAGGGCGCGCCGCGTTTTCTGATCTCTGAAGCATTGCGCGGCGAGGGCGGCTACATTCGCAACCGCAAAGGCGAGCGATTCATGACCGCCTATCACGATATGGCCGAGCTGGCGCCAAGAAACGTGGTCTCCAGTGCGATCCATCGCGAGCTGGAGAAGAGCGAAGCCGCCGATCCCATGGTCTACCTGGATGTGACCCACATCGACGCCGAGGAGCTGAAGCTGCGCTTCCCGAGCATCTACCGAACCTGCAAACAATATGGCGTGGATCTCACGCGCGAATGGATTCCGATTCGTCCGGCTGCACACTATGCTATGGGCGGGGTGCGTACGGATCAGGATGGACGCGCATCGCTGCCTGGTCTCTACGCCGCCGGTGAAGCGGCTTGCACCGGAGTACACGGAGGCAATCGCCTGGCGAGCAATTCCCTGCTGGAAGGATTGGTCTTTGGAGCGCGCGCCGCACACGCCATGACCGCCGAGCGCGCCCCCGCCAGCTTTGATCACGCCAAGACCGGCGTAACGTATGGAGCCTTCGGCGAGGGCGACCACGAGAAACTGCGCCTTGAAACGCGACAGCTGATGGAGAGCAACGTGGGAATTGTGCGCGATGCCGAAGGGCTTGCCGCGGCGCAGACGAGGCTGAAGGAGATTCTGGCGGCAATGCCCGCGCCCAGCAACCGCCCGCAGGCCGAAAGCCGCAACATTGTGGAGAGCGGATTAGCGATTGCGCGCTCGGCTCTGGCTCGCACCGAAAGCCGCGGCGGCCATTATCGCAGCGACTATCCCGCGACCGACGATGCACGATTCCGAAAACATTCCGTAATCACGGGCACGACGGTGCGCTTCCAATAAAGCTCCCGGCAAAGGATGATTTCCTAATGTCCGGCAGCGGCGGCTTTGTACGAGCAGTGGCTCTTGGCGAATCCGCGAGTCGCTGGTATGATTGCCCAGTAGGACACCACCCAGGTTTGTGGGGCTATAGCTCAGCTGGGAGAGCGCATCGTTCGCAATGATGAGGTCGTCGGTTCGATCCCGACTAGCTCCACCAAAAGATTCAACGATTTACAAGCCTTCCTAAACACAATCACATTCTATTTCGTTTCCAATTCAACATCGGTTGATCGCGGCACTTCTGTCTTCTGCCTTACAGTCAGGTTCGAAGCCGTACTTGGGATAGTCATAGAGTGAATCGCCGGGCTGCGGTTTCGTCGGCGGCTCATATTCATTTATGGGTTCATCAATTTCTCGAAAGGTGCAAATGTCCCTCTCGACCGCGCCCCGCATGTATTCCCGTATCTCCGCTATGCGGTCGAACATGGCATCTTCGTCACCGTCGTCAAACGTGTGCACCGAGCCATCAGGGCTGTAGTAGCCGAGGAGCAACCCTGCGTTGTACTTGCGCTGAGCCGATGCCCTAAGGCGGTTGAGGTGGTAACTGTGGCGGGAATCTGGATACGACGGCTCAGAACAGCATTCCACAAGCGTTCCCTTGGGGTGGCAGCCGATGGTGTATAGCCGGGAATTGTTCTTTCCCCTAAACACGAACATTACGCCAGCGTCGTAGTTTATGCGATCGAAGTTCATACCTTCATTAAGGGTGCATGTTTACCGGCTCCCGAACACTGCGTCCGCATCGGGGGTGGCTGCGACCTATACAATACCAGCGGATTGCAAATAGGCGCTGTATTGCCTATCCGATGAGATTACGTGCCTCTGTAGCCACTCATTGAGGAAGCCAAGTAACGCCAGACTTCGCATGAGTGTGTCATCATCAAAGTCTTTTGCGAGAACCAATACTTTCTCCATCAATTTGGCGTGCTCGGTTTTGTGGCGGAGGTAATCCGGATACTCAGCTTGGAGCATCATGCTCTCCTCATAGGAGAAATGTTTACGGCAGTAGATTTCGAGCCGCTCCAGAATGATGGGGACGACCTCCGCAACGTTACCCATCCTCATAGCGCTGTACAGCTCGTTTACCATCTCGAACAACTTTTGATGTTGCAAATCGATCGACTGTACACCAACCGAGTACTCAAGCCGCCATTCTACGAGAGCCATTGGCCTCTCTCCAGCCTCTTGAAACGTTCAAGTGAAACTCCAATTCAGAATTGGGAGATTGATCGTGAGCCATATCGGCAGGATGGAGACAAATCATGAGAAAAATGTTCCAGCAGAGTGTTATTGTCCGATGGAGCCGTTCGGGTGAGTCCGGCCACCTTGAAAGAAACGGTGACGTACCATGCTCCGGCCAAGCAGATAAAAAATGACGACCAGGGCGACAATGAACAGAAATTTTCTAATTTCATTCCAGCGCGGCTTTTGGTCTCCAGAGCCCGGCGTATTCGAAGAAATTGTCATCGGAGCTGCATCTCCCCCGGTCAGTGGCCGCACTTGACCTACACGCACCGTCAATAAGAGCTATTGCCGAGTCGCCAGGATGTCCGTTTCAGCGTGTGCCGGAAAAGCAGTGAACTGCACAGATTGGATATTGGCAAAGTGCTCGGCCACAAGGTGTGGACAATGGCACAGGTTCGACTGTGTACGCTCGGCCATATACATCCGTTGCATAAGCTGTTAGGCTTCTCTCAGCATCTGATTTGGACGGACGCAGCGGTAGAAGCGCCCTGAGAGCGAACAACCAAGCGCCTTCGGTACACGTATCTTCTTACAAATCCCTCCGACTCACTCAGCCAGATTTCAATTCACAAAGGAACACGTATCATCATGGAACAAGGAACAGTGAAGTGGTTTAACGACGCAAAGGGATTTGGATTCATCAGCCGCCAGAATGGCGAAGATGTCTTCGTGCATTTTTCAGCGATTCAGGCAAGTGGCTTCAAGAGCCTCCCTGAAGGTCAAGCGGTGCAGTTTAATGTTGTCAAGGGACCGAAGGGCTTGCAAGCAGAGAATGTGACCATTCTCTAATTTCTGAGTTTGAAGAGTTTCACAAAAGGGTGGCCCTAGGGCTGCCCTTTTACGATTTCTGTTCATGCTGACGGGCGAAGTACCCCCGATGCAATCCTATGAACGCCAACCTGCGATTCAAGAACTCTTCGGTAATCAACAAGATTTATCTTACCGTATAAGGTGAGTTTCTGATTTGAGGTGCTTCCACTTCGAAGGAGAATCCATCATCCATCGGGCAGAATGGGCCGAAAGGGATGCGGTGAGGTGCAGTAATGGCTAAGAAGTTGCATCGTCTTGATGATGAACAGGTAGGTTTCTTTTGCCCCGGCTGTAAATGCTTGCACGAGGTTCGAGTTGCCGGAGAAGGTCAGCCGCTCTGGTTGTGGAATGGAAGCATGGAGTCTCCTACCATCACTCCAAGTGTCGATGTTGAAGGTGTCTGCCGTAGCTTTGTAATTAATGGCACCATCCGCTTTCTTCTTGGCAGTTCTCACTCGCTTTCAGGACAAACGGTAGAGATTCCGGACTGGCAATAGTCGCACGTCTCGGTTAGGTCTGAAGTGCCAGCCGACGCCGTCTCCACGGTTAAGGAACCCTTCTCATCGAGATGTTTGGGCAGCGCTAGAATAAACATGACACTGCTACGCTATGCTCTGGAAGGAGACCACATGGCGACGTTAGGGCTGATTGAATACGACGACGCGGGTCCTGAAGTTCGCGCTGTTTACGATGACATCATGGCCACCCGCAAAATTGACCGGGTGAACAATTTCTGGAAGGCCATTGCCCACGACCCTGCCACCTTGAAGCGTACGTGGGAGAGCATCAAGCAGATCATGGCGCCGGGTGCGCTCGATGCGCTCACCAAGGAACTGATCTACGTCGCCGTGAGCGTTACAAACAACTGCGTATATTGCATCGCAACTCACACCGCATCAGCCCAAAATAAGGGCATGACGGACGAAATGTTCGGGGAACTCATGGCGGTCATAGGCATGGCAAACGAAACGAACGGCCTCGCCACCGGATATCAGGTCGAGATTGACGATCAGTTCAAGAAAAAGTAGAGCCCCAGTCCATTGATTCGGAGCAGTCTTCTTCACAAGTTCAATGCAGTCGCTCTACCCGGCCAGTGTCGAGGTCGTAATAAGCCTCGATAATGCTGAGTTTCCCTTCGTCTGCTGCATGCTTAAGAATTGAACTATCAGCAAGGAGAGCCTTAGCGGTTCTATGGACGTGATCGCGAACCGCAAAATCAATGAGAGCGTCCCCCTTATTCGGGGCACCTGCTGCGCAGGACGGTAGCACTGGTTGCACAACCGCATCGAGGTTAGGAGACGGCATTTTATCGCCGGAGCAAGCCGCCTTCACGGCACCACAGCTCTGGTGACCCAGTACCACAATGACCTTGCTCCCCAGGTGCTCTACGGCATATTCGAGACTACCTATCCCTATCGCGTCGGCGCTATTCCCCGCAGAGCGCACCACGAAGAAATCGCCCAATCCCTGATCGAAAAGAATCTCCGGAGGCACTCGACTGTCGGAGCAACTCAACACAGCGACTTCGGGTTGTTGACCCTTTGCAAGCCTTTGTCGCTGCTCCACGTAGTTGTGTGGATGCGCTTTGTCACTGACAAATCGCTGATTTCCACTCACTAGCTTCGCCCATATCTGTTCTGCCGACGCCTTGTGAACTTTTTCCTTCTCAACACCGGCATGCGCTCCGGTTTGCGCCGCCACGGGGCTCGGAAATTGAAGTGCATGCAAGAGGAGGACGATTAAGATTGGTCTGAGCCACTTCATGTTAGGCACCTCTGCTTGTCAAAAGGCTTGTATCGCAGGCTGGATGTACGGTTCGGCTCCCCGGTTGTACGCCATGCACCATGCTCATTGCTTGCTTCCAGACCAGGAGCCCTGATCGACAGTCCCTGCTCACCTTGTTACAATCTGCTCCTGCCGTTAGGAGGCCAGGAACCGATGGGAGTATTTCTGAGCGTGGACGAAAGCCATCAGATCCTGTGCATCCGATTCGAAGGCGTAGTCACCGATGAGGTATTTCTGAGCCGATACGAGCAGGTGCGGGAGTGGCACGCTGTCCACGGCCACTATTCACATATCTCCGACTTTAGCGAGGTGGTTTCCTATCGGGTAACTCCGCAGGGAATTCGTCAGTTGGCGATTCGTCCCCCCTTGGTTCCAAACGATCGCTTACGCATCGTTGTCGCACCTCAGGATTTAGCATTTGGCATGGCGCGTATGTTCGAAATTGTGGGCGGTAAAACGCGCAACACGGTTCACGTTGTGCGATCAATGCAGGACGCATACCAGTTGCTCGGCGTGGAATCGCTAGAACTTAAGCCCATGGTGGAGTGGTAGTCTCCGGCCATTTCACTTGAACGCGCCGAATGCCGCAAAGCAGCTGTTCTTGTGAAGGATCTCCACGGAGCGAAATCCAACCTCACGCAGCAGATCTATCTGGAACAGCAGTGGGCGAGGCGTGTCCTCTTGCTCGATGTAGGCAAAGACGTGGTCACGGTACTCAGCATCTTTTACCTGCGCCAGATATTCCCCATAGCGTCCCCACATCATGCTCTGGATCGACTGCGTCGAGTGCTCAATCAGGTCGGAAATCCATAGCGTGCCGCCCGGCTTCAATGCGGCATAGCACCGGGCAAACACGTCCTTCCACTCGTCATCGCTGCGCAAATGATGAAAAACTGCGGCAGCGAAGATAATGTCAAAGCGCGACTCTCCTAAAGGCAAGCGCCGAATATCGCCTTGAGCGGTGGCAATTTCCCCTTTTGTGGCCGTCCGAATTCTCTGGACCGCCCTCTCAAGCATCGGCCGGCTCAAATCAACTAAAGTCACGTCGAGGTCGTGCAGCTCCTGAAGCACCTTTAACGTGTAGTTGCCCGCTCCACAACCAATATCCAGAACGTGGGTTGCGTGCGGATTCGCCGCAGCCGCAGCCTTCGTGATGAGCTCAAGAACCAGCGGGGCGTCGATGGTCGATAGCTGTGCAGTTTGCATATTGGAGAATCGTTCAACATCTCCATCGAAGCGCTCACGAATTTGGTCAACGGTAGATTTCATCATTCTCTTCGGTACTTTCAATTCCTTCCAAGATTCGCACAGCACCGCCCCGTGCTGTCAAACCCATCCCACCCCACGGCGGTCAACGCCAATCGTCAATCAGATACACGCCTTCGTGGTTGTATCCAACTTCGTTTCCCCGCTGCATCACCACACCCTGGTTCTCTGTTCGGAACCCTTGCGCCAGCAGAGAGCGATAGGCTTGAATGCGGCTGGTGTTGACACCCACAGTCAGCCGCGTAGTTCCCTTCATCGCCGCGAACTCTTCGCAATTCTTTAGCAGTTCCACAAAAGGCTGTTCTGCGGCCCGGCCCGGACGAACCGCAGCAATCTTCACATAGCAGACTCCGCTGCCCGCCTCCGTTCCTGCACCACAATGGCAAACAGCAAAGCCCAACAGTTGCGCCCCCTCCATCAGCAGAACTGTGTCGCCAAGCCGCTGGCCTTCCACCGCCAGAATTTCGCGTCTCACATCCAGCCCGGGATATATCGAGTTGGTGACTTCAAAGCATTCCTTCAACATCGAACTCTTCTCATCAGGGAGAAGCGCAGAGAAGCGGGCGACATCCATCACTGTGCGTCTGACCGCGACGGCCTTGGACATGATCACGGTGAGAAATCGCGGCCAGAAGTCAAACTTCTGGTAAAGCGCAACATGCTTTGGACTGTGCCCGAAGGTGAACAACCCGGCATGGCCGAGTTGCCAGCCGTTGAGCATCTCCACGGTTGACGCCATCAGCTTTTTCGCAATGCCGCGTTCCCAAAGGGAGGGATGCACCGTGAGAGGCCCGAAAAATCCTACGCTGCCCCATCGCGTCAGGAAGTTCGAGCCGACCAGGCGCCCATTGACTTCCGCGCCCAGAGTAGCCGAAGGATCTGCCTGCCAGCGAGTGCGAACGAAGTTGCAGTCGCCGGAAAAAGTCTCCGGCTTAGGGAGTCCGAGGAACGTTCCAAACGCGACTCTGAAAATGCGGTCCGCGTCATCGAGGTCGCATTCCTGCAGTGACCGAATGCATACCGGCCAGCGATCGGCTTCAGAAACTTCTCTGAGGATTGCCATTCTGGTGTGCTCCTTCCCGTCCAGGCTCGCGGATTCACCACTCCTCTTTCTTCGATGCGCCTCGCTACCTCGGATTTACACCACCTCGCGCAGGCGGCAAAAATTATTTGTCCCTCAACCCAGATTGCGGCCGGAGTAATTCCCTCTTCGCACGAACCGGCTGCTAACGGATTTCGGCTTGCCCGGTTTGCGTGATCACCGCGCTGGCCCACAAATCCAGCCGACGGGCCGATTGGGCTATGGTTAGAAGGATCTGCACAGGAACGTAAAGCACCAGCAGTACGATTCTCACGCCCCAGGCAAGGTAGGTCGTCATTCGCGTGTCGTATTTGATCACAGCTGCCCTCGAAGAATTTCCAGAGTCGATGCAACTGAGTCAAATAGCAATTGTCATTCCAAACAAAATTAGAAATCTCTCACCGAACGCCCCGCCCACCAGCATCTGGTCCACATCCGTCATCAGTTCCCGGGTGTTCCACCCTGCCGTAGCTGCGGTCAACACTTGTTTTGGCGGCCGATTTATCACTCGTCGACGAGAAGGGTAGGGTTAACGAATTGTCTTCTCAAAGTAGCGTACGATCTTTGTTCCGCCGTGAATGGACGCTTGCCCCACTTCCTTAAAGCCCATCGCCAAATGAAATGCTTCAGAGATCGGGTTCGGGGGCTCGATATTTACCTCGCAGACCACACGATCTTGCCCGACTTGTCGTGCCGCAACAAAGAGGTCGTTGTATAGAATTCTAGCGATGCCCTGGCCTCGGGCTGAAGCCGCAACAATGATGCGATCAATGTAAACGAACGACTCGCGAGACTTCTTGAACCAACTGAAGTTCGGGTTCTGATAGGGGGCATTCTGATCGAGTGCGATCAAGAATGCGGTCCCGCCACGGTCGATGCCACGAGCATAAAATGACATTTCGAGCAGTTCAGCAAGGCTGGTGCCATCGAGGGCGGATGTTTCCTTTGCGTGAACGTTATTCAGCGACAGGACGACGCCCTTGTCCAGCAAACTGCGATCATCGATAACATGCACCTTCTTGACATGCGCCATAGACGCGCACTCTCCTCGTTCCTTCGCGCCGGAAACCATTGAAATGCGTTATGAACCTATTCCAGCTTCCCTCTCAGAGGAAGCGTCAGCGGAATGACCGCCAGGACCGTGATCGCCGTCAACGCCACGGCGCTCTTGATGCCCGCGAAGTCGCCGATCGCCCCGTAAATCAGAGGAGCAATCCCACCTGAGCCAATCGTGCATGTGTAGAAAAACGCGAACGCCTTATTTCTGCGATCTTCCGGCACAAGCTCCGGAACCGTGCCATACAGAACCGACGACGTTCCATTCAGCGCAATGCCAAGCAGCGGACACAACATCAGCGCGGGCCTAAGCGACACCCCCAGCATTCCGAAGATACAAACTGCGGTTGCCATCTCCGTAATCACCACGGAGAGCAGAATGCCCACCCGCGTGGCGGCCACTCCGCAGACGAATTTCCCCAACGCTCCACCGGCGAAGACCAAACTCAGTGCCAGCCCGATCATGGAGACCGTCGCGCCCTTATTGCGCAGCAGGAACGGCAGGTAGGTCAGGAAACCCATCCTCGTGGCGCTGTCCAGGATGCCGATTGCGGATAGTGCGCCGAACGGCATCCAGTCGCCGCTGAACAACCCGCCCTTTTCTGTCTCCACCTTCGCCGTTTTGGCTGTAGCAGATGCCAGCGGGATGCGCAGCAGTCCTACCAGGCTCGCCGCCACCAGTACCCCAACTACGCCAATCACATACAGCGACCATCGCCAGCCCGTGTAGGCAATCAGCAGCGCTGCCGATGCCGGAACGATCAGCTTGCCGATGTCTCCGGAAAAATTGTAGGTGCTCAGTGCAGTTCTTGAGGCCTTCCCTTGGTAAACGTTCGAAATCGCCGACGAAGCCAGCGGATGCTGCGTGCTCGATCCCATTCCGCCCAGTACCAGCAGCGCGCCAATCACCAGCGGAGAGTACGCAAATCCCAAGGCGATTGCCGCCGCGCCTGTCAGCAGCGTCCCCAGGCACAGAACCTTCCGGATTCCAAACCTCTGCGCCAAACTTCCGGCGGGCACTTGCAGCAGAGACATCGTCCCCGAACACGCCGCCTTCAACAGTCCCACCTCGAAAAAACTCAGCAGAAACGCCTGTTGCCACACCGGAAAAAACACATACAGCATGTCCGTAAAGCCGTCATGCATAATGTGTGCCAGGCATCCCGCAAACATCACCCGCCAGTTTTTTCTGGAAGTAACATTATCGCCGCGTGCTTGAATTGCGTTCTCCAGCACTCCGTCTCCCCTTGCCCCGAACCTCATGGTTGACTTATTAACATAGCATTAACATATTGAGCTCCTTCCGGATGGAATCCGTGGCGGCTCTGCTACCTCGGGCGTGATAGTTCCACTCTTTTGCAGAGCCGTATCGGCTCTCGCTCACTCTTTCTTTCTCAATCGGCGGCTTTGCCTCTCACTCGCTATAATGGTGTTGCCTTGACTCCTCACCGCCTCTCGATACTTTTCGCGCTCGTCCTTCTTCTCGCGGCTTTCGCCACGGGCCAAACCGCTGCGCCCGGCACGCAAACCGTCCTCATCCTTCCCTTTGACAACTCCACCCACCAGCCCGGCCTGGAGTGGATTGGCGAAGCCTTCCCCGAGGTCCTCGGACAGCGCCTCAACACCCAGTCGCTCTTCCTTATCAGCCGAGACGACCGCCAGTACGCCTTTGACCGCATGGGGATTCCCGTCAATCTCCATGCCTCCCGAGCCACTCTCTACCGCATCGCCACCCAGCTCGACGCCGATTACATCCTGCTTGGCAGTTATTCCTTCGATGGCCAAACCTTCACCACCCGCGCCCAGGTTCTGGATATGAAGGCCCTGCACCTCTCGCCCGATCTGGTCGAAAGCGGTCCATTGAACGATCTCATCGCCATCCAGACCGCGCTCGCCTGGGATGTCCTTCACCAGCTCCGCCCCAACTTCTCCGAGCCGCGCCAGACCTTCCTGCGAAGCGCTCCCGCCATCCGGCTCGATGCCTTTGAGAGCTTCATTCGCGGCGTTGTCTCCAGCGTCAGCGCTGAAAAGATTCGTTACCTCAAGTCTGCCATCGCCAGCGATCCGCAGTATTCCCAGGCCATCCTGCTGCTTGCCAAAACCTACTTCGCCGCCCACACCTACGAGCAGGCCGCGCTCTGGTTTTCCAAGGTTCCCTCCGGCGATCCCGCCTTCGGCGAAGCCAATTTCTTCCTTGGACTCTGCGATTACCATCTCGCGCACTTCGAGCTCGCCTCCACCGCATTCCGCGCAACCGCCCAGCTCGTCCCTCTCACCGAGGTGCTCAACAATATCGGAGTCGCCGAGAGCCGCCGTGGCCGTCACGATGACGCCGAGTTCTTCCAGAAAGCCGTCGAAGCCGATCCCTCCGATCCCGACTACCACTTCAATCTTGCCCTGGCTCTCTACCGCAAGGGAGACATTACCGGCGCTCAGCACCAGCTCCGCGAGACTCTCAGCCGCCGTCCCAATGACGCCGATGCCCGCCAGTTCCAGGAGTCCCTCGCCGCATCCATCGCCACCGTCCCGCATCTCCCACTCACCGTTCCCCTCACCCGCATCAAGAACAATTACGACGAGAGCTCCTACCGCCAACTCGCCGTCGAGCTGCAGAACGCCATCGACGCCTCCATTCGAAAAGCCAAGCCCTCGCAGCGCGCCTCGCTTCACCTTGAGCGTGCCCGCGAGTTCCTCGCCAACGGCACCATCGGCGAGGCCGAAAGCCAGTTCCGCGAAGCCATCTCCGAGGAGCCGGACAACGCCGCCGCCCTCGCCGGACTTGCCCACGTCCTTCTGCTTCAAAACAAATTTCCCGAAGCGCGCCGCCAGGCTGCCGCCGCACTCGCCCTTGAGCCCCTTGCCGAGGCCTACCTGGTCCTCGCCCGCACCAACCTCCACGATCACGACACCGCTGCTGCCCGCGTCAATCTGCAAGCCGCGCTCGCCCTCGAGCCCGCCAGTCCCGACGCCCAAGCTCTAGCCAAGGAACTCGACGCGCTTCAAGCTCCCGCCACCAGCAGCGCTCCCGAGCCCTAGCCGTTGCGTCCGCACCCTCCCCGGCGTTAGATTTGTGCCGTGTGTCCTGCTACTCCCCGGCTACTGACCGGGTGGCCCATATTCGCCTTCTTTTGGCGAATGTGGGATCGAGGCGGACGACGGGTATGCCACCGTTAACCTTGCTCTTGCTTTTGCCTTTGATCTTGCGGGTGTGTCCTTGCTTTTGCAGTTGCTCTTGCCTTCAATAAGTTAGTGTCCACCGGAGGTCTCTTGTGAAACGCGTTCTTCCACTTCTTGCAGCGTTTCTCCTACTTGCCGCTGCCCTGCCGGCCGCTGCGCAAGTCCTGCGCCTCCGCATCGACGGAACCATCCAGCCCATCGCCGCCGAGCGCATCTCCCGCGCCATCAGCGCGGCCCAGTCGCGTCACGCTGCCGCTCTGCTCATCGAGATCGATACCCCCGGCGGCCTGCTCGATTCCACTCGCGAGATCGTCACCAGCATCGACTCCTCCGCCGTTCCCGTCATCATCTTCGTCGCTCCCAGCGGAGCCCGCGCCGCATCTGCCGGATTCTTCATCCTCGAGTCTGCCGACGTTGCTGCCATGGCCAACGGCACCAACACCGGAGCAGCCCATCCCGTCGCGCTCGGTGGCGGACAGATGGACGACGTCATGAAGACCAAGGTTGAAAACGATACCGCAGCCTTCCTCCGCTCCTACGTCTCCCGCCGCGGACGCAACGTCGAGGAGGCCGAAAAAGCCGTCCGACAGTCCATCTCCTGGACCGAGAAGGAAGCTCTCGATCTCCATCTCATCGACCTCACCGCCCGCGACGAAGCCGACCTGCTTCACCAACTCGATGGCCGCACCATCCATCGCTTTGACGGCTCCACGCAAGTCCTGCACCTTGCCAACCAGCCCGTCGAAGAGCTTCCGCCCACCCTGCGCCAGCAGGTTCTCAACTGGCTCATGGACCCCAACATCGCCTTCCTCGTTCTCGCCGTCGGAGCTCTCGCCCTCTACGCCGAATTCAACCACCCCGGAGCCATCATCCCCGGCGTCGTCGGCGTCATCTTTATCCTTCTCGCCGTCTTCGCTCTCAACCTGATGCCCACCCGCTACGCCTCGCTCGCCCTCATTCTTCTGGCATTTGTCCTCTTTGCCCTTGAGGCCAAATTCGTCTCCCACGGCATCCTCACCATCGGAGGCATCATCTCGCTCACTCTCGGCGGTCTGCTTCTCGTCGATGGCCCCATCCCCGAAATGCGCGTCAAGCTGATTGTTGCTCTCGCCGTCAGCCTTCCCTTTGGACTCATCACCGCCTTTCTCATGTCCATCGCCTACCGTGCCCGCCGCAACAAAGTCATCACCGGCTCGCAGGGAATCATCGGCGAGCAGGGCATCGCCTGCACCGACCTCCTTCCCAGCGGCAAGGTCTTCGTCCACGGAGAACTCTGGAATGCCCACTCCACCAAGCCTCTACGCTCCGGCTCCGCCATCCGAGTCGTCGCCGTCCATCAGCTTGAGCTCGAAGTCGAACCCGTCCCCTAGATTTCTTAAGTTGTCATTTTGATGATCTGAAACAGGGTGATTGAAATACAGGCTGATTAAAGAAAAAGCGGTGTCATTCGGAACGAAGTGAAGAACCCCAGCACTGCTCAAAGCTATCGCGCCGCTCCAGGCCATTCAACCGGCAATCGTCGCGCCGTTGACCTTACTTCCTCGCCACAGGAAACTTCTTACTTCGGCACGTTCATCGGAACCGGCACATACACGCCTTGCCTGCGCCGCCCGGAGGTAATGACTGGCCTCATCACGATCAGCAGCTCATCGGCGTCGTTTTCCTTCGTCTCCACGCTGAACGCCTTGCCCAGCACTGGAATTGCCGAGAGCACCGGAATTCCATTGATCGCAGCCGTCTCCTCTTTATCCAGCAGTCCGGCAATCACCACCTGCTCGCCGTCCTCCGTACTGATCGTTCCCTTCACCTCGCGATTGGTAAGCAGAGGCAGTCCATTGCTCTGCGTTGCCCCCAGTGCGCGCACCGTCAACTCGTAATCCAGACTGATCAGCTTTCCCTGAACTTTCGGCATTGCTTTCAGCACCAGTCCAAGGTCTTCATAGGTAAACTGCGGCGTAGGAACCGTGGTTGAGCTTGCCGTCGAACTCAGTCCGATCGACGCCAGCAGCGAACTCGCTGCACTGGTCGCCGCAAACGTCGAGCTCACAATCGGGTAGCGTTCGCCCACTTTCATCGTTGCGGCCTTGCCGTGTTCCGCCCGCAGCAAAACGTCATCCATCGAGCGTGCGATTGAGTTCGTATTGGAAAAATGCAGAGACGTTGTCGGCACCGTCACTCCGGTCAGCGTCTGCCCTCCGCCAAATACGCCAAAAGGCTGCGATAGCGGGTTCGCCGTGCCCGACGAACTCGACGATGCCGAGGCCAGCAGTGCCGCCAGAATCGTCGTGGCGTTCACCGTCTGCCCGCTCGCCGTCAGTGCCGCCACAATCTGTTGATACGTACTGCTGCTCACCAGGCTGTTCAACTCGCTGGGAATGTTGAACACCGTGAAATCATTCGGTACCGAGGTTCCTAGATCCTTGCTGAAAGTCGTGGAAACCTCAAAGACCTTCACCTCCAGCATCACCGACGGCTCATCGTCCCGAATGTCGTCCAGAAAGCGGGCCACCGCATCCAGCGTGCTCTGCGGCGCGCGAATCACAATCGTTCCCGCGGATGCATTCGGTGTAATGAATCGCAGCTCGAACATCACCCGCAGCGCCGTCACCAGCTCCGTTAGCTCCGCCGGTGTGCTTCCGCCCTGTGCGTAGAAGGTCCGCAGGCTCATCCGCGTCAAGTCCCTGCGATTTTCCTCCGTGTCGTTGGCCAGCAGAACCTGGTGCTCGCTCAGCGGAACCATCATCACCTTGCACAGCCGTTGCACAATCTGCGATCCCGTCTCCCAGTCCACGCCGTCCAGCTTGATGCGCACATCGCGCGCCGTCACCCCCGACTGGTCGGTAATGGTTGAAATCCCAAACATGCTGCCAAACTTCTCCAACGCGCCCGTGGACGGCCCGCGATATTCAAAGTCCTGCACCCCTTCTTTTGGCTGCAGCCGCGTCTCGCCCATCCCCATGCGCAGCATCATCGGAGAAAACTCCTCCGGAGCCGGCAGCACGTCGCGCAATCGCTGTTCCGCGTATTCGTTCGAAGGGTCAATCTCCACCGCATGGCGGAACATTTCCAGCGCAGCCTTTGTGTCTCCCTGCTGCATTGCCTGGTTGCCCTTGGTCAGCTCCGTGGCCACTACCTTCTCGGCCAGAGCCTTCTCCACCGTCTGGTACACCACGTCCAGCGGCGAAATTGCACGCGCCGCCTTCAACTTCATCAGCGCCTCATCGAACTGCTGCCGCCGCGCCAGCTTCAGCCCCTGCTCGTAGAGCGCTCTCGCCTTTCTCTTATCTGCCTTTGGGATACCGCAAGGAGGAAATCCTCTTTCGCTGTCGGAACAAACCTCAACCCTAGCGCCCGCGGCCGGAGCGGCGTCTGTCGCCGCGTACCCGGCTGCGAAGCTCTGCCGACCAACCGCCCTTTGCCCCGCGCCCGTCTCCGGAGTCTGCGCCGCCGTCTGCTGGCCCGACGAGCCAGCCGTGTCCTGCCAGGCTTGCATCGTGCCCGGTATCAGCAGCGCAACTGCCAGCAAAGCGCTTCGCAACATATGTCGAATCCTACTGGATTTTACTCATCGCGCATCGCCCCACAGCGCTTCGCAACCCGGAATACACATCTCAGGCTCGCCCTTCGCCAGCTCCATCGTCGAGAAGATCCCCGTCGCCACCGCAATCACCGGAAAGCCACAAGCCTTCGCCGAAGCCACGTCCGCAGGAGTGTCACCCACAAAGCATACTCGTGCCTCACCGCCCAGCCTCCGTTTCGCTTCTTCCGCACCCCAGCGGAAAATCTCCGTCCGGCTCTCATTGCGATCACTGAACGAGCCAAAAGAAAAGTATTCGCCGATACCCGCCGCCTTCAATTTTGCCCAGCCAATTCTCTCTATATTGCCGCTGGTCACGCCCAGCAGCTTGCCCGCCGACCGCAACTCTGCCAGCAGTCTCGGCACCGCTCCGCACAATTCCGGACGCAGCTCATCGGCCCGCGCCTCAACCTCCGCGCACATCCTTGCCATCGCCTCATCCAGCCCTGCTCGTCCCTCAGCCTCGCACACTCCTGCCCGCTCCAGCGCCGCCAGCAGAATAATCGGGTCCGTGCTTCCCTGCACCGGAACTCCATCCATCCCAACCTGCCGCCCATACATCTCGCGCATCGCCAGCATAAATGCCTCGTAATGCACCCCATCCCGCGAGTTCAGCAGCGTTCCATCAATATCGAACAAATAAGCGTCAAAGCTCCGCCAGTCAAAACCAGCGCCAGCGGCCTTTGCTCCGGCAGCCGACAGCGGCGAAGCCGAGTTACCCCTTGCGTCCGCGACCGGCAGCGGCGGGGCCGAGTTACCCCTTGCGTCCGCGACCGACAGCGGCGGAGCCGCGTTACCCGACACCCCCACCCTCGCCCGGTCTTCGTTCGCTCTCTTACCGGCCTTTTCCTCTTCCGTCTTTGCCATGCTCGTCCACCATAATGTGCTCGATGCTTTTAGCCCGGCCTGTCTCTTCGTCGCACTCTACCAGCGCCGCCGAAAAGCGCACGTCATGCGTCGCCGCTTCGAATCTCGCCGGAAGGCTGGTTAAGAAACGTTGCAGAATCTGTTCTTTCTGCACTCCAATCACACTGTCATAGGGGCCTGTCATCCCCACATCCGTCTGGTACGCCGTTCCCCCCGGCAACACCCGCGCATCCGCCGTCGGAATGTGCGTGTGCGTTCCAATCAACGCCGTCACCCGCCCATCCAGATACCACCCCAGAGCCACTTTCTCTGACGTCGCCTCCGCATGGAAGTCCACAAAGATCACCTTGGCCTTGATCCTTTCCAGCAGCCTGTCTGCCACCCGGAACGGGTCGTCAATGTTCGCCATAAACACCCGCCCCTGCAGGTTGACCACCGCATAAGCCATGCCCGCACGCGTCGTCCCCTCGTACACTCCCACGCCCGGAGTTCCCGCCGGATAGTTTGCCGGTCTCAGCACCCTCCGTGCCGGACTGTACGGTTCGTCCACCGCCGCGTTGAAGTACTCCGTCAGTTCGCGCTTATCCCAAACATGATTTCCCGTGGTAATCACGTCAACGCCGAGATCAAAAAACTCCTCCGCAATCTGCGGCGTCAGCCCAAACCCTCCCGCCGCATTCTCTCCATTGGCAATGCAGAGATCGACCGCGTGTTCCTTCACCAGCGCTGCCAGGTACTGACGCAAAATCGTCCGCCCTGGCCGCCCGAAAATATCCCCTACAAACAGTATTCGCAATCGTTCGCCCCATCAGGAATTCGCAACTCCCAATGCTATCACCACCCCCGCGCGTGGCGAGTTGCCCGCTCGCCGCTGTTCTATGTTTCATCGGGCAACTCAGCCGCCGCTTTCTGCCCTCTTAGGAGTAACGAGCGTTGCGCCGCCCCCAGCAGGCCACTTGACCAGAACGCTCTCTCTTCGCAAAACGTATTCGAAAGTGTGTTCCGATGCAGGAGCAATTGCCGCCGCAAGAGCAAGCTGTCCGGATTCTGCTCGTGGATGACGAGCCCAGCCTTACTCTCACAATGCCTGCAATCCTGCGTCATTACGGATATGAAGTGACCGCCGTGGGTACGGTGAATGAAGCCTTGGCTCTCATCACCTCTGCCCACTTCGACGTTCTTATTTCAGACCTGAACATCGGCCACCCTGGCGACGGCTTCACCGTCGTCAGCGCCATGCGCCGGACGCAGCCAACCTGCATCACTCTCATCCTCACCGGATATCCGGGCTTTGACTCCGCTCTGGAGGCCATCCGTAGCCAGGTCGATGATTACCTCATCAAACCTGCCGCCGTCCCGGCTCTAATCAATCTCATCGAGCAGAAACTACGGAATCCCAGACCTGGCACGGCTTCGGCCACCAAACGTGTCTCTCAACTTCTTCGCGAGAACGTATTCGAAATTGCCCAGCGTGTCCTTAATCAGACGAAGGCCGATCCTGGCCTGGGCGCTCTTCCTCTCACCGAAGAGCAGAGGCTTGAGTTCACCCCACATGCCATTGAGGAGATCGCGGCAATATTGGAATCGCCCGAATCAGAACAAGTGAGATTGGAAGTAATTCAAAGCGCGAAGACTCGCGGGCATAAGCGGCACCAGCAGGGATACACACTCCCGTTGCTGGTCGTCCAGGCGCGCATTTTGGAGCAAGCCATCTTCGAAGTCATCCATGAGCACTTGCTATCGCTCAACCTGAGCCATCTCATCTTCGACCTGAAGCACCTCAGCGCCTGCCTCTACACCCAGCTCGAGTCTTCACAGCGTGCATTCATGGATGCCGAGGAGCGATTCAACCGCCGCGCAGAATAACCCGCCATAATGACGCCCGAGGGCCCACATTCGCCCACATTCGGCGATGTGTGAACCAAGACAAACGATGAAATCTCTCCCTCCGTCCCCCTCCCATCAGGCATAATGAATTATTTTCATTCTCCCTGTGATCGGAGCCTGATTCCATGACCGTCCCTGCCCTCCCGCAGCTCACCGAGAAGCTCGATGCGCTTGCCGCCTCTGCCCGTTCCGCCAACGATCTTCTCGAATCCATCGTGCAGCTCTTTCATGACAACGTCCTGCGCTACAACTGGGTAGGCTTTTACATGTTGGAGGAGCTTCCCGGCGTCGAACCCGTTCTCGTCCTCGGACCCTATCGCGGCTCCATGACGCCTCACACCCGCATCTCCCTCAACCAGGGTATCTGCGGAGCCGCCGCTTCCACAGGCAAAACCGTCATCGTCGATGACGTTCACCAGGACCCTCGCTACCTCGCCTGCTCGCTGGAAACCAAGTCTGAAATCGTTGTCCCAGTCTTCGTCTCCGGCAAGGTCGTCGGAGAGCTGGACATAGACAGCCACTTTTCCGCCGCCTTCGGCCCTGCCGACCGCGAACTCTGCGAACACGCAGCCGCCGTGGCCGGCAAATTCCTCGCCGTCCATCCATTAACCTAGATTTCCCTGTTTCCGGCAGGAATCGCGGAGATGAAAGCTCTGCGAACTACATCAGTGGGCGCAGAGATAAGGCTGGATCTTCCGATCCACTGTGCCCTCGCCGAAAGCCTCGTCTGGAGCGTCCGGATACTTTTCGTCAACGATCACCTTCCCCTCGGAATTCAGGAATCCGATGTAGGTGACGCGTTTTACATTGCGGAGGCAGTCGATCTGAAACGTGTTGACCATCGATTTCACCCCGGCATACCCTGCCGCACTGATCGGTTTCTCATAGACGGATACCAGCCTAACCGTCTCGTAGGCGCCTTCCAGGTGTTTGGTGGATAGATCAATGTAGGCCTTATACTTCTCGCCGTTCCCGCTATTGGTGGCGTCCGCAATAAAGGTGAGATCACTCGCGTGTGCGGTGGACACAAACAGGGCCATCACAACTACAGACAGCTTCATCGAGACTACAAGTCGCCTCAGCAAGTGGTACCTCCCCATGGTAGATGACCCGATTATAATTGGGACGTGAAGGGAGAACCATGGAAGACACAGTTGTAGAGAGTCTGATCCTCGATCTCCTCGAATCGCTCGCCGTTCGCCCCCGCACCTACCAAGAGGTCATGGATGCTTGGCGCACCTCATGTCCCCGGCTCCCGGTCTGGGAAGATGCGAATGATCGCGGCCTGGTCATCCGGGAGGAACTCAATGGGCGCTCTGTCGTCCGGGTCACACCCTCGGGCCTTGCCCTCCTTGAGCAACACCGGCCGGATCTAAGACATTGAGCAGCCGATAAGCCGTCGCTGCCGCCCTTGCTCTTCCTGCACTCCCCTGCATCGTGCAACAATAACTTGTTTCGCCCAACTAGGCCGCGGACCCAATCCATGAATCGATGCATGTCGTTTTCCTTGTTACTCGCCTGTCTTAGCCTTCCGCTCTGTGCTCAGAATCAGCCTCCTGCGCTTGCCCGTGAGGCCGCCCACTGTCTCGTCACCGACTCACGCGACTGGCTCACCCCCGAAATCATTCACGCTCCCGAGCTCAACATCGCCTTCCATGAGGACACCAAAACCACTCTTGGCGACAAATATGTCTACCTCATCGTCTTCACCGACCCGCATCGCAACGAAGGCCGCATCTTCGACATCCGCATCAAACGTCACCACACCTATAGCATCGAGAACAGCGCAACCTTTGTCAGCTCACCCAAAGCCGTAACCTTCACCACGCCCCCCGTTGGCGGCCAGTGGGAGCAGAATCAGCTCATCCCCGCCATCCAGGGCCTCGTGCATCACAAGTGGTACACCGCCGATATGAAGTATCTGCTGAAGCCCTCCAAGAGCGTCCACTGCGAATCCACCATGGACACCACCAACAACTCCGCACAGAAGTAAGAATTCGGTGCCCATTCAAGCCCTCTTTCGGCTTGAGTGGGTTGGTCTCTGGAGATATGTTCATGGTGCCGCAGGAGAGCGATTGCGGTTGAACGATCGCCTGAAGCCAAGCTGTCGCGCCCGCTCCCATGCACCGAATCCCTCTCTGCTATCATCCATACCCTATGAACCTGTTCGACTCACTCCAAATCCGCGATATTACTTTCCGCAATCGAATCGCCGTCTCCCCCATGTGCGAGTACTCCTGTGAAGACGGCTTCGCCAATGACTGGCATCTCGTCCATCTCGGCTCTCGCGCCGTCGGCGGAGCAGGTGCCGTCCTCACCGAAGCTATCGCCGTCCTGCCCGAAGGCCGCATCAGTCCCGGAGACCTCGGCATCTGGAAGGATGCGCACCTCGAAAAACTTGCGCACATCGTCCACTTCCTCAACCACCACGGAGCCGTAGCCGGAACCCAGCTCGCCCACGCCGGCTTCAAAGCCTCGACCTCGGTTCCCTGGCTCAAGCCCGGCCAGTCCGTGCCTGTCTCCGAAGGCGGCTGGCGCCCCATCTATTCCTCCACCTCGCGCGGCTTCACCCCGGAATCCATTCAGCCTGAGGCGCTCACTCCCGAGGGTATAGCGCGCGTCACCACCGCCTTTGCCGACGGCGCTCGCCGCAGCCTCGAAGCCGGCTTCCAACTCATCGAAATCCACGGCGCGCACGGATACCTCGTCCACCAGTTCCTCTCGCCGCTGGTCAATACCCGCACCGATCAGTACGGCGGCACATTTGAGAATCGCACCCGCCTCCTGCGCGAAATCATCTCCGCCGTCCGCAACGTCTGGCCAGAACGCCTTCCCTTGTGGCTCCGCATCTCCTCTTCGGACTGGACCGAGGGTGGCTGGACCATCGAGGATTCCGTCGCCCTCGCCAAGCAGGTCAAGCCTCTCGGAGTCGATCTCATCGACTCATCCTCCGGGGGCATCGTCCCCTCGGCCAAGATTCCTCTCGGCCCCGGCTATCAAACTGCTTTTGCCGAGCGCATCCGCCGCGAAGCAGGAATCCTCACCGGCGCCGTCGGCATGATCACCTCGCCCGAGCAGGCCCAGCACATCATCGCCACCGGACAAGCCGACCTCGTCCTCCTCGCCCGCGAACTTCTCCGCGACCCCTACTGGCCTCTTCGCGCCGCACACGTCCTCAAGCAGAACACACCGTGGCCCAAGCAATACGAACGCGCCAAATGGTAATTTGCTCTCGCACGCAGCAAATGAGGCAGGCCGCTGGGCCTGCCTCAACTTTTTGAAACCTTAACTGTCCCTCACCACGTGCTATACGGCGTTCCCTCCGACGAAGCCCCACTCGCCCCGCTGTGCACGTCCACAATGCCCGGGTCTGTCTGGTCAATCGCCATCAGCGAGTCCTCCTGCTCAGTCACCCAGGTGCTGCTTGAATTTGTGATCGGGTCCTTCGGAATACTCTTGATGTAGCCTGCCGAAACCAGGTCCTCCAGCGACTGCGGAGCCTTCTGCTTATCCAGCGTGTACTGGTCGATGCTGCTGCGCATCGTGAACAGGTCGTTACGCAGCACCGCCTCTCTCGCCCGCCACACCGAGTGCTGGTAGTTCATCGCTGCTATCGATGCCAGGATGGAGATGATCGCAATCACAATGATCATCTCGATCATCGTGAAACCTGCGTCTCTCCTGCCGAATTTTGCACGCTTCCGAATCATTCGCGTCGCTTACCAGTCCGAGTATTTCGTGCCATCCAGCGCCGTGCCATTTGATTTCGTAAACACGTCAAACACTGATTGCCCGCCCCAGGAATCCGATGTCGGGTCGTCCTGCATCGAGCGCATTCCCCACTCCGTTGTGTGCGTCATCGGGTCCATCGGAATCCGGCGCAAAAACTTGATCTTCTTTCCGTTCACGTCCACGCCCTTCACCAGGTCGTCGAGCGTTGGAGGATATCCGTTGCTATCCAGTTTGATCTGGAACAACCCCCGGTCCGCCGCATCCTTGTAGCGGTCGATCGCGTCGCGCATCTGCCACAGTGCCGCCCGCAGCTCTTTCTCCCGCTCGCGCTTCACCACGTTGCGCGAGATCGGCAGCACTCCGGTCGCAAGAATTGCCATGATCGCAATGGCCACCACCAGTTCGACCAGCGTCATGCCGGATTGCCGCTTCTTTTTCACTCCGTCCATCTTCTCCTACCGCACAGTTACGATGGCTTGCGAGCCGCTGGCGTTCACCACCCCCATGTTCGGATCTCGCAGCACCGTCTTGTCCACCAGCACCGATGCTTGCCCCGCCGCCTTAGCCACAAACGTCATGGTAAACAGCGGCCCCATGGGCGTAATCCCGTTCGACCCCGGCGGCCTCATCATCGAAACCGTTATCACTCCGTTGTCTGTATCGTCACGATGCACCAGTGCCACCGCCGCCCCATCCTTGGACAGCGCCCCTGCGTTCGAAACATTGATAAACTGCAGCACCTTCGGATCGTAGTGGATCTGCACCGGAACGCTGAACACATTCTGTCCGCCATTCAGAATCACACTCAGCGCAAATGTCGCTCCCGCCGCCTGGTTCACCATCGGCGGGTCCAGGCTCAGCACTGGCCCTAGTCCAGCCGTCGGTGCCGGAGTCGTATTTCCAGCCGGAGGCATCGAAGCGCCTCTGCTTCCTGCCATATTCATCGTGCCTGAATTCCCGGGATTCACCGAGGAAGCCGGACTTGGCGCACTGCTCGGCACCGTGGCTGCCGGAGCAGCCGGCACCGCAGCCTTCGCCACGTGCCGCACCTCCACCACGTTCTGCGTTCCAATGTCCACCGGACTAATGTTCAGATCGTCCAAATCCAGACGGCGCACGATATGCGGAATCAGGGCAAACACCGTCTCATTGTCGGTCTTCGACTTCTGCCCTTGCCCAAATAGATACTTCAGCACCGGAATCTGTGAGAGCCACGGCAGCCCGCTCATGTTCGCTACGTCGTCGTGCTCCATCATGCCGCCGATCAGGCTTACCTCGCCGTCGCGCAAGCGGATCTCGTGGTCGATCTTGCGCTGTCCAATCACCGGCTCCGTCAACCCGCCAATCGTGTCATAGCTGTCGATGTCTGAAACTTCCAGCGAAATCTTCATGCCAACATCGCCGTTTGTATGGATGTGCGGCGTCATTTCGATGTTCACGCCCACATCCTGATACTGGAACTGGGTCTGCGTCAGCGCCGTCGCGGTCAGCGTCGAGCTCGACGTGCCCACCGCAATCGGCACCCGCTCGCCGATCTTCAGCGTCGCCTTCTGACCATCCACTGAGCGCAACTGCGGCCTCTGCAACACCTTCGTATTGCTGTCGCTCATCAGGAACGCCACGTTCGATGATGGAATCGAAACCGCGAAATCCGTTGCATTCAGGTTGGCAAGGCTGTTCAACGTCAACCCTGAGGTGGTACTGCTGCTGGTACTCGACGTGGTGCTCGTCGTCGAGGCCGTCGTCGTAGGACTCTGGAATGTGATACTGGGATTGGTCGTGCCGCCCTGGAACGGATACTGGATGCCAAGCTGTTTCAGCTTGGTCTTGCTCACCTGCATCACCACTACATCCACCACCACCTCGGGCTTGGCCTTGTCCAGGTTGCTAATCAGCAACTCCGCCAGTGCCACCTGGTCCGGCGTACCGCGCATCACAATTGCGTTCTGCGCCGGAAACTGCTGCACCCGCTCCACTTTCAGAATCGTGCGGATCAGGTTGGCCACGTCCTGCAATTCGCTAACCGTCGAAAAATTGTTCAGATAAAACGTGCGCAATACCTGCGATTCGATTTCCGTACGCTTCTGCTGAGTATCCTGCGCAACGTAGATCGTGTTCGGCGTCACCGTACGCCAGAAGGTATGCGACTCCAGGGCTACAATCTGTAGCGCTTGTTCCAGCGAAACTCCGTTCAGCTCAATGTGAATCTGTCGCGGCGTGTAGTCCGGATCGAACAACACATTAATACCGGCCAGGCTCCCGATCGCCTCGTACACCTTGTGCGAGTTCTCGTTCAGCTTCAGCGTCAGTGGCGTCTGTGAAATCGGGGCCAGTTGTACCGGCCCCGCTATGCTTGCCGCCGACTCGCTCAGCCCTTCATGCGGCGCTCGTGAGGTCGGTGCCGCCGGGTGCTGTGCCTTCTCGATCATCTGCTGCGTGCGTTTGATCTCCTGCTGGGCAATTCCGCTTGAGGAGTCGATCATCGCCGCCTGTTGGAATTCCTTCAATGCCTCGCTCAGTTTGCCGTCGTCGCGCAATAGCTGCCCGCGATGCACATGCGCCGCCCCCGCCAGGAACTTCGTGCGTTCGAACGACGAGCGGTATTCCGTATTCTCAGGATGGAGATCGTAGGCCTGCTTGAAATACTGGTAGGCCTCTTCGTAGTTCTGCCGCGCCTCGGCCTGCTGTCCCTTGGAGTACAGTGATCCTGCCTTGTCAGCATGGGCCGGAAGTGTGGCAATCAGGGCGATCAGAAGAACCAGGCAACCGCAATGGAACCGTTTCATCGCAATCCTTGTAGAAAGGGGATTTTCCACGCGGGCATGGCCCCTTTAAGGTAGCCCGCGCAAGCAGGCGCACGGAACTCTTCAACGGGCCGATTATAGCATCGCGTCCTCTCACCTTCCTGCGAGCTGAACCTTCCCGGTGTGCTAGGATTAACAATTCGCAACAACGCGCAAGTGCGCTTCGAACCTTCAATCATTCAACTCCGCCGCGGGAACCCCAGCATGGCACGAACTCAGCCACAACCGACGCAACAGAACAAGCCGAAGAACGTTAAGCGCGACCCAGTCGCCAGCGGTGAGCGTGACGCTTCCGTCAACCGCGCAGCCTCCCATGATTTCTTTCTCCTTGAGCGTTACGAAGCCGGCATCGCCCTGCGCGGAACCGAGGTCAAATCCATTCGCGCTGGCCAGGCTAACCTCAAGGACTCCTACGGATTGGTAAAGGACGGCGAACTTTTTCTCCTGAATGCCCACATTGGCGTCTATGCCCCCGGTGCGCAGTTCAATCACGATACCCAGCGCACCCGCAAACTCCTTGTCCATCGGGCTCAGCTTCTCAAGCTTCACGCCGCCGTTCAACAAAAGGGACTCACCCTCATCCCTACCCGGATGTACTTCAAGAATGGCCGGGTCAAAATCGAAATTGCCGTCGCCAAGGGCAAACAACTCTGGGATAAGCGCGAGACCGAGCGCCGCCGCACTGCCGACAAGGAAGCCCGCGACGCCATTGCCCGCAGCCGTAAATCCTGAACTGAAAACCAGAATTCCTGAACCGGAAGCCGCTCCTTTACTATCTGATACAGAGAGGTCCGCATGAAGATCGCAATCGCGCAGTCTGCTCCCTCGGCCATCGAAACCCCTTTGCTGGTCATCCTCGTCGCCGACACTGGCGACAAAACCCCTGCACCTGAGCTGCTCGCTACCGATCCGGCTCTCCAGGCCCTGGCTGCTCCGCTCATTGCCGCCGCCGACCTCACCGGCAAGTTTGCCGAGACCGTCTGGCTCTTTTCACCCACGGGAGTCTCTGCCCAGCGCGTCCTCTTCCTCGGTGCCGGCAAGCGCGACAAACTCTGTACCACCGAACTGCGCAAGCTCGCCGGAGCTGCTGCCCGCGTCGCCAAGACCAAAAACATCAAGTCCCTGGCCCTTCTGTTGCCTGAGCTGCTCGAAACTCCCGGCGCCGCTCAGTCCGCCGTCGAAGGCATCGTCCTCGGCGACTTCGACGTCGATACCTACCACAGCGAACGCAAGGATCAGCAGCTCACGGATGTGACCCTCGCCATCCCTGCCAACGCCGATGCCGGTGCGACCTACCAGGCCATCGCCGAGGGTGCCATCCTCGCCGAGTCGCAGAACCTCACCCGCACTCTCGCCCTGGAACCCAGCAACTTTATGACCCCCACCATCCTTGCCGAGCGCGCCCGCGCCATGTGCGAAGAGGTCGGCCTATCCTGCGAGGTCTACGGCCCCGACGTCCTCAAGGAACTCAAGATGGGAGCCTTCCTCAGCGTCGCCCAGGGCTCGGACGAAGAGCCGCGCCTCGTTGTCATGCGCTACGAACCCAAGGACGCGCCCGCCTCACCCGTCCTCGGACTCGTCGGCAAGGGAATCACCTTTGACTCCGGTGGCATCAGCATCAAACCCGCCGACAACATGGAAAAGATGAAGTACGACATGTGTGGCGCTGCCACCATGATCGGAGCCATGAGCGCCATCGCACAGCTCAAGCCCAACGTGCGTGTCATCGCCATCCTCTGTTGTGCGGAAAACATGCCCAGCGGTAAGGCTCAAAATCCCGGAGACGTTCAGTTCGCCATGAACGGCAAGTCCATCGAAGTCATCAACACCGATGCCGAAGGCCGCCTGGTTCTCGCCGACGGGCTCTGTTACGCCCGCGAACTCGGAGCCACTCACCTCATCGATGCCGCCACCCTCACCGGCGCCGTCGTCGTCGCTCTCGGCTACCACAACGTGGGCGTCTTCACGAACAACGAGGATTTCGCCGCCGACTTCGACGCCTCCACCATCCGCACCGGAGAGAAAATGTGGCGCATGCCCGTCGATCAGGACTACTTTGACCACATTCGCTCTGACATCGCCGACATCAAGAACACCGGGGGCCGTTGGGGCGGAGCCATCACCGCTGCCATGTTCCTCAAGGAATTTGTTGACGACACTCCTTGGATTCACCTCGACATCGCCGGAACTGCATGGCTGGAGGAGAACAAGGCCTGGATGCCGAAAGGCCCCAGTGGCGTCGCCGTCCGCTCCCTGGTCGACTTCGCCCGAACCTTCCAACCCCTTCATTCCCGATAAGATCCACGACAAATTACGCGGGGCTGGATTCAGAAATCCAGCCCCGCAGTCTTGACCGAAATCTTTACTGATCGGCTCCAGAGCGTTAGCATAGTGATGGTTACAAAATTATTTATCCTAATTTACTCATCTATTTTGTTGTTGTTGTGAGTGTCTGGAGCACTCGTCTTGCCGGAAGAACAATCAGATGATCTGTACCACCATAAAGGTGCGCATGAGTGTCCCTCCTGTGGAAAGACCTCGGCATACCGCTCTCATCGTAAGAACTTTTTCGAATTCCTTCGTACTCGCTTAACTGAAAAAGTCCCGTTCCGCTGCACTCGCTGTCGTGTTCGCTTCTGGATGCGCGTCGATCCGCGAGATATCTAACTCGGCGGCTGCAAGTAAGGGCCATCTTCAAGCCCTCACCCGCAGCCGCTCTTCACCTTCCAATTCTCCCCGGTAAAATGACCCCGTCCTACTGCTCCTGCCTCTGGATCACCTTCACATTCCGCCCTTACATCACCGCCGGAGCCGGAATCCCCATCACCGCCATCGTCGCCATCAGCTCTCGTCTCACCACCGCCGCCGTCGCCAGCAGCAGAGACTTCCGGTTCTCGTCCGCTTCCGTCAAAATGTGATGCCTGTGGTAGAAGTTGTTGAACTGTTGCGCCAACTGGAACGCATGTTTTGCTGCCGCTGCCGGTTCGGTCGTCGCAATGCATTGCTCAATCATCTTTGCCGTCTGCCCGGCCGTCAGCCAAAGCGACCACAAATCGTCGTTCCCCTCGAATGCATCCGCCGCAATCTTAGTTTTCAGTGCCTCTTCCGGAGCCACTCCCGCCTTGCGGAAGATATTTGTCGCCCGTACCACCGCATACTGCACATACGGACCAGTCTCGCCCTCGAACGACAGCGCCTCGCGAAAGTCAAACGCAATCACCGACTGCTTCGTAAACTTCAGCATGAAGTAGCGCAGCGCTCCAATCGCAATCTGCGTTGCAATCTCTCTCCGCTCCTCGTCGCTCAGCTCCTCGTGCCGCGCGTCCACTTCGCTCTTCGCGGCCTCAATCAGCTTGTCCAGCAGATCGTCCGCCTTCACCCCAAATCCCTTGCGTCCTGAAACTTCGATATAGCTCCGCTGCTGATCCTCTTCGCTCACCGCATAACCCAGCTCCATCGCGCAGCGCGGCGTCAGCGCCACCATCTCATAGCTGAAGTGTGTATACCGCGCCGCTTCCGCCTCGTGTCCCATCAGCAAGATCGCCTGCTTCACCGTCTCCTGCGGATCGCTCTGCCGCGCGTCGATCACGTTGTAAATCGCATCCACTCCGCCAAAATGCGGAGCTCCTGCCTCGGAGTCCTTCGGGTCGCACGAGATCCAAACTGCCCTTCCATCCGCGTACTCATAAAATTTGCGGTAGCCAAAGTCCAGTCCTAGCAGCCCAAACTTCCACATGTGATACGCAATGTCCTTGCCCACGTACCCCACCGTTCCATTCGACCGCACAATCACCTTCGCGTCTTCATCCGGCCCAGCTTCGGCTTCCTGCGTACCCGCCTCCGCATCCTTCGCACTTCCCGGACGCGTCATCACCCAGCACCCTTTGTTTTTCCCTTCCTCTTCGAAGTAAAGAACCCCACTCTGCTTCAGCAGCTCAAACGCCTTCGCCCAGAAGTGCAAATGCAGAATGTCGCTCTCCTGCGGCAGAAAGTCATACTCGATATCCAGCCGCTGCATCGTCTCCAAATGCCGTTTCAGCACGGCCATCGAGATCTCCTGCGCAATCTCCGCCGTCTCGTTGCCGCCCACCTCCAGCAAATGCAGCGTATCCCTCCGCGCCTGCAGATTCGCCTTGTCCTCCTCGTACCACTGCGAAACCCGCGCATACAAATCCCAGCAGTAGTAGTCAAACCTTCCCTCAGCGCCCGCAATCAGCGCCTCAATCTCTGCCCGCGATTTTTTCGCCATCCGCTCAAATCCCACCACCACATCGGCCACCTGCACGCCCGTGTTGTCGATGTAGTTCTGTACATCCACCTTGTACCCTGCCGCCCGCAGCAGCCGTACCAGCGTGTCCCCCAGAATCGAGTTCCTCAAGTGCCCAATATGCGCGGCCTTGTTCGGATTGATCGACGTGTGCTCCACCAAAACTTTGCCACGCCGAGCGCCTGCCGGGTGCCCCATCCTAGCCAGTTGTTGGCTAGGGTGGGGTAGTTGACCTTGCTCTTGCTCCTGTTCGTCGTCCCCGCCCGTCATCAGCTCCGCCGCCCGGGTCCTGTCCAGCCGTGCGTTGATGTACCCCGCTCCCGCCACTTCAAACTTCGCGAACCCCTCCGGCAGCTCCATCTCCGCCACAATTTCGTCGGCTATCTTTCGCGGAGCCTTGCGCAGCACTCGCGCCAGCTCGAACGAAACCGGCAACGCGAACTCACCCAGCTCGATCTTCGGCGGCTGCTCCACCACAATATTGGCCAAGTCGATGTTGTATTTTTTCTTCAGGAAGGCGCGCACATGCGCAACTAAGCGGTTCTGCAATAAAAGATACACAGTTGGATTCCTTGCTAGCGGCCGACTCTCTCAAGCCCGCGCGATGTATGGTCAAAATACGATTGTAAGGGATCAGGGCCAGAGCTGAACCGTAAACTGCAGGATGCCCCTGCAGTTGGGCTAGGGCGGGGTTGTTGACTTTGCCCTTGCCCCTGCACTTGTCTTTAGATCCTAACCTTGAACCTTTGAAACCTTCTCTTCCGTTTGCTCCAATCCCTCACGCCTCCTATACTTGAACTTCGGGCCAACGCCCCTCGGACTCGCAATGCGCATAGCCTACCTGGATTGTTTCTCCGGAATCAGTGGAGACATGTTTCTCGCCGCCGCCGTAGACGCCGGTGTTCCTCTGGAGAAACTGCAAGCCGTCGCCGCCGCCCTCGGGCTCCATGCCGAGCTGGTATCTTCTCGCGTGGATCGCGCCGGAATCGCCGCCACCAAAATCGATGTCCTCATCCACGGCCACTCAGAGCAGCCTCTGGAGTCCGCGCCGTCGGACGCTCATACCCACGATCACTCGCATGAGCATGGCGAGCATTCACACGATCACGCCCATTCCCATGACCACGGCGAGCACGCGCACGATGAGCCGAGCCATTCTCATGTGCACGGCCACGAGCACGAACATAGCCATGCGCATGATCCCGCGCACGCTCATCAGCCCGAGGCCCACGCGCCTCACACTCATCGCGGACTCCCAGAGATCCGCCAGATCATCTCCCACGCGCCCATCAGCGCCACTGCTCAGGCCTTTGCCCTGCGCACATTCGAACTTCTCGCCCAAGCCGAAGGCAAGATTCACAATCGCGATGCCGAGTCCATCCACTTCCACGAGGTCGGCTCCGAAGATGCCATCGTGGACATCGTCTGCTCCGCCCTTGCCGCCGAGCACCTAGCCGTCGATGTCTGGTACTGCTCCGCTCTAAACGTCGGCAGCGGCACTGTCCGCTGCGCCCACGGAGTCCTACCCGTCCCCGCACCTGCCACCGCCGAACTTCTTCGCGGCGCGCCCGTCTTTTCCTCCGGCATCAAGAAGGAATTGCTCACCCCGACCGGAGCGGCCATCCTGCGCGCCCTTCAAGTCAGCTTCCAGCCGCTTCCGCCCGTCACTCTTTCTGCCACCGGCTACGGTGCCGGAGCCCGCGACTTCCCCGGCACTCCCAACCTGGTCCGCCTCTCCGTGGGTGAATCCGTCCAGCTCTCCGCAAAGGACGGTTGCCCCGCATCTGCAATGCCCGGGTGGCCCACATCTGCGCCAGCCTCACCGGCGCAAATGTGGGATCTAGGCCCTGCTCCCGCCGACCTCATCACCGTCCTCGAAGCCAATCTCGACGACATGAACCCTCAGCTCTTCTCCTACGTGCAGCAAAAGCTGCTCACCGCCGGAGCTCTCGATGCCTTTGCCGTTCCCGTGCAGATGAAGAAAGGCCGTCCCGGTCTCATCTTCACCGTGCTGGCCTCGCCTGCCCACGCCGAACTGCTCTCACGCATCCTGCTTACCGAAACCACTACCCTGGGCGTACGCATGCGCCAGGAGCAGCGCCGCATTCTCGACCGTAAGCACGTCACCGTCGAATCCCCCTGGGGTCCAATCCGGGTTAAGCTCGGCCTCCTGCAGGGAGAGGTTGTAAACTGCGCTCCTGAATTCGAGGACTGCCGCAAAATCGCCGAAGCCAACGGAGTGCCTCTTAAAACTGTTCTGCAAGAAGCCTCGCGCCTCTACCACGCGCCCGCGGCTGGAAGCGAAACGTTACCCAACCCTGCGCCACCGGCCAGCAGCAACGCGTTACCCGGCCAGACGCCACCGGCCACCAGCAACGAGTCATCCAACCCTCTTGCGCCGCCTGTTTCCGGCCGCGCCTCCAAAAGTTTTTCGTCCTGATCGAGAGATTCGTATGAGCGAGCAAGAAAAGTTTTTCATCACTACGCCGATTTACTACGTTAACGCGCGGCCTCACATCGGCCACACTTACACCACCGTCGTCTGCGACGCCATCGCCCGCCGCCATCGCATGTTGGGCCACGACACGCTCTTCCTCACCGGAACCGACGAGCATGGTCAGAAGATTGAGCGCTCCGCTGCCGCCCTCGGCAAAACGCCTCAGCAGCTCACCGACCAGGTCAGCGGAGAATTCCGCGCTCTCTGGGACCGCATGGGCATCAGCTACGATCAGTTCATCCGCACCACCAGTCCCATGCACAAGCGCGGCGTGCAGGCCATGTTCACCCTGCTCCAGGAGCGCGGATACATCTACAAGGGCTCCTACACCGGCCAATATTGCGTCTTCGACGAGCTCTACGCCGACGACAACACTCCCGGCACGCCCTGCCCCGTCTGCGGACGCATCACCGAAACCGTTCAGGAGGAGAACTACTTCTTCAAGCTCTCTGAGATGGCCGAGCCCCTGCTCAAGCTCTATCAGGAGAATCCCAATCTCATCTATCCCGAAACCCGCCGCAACGAAGTCATCTCCTTCGTGAAAGGCGGGCTCAAAGATCTTTCCATCTCGCGCACCACTTTCTCCTGGGGCATTCCCGTCCCCGGCGATCCCGCTCACGTCATCTACGTCTGGCTCGACGCGCTTTGCAACTACGCCACAGCCGTTGGCTTCGGATCGCCCGATGCCGCCGATCAGCAGCGCTACCAGCATTACTGGCCTGCCAACGTCCACATGATCGGCAAGGAGATCGTCCGCTTCCACTGCGTCTATTGGCCCGCGTTCCTACTGGCCGCCGGTCTCCCCTTGCCTCAGCAGATCGTAGCTCACGGCTGGCTGCTCTTTGAAGAGAGCAAGATGTCCAAGTCGCGCGGCAATATCGTGCGCAGCGAAACCATCCTCGAAGTTCTCGGCGCCGATGCTCTGCGTTACTTCCTCTTCCGCGAAATCGTCTTCGGACAGGATGGTTCCTTCTCCTTCGACGCTCTCGTGCAGCGCTACAACAGCGATCTCGCCAACGGCCTCGGCAATCTTGCCAGCCGCACTCTCTCCATGATTCAGCGTTACTTCCAAGGAGAGATTCCTTATCCCAGCGCCACCCTCGCCCATACTCCCGCCGAGGCTGCCATCACCCGCTTTGCCGAGCAGACCATAGTTGAATTCAACCGTCTCTTCGAGGCATACCAGTTTTCACGCGCCCTCGAAGCGCTCTGGTCTCTGCTCAGCGCCGTCGACAAGTACATCGTGGAGCAGCAACCCTGGGCCGTCGCCGAAAAAGAGGATCGCGATTCGCGCTCCCGCCTCGCCACCATTCTCTACACCTCAGCCGAGGCCTTGCGCATCATCACCGTCCTCGCCCATCCCATCATCCCTGACTCCACCGCCAAGATCTTCACTCAGCTTGGTCTCAGCGACATTGCCAAAACCAGTCTCACCACCTTGCGTTGGGGACAGTTGAACATTGGCACTCGCCTCGGCCGTATCGAGGCCGTTTTTCCACGCGCCGACAAGAGCGCGATTGAAAGGATGCAACAGATGGAAGAAGATCGTAAAAACTCCACCGACTCCGCCAACGGAACCACCACCGCCGTCGCCCCTGTCCCTGCGAACGCCGCCACGACTACCGCTCCCAGCACTGCCACATCGGCCGCCGGCAACTCCGCACCCGCACCAGCAGCCGGAGCGCCTGCTATCGCCCCGCAAATCGTCATCGACGACTTCGTCAAGGTCGATCTCCGTGTCGGCACCGTCCTCACCGCCGAAAAGGTTGAGAAGGCCGACAAACTCCTTCGCCTCACCGTCGACATCGGCTCGGAAGTCCGTCAGATCGTCGCTGGCATTGCCAAGGCTTACGCTCCTGAAACACTGGTGGGACGCAAGGTCGTCATCGTTGCCAACCTAGCCCCTCGCAAACTTCGCGGCATCGAGTCCCAAGGCATGATCGTCGCCGCCTCTTTCGGAGAAGAAGGCACGCCCGCTCTCGCCAGCTTCCTCGAAGAAGTCCCCAACGGCTCGCGCTTGAAGTAAGCCTCACGCATCGGCAACACACACGAGGGTGCCCCATCCTAACCGGGTTTTTCGGTTAGGGTGGGGCCTTTGACCTTGCCTTTGATCTTGTCCTTGAGGTGTCACGTTGAGCGGAGCGAAACTCTTCCTGCGGCTTCGCGATTAATGCTGGGCCTTTTGCCTTTGACGTTCAATCGTCAATCGTCAATTCCCCAATCCGTCAATCCCCTATAATTTCCCCATGTTCCTCGACTCCCACGCCCATCTCGACGGCTCTCAGTTCGCCTCCGATCGCGAAGCCACCATCCAGCGCGCCTACGACGCCGGAATCCGCGCCCTCCTTGCCATCGGCAATGGTGACGGTCCCGACGACATCGCCTGCGCCATCCCCTTTGCCGAGCGCTACCCTTGGATCTACGCCTCCATCGGCGTCCATCCCCACGAGGCTCGACTCCTCACCCCTGCGCATCTCGACGCCATGCGCCAACTGGCCGCCCACCCTCGCGTCATCGCCATCGGCGAAATCGGTCTCGACTACCACTACGACCACTCCCCGCGCGATGTCCAATTGCAGGCCTTCCGCCAGCAACTCGAACTCGCTGCCTCCGTCCGTCTTCCCATCCTCATCCACTGCCGCCCCAGCCAAAACAGCTCCAACGCCTGGGACGACCTTCTCGCCATCCTCCGCGAGCACTGGGCCGCAACCGCCCTCGGCGGCGTCATGCACTGCTTCACCGGAGACCTCGCCCAAGCTCACGCCTCGCTCGATCTCGGCTTCATCCTCTCCTTCGCCGGAAACCTCACCTACCCCAAAGCTCAGAACATCCGCGACGCAGCCGCCATGGTCCCGCTCGACCGCTTCTTCCTCGAAACCGATTGCCCCTACCTCGCTCCCATCCCCTATCGCGGCAAACGCAACGAGCCCGCCTACGTCGTCGAAACCACTCGCCACTTCGCCCAGCTTCGCTCCCTCACACCTGAGGCCGCTGGATCACTCGCCCTCGAAAACTTCCTCCGCTTCTTCCACCTGACCTGATCCCGGCTTCAAAACAGGAACGCCAGACCGGCTCCAGAGCCTACGCAGTTCGGTGTTGTTGTTGCTGCTATCGTTGCGGTTGCTGAGGTTGCGGTTGCTGTTGTCGTTGCGGTTGCCCTTGTCGTTGCGGTTGCTGTTGCCTCTGAGGTGTCATTCCGAAGCGTAGCGAGGAATCCCATCGACGTTGAAATATAACACCCGGCCCCAGAGGCACTTCGGCCAATCGCTAGACTTCCGCGGAACCGCCTGGTGCAGATACCCATCTATTGAAACGGCAAGCTTCCACCCGTCCTCCTCAACGTCAAAACCCCTGATTTTTCGGATCAGGGGTTCTGTACGTGCAAGGTTGTTTTCGCTCTCGATTGATCTGGTTCTTATGCTTCGCTTTTCTTCCCAAACAGCGTGTCGAGAGAGAAGTAGTTCTCTCCGATCTTTGCGAGCAGCAGGTAATAGAGAAACACGTAGAACATCTGAAGAAATACCGTGTTCCAGTCGCTACGCAGAGACGTTCCAATCACGAGCACTGTCATCAGCAATCCGCCCAGCGCCAATCCCCATCTGGTTAGCAATCCAACCATAATCAACAGGCCCAGAATGGCCTCCGCGAATGGCAAGAACCAAAGAAAGTTGTGAACGAGCCCGTAGGGCAGGATCGTAGTGGTGAATCCCTTTTCCATTGCCGTGGCAAACCCTCCGGCTCCCGGGCCAAAGATCCTGCCCGCTCCGTGGATCACCATATTCACTCCCATAGTGAGCCGGAATATTCCGTAGGCTAGCCTGCGATCAAACAACGGGGTAGTCGAGTCCATAGATACCTCTCTCTTCTTGAATTGAGTTGTAAGGGGTGTTGAGTGAATTCAGCATACTACAACTTCCAATGAACGCACTACCAGTTGCAGGTGCCCCATCTTAGCCCGCCTCTTTTGGCAAGCTAAGATGGGTTCTATTCAAGCCGCGCGAAGCGCGTTCCAAGCTCCAATCCTCCCACGTATCCGAACGCTGTGGTGTTGTCGCTGTATCTTTCGAGATTCAGTCCAGCATCCTTAAACTCACGCCTTTTGCGAGTTTAGGATGGGTTAACACCTTGTGCCCGGCCCTGCCCGCTCATTCGTCTCCCAGCTATCGTCCCGGCGCCGCCACCACCGCTCCCCCATCCATCTTTGGAATCCCGAAGTGACCACTCAGACGCAGCAAATCCAGCGGCGTCACCGATCCCGAAGCCGAGATAAAGTTCACCTGCCTCGCTCCCACCAGCAGCACCGCTGCGTCGCGCACCGCCGACTGATCCATATGAACCCAAAAGTCAGTCTGCACTCCGTTATCGCCCTTGTGCTTGTCCATCAACTGCATCCATCCCGCCTCGCGAAACTCCTGCCTGATCCCCTCCATCATCGCCGGATCAATCGCCACACCCGCCGGAAAGCGATAGCTGCGCACCGAAACTCCATTCACCCCCGCAATCACCCGCCGCAGATCCTCGTTGTTCTTGTCCAGCTTTGAGACCAGCACCAGCATCGAGTGGTCCAGCGAAAACTCCGTCCGCGAGACCGCGCCCACCCCCAGAGCCCCAATCCCCTGCGGCACCCACTGCCTTGCCTGCCCCTGATCTGCCGACGGGGGAACCGGAGGAGTTGGAGGAGCAGGAGGAACCGGCGGCACAGGAGGAACCGGAGCAGTCTCTACCGCAGGCGGAGCCGCCGTCTGCCCCTGCGCCACCGCGCTCATCGTCAACGCGCACCCCAGCACCCACCCCATCCCTGCCAAAACCATAACTCGGGAGATCTTCATCTTTCTTTCCACCTCACAGGAATTCACGACGCGTGCGCAGGCCGCAGTCGCCGTCCCAATTCTAAAACCCACCACTACCGCATATGTTCCGCATTCGGCCGGCTTTGCCTAATTGACTGCGGCAAACCCCTACTTTCTTCGCAAGCAGGCCAGCTTAGCGGGCCGTCTCGGGATTGTGAGCGCATGGCGATGTTTTCGCCCGCTTAGCCCTGTCAATACAGCCAACCTGTCAATTGTGCAGTTTTTGTTTTAGGCTGTCATTCCGAGCAAAACGAGGAATCCCAGCACCGTCCAAATCTCCTGCGCGACTTCTAAGGCACTCCAGCCAGCGACCGATTGACTCTGGGTCTCAAAATGGCGAGTTGCTAGGCGATTAGGCAACAGGTACTTGCAGGTCACTTCCGAGTCGCCGAACAATCGCATGTGTAGCGATGCAAGACCATGCGGCGTTTTCGAGGAGTAATATTCTTTCGACTGAAGCTTTCAGCGTCTCCCCGGTCCCCAACTGCGAGGGACCGGGGCCACCTAGTGTTATCGTCCACTCTGGTCCTGCAGAATCCTTCGCAAGTCCGAGATTGTAGTGTCCATCGTAGTCAACATTTTTGGCTAGTCAGGTACAGCCCTTCGAGGTAAATGCGCAATGATCAGAGGTGTTCGTGAAAGAAGCAAGGCCGTCTCTGCAATCATGATCAAGGCAGAGAAGGATCTATGGTCAGCATGGGAGTCAGCAAAAATCTTCTCCCACAACGTTCTCAAGGGAACTGCTCGGGAGAACCCCCTTGGGAAGTTTCTAGCCGCACGCCTTCCTGATGCTTATGGCATATGCAGCGGCGAGGCTGTTGACTGCTTCGATAACCACACGACCCAGCTAGACTTAATCGTTTATGACAGAATCCGGAACTGCCCTTTAGCCGAAGACCCTTTCCTCATGCCGGCGGAATCTCTGCTCGCGGTCATTGAAGTGAAGTCAACCTTGAATATTGAGGAACTCCGGAAATGTTTTACTGCTGCGAAGTCAATTAGACGGTTGAGGCCTTACAAGAAGGGGCATTTTGTCCCCTCGCGCAATGAAGATGCTAAGCACGAATATCGGTGTCTCTATAGCGTATTCGCGTATTCATCAGATTTGGTTTCTTCCACGTGGCTCTCGAATGAATGGTCCCGAATCGAATCGGTTGCCAAGGAAATGAGGCTCGACCTCGATTTAATTGATCGCATTGTTGTGCTGGACAGAGGTGTCATTACTCCAGGAAGTCGATCTGGAAAGCAACTGCCTGAAGGGCAAGCGGGAATATTGCATGAGTGGTTCTTGCACCTAACCAACTTTCTGAACCGCGAGAATATCCTCAGTCGCGAAGGCCAAGGGAGAGATCCCGTCGATTGGCAGGTGTATGCGGAAAGACGCAGTAAGGGCTGGAAGCGGCTTTAGCTGTAAATTGAGAATCACGTGATTCTCAATTTACGGCTCTGTCAAGAAGCTAAGGTTGCACATCAGTCCTCATATGTCGGCTTGTGGCAAGGTTATCCCGAGGATTTGGCATTGCTCCCGTCGGACAGGTAACGTATCCACCCATCTCAATCTGGCGCAGCTCGCTTAGCATTTGGGCAGAAGCGTCTAATCGGGCAAAGCTCCTTGGCCACAACCGCTCTCCGAGCAAAAAAGATGCCCGCCACCGGCAGGCACCTTCCACTCTCAATCGTTCTTCTTTAGAACGCCCACTTCAGCACCGACGCCCCGCTGGTAAATCCTGCGCCCACCGATGCGATCAGCAGAGTATTGCCTTTCTTCAGCCGTCCCGTCTCCACCGCCGTCATCATCGCCAGCGGAATTGTCCCCGCCGTCGTGTTCCCATAATCTTCAATGTTGATAATGACTTTTTCTCGCGGCATCTTCAGCCGGTCAGCCGTAGCCGTAATGATCCGCTTGTTCGCCTGGTGAGAGATGAAGCAATCCACGTCCGCGCCCGTCATTCCGGTCTTTGCCAGCACGCGCTCAGTCACTTCCGCCATTTTCTTCACGGCATACTTGAACACCTGCTGCCCATCCTGATGAACGTAATGCATCCGCTGGTCCACCGTCTCGTGCGTCGCCGGATGCAAGCTTCCGCCGCCCGGCTGGTACAGGTAGTCCCCGCCAAAACCCTCCACCTGGTGAACGTAGTCGATAAACCCAACGTCTTCACCGTCTTCTGCCGGCTCCAGTAGCACCGCACCCGCGCCATCGCCAAACAGAATGCAGGTCGTCCGGTCCGTGTAGTCGATCATCGATGAGTTCACATCCGCGCCGATCACCAGCACCTTCTTGTGTGCTCCGCTCTCCACCAGCTTCACTCCGGTCGTCAATGAGAAAACGAAGCCCGAGCACCCGGCTGAAATATCAAAACCCCACGCCTGCGGAATCGCCAGCTTCTTCTGCACCAGGCAAGCCGTCGAGGGATACGCCATGTCCGGCGTCACCGTACCCACGATGATCGCTTCCACCGTACTCAGGTCCACGTTATGCCGCACAGCCAAGTCCCTGGCTGCACACACCGCCAAATCGCTGCATGCCACTCCCGGCTCAACAACGTGCCGTTCGCGAATCCCAGTTCGCTCCAAGATCCACTCGTTGGTCGTCGAAACCAACTTTTCCAGGTCTGCGTTGGAGAGCACCCGGGGAGGTACAAATGTGCCTAAAGCCGTGATTTTGGCACGTATCTTTTTATTCAAGCTCCAGAATCTCCACTACTAGAATGTGCCAATTGTCGCCCACCGCGCCGTGAATGTAAACCGCTCACCTGGCGCCAGCGGCCGGAGGGACCGAGGTTGGCCCGTACCCTTCGTTAAGCCGTTGCCACCATCGCCCAGCGCGCCAATTGCCATCAGCAAGTCAATGCCCCACATCGGCCGCTTTTCCACCGGCGCCCATGTGGGGCTCTCGCGTGCTCTTCGATTCTATATTGATCCAGCCGTCAACTCGGAACTTTGAACTCCAAAATCCTGGCACCCCTTACCGCGTCAGCGCCCAAAGCAGCGCCCCTATCACCATCCACATCGCCAGTGAGATAGGAACTGCCATCGCCAGCCCCCGTATGGCCCTGTCTTGCGGCACAGCCCTGCTCTCCTGCAGGCTACTCCATTCACCATCCCGCTCTTCCAGTTCCTCGCATCCGGGACTGTCGAGCCCATCCTTCAGCGCACCCTCTGCCGCAAACGCCTCCGCCGCCAAGTTCCGCCCTGCCTCATGGAAGCCTTCTGTCTGCATCACGTTCTCTCCGTGAGACAAGCTTCTCCCAATTCTGCCCTGAGCAATCAGCAGATCTGCACGCGAGACCACAAAGTAGTCCCACAAAAAATCAGATTTCAACTTGGGAAATTTCCGTGGATCGCAACTGGAGGGGATTTACTGTCCGGCAAGGCTCGCTACTACGCCTTCAACGCAAAAAATTAAAGCCGGACACCGGAAGCTCACTGCGCATGAAACGGCCCGTTACCGTTGCTTCCTTCCGGACCTGGCGGGATTGGCGGGGTTTCATCGCGTAAGACCGATGTCCGACCAGACTCGATACTACCACGTCCCATTTCATCCTTCATCTCCCCCATTGTGGAAACCCACGCCGGCTCCCACCCTCACCGCTCCACCCTTCTAAAGCTCTATACTGAAGGCCGGATGTCTTCGGCGACTCCATCCCGCCCCGCCCTTCGCATCGCTCCGCCGGAGATCGAGCATCTCTTCCAAGTCTCGCTCTTCCTTCTCATCGTCACCGGATTCGCCACCCTGGCCGCCACCGGAAAACTCGATCTCGTCAGTATCGGCTTTGTCCTCACGGCTCTCGTCCTGCGCGCTTTTTTGCTCTTTCGCGACCGTCCTTTCGCCATTCCGCCCCGCATCACTGCCTGGCTGGCTGTCGTCTACTTCCTCCTTTTCTTTGTAGATTTCTTCTTCGTCTCCGCCCGCGATTTCGTAGCTCCCGCCGTCCACCTCGTCCTGTTCATCATGTGCGTCAAGCTCTTCAACATTGAGCGCGAGCGCGACTACGTTTATCTCGCCGTGCTTTCTTTTCTCATGGTCTTGTCGGCCGCGATCCTCACCGTCGATTCCGCATTTCTCGCCGCATTTGCCCTCTTCGTCATCCTCGCCGTCTTCTGCTTCATGGTCATGGAGCTTCGCCGCTCTTCCCTCCGCGCTCCCAACACGGCCTCGATCGCCATTCCCGGACTCCGAACCCGCCGCCGTTCCATCTCTCCCCTGCAGCGGCTCTCCGGCTCGCTCGCCCGCACCACCGGAGTCATGGTCATCGCGATTCTTGCCGCTGCTGCCGTTCTCTTTTTCGCCATGCCTCGCATCACCGGAGGCTATCTCTCGCGCTACGCCCAGAGTGACGCCATCTCCACCGGCTTCTCTGAATCCGTCAATCTCGGAGAGATCGGACGCATCCAGCAATCCTCCTCCGTCGTTGCTCACATTCACATCAATGGCGACTCCACCGGAGAGCATCAGCTCCGCCTCCGTGGCGCCGTCCTCACCAACTTCGATGGCCATCGCTGGACCCATCCCTTTCGCGACGCCGATATTCTCTCCCAGGGCTATGGCCGTCTCTTCGAGCTCTCTCCCCGAGCCGTCCAGCTCACGCGCAGCGAGCAACTCCGCCTCGCCCGTGGTCCTCAGCCCGATCTTCTCCGCTACCGCGTCCTCATGGAGCCTCTTAACACCACCGTCATCTTCACCATCCCAACCGCCCAGGCTCTCTTCGGCCCATTCCGCGAAATCGGCGTCGATGACGACCAAACCTTTCACAACCTCGACCGCCAGCACGTCGTAACCATCTACGAAGGCGTCTCAGACCTTTCGCTTCCCTCGCCTACAACCCTCCAGCGCCTGCCCGCCACGCTGCCGGAAACCTTTCCCCTGCGTTATCTCCAGCTCCCCGATCATCTCGATCCGCGTATTCCCGAGCTGGCGCACCGCCTCACCACCTCTTCAACGTCCCCTTATCTCCGCGCCTTTGCCATCGAGCATTACCTCACCACCCAGTTCGGCTATACCTTGCAGCTTCCATCCGAGCCGCCCGCCGATCCCATTGCCGACTTCCTCTTTCACCGCCGTCGCGGACATTGTGAGTATTTCGCCTCATCCATGGCCATACTCCTGCGAACCGTCGGCATTCCCTCTCGCGTCATCACCGGATTCCGTGGCGGACAGTTTAATCAGGTCAATTCCACCTACATCATCCGCGCCAGTGACGCTCACTCCTGGGTCGAAGCCTTCATTCCCGGCGCCGGTTGGATGACCTTCGATCCAACTCCTGCCAGCGATGCTCTGCCCACAAACTTCTGGACTCGCTCCCAGCTCTACCTCGACGCCGCCCGCGAGTTCTGGCGCGAGTGGATCGTGAACTACGATGCCGCTCACCAGCAGGCTCTCTCCGTTGCCGGCATCCAGCAAACCCGCAGCCGCGTCACCGACTTCCGCCTGTGGGCTCACCACCAGTACCAACGCATGTTGCAAATGGCGCGCCGTGTCCGTAACGCTGCCGCCAGCGACCCCATACGCCTCTTCCGCATCGCCCTTATCCTGCTTGTCCTGGCATTGTTTATTGCTCTGCCTTTTGCCATACGACATCTGCGCAACCTCAGGCTGGCCGCATCTCCAAGCGCCTCGCCGCGTTCGGCTGCCACCATCTTCTATCTCCGCATGACCCGCCACCTCACCCGTCGCGGATATCCCCGCGCCCCCACCCAGACGCCCTCTGAATTCGCCGCCTCCATCCCCGAACCGGCTCTCCGCGAAACCGTCCTCCGCTTCACCTCTGCTTACGAGCGCGCCCGCTTCGGAGGCTCTCCCTCAGCCGCCGCCAACCTTCCCGCCCTGCTCCAGCAGATGCGCAACACTCCTTCCCCCCGCTCCTGACCCATCTCTTGACATCAAGCTCTGCTTTGTTCTTTTGCCTTTGTTCTTTGCCTTTGTTCTTCGCCTTTGTTCTTAATTTTGCTTTTGTTTTTGCTTGCCTTTGCTTTTGTTTTTGCTTGCCTTTGCTTTTGTTTTTTGAAGTGTCATCCTGAACGAAGTGAAGGACCCCAGCCCCGTTGAAATATGGAACTCAGCTCCAGAGGCACTTCAACCAACACACGATTTTCCCCTTCCACTTTCCATCTCGTTTGCAGAATCTTAACGTCCCTTCGCCTTTTTTCTCTTCACTTTAGCCCCCCATCGTCCGTTCCTCTTTATAGGTAGCAACTTATGTCACCTTCGCGCGCTCATTCCGATCTCTGCACTTTTCTCTTCAGCGGCAATCCCGTGCCCATGTTTCTCTACGACAGCCGCTCGCTGCGCATCTTCGAGGCCAATGACGCTGCCCTTGCCCGCTACGGATACTCCCGCCGTGAGCTTCGCACCATGACCATCCGCGACCTTCGCCCCGCCGGTGATACCTCCGCGCTTGAGAGCTCGCTCCACGTCGATCGCGACACGCCCTCGCATTCTCTGTGGACTCACGTCACCAGCACCGGCGTTCCCTTTCCCGTAGAGGTCCGCCTTGCCCCGTTCATCCGTGGCCGCCGCCATCTCTCTCTCATGTCTGTCATTGACGCATCTGCCTGGAGCGAAACTCGCCTCAAGCTCGTTCGCTCTGAGGAGCTTCACCGCTCGCTGGTCGAGGAGTGTCCCTTCGGAATCTATCGCTTCAACCTCACCACCTCTTGCCTTGAGCAGGCCAACCCCGCCCTCCTGCGCATCGTCGGATACTCATTTGAGGAGTTCTCTTCCGTCAGCATTGCTGACCTTGGCATCGCACCCGCCGACCGCGATCGCTTCCTCGCTGAGTTGCTCACCACCGGCAACGCTCGCGACTACGAGACCCTCCTGCGCAAGAAGACTGGCGAAATCATCCGTGTCTCCATCTCCGGATACCTCTGCTCCAACGCCGAAACCGGTCACCGGCACATTCAGGGATACATTCTCGACATCACTCGCCAGCGCGAGCTAGAGGAGCGCCTCAGCCACTCACATCGCATGGAGGCCGTCGGACGCCTCGCCGGTGGAGTCGCTCACGACTTCAACAACATTACCCAGTCCATCAGCCTCTCCTGCGAGCTCGCCCTGCGATACCAGCTCGCCCCGGCCATCGAATCCAAGCTCCTCGACATCATGCAGCAAACCGAGCGCGCCGCTGAGATCACCCGTCAGCTTCTCGCTTTCAGCCGCCGCCAGGTCCTTCAGCCCTCGGTCGTCAACCTCAACGAATGCGTCCGCAGAGCTCTCTCCATGCTTACCCGCGCCGTTGGCGTCGATGTCTCCATTGACCTCAACCTAGATGAGACCATCGACCACGTCTTCGTCGATCCTCAGCAGCTCACTCTTGTCCTCATGCACCTCGCCGACAATGCACGCAACGCCATGCCCCGGGGCGGACGCCTGCAAATCTCCACCGCCACTTGCTCCATCGGTTCCGCTCTCAACCCGTTCAATCCCGCTGCAACTTGCACCCTCCTCACCGTCGCCGACACTGGCGTGGGCATGAACGAAGCAACCCTGCAGCGCATCTTCGAACCTTTCTTCTCCACCAAAAACACCAGCCTCGCCACCGGCCTCGGACTCTCCACCGTTCACGGCATCATCAGTCAGAGCAAAGGCCACATCGAGTGTGAATCCACTCTCGGACAAGGCACCACCTTCCGCATCTTTCTCCCTATCGCCGCCGCGCAGCCCGCCGTCAGCTCCGTTCTCTCAACCGAAGTCAACGAAGTTTTCCGCATCCTTCTCGCCGAGGACGATCCCATCGTCAACAAGCACCTCACCAACGCACTCAATCTGGCTGGCTTTTCCGTCGACTCCGTATCCAACGGTGAGGAGGCACTTACGGCCTTCGCTAACGGTCACTATCACGTCATCGTAACGGACATCGTTATGCCCAAGCTCGGTGGCATCGAGCTAACCAAACGCCTTCGCCAGCTCGCCCCGCAACTCCCCGTCGTCCTCATCTCCGGCTACAGCGAAGAGGTCAGCGTGATGCAACATCTCCCATCCACCCACATCGCTTACCTTCAGAAGCCTTTCGCCAGCTCTCAACTAGTCGCCACCCTCCGCCGCCTCCTCGCCACCTAACCGAACTCCGGGTGGCAGGGGCCCTCGATAAGAACGAAGGGGGTGTCATAAAGGTTCCCTGATGTTTTCTACTGATTCTGCCGATACGCACTCCTTGGATAGCCAAGAGAAAGCCCATTCTGACATCGGAAGAACTGGATGAGGCGTTTCAAAAGCTCTGATTCATGAGAATTCATTCTGAGGCAAGCGCACGTTGGTTATCGCATGACTGAAGCATTGAAATTTTTTCTGAACAGCTCCAACAGATGTGTTCCGTGGCGGATACGCACTGAAGCCTCGAATTAGGAGAAATCATGAATCGTTGGTCTATTTCTACAAGAATCACCGCTACGGTCACGCTTGTACTTGCTGGTGCGGCGCTCGGCACAGCATTCTTGTTCTTCACGATGAACCGGGCGTCCAATGAACTGAATCGTCACTTGAGCGTGGCCGTACACTCGGATATGGCGGCGTCCCAATTGGCGGGGGAGTTTCAGCGCGAGATCCTTACCGCGCGTATTAATTTCATTTACTACGTGACGGTTCAGAAAGATGGTTCCTTGCAACTGGGCTGGGAGCACTATCGAACTGCGCAGAGACTGCTCTCGGAACTGACCAACAATGTGGATAAGGATCCAAATCTCTCCGATCTGCGACCAGCAGTGCGAGAAGTCGGCAGCCATGTTCAAGCGTACGAACCGGTGCTGCAGAAAATCATTGCTTCCGTTCAGGAGGGGAGGAATCAAAGCGCTGGATTCAAGGACCTCCTGAATGAATGGGCCTCACTCGGCGGGCAGATGATAGATTCCGCAAAGGAGTGCGAAGAAAGAGGCACAGGCCTGGCTCTACGCGGTACTGGCTCGGCTAGTTTGAGACTTGGCAACTCGGTCATCATCGCACTGCTCGCCGTGGTGATTGGCTTTGGTTCGGGAATCCTTGCCGCCTTCATCCTGGTTCGCTCCCTCAACAAGCAACTCAGGGCGGTTACGGCAGAATTGGCGAACGGAGCCGCTCAAGTAGCCTCGGCTGCTTCGCAGGTCGCTTCCTCGTCGGAGGCCTTGGCACAGGGTGCCTCGGAGCAAGCCGCCTCGCTCGAAGAGACTTCAGCGTCGACCGAAGAGATCAACACCATGGCCAGCCGCAATGCCGACAGCTCCAAGGCAATTGCGAACCTCATGGTTTCCACCACACATCGCATTGGCGAGGGCAACCGGAAGTTGGAGGAAATGGTTGCTTCCATGCAACACATCAACACTTCCAGCGAAAAGATTTCGAAGATCATCAAGACGATCGACGAGATTGCCTTCCAAACCAACATCCTGGCGCTGAATGCTGCGGTGGAAGCCGCCCGCGCGGGCGAGAGTGGCATGGGCTTTGCCGTAGTGGCAGATGAAGTACGGAATCTGGCGCAACGTTGCTCCCAGGCGGCGAAGGACACAGCCGGTCTAATCGAGGAATCGATCTCCAGCTCGCATGAAGGCAGCACAAAGCTGGCCGAAGTGACGAAGGCGATCGGTGCGATAACGGAAGAAGTCAGCAAGGTATCGGAGTTGGTGGAGGAAGTGAGCCTAGGAAGCCAGGAGCAGTCGAAAGGCTTGGATCAGATTGCGAAGGGTATCTCTCAGATGGAACAGGTCACCCAGAAAACTGCGTCTGCGGCTGAGGAAAGCGCTTCGGCCGGAGAAGAGCTAAACGCACAGTCGCAGACACTGCATGGAATCGTCCAACAGCTAGCGGCGCTTGTGGATTCGAGCGGTCGGAGGGCTGCGCTCGCACTCCCTCGAGAAGCGAAGGAAGCAGGTTTCCTCAACCGCACGGGTGCTTACGTGGGGTGACTCACGACAAGCCGCTTCTCTTGAGGATACTTGGAAATATTTCCCTGGCGCGAATGTGGAATTCAGGGCAACAAACTGCTACTCACTCCGGAATGTACCTATGTACCAATGGGTTACTACATGTAATAAACCCTTAGCACAGAAGTTAATCCATTTTGAATTCCGCGCAACCATATACCATCCCGCCACTTCCGCCATCGAAACGATTATCGGAATCGTCAATCGTGGCCGTTGCCTTCGGTCGCTGCGCAAAACCGCATTTTGCCGGGAATGGCTCTCTACAAATCCTCTTCCCTAATCTCCTGATCCTCGTCAAGCCCGCTTAAATAGGCTGCCATCGCCACTCCGCACCCTTTATGGCAGTGCAAGCAGACCGTGCTCCCGCAGGACAATCTTCCCCGCCCGCGCGGCCATTCCTCAACTCCCGCGCAATCTTCCATCGAACTCTTTTTGTCCTGCGGAATTTCCATATCTCAAACCTAGACGCCGCGGCCAATCGCGTCTATGACTCAAGTCACAGCCGCTTATGCATCTTTCCCAGCCCCATTCTCCGGAGGCAAAATGATCCCTTCGCTCCCGCCATCGAAGCGCTGCTCGCCTCGCCGCGTGTCCTTCGTCTTCGGAGCCCCGCGATACGCATAAACAACGGCCAGCAATGGTGGCGCGAACAACACTCCCCAAAACGGCAGCACAATGCCAAGCAGAATCGGCGCCAGCACTGACGCCCAAATAGGCACGCGATTCTCCCGCCGCATCAGGTATGGCTGAATCACAAGACTGTCCAGCAGCGCGATCACCGCATACGCACCAAGAAAGTAAAACCACCGCGTCAGTGGCGCACCGCTAAACAGCATAGCCAGCGCCGGGCCAAACAGCGCCACCAGCGGGCCAAAGTGCGGAATGAATTGCAAAGCCCCTGCCAGCAGCGCCCAGAGCGGCGCCCATGGCACCTTGAGCCAAATTAGTACCCCCAGCCAAAGGCCGCTGACCAGCAGCGAGTCATAGACCTGTGCGATCAGCCATCGCCGCAATGCCCCCAAGGTCAGCTTCGCATGATACTGAAAGTGCATAATCCTTATCTCAATCCCTCTTAAACCAATGCTACACTGTGATTAATCCAGCCGGATTGGTGAGCGTGAGATGAAGTTTGGCGTCATCATATTTCCCGGAAGTAATTGCGACCACGATGCCTATTGGGCGTTCAAGGAAGTCTGCGGGCAGCCCGCGACCCTGCTCTGGCATGACTCGCACGACCTTGAAGGCTCCGACGTCATCGTCGTGCCAGGAGGATTCTCCTATGGCGACTACTTGCGCACCGGTGCCATCGCGCGGTTCTCTCCCATCATGCAATCGGTCAAGCGATTTGCCGACTCGGGCGGCCTAGTCATTGGTATCTGCAACGGTTTCCAGATTCTCTGCGAAGCCCACATGCTGCCCGGAGTTCTGCTCCGCAATAAGACCCTGAAGTATATTTGCAAGCCGGTTCACCTGCGCGTGGAGAGCTGTTCCACTCCATTCACTCAGGGGCTGACTAAAGGCGACGTGCTGGAAATCCCCATCGGGCATGGAGATGGCAATTTCTTCTGCGATGAATCCACGCTGTTGCAGTTGAACCAGCGCGAGCAGGTAATCTTCCGCTACGCGACTCCGCAGGGACAGATCACTGCAGAGGCAAACCCCAATGGCTCACTCGAAAACATTGCTGGCATTTGCAACGAAGGCCGCAACGTTCTCGGGATGATGCCACATCCGGAGCGCGCCAGTGAAGACCTACTCGGCATGAAGGATGGAATGAAGCTGCTGCGTTCGCTGGTGGAGAGCGCCGCAGTACATCAATAAACCGAATGAAATCGCACTCTTCCCAGTCCGCTGTTACCGCCCCGCCCCGGGCCGAAGCCGAGCTTCAGAGGCGCGATGGTGAGTTACTGCATATTCTGGACAATTGGCTGGAGCGCGCCAATCAGCGTGGTGGCTCGCACATCGCGTGCCGTCCCGGCTGCGCCCAATGTTGCATCGGGGTCTTCGCCATCAACCGTCTGGACGCCCTGCGTTTGCAGCGCGGACTCAACGAACTTGCCGATCGCGATCCGGAGCGCGCACAGCGCGTATTGCAGCGCGCCGTCGAATCGCTGGAACGAACTGTCAATGATTTTCCCGGCGACGTGGAGACTGGAATCCTCGATGACTCGGCCGATGCAGAGGACATCTTTGAGGAGTTTGCCAATGACGAGCCCTGCCCCGCACTCGATCCCGTAACCCTGACCTGCGATCTCTACTCGCATCGCCCGATGACTTGCCGTGTCTTCGGACCTCCGGTGCGGACCGAAGGTGGACTGGGTGTGTGCGAACTATGTTTCACCAATACCAGTCCTGAGGAAATTGCCGCCGCTGAAGTACCCTTGGAAGGTGAGAAGCTTGAGTCCACTCTGAATCGCGAGTTGGAGCGAGCTATCGAACCTGGTAATACGATCGTTGCCTTTGCCCTGCTTGGCGCTTAATTCCCATTTCTTCCTATTTCACAACATCTACCTTGTTCACGATCTCCGACTTGCGGGCGCGCTCGTTTTCTTCCAGCAGTTCGTCGCGAACGCCGGCCAACTCCTTTCCCTTCGCACCAAGGCTGTCCGTGAGTTGTTTCATCTCCTGGTTCTTCTGAGCTCGGTCGGGATCACCATACTTGGAGGACCGGTCCAACGCGGTTATGCGCGTCTGGAGGTCCAGCATGTCGCTAGCCAGAAGCTGCACACGCTGGTTCAATTCGGCGACGCGACGCTGATGAACCGGGTCCAGTTCCTTCTTCGGCAAAACCTTCGGTGGCGCGGTAGCCTTCGCCTGAGGCGTTCCCTGCGCTGGTTTCTGCGGCTTACTCGCCGCCCCGCCCGGCGAAGTCACATCGGCATTGGTATAAACGTGCGTAGCCTTGGGTTGGTCGTTGTCCTTGCGCTGCTCGCGGGCTACATCTCCCAAGGATTGCGCCCACAACGATCCGGTACAGAGTAACATCGCCGCGCCCATAAGCCATCTCATAGCCGTCCTCCATCAGGTCCGCCTTGAAATTCGTATCCTGTCATCTTCCGCTGCAACGTTAGCTTCACCTCCGGCCACTCGGAATCAATAATGCTAAAACGCACGGAGTTGCGTTTCCGGCCGTCTGGCATAATTCGTTCGTGTCGAACTATTCCTTCTTGCTTTGCGCCGATGCGCAAAATCGCCACCCTCGATCTTTCGTTCAGTTCGTCCGTAGTGAACTGCACTCGCACAGCTTTCATCACCTCGAACGCATGAGTCAAAAGAAGGTACTTCGCTTCCGTATTCACGCCTGAACGCTGCACTGAAGCACTCAACCAGGTGTGCCCAATCTCCATCTTTCTATTCGCCCGATCGATCTTCCAGAAGCGTGTGCTGCCGACGATCGTGCCTGTATCGCGCTTGACGATCACAAAGGGCATTACAGTCCCGGCCTGTTGACCTGTCAATGCGGCGTCGATGTAGTTGTCAATGCTCGCGGGTCCAGGAACGACAGTCAGCGTCATGTTCCACAACTGGCCGTCTGCCGCTGCTTCCAGAAGCCCCGGCCTATGTTCTTTTCGGAGGGGCTGGAGCGCAACGATCTTTCCGGTCAAAGTAGGCTGGATTATTTCGTCGTTCACAACTTATTGTCCCAGGTCAAAATGTCCCAGGTCAAAATCGCCGCTCCCTCCAGAGCTCGATGCATAGTATCGCAGACGGAAATGCCGCTCGGCCACCACGCCGCGGGTATCACCGTGGTTACATTTTCATTGGGACGTTCTTCGCTACCCAAGCCTCTATGCGATCCAGTGCCTTGCCGATATTCTCCAACGAATTGGCAATTGAAAAGCGCAGGTATCCCTCGCCATAGGAGCCAAACGCGGTGCCCGAAAGCACGGCAACTCCCGCCTCGTCCAGCAGCGCATCCGCCAACGGCTTGGACTTCCATCCCGTGCCGGTGATGTTAGGGAACATATAGAACGCTCCCTTGGGTACGCGGCAGTTGAAACCTTGAATGCGATTGATGCGCTCGGCAAAGTAGTCGCGGCGTTTCTTGAATTCAGCTTTCATCGCCTCCACGGAACTCTGTGGCCCGCAAATGGCTTCAATCCCCGCCATCTGCGTAAAGCTGGCGGTGCAAGAGTTCGAATTCGTCATCAGCCGCGAAATGTGCTGCGCCAGATCAACGCGCATTACGCCATACCCCATCCGCCAGCCGGTCATCGCCCAGGTCTTGCTGAAGCCGTCGAGCAGGATCACGCGGTCACGCAGATCGTTATAGCTGAACAGCGAGTGATGCTCTCCCTCAAAGATGAGGCGCGCATAAATCTCATCGCTCAGCACCATCACATTGCGTTCCGCGATCATGGCCGCAATCTCTTCCACATCCTGCTTCGTCATCACTCCGCCGGTAGGATTCTGTGGCGAGTTCAGGATGATGAGCTTGGTGCGCTCGTTGATCAGGCTCTTGAGTTCCTTGGTGTCGAGGCGGAAATCCATCTCCTCGCGAAGCCGGATAGGAACCGCTTTCGCTCCAAGAAAGTTGATCATCGACTCATAAATCGGAAAGCCGGGATTCGGGTAAATCACCTCATCGCCTTCTTCCGCCAGCGCCAGCAGCGTAAAGAAGATGATCGGCTTGCCGCCAGGAACTACCACCACTTCGTCCGGAGATACCTTTGTCCTGCGCCTTGCGCCCACTTCGTCCGCAATCGCCTTGCGCAGATCGGGTAGCCCCGCACTCGGACCGTAATGGGTGAACCCTTTATGCAGGGCATCCACCGCGGCATCCACAATGTTGGGCGGCGTATCGAAGTCTGGCTCGCCGATCTCAAGGTGCACAATGTCATGCCCCTGCGCTTCCAGGGCCTTCGCCTTGGCCAGCACCTCAAACGCCGTCTCCGTGCCCAGCCGCGACATGCGCTGGGCCAAACGCAATTCGGTATGGATTGCTTCGCTCATAGGAAACTCCAGTCCTTCAACTTCGTGTTTCAAAAGGCCTGCACCCTTCACCAAACCCGGTATTCTATCTCTCTCCGACCCACTGCACCACAACAATAGAAAAGCCTGCCGCGAAGGCAGGCTGGGCTCAGACTTTCTTTGCAACTACCCGTGAATTTCGCTCTCCTCGCCCGTCTCGCTGCGGATTACCTTGGCGACCCGGTACGGCTGCCCGGAGTGCGGCTCATGGAAGTGACGCACCTGCAGTTCGCCGAGCAATCCCAGCGCGAGCATCTGCACGCCTGCCACCAACATAACCGCTCCAAAGACAAGCAGTGGCCCGTGCGCGTCCATCACATTCACGTTGCGGAATACTTTTTCAACCACCATCCATAGCGCAACCAACATCCCGGTTCCAATGCCCGTCATACCGATGCCGCCAAAGAAGTGCAGCGGGCGCATCATGTACTTGAGCAGGAAGCGGATGGTGATCAGATCGAAAAACACGCGGATCGTACGCGAAATCCCATAGTGCGATGTTCCGCCCTCGCGTTCAATGTTGACGATGGGCACCTCGCACATCTTCGCGCCATACCACGACGCCAGCGCCGGGATGAAGCGGTGCAGTCCTTCGCCATATAGCGGAATGTCTTCGATCAGCTCGCGGGTATAGGCCTTGTAGGTGGTGCCGAAATCGTGCAGATCCACGCCGCTCAGCTTGGACATTGCCCAGTTGGCGCAGCGCGAAGGAATCCGGCGAAGCCATAGGTTGTCGACACGCTTCTCTCGCCATCCGCTGACGATGTCGTAGCCCTCGTTAAGCTTTGCCACAAACTTCGGAATCTCTGCCGGATCGTGCTGCAAATCGCCGTCCATGGCGATGACAAAATCTCCCTGTGCATGATCGAAGCCGGCGGCCAGCGCTGAGGTCTGCCCAAAGTTGCGGCGCAGCTTTACTACCACCACGCGGCTATCCACGGCGGCAATCTGCCCCAACAGCTTGAACGTGGCATCGCGCGAGCCGTCGTCGACAAAGACCAGCTCAAAGCTTTCGCCAACCTGCTCCATCACCGCCTTCAGGCGGTCGTAGAGCTCGGTCACACTCTCCTGCTCGTTGTGAAAAGGAACAACTATCGAATACTTAGGCACGCTAGGATTATATCGCGATTCAGCGCAAACACGTGAGCGCAACCCCCGGCTGTGCCAAGTAGGTGGCCACCAAGGCTTCGAAGCGATTCGCAGTTATACTCTTACGCATGTGTGGCCGATTCCGCGTCGCGCGTAAAAAAGAGATTCTCGAAGAAGCATTCGACGCCCAAAGCGCCTCGGATGCTCCGGAATGGGGCCCACGCTACAACGTCGCTCCCGGTCAGGAGATACTTGCCATCCGTCAGGATCGGGCGCAGCCCGTGCGCCTACTCTCACAGATGCGCTGGGGACTGATCCCCTACGGGACGAACGATCCCAGGATCGGCTACAAGATGATCAATGCACGTTCGGAGACCGTCGGAACCTTGCCGTCTTTCCGTGAGCCACTTCGCTTGCGACGCTGCCTTATTCCCGCCGATGGGTTCTACGAGTGGAAGCTCGACGGGAAACAGAAGCTTCCTTTCTGCTTTACCCTGGCCACGGATTCCGTCTTTGCCTTCGCCGGGATATGGGATCGTTGGAAGAGCCCGCAGGGGCCGGTCATTGAGAGCTGTTCGATCCTGACGACTACGCCAAACGAATTGATGCGGGATGTTCATGATCGCATGCCGGTGATCCTTCCGCCGGATGCCTATGACATCTGGCTCGACCCAGGCTTCAGCAACGTGGCAGAGTTACAGCCGCTGCTCAAGCCATATCCCGCCTCGTCCATGCGCCGCTATCGCGTCAGCCCACGCGTGAACCACGTAAAGAACGATGACCCAGAGTGCGCGGCAGCGATCGAAGCCGCATGAGCAAAGGGCACAGCCTGCGCCGTGCCCTCGGTCGTAACATGGATTTGGATAAATTCTCAGAAACCAGCCACGGCAACGTGCACATGTCCTACCTGTGGAGCGATGGCGAAATATTCACCCACAAGCCGCCGCCACTCTTCAAAGTCTTTCGATCCCCTGAAATGCACTGTGTGGTCCTCTACGGTCTCCCAAGTCACCATCAGGGTGTAGTGTGAAGGCTGCTCAACCGACCTCAAGAGCTGCATGCCACGGCACCCGCGTGCACGCTGAAAAAGCGGAGTTGCTACAGAGACGCCGTGTTCGAAGGCGGATTCCGTCCCAGGCTTAATCTCGAACTGAGCCATTTCAAAAAACATTTCGTTTCCTTTCTATGTTGTTAGGCAGTTGCGTTCGTCCGCGCGTGATGTCACACGCGGATATCCAGCTTCTCGGTTGCAGATGGAAAGCGGAGCCGAGCTGCAAGCTCGCATGTATTATAAAATGGCATTCCATCGCACAGACGAGAAAGGTTTCTATCAAAATGGCAGTCACGAAAAAGAAGCTTGGGAAATCCGGATTAGAAGTTTCACCACTTTGTTTCGGCGGCAACGTTTTCGGATGGACAGTCGATGAGCCGACATCTTTCAAATTGCTGGATGCATTTGTCGATGCCGGCTTCAACTTTATCGACACCGCGGATGCTTACTCCAGGTGGGTTCCGGGCAACCAGGGCGGAGAATCCGAAACCATCCTCGGCAAGTGGTTCAAGCAGAGCGGAAAGCGCGACAAGGTCGTTCTTGCCAGCAAGGTGGGAAATGAAATGGGCCCCGGCAAGAAGGGACTCGCCAAGAGCTACATCCTGAGCGAAGTAGAGGAATCACTGAAGCGTCTTCAAACTGACTACATCGATTTGTATCAATCTCACCTCGATGATGTGTCGGTGCCTTTGGAAGAGACCCTGGAGACTTATTCGCAATTGGTGAAGCAAGGAAAGGTTCGTGTGATCGGCGCCTCCAATTATGGAGGGAAACGTCTCGCCGAGGCATTGCAGGTCAGCGCACAGCACGGATACCCGCAGTACCAGAGCCTACAGAATCTTTACAACTTATACGATCGTGCCGAGTTCGAATCTACCGTTGAGCCCGTCTGCCTGGAACACGGCGTGGGCGTGATTCCCTGGTATTCGCTGGCATCTGGTTTTCTTACCGGCAAGTACCGTTCTGAAGACGATCTCTCCAAGAGTGCTCGCGGAAAGACCGTGAAGAAATATTTGACCGAGCGCGGATTCCATATCCTCGACGCTTTGGACCAAGTTGCGAAGCAACTCAATTCGACCCAGGCGCAAGTTGCCATCGCTTGGCTTATCGCGCGTCCCAGCATTACTGCTCCAATCGCCAGCGCCTCCAGCATGGATCAGTTGAAGGGGTTGATCGCAGCAACAACTCTTCATCTCGATGCCTCTTCTATAGAGTTGTTGAACCGTGCGTCGGCCTATTGAGTCGCTTTAGAGGGCACACTTTTCGCACAGAATCAAATCTCCAAGTACGAAGCTGTTCCAATCTCTGAAGGAGGAAGCAACATGATTGCGACCCGCAGTGAGATTCGTGATGGCATGAAGATTGATTGGGATGTCCCTATCAAAGTAGACGATGGTCTTGTCCTGAGAGCAGATGTTTTCCGTCCTATTACCGATGGCAAGTATCCGGTCATCCTGTCTTACGGGCCTTACGCAAAGGCCCTGTCGTTCCAGCAAGGGTATTCCGGATCGTGGAACATCATGGTCGCCGAACATCCCGACGTTCCTTACGGCTCAACGAATAAGTATCAGAACTGGGAAGTTGTCGACCCGGAGAAGTGGGTACCGGACGGTTATGCCATCGTCCGAGTGGATTCACGAGGATGCGGCAACACGCCCGGCTTCATCAACCACTGGTCGCCGCGCGAAACCACGGACTTATATCAATGCATCGAGTGGGCTGCGGTCCAACCGTGGTCCAGCGGCAAAATCGGTCTGAACGGCATCTCGTACTACGCCATGAATCAATGGCAGGTTGCCGCGCAGCAGCCTCCGCACCTGGCGGCAATGTGTTCCTGGGAAGGCGCTTGCGATTGGTATCGTGACGCTCTCTATCACGGCGGCATCCTCTCAACTTTCATGGCCAACTGGTATGACGTGCAGGTTAAGAGCGTGCAATTTGGCCTCGGTGAGCGCGGACCGCGCAGTGTCGTAACTGGCGAACTGGTGTGTGGCGACGTGACCTTGTCCGACAAAGAACTCGCGGCCAATCGTGCGAATTTCGGTGATGACATCGTTGACCATCCACTTGACGATCAGTTTCACAAAGACCGCTCCCCGCAGCTCGAAAAGATCACCATTCCTTTGCTGAGCGCCTCCAACTGGGGTGGGCAAGGCATTCACCCGCGGGGCAACTTCGAGGGCTTTCTGCGGGCTTCTTCGCAGCAGAAATGGCTTGAAGTGCATGGCCTGGAACACTGGACAGAGTTCTATACCGACTACGGAGTGAAGCTGCAAAAACGCTTCTTCGCTTATTTCCTGAAGGGCGAGAACAATGGGTGGACCAAACAGCCCAAGGTTCAGATGCAAGTCCGCCACGTCCACAAATTCGTTGAGCGCATGGAAAATGAATGGCCGCTTGCGCGCACCGAGTGGACCAAGTTTTATCTGCAGCCGGCCCGCAATCTGTTATCGACTGAACCAGCAAAGGATGAAGCCAAGCTTGAGTTCGATGCCCTCGGCGATGGCCTGACCTTCGTCTCCGCACCGCTGGCAAAAGAGATGGAAATCACCGGTCCGCTGGCGGCCAAGCTCTTCGTCTCGTCGAGCACCACCGATGCCGACCTCTTCCTGGTCTTCCGGGTCTTTACTCCGGATCTGCGCGAGGTCACCTTCTCAGGAGCGATCGATCCTCATACGCCAATTGCCCAGGGCTGGCTGCGGGCATCGCATCGCAAGCTGGACCCGAAATTGACGTTGCCCTACCGGCCTTATCACACCCACGACGAGGTGCAGCCACTGCAACCTGGAGTTCCCGTTGAACTCGATGTTGAGATCTGGCCGACCTGCATCGTGGTCCCGGCTGGATATAGGATCGCGCTGTCGGTGCGCGGCAAAGATTACGAGTTTGCCAAGAAGACCGGCATCAAGCTACCCCATTTCAAAAACGAACTTTTGGGCTGCGGTCCCTTCTTGCATGATGATCCGCGCAATCGTCCGGCAAAGATCTTCGGCGGCCGCACTACGTTGCACGTGGATTCAGCGCATGCGCCCTATGTGCTGGTCCCGATAATTCCTCAGAAGTAATAAGTCCCGTTGATATAGAAGTCGGGGAGCGTCTCCAGGGAAGCTCCCCGGCATCTTCTTACCCCGCACTTCATCCTTCCCTACTGACTAAAGTTCATGAGCAAAAAACAACCCACGCCCGTTACGGGGTGGGTTGTTGGAACTAGCGTTTGCAATTCCAAAAAGGAATTTCAAATCTCGAGTCTGCTTATTAACCTACTAATGCAGCCTCTTGCTTTTCCTCTCTGCGCCGGGCGGCGCCTTGCGTGCCGTCCTTGGTGAGTTGTTCAAGGTTCTGGCCCTTCGGTTCAACTCCCATCACAATCGTAACCAGTCCCGCGATCAAGCAACCCAAGCCCAGGAATATCCACATATGTATCGGCTGGTTAACTCCCAGAAAATAGCCGATGGCATAACCGCCAACCGCGCCGCCGATGCGTCCAAGTCCCATGGAGGTCGAGGTTCCCAGCACACGGATGTGAACCGGATAAATCTCAGGAGTATAGATCGTGCTCCCGCAGAGACCCATTTCAATGAAGAACTGATAGATGGCAGAAACCCAGAAGAACTGCATGACGCTGCCGGCCCAAATCTCGGCGAAGAGCATCACTCCCGCCATGGTGAAACCGACAACGATGAACAGCTTCCTGCCAACCTTCTCACTTAAGAAGTACACCAGAAAACGTCCGGCGATAGAGAAGAGAGTGATATACAGGACGAAAGCGACTGCTTGCTGAACCTTTAATCCGTGCACTTGCACAAAGAGTTTTGGCAGCCATAGGTTCATGCCCCAGGAAGCCATCAGGGGCAATATCCAGATGATCCAAGTGTGCGCGGTGCGCTGACGCATTTCCGGCGTGAACAAATCGCGGAAAATCGCTGGGGGAAGCATCGGCAGTGGTGGTTCGTGCTGCACCGCGATGCGAGATTTTTCAATCGCATCGTCCTGAATGTCGAGGTAGTGAAGCGCGCTTCGGGCCTCTGCGAAGCGGCCGCGATTAGCAAGCCATCTAGGAGATTCCGGAACATTACGCCTCACCCACACAGTCAACAAAGCCGGCAGCACACCTACGAGGAACAGTCCGCGCCAGCCCCATCTGGGCAATACAACGAGCGCAGTCGCAGCGGCAATAAAGGTCGCCACTGGCCAGGCGATCGGTAAGGCTCCTCCCGAATAACCTCGAATGCGAGCTGGGGCAAACTCAGCCAAAATGGAGGCATCGACAGGTACCGAACCGCCTATCCCCAACCCCGTCAGGAAACGTGCGCCCAGCAGGAAACTCACCGAAAAGGCTAAGCCAGAAATTCCCGAGAACAGGGAGAACATCAGAATCGTCGCAGTGAATGCAATCTTGCGGCCCCATTTGTCGGCAATCCAGCCCCAAAGAAAGGAGCCAAGCGTCATGCCAACCAACGTGGATGAGGCGATCAAACCTAGGGTTTGCGGCTTAAGGGCAAATTCCTTGGCGATGCCCGGCATCGCAAATCCCAACAAATAAGCATCTCCAGCATCAAACAACGACGCCAATGCGGCGATCACGATCACTCCGACTAAGGGGCGCGTTATTGGCGATTGATCGATTGCGTGTCCGACGATTCGGAAAGTGAGCGTCTCGCCGCCCGCAGGTTGCTGCTGCTCCATATACTCCCTCGCATTCGAACTACAAAATTTGAGATTTATATTGGTCTGGTACTTTTACATCGGACACCTATATGGGTCAAGCAAATTATTGTCCAAACCCCGCAACCGGAATATTGCAACAGCAAAAGTTCTAGAGCTCACTTCCACAGGTACACACACTGAATTGAGACCTGTTTCCATTCCTTCGTAAATGTCACCGCCTAATCTGTCTCACATCCTGTATCTTGGTTCTCTCAGCTCCTGGAACTTCGCGAACAGCAGGACAAAGCAGATGATCCCAAGCTGCTGCGTTTTGGAGTGTGTCTACAAGGGGAAAAGTTCAGTATGAGTACAGATACCGGAGTTGGATCAACGCCGGCAGCAGTGAAAACAGCTGGGTTGTCCAATGTGTTGGCCCACAAACTCCGCTGGTCCATTCTTCTGCTGATCTGCCTGATGTACATGATCGTGTTTCTCGACAAGGGAAACATCTCGGTGGTCGCGCCAGTGCTGATGCGACAGTTCGGCTTTAACAAGGCCGCGATGGGCTTCGTCTTCAGCGCATTTGTTGTGGCCTACGGACTAGGCCAAGTACCGGGAGGGTGGCTTGCTGATCGCTTCGGATCGCGCTCGGTATTAGGCGGAGTGGTGGCCGTCTGGTCCATCATGAGTGTGATCACCGGTTTTGGAGCCAGCTATACAGCCTTCATTATCACCCGCTTCCTGACCGGCCTAGCAGAAGCAGGTGCCTTCCCGGCTGCGACGCGTGCCATGCACTCCTGGTTCACAAAGTCGGAGCGCGGCTTTGTGCAAGGCGTCACCCATAGTTTCGGACGCCTTGGCTCTGCCATCGTGCCACCCCTTGGTGTCAGCTTGATGTTGGCATTCGGTTGGCGTGCGGTCTTCTATTTTTGTGGCGCTGTCGGCCTCTGCTGGGCAATGGCATTTTATGCGCTCTACCGTAACCGCCCCGAGGAGCATCCGTGGATCAGCCGGGCCGAACTCACGCATCTGCTGCAGGGGAATCCTGCTCGCGACAAGACCGCAAGGCCCAAGATCGCTTGGCGCCGGCTGCTCTCATCTCCGAATATGTGGTTCATGATGGCGGCCTACGGCTGCTACAACTATGGGATCTATTTCTTTACCGCCTGGCTGCCAACCTACTTGGTGTCGTACCGCCATTTCTCCCTTGCTGCGATGGGAATGGTAGCAGCACTGCCATTGTTGGCCGGAATGGTCGGCGACACCGTCGGCGGTCTGCTCACGGACCGCATTCTGGTGCGCACCAACAACCTGACACTTGCTCGTAAGGTGGTCGCTGTTCCCGCATTGACGTTGGCAGCAGCATTCCTCATCCCCGCAGGACTAACGCACAGCCCTGTGGCTGCGGTCTGTTTGCTTGCGGCTTCACTGTTCTGCATGGAGTGTTTCATCGGTCCTGCCTGGGCGCTACCCATGGATGTCGGCGGCGAGCATTGCGGCACCGTCGCCGGACTCATGAACACCGCCGGTAACCTGGGCGGCGCCGTATCGCCAGTCGTCTTCGGAGCACTTGCGCAGAAGGAACTCTGGGCAGCGCCGTTCCTCATTCAGGCGGCTGTGTTGATTGCCGGTGCCGTAATCTGGCTCTTCCTGATCCGGCCCGAACAGTCCGTCATTGGCAATGTTGAAAGGCTGCCTGCTGTGTCTCACTGATCACTGATAAACGTGGCGCATTCATTTTTTTAGATTGGAGATTGAGATGAACAAGGATGGGAAAGCAGTAGGACTACTCGGCATCGGCCTCATCGGAAGCACAGTCGCACGCCGCCTTTTGGATGCCGGCTTCAACGTAGTGGGATATGATCTTGACCCTGCCCGGCGGGAAGCTCTGCGCTTTCTCGGAGGCCGGCCTGCGGACTCGGTCGCCGAAGTCGGACGGCTCTGTGCGTGCGTTGTGCTGGCCGTATTCAACACCGTTCAGGTCGAAGATGTGGTCGAGGGCACGGCCGGACTGCTCTCCGTTATCCCATCCTCAGGAGAGCCCCGCGTTGTCATCAACCTCAGCACCTGCGAGCCCGAGCGCATCGTCGCGTTGAATGCCCGAATCAGCGACCGTGCCGCCTTTGTGGAAATGCCTATCTCCGGTACCACTGTGCAGATTGCCAAGGGCGACGGTGTCGGTCTGGTCGGGGGCGACCCTGCGGCCATCGAGTCGGCGGATTCAGTGCTGGCGGCCATCTGCCCACGCCGCTTCACCGTCGGTGCCGTCGGCACCGGAGGAAAGGCAAAGCTTGCGGTCAACCTTATTCTCGGACTCAACCGCGCGGCCCTGGCCGAAGGGATTGCTTTCGCCGAGAAGATCGGCCTCGATCCCCATGCCTTTCTGGATGTCGCGCGTGGCTCCGCCGCTTACTCCCAGGTCATGGACGTTAAGGGACTGAAGATGGTCGATCACGACTTCGTCGCCTATGGCAAGATCGTGCAGTCGATGAAAGACTTTACGATCATCCGCGAGTGTGCACAGGAAGCCGGTCAGGCTCTGCCCTTCGCAGAGGTTTACATCGAGATGCTGCAAGGTTGCATTCAGGCTGGTGAAGGCGACTGGGATAACAGTTCTATCATCGAGGAAATCCGCCGCCGCACCTTGCCGCGCTGAGCACCTGGAAGAAAGCGATTTGTGAGACGTACCGAGGATGCGGCGCAGCTTCAAACCATAGGATCGGGAGAGCTAGGTCTTGTACGTTCTTATGATATGAATGGAACCATCGTTCCATCAACACTATGTTATGGTTGTCGAACAGAGCAGGGGGACATCGCTCGATAATCGCCTAATTTTACTGAAGGAAAGGCAGACTTGCCGGCCTACAGGGCCTGTCAAGCGGGGCCGAGACTAAATAGGTCTTTGTGTTTGATCCTTTTCCGGGTCACAATCTAAGATCAAAGAGAAGAGGGGGATGGTATGGAGGGTTATACCAACCGGTTGTTAGAGTTCGATCTGACGACTAACGAGGTTAAGGTTTGTACTCCGGAAGGGGACCTGTACGACAAATATTTGGGCGGCAGAGGCTTCGGAGCCCGGTTGCTGTACGATCTTTTGCCTGCCGGAGTCGATCCGCTCAGCAGCGAGAACATCATGCTAATCCTGGCCGGGCCGTTTACGGGCACCTTGGTGCCTGGCGCGAATAGATATGTCGTGATAACCAAGTCTCCGGGCAGCAAAGGGTTTGTCGATTCTTACGCCAGCGGCCGAATAGCGGTGGAACTGAAAT
>CAZLJQ010000025.1:0-71094 GCA_964559875.1 uncultured Acidobacteriaceae bacterium
CGGTCTCCTTGTTCTAACAGTCAAGACCGTTTACACAAAATCTTTTACACCCTCGCGCGTTTGGCGGCAAACACCCCAATCCAGTCCTTAGTTCTTGTGATATACTCCGATATATACCACGCCGCCGGAGGTCCTCATGCCGCGCACCGCAAAGCTCTTCACAAATGGACGCAGCCAAGCCGTCCGCTTGCCCGCCGATCTCCGCTTCGAGGGCAGCGAGGTTTTCATCCGCAAAGACCCCGAGACCGGAGACGTAATCCTCTCTCGCCGCCCCGAGTCGTGGGATAACTTCTTCGAACTCACCAAGCAGGTTGGAGTGCCGGAAGATTTCATGGCTGACCGTCACGATGCCCCGCCACAGAAACGTAAGCTCTTCTAGTGGCCCGCCGCTACCTGCTTGACACCAACACCGCCAGCTTCATCATCAAGGGCAACGTCCCTGCCGTACGTCGCCGCCTTGCCAAAGTACCCATGGCGCAGATTGCCATCTCTTCGATGACCGAAGCCGAGTTGCGCTATGGCGTCGCCCGCCGTCCTGAAGCCACGCAGCTTCAGCGCATCATCGAAGAGTTTCTCTTGCACGTCGACATCCTGCCTTGGGACTCCGACGCCGCCGTCCAGTACGGCCATCTCCGCGCCTCGCTCGAACGCGACGGCCAGCCCATCGGAAACCTCGACACCATGATTGCCGCCCACACCCTTGCCACCGGCACCGTTCTCGTCACCAACGATCACGCCTTCAGCCGAATCAAGAAACTCAAAGTTGAGGATTGGACCAAAGGTCCGCAGAAGTAGCCGCTCCTTGCTTCTTCCTCACATGCACTACCCGCTCCGCCACCGCCACCACATCGCCGCTCGCGTCCTTGATCTCCACGGCAAACGCCCGATCCACCTTCGCCTCTGTTTCCGCCGCCTGCCGCACCTCGTCGATCTGCTCCTCCGTCAGCCGAAACTCCGCCCGTACCGTTCCTTTTCCCGGTCTGCGAAAGCGGATCGACGCGCCCTTGTCCCACACAATGTACCCCGGCCCAAGAATCTCAATCAGCATCAGCATGTAGAACGGATCGGTCATCGCAAACAGCGAGCCGCCAAAGTGCACCCCCACATAGTTAGTGTTCCAGAAGCGCTGCACCATCTCCACATCCGCCTCGCGAAAGTCATCCGAGATGCGTCGCACCTTGATCCCCATCCCCAGAAACGGAGGCCACCAGCTCATCCATCGCAGCATTCGCCGCTTCGCCTGCATTCCGCTCAATGTCTCGCCCCTCTTTTCGTATCGGAATTGTCTCGGGTGCCCCACCTTCGCGCCGCGCCATTTGCGGCGTTAAGGTGGGAAGCAACACGCCCGCTGCTGCAAGGCTTTTATCTTTTCCTTACTCCCCCGCTCAGCACCGTCCGCGTTCCCTTGGCAGTTTCCACCCTCAAGAACCCGCGATCATCCAGCCCCCGCGTCACGCCCTCATAGCCGCCGTCTTCTTCCACAATCACTGCCGTTCCCCGGCAATACGACGAGTGCTCCTCAAACCTCCGCAGAATGCTCTCCCGCGCCTTGCCCACTTCCCTGGGATCGCTCAGCGCCGCCACTTCGCCATCCAGCGCTCGCAGCAAAGCCGCCACCAGCTCAACTCGCTTAACCCTCTGCCCTGCCTCCATCGCCAGCGAAGTCGCAATTGCCTCCAGCTCCGCCGGAAACTCCGCGTGATTCACATTCAATCCCATCCCCACCACCACATATCGAACCCGCGTCACCTCGGCATTCAGCTCCGTCAAAATCCCGCAGAACTTCTTCCCGCTCAGCAGTACGTCATTCGGCCAGCGCAAATCGCCCCGCAGCCCCGTCACCTCGCGCACCGCCTCCACCACTGCCAGCCCCGCCGCCATGCAAATGATGATCACATCCGCCGGAGCCAGCCTTGGCCTCAGCAGCGCCGAGCAGTAAATTCCATCCCTCGGGTTCGACTTCCACACATGCCCGGCCCGTCCCTTGCCCGCCGTCTGCTCTTCGGCCAGCCACACCCCACCCTCAGGCGAGCCCTCTGACCCTGCTCGCATGGCTGCCGCGTTCGTCGAACCGATTCGTGCAAAGTGCCGCACGCCGCCTGCAAAAATCGTCCCCGCAATCTTCGCCTCCAGCACCTCCGGCAGTGCCACGTCGGCCTCGTCCACCAGCCTCCATCCCTTCGCAGCTTCGCCCTCCACTTCTACGCCCAGCGCCCGCAACTCCTCGGCCAGTTGGGTTGCGACTAACGCCGCATCCCCCGTCGCAATCCCCGCCTGCGCCGCCCACTCCCGCGCACCCAGCACACCGCCCGCTGTCTGCAAAGCCACCAACGCCCGCCCCAACCGCGACTCCGTCTGCAACGTCTCTTCACTCATTCGGAAAGTATAGCTTTGGTGGCCCATTCAAGCCTTCCTTCCGCTTGAGCGGTGTTCGCAGAATTAAACTGCATCGCCGCAAGCAAAACTCCCGGCACTATCACCGGGAGTCTGTGTCTTGCTTCTGCTCTGCCCTCTGCAAACTCACTTCACTGCTTCACTGCCTCTACGCTCAACTCGATATTCACGTCGTCGCCCACCACCCCTGGGAGCTTGCTCACGTGGTAGTCCAGCCGGTTGATGGTAAGGTTCCCCAACGCCCCCAACCGCGACTCACCCTTCGTTCCCTTACCCTGCGCCAGCGTAAACGGGATCTCCACCTGCTTGGTCACGTCCTTGATTGTCAGGTTACCGGCTACCAAATATTTGTCGCCATCCTTGCGAATACCTGTGCTCTGGAAGCGGATTTCCGGATACTTTCCCGTATCAAAGAATCCCTCCGAGTTCAGATCCTTGTCGCGCATCGCAATATCGGTGTTTATCGATGCCGCCTTGATCACCGCCGTCACTGAACTCTTTTCCGGCGCCTTTTCGTCGAACAAAACTGTCCCGCTCACATCCGCAAAGCGCCCATGCACCAGGGAGATCCCCAGATGTCTCACCGTAAAGTTGGCAGATGAGTGCGCCCCATCAAAGGTGTACGTATCCGCAGCCAGCGCCATCGAGCTAGCGGCCAACATCGCAACAAACAGCAGAATCGCCCTCTTCATTTTTCTCTCCACTCAAATTAGTCGTTAAAACAACTATCCCCTCTCTAAGATTCCGCAACCCACTCCGGCGATGCATGAAGTTTTGATTGACCGAACTTAGTCATAGAATGAAAGAGGCGTTACACGAGCTGCCAACCGGGCCATTGTTTACCGCTCCGCCGTCTCAAACAGCGTCTGCATGTCATACCCGACCACTCTTCCCAGCAGCCAGCTCACCCCATCGCGCTTCTGCTCGCGGAACAGCAGTGCCTGTCGTCCATATCCATCCGGGTCCACCGCGTCCACCAGCCTCATCTCCGGATACAGATCCAGCTCTCGCGGGTCGCTCACCGCGCTGTAGACTTTGGTCAGCTTGCCCTCCGAATCCTCGCGCGCAATCACCGTCACCACCCAACTCCTGCCACGAGCGCCCGCGGCCGGAGCGGCATTGGTTGCCGCGCGCCCGGCTGCGAAGCTCTGTTGCCCCGTACCCGCCGCTGATCCCTTCCCCGCCGCCGTCGCACCCGAGCCTTTCGACGTCGCGCCCTTTGCTCCAGCAGCGTCCGTTCCGTCCGCCGCATAGCGTGCCGAAAAAACTACCGTCGCATAGTTGTTGTAGTCCAGATCGTAGGGAACAAACTGCTCATCCTGCAGCAGCAGCGGCGGAGCCGTCGCGGCCGTTGCGTTCTTCTTCGTCCCGGAGCTCGTCTTCGCAGCCACATTTTTCGCTACGCTGTCTTTCGGCAGCACAATGCCGCGCTGCGCCGCCAGCCGTCGCAGCTCTGTCCGCGCCAGTTCGCGAGCTCCCGCCTCCAGCAGATTCCGCTCCGGCTCCCGGCAAACGTAGATCAGCTCCTGTCCATCCGAAGCTCCCGCCGGTCCGGCGTCGCTCACCGCCACCTGCCGCGTCACCGGCTCCTCTTTCTTAAAGTCCGGCAGATCGTGTCCACCCTGTTCCTGCACCGGCTTGCCGCGCCTCAATATCGGGTGATCCGGATCATCGCTCGGGGTCAGCGCCACCTTCGTGGCCACCACTCCCGCCGCAGGCTCTTTCGTCGCCGTTGTCCCCGCTCCTCCTGCACTCGCGGTTGTGGAGCTCCCCGTCGTCCCACTCCCCGAGTCACTCTTGCGATGCAGTACCGGACGATCCGGGTCCTGCCCTGAGCTCTCTTCCGTCTGCGCGTCCGAAGCCGTTGCCGTTCCGGGTGCCCCGTTCAAGCTTCCGTTGCTTGGGCGGGGTTGTTGACTTTGCCCTTGCTGTTGCTCCTGCCCTCCCGTTCCCGCAGGTGTCCCGGTCGACTCGCCCGTCCCGTCTCCCGAACCCTGCCTGCGGTGCAGCTTCGGACGATCCGGATCATCCTCATCCGGCGATGGTTTTGCCGTTGCCGTAGCCGACGGATGCGCTGGCGGATTATCTCCCTCGCTTCCTTCCCTGCGATGCAGCACCGGGCGTGACGGATCTTCCACCACCACTGGAGCGGGTCTTTTCTTCGCCAGCGTCGCCGCATCCGCAACCAGCCGGAAGCGTCCATTCCCGAACCACTCCGCCGCGTTCGGGCTTCCGCTCGCTGTCGCGCTCAGCACCGTAAAGTTTCCCAGCTTCTTGCCGTACTGCTGCACCTCATACAGCGTCTCTGAATACAGAGTCAAAGGCACGGGAGTCGCATGGTACAAGTTCGCGTCGTAGTAATGCCTCTCGTAGAAGAAGGTCACCGGAACCAGCCGCCGCGTTCCGTTCTTATAAGTCTCCAACACCCCCAGCGCTCGCGGAGTTTTGCGCTCCTCCTGCGGCGCCCGGTACTGTCCCTGTGCTGGTAATGAAGCTGCCAATAGAGCAGCAAACCACATCGCCACCAGCGCCATCCTGCGCAGTGCCGCTTTGCGGTGACCAGCCCTTTTGCTGTATAGATACATGGTCATGGACGCCAACCAGAAAGCTCCCGACTTTGCACTGCCCAACGAAAACGGAGAACTCGTCACACTCTCCTCGCTCTTTGGCAAACCCATCGTCCTCTTTTTCTACCCTCGTGCCAATACTCCCGGATGCACCGTCGAGGCCTGCGGATTCCGCGACAATTACGGAAAGCTCATCCGCGCCGGTCTCACCGTGCTTGGCATCTCCCCGGATACCCCCAAGGCGCAAAAGAAGTTCCAGGAAAAATATTCACTTCCCTACACTCTCCTTGCCGACGCCGAAAAGGACGTTGCCAAACTCTTTGATGTCCTCAAGGAGAAGAACATGTACGGCAAAAAAGTCATGGGCATTGAGCGCACCACCTTCCTCATCGCCCCAGACGGTACTATCGCCCACGTCTGGCGCAAGGTTAAACCGGAAGGCCACGCCGACCAGGTCCTCGCCGAGGCCAAGGCCTACAAATAGCCAGAGCCGATACCTAAGGGTGGCCCACATCCGCCTTCCTTTGGCGAATGTGGGAGCAGGCGAATATGGAAGCCGCACCACCCACGTTCTTCTCTGGATCAGATGCAACTACCAGGTGCCCCACCTTCGCGCGTGCCTTTCGCGTTAAGGTGGGAAGCAACTCCCTCCAACAATTACCGTATTGGGTTTTGATTTTGAAATCGCCGGAATCAGATCGCATGACCTCCCCGCTCACCGCGCGCACCATCGCCCGACTCTCGCCCTTGCCTCGTTCTTTCTATGACCGCGACCCTCGTCTCGTCGCCCGTGAACTCCTCGGAAAGCTCCTCATACGGTGCCAGGGTGGCCCACATCCGCCATCCTTTGGCGAATGTGGGGAACAAGTCATCCTCGCCGGGCGCATCGTCGAAGCCGAAGCCTACCTTGGAGCTATTGACCCCGGAGCCCACTCCTATCGCGGACTCACCCCGCGCAACGCCGTTCTCTTCGGACCGCCCGGACACGCCTACATCTATTTCATCTACGGCAATCACTATTGCACTAACGTCAGCTGCCAAGCTCCCGGAGAAGCCGGAGGCGTCCTCCTCCGCGCCTTGGAGCCCGTCTGCGGATTGGACGAGATGCGCGCTCTCCGCGGCATCCCCGTGCTCGGCGCCAACCCCACCCGCTCCCAGCTCCGCCAGCTCACCTCCGGCCCCGGACGCCTCTCGCAAGCCCTGGCCATCACCCGCGCCCGCGACAACGGATGCGACCTCTGCTCCCGTTCCAGCGGCCTCTACATCGCAGATGACGGCCAACCTGCCGCCGCCATCTCAGCCACTCCACGCATCAACGTCACCCACGCCCCGCACGACGAATGGCGCTTCATCCTCACCGGCAATCCCTTCGTCTCCGGCAAGAAGGCTCTGAGCTAATCTCGTCCCTTCTTTCTGCCGCGATACAATTCCATCATGCGCCCCCGCTTCCAATGGGATCTAGGCCGCCGCACGCTTCCTCTTGGCGAGCGCACTCTCGTCATGGGCATACTCAACGTCACTCCTGATTCCTTCTCTGACGGTGGCCTCTATCTTTCACCTCAAGCTGCCATCGCCCACGGCCTCGAACTTCTCGACCAGGGCGCCGACATCCTCGACATCGGAGGCGAATCTACCCGCCCCGGCACGCCCACGGCCTCCAGCCTTGCTCCCGCGCTTGCCGGAGCCGTCTCCGCCCAGGAGGAGCTCGATCGCGTTCTGCCCATCATCGAAACCCTCAAACGCGAGCGCCCCGATTCCATCCTCTCCATTGACACCTATAAGTCCGCCGTCGCCCTCCGCGCTCTCGATGCCGGAGCCGAGATCGTCAACGACGTCAGCGGCTTCACCTGGGACCCTGCCATGAGCTCCACCGTCGCCCAGCGCCGCTGCGCCGCCATTCTCATGCACGTTCGCGGACTGCCTCACCAGTGGCTCACCCTGCCGCCTGCGCCCGATGTCGTCTCTCTCGTCTGCGAAGAACTTCGCACCCGCGCCGCCGAAGCTCTCGCTGCAGGCATCGCTCGCCGTTCCATCGTCCTCGATCCTGGCTTCGGCTTCGGCAAAAGGCTCGACGAAAACTATCCTCTGCTTGCCCGCTTCGCTGAATTCCACTCGCTCGGCTTCCCCTTGCTCGCCGCTGCCTCGCGCAAAAGCTTCCTCGGACACACCGTCGCCGCCCGCCTCGCCCAAATCACGTCCTGCAGCGCCCGTTCCGCCGCCCCGCATGGAAACGCTCCGCATGAACCTGCCCCGCTCCCACCCACTGCCCGCGACACCGCAACCCTCGCCGCCACCGTTGCCGCCGCACTCGCCGGAGCTCACATCGTGCGCGTCCATGCCGTCCGTCCCGCCGTCGAGGCCCTTGCCATCGCCGACGCAATCCTCCGCGCACAACCGCCGGATTCGACAACTCCACCATCGTCATCCGTGGGCTGAGTCGCCCTTTTCCTCGTTTTTCTCCGTAATTTCCAGAGCACCTTCCATTTCACCTGCTTTCGGGCCTTATAAGGACCTTAGGGCGCACTCGCCCTCCACGCAGGCAACCGCATCCAGCTACTCTGCATATCAAACGTTCTCCAATTCATTGAAAATTAACCAGTAGTCCAATCGTTCTCTGCTTTCCAGCTACTCTGGTGAGCTACGACCCTCTACTCACCCCGCCATATCAAGCATTTCCTTAGTTGCTGTACTCAGAAATACCTAGGCTCCTACGGTTCTTATCCTAAGTGCCCTGCGGGCTTTCCCGCATTTGAAGATCGCCCGTGCTCCCCGATAGTGGATTCAGTTACCGCTGCTCCGGACGAATGAGTTCAGCGGACCCCAATACCGAGGTTCCACTTGAAAAACTTCCTCCTCACTACGTTCTGCCTGCTAGCGTCTCTCAGCTTTGCTCAGGTTTCAGTTCAGGTTTCGGCTCCCCTGTCCGGCTCTACCGTCTCTTCGCCAGTTCCTGTGAAGGCTACTGCCTCCAGCTCGCACCCCATCACCGGCTGGGAAGTCTATCTGGACGGCTCCGCCGCCTATAGCAGCACCGCCGCTTCCATCAACACCACCATGGGTGCCTCCTCCGGTACCCACCAGTTCGTCATCCGCGCATGGGATTCAACCGGCGCCTACGGAAGCCAGACCATCGAGGCCACGATTTCGGGCGGCTCCACGACGACCACTCCTACTCCTGCAACCTCTACGCCCTCTGCCGGACTTCCCACGCCGCCCTCGACCGCAAAGGTCTTCAGCAACATTCAGCAGATGACCAGTGGATGGGCTTCTTGCCACACCGCAGCCTGCGCAGGCGGCTCCGGAGCGGGCTCCTACTGGCAGACGTTCAACCAGACGTCGCCTTCGCTCAGCGGCCGCAGCATGGAGATCTTCAATGATGGCGCCTGGGCCAACGCCCTCTTTTACCGGCACATGGGCGCCGACGACGCCGCAACGAACTTCCTCTGGAGCTTCTACGTGCAGCTTGACGGTCCCTCGGTCAATGCAGGCCAGGCCCTTGAATATGACGCATACCAGTTCGTCGGCGGTTACAACTACATGATGGGCTCCCAGTGCGACTACGGCGCCGGTGTATGGGATACCTGGAACGAAGCTACTGGAAAATGGCTTCACACCAGCATCCCGTGCAAGAAGTTTGCGGCCGGAACCTGGCACCATATTCAGTGGTATATGACCGCCAACCACAGCAACCACACTTACACTTACAAAACCCTCGTGGTCGATGGTGTGGTCTACAACCTGAACCAGACCCAGCCCGCCAAGTACTTGGCCTGGGGAGACAACGCTGGAGTGCAGTGGCAGCTCGACGTCAACGCCAGCGGCACTGGCTATCATGAGTGGGTCGACAACGCGACCTGGACCATCTGGTAAATTGCAATCAGCACGAAGAGAATGGGCTGGCCTTTACGCCAGCCCTTATCTTTTGCCCTCGCGCCTGCCGCAACCCTCTGCAGTACCCAACATCAAAGGCAGGGTGCCTTCAAGTTGGAGCTTCCACCTACCAACATCCAACTCTAATGCGCACGCAGCGAGGTAGTCTCCATGAGTTCCTTCGAAAACTTTCCCCGCATTACTCCCTTTCTCTGGTTCGACTCCAATGCCGAAGAGGCGGTCGAATTCTACCTCACGGTTTTCAAGAACTCGCGCCGCTTGGACAGGGTCCGAACCGCCGATGACAGCATCAGCCACAAGGGCAGCGTTCTCACCATTGCCTTCGAACTCGACGGCCAGACGTTCACCGCCCTCAACGGCGGTCCGGTGTTCAAATTCACTGAAGCAATTTCATTAGTGGTACGCTGCGATTCCCAGGAGGAAGTGGATTACTACTGGCAGAAACTTTCCGATGGGGGCAGTGGTGGCCAGTGCGGCTGGCTGAAAGACAAGTTCGGTCTCTCCTGGCAAATCGTGCCCGCCCGCCTGCCTGACCTCATCCGCCATCCGAAAGCGATGCAGGCCATGCTCAAAATGAGCAAGCTGAACATTGCGGAGCTGGAACGCGTGGCACAATCGTAGCGGCAAAAATCCATGACCGCTCTCGATTCCGTCCTTGCCCCCTATCAGGATCGTGTCACCATCCGCCGCCCAGCTTCACAGGCTCTCAATGGCCGCTGCGTCGTTTACTGGATGCAACGCGCCCAGCGGGCTCATGACAATCCCGCTCTCGATCTTGCCATCGACCTCGGCAACGAGCTCGGTCTCCCGGTCGTAGTCTTCTTCGCCGTTGTTCCCTACCCCAACGCCAACCTGCGTCACTACGCATTCATGCAGCAGGCTTTTCCAGACACTGCTCGCCGCCTTGCCGCGCGTAATGTCTGCTTCGTACTCCGCCGCCATCCCCAGGGCAACCTCGCCCGCTTCTGCCACGACGTGAACGCCGCGCTCCTCGTGGGCGATGAAAATCCGCTGCGCGAACCCGCTCATTGGCGCGACGTCCTTGCAAAGAAACTCCGCATCCCCTACTTCACCGTCGATGCCGATGTCGTCGTCCCCAGTAAGCTCCTGCTCAAGGCGCAGTACGCCGCGCGAACCATCCGTCCCCGTCTCAAGGCTCTCTTCTCCGACTACCTCATCCCCTGCCGGAACCCGTGCGCCCGTGCCACCATGGACGCGGCCTTTCTCCAATCAATCGCCTCGCTCGATCCTGCCTCTGATCTCGCAGCTAAATGCAATTGGCTCGACCGCACCGTTGCTCCGGTCTCCAGCTTCACCGCAGGCACCACCGAGGCCTTGCGCCTGCTCAGCGCTTTCATCGCCCGTAGACTCCGCAACTACCCTGCCCTCCAGGGTGCGCCGGACCACGACGGCACCAGCCGCCTATCGCCCTACCTGCACTTCGGACACATCAGCCCAATCACCATCGCTCTCGCTGTCCGCGCCGCCAAGCTCCCCGAGGAGACAAAAGCAAAATTTCTCGACGAGCTCATCACCTGGCGTGAGCTCGCCATCAACTTTGTCCGCTTTAACCCGCTCTACGATTCCATCGAATGTGCCGAGCCGTGGGCTCATCGCTCGCTGGCCGCCCACGCCACCGATCCGCGTCCTGTTCTGTACACGCTCACGCAGCTTGAGCTGGCCTCCACCCATGATGAACTCTGGAATGCCGCCCAGCTCCAGATGCTCCACCTCGGCTGGATGCACAACTACATGCGAATGTACTGGGCCAAGAAGATTCTTGAGTGGTCTCGCTCGCCGCAGCAGGCCTACCAGACCGCACTCTGCCTCAACGACAAGTACTCTCTCGATGGCCGTGATCCCGGCGGCTACGCGGGAGTGGCTTGGTCAATCGCAGGAAAATTCGATCGGCCCTGGTTCGACCGTCCCATCTTCGGGGTGATTCGTTACATGTCGGGCGCGGCGGCTACCAAAAAGTTCGACACCGCAAAATACATTCGCAAGATGCACAATCTCGCCGGCCGTTCCTATTGACCAAACCATTGTCGACATCGCCAACAGTCTTCCGAATAAGTTGGCAACCATGCTAATCCTTCAAAAGTCCGCGCAACCATTGACGATTGCGTTAACTGGCCTTCTCCAAGGATTATCCAGAAGGTATATGGTTAGAATAGTTTTTGCGAGTCCAGCAGGATCGTCACCGGGCCATCATTCACCAGTTCCACCTGCATATCAGCCTGGAATTGCCCGGTCTCGCAGCGCAATCCGAGTTCCCGGACGCGCTCCACAAAACGCTCATACAGCGCTCGCGCCTGCTCTGGCCGCGCTGCTGCATCAAACGAGGGACGCTTGCCGCGGCGCGCATCGCCATAAAGAGTAAACTGGCTCACCGCCAGCACCGCGCCGCCGGCTTCACTCACATTCCGGTTCATTTTCCCGGAGTCGTCCTCAAAAATCCGCAGCGCCGCAATTTTCTCCGCCAGGTATTCTGCGTTCCTCTCCTGGTCGTCCAACCCCACGCCCAGCAACACCATGAGGCCCCGTTCAATCTGTCCTATCGAGCGCGAATCTACCGTAACCCTCGCCCGCAAAACCCTTTGCACAACTGCCCGCATCACCTCAGTAGAACCCATCCGCCAACCCGTTGGATAGTGTCATTCCAGCTTCCGGCCCGCCCTTGTCCCTGCAACTATCGCCAATTGCGCATTGACCTTCTCAAAATAGAAAAGTTAGGATGCTAATCGGCATCGTCTGGCGCATAGAACGTTTTGCAATGGCCGCGACCTTTGGCCGGACGGCTCATCTTTTTGCAGGAGGCGCCAACAAAATGGCTGCTGTGGAAGAAAAACTGAAGCAGATTATCGTAGAGCAATTGGGTGTGGATGAAGCTGAGGTTACCTCCTCCGCTTCTTTCGTGGACGACCTTGGTGCCGATTCGCTGGACATCGTGGAACTTGTGATGGCCTTCGAGGAAGCCTTTGACATTGAGATTCCGGACGAAGACGCTGAGAAAATCAAGACCGTGAAGGATGCGGTCGACTACATCAGCTCACACTCCAAAGCCTCGAAGTAACAAACTAGGCGCGCACCTCGGTACAATGAAGGAACGGCCACTGTAGCCTGACCGCCGGGCATCACTGCCCGGCGTACGCCGTTCCCAACCCACTAGGAGAATTGAATGGCTTCTGCAGACGAGAAGGTCAAAAAAATCATCGTGGAGCAGCTCGGGGTAGACGAGGCAGAAGTCACTGCCAGCGCCTCTTTTCAGGACGACTTAGGCGCGGATTCGCTGGACATTGTCGAGTTGGTGATGGCCTTTGAGGAAGCCTTCGATATTGAAATTCCCGACGAGGAAGCCGAGAAGATCAAGACAGTGAAGGACGCCATAGACTACATAAATACTCATGCGAAGGGCGGAAAAGAAGCGTGAGCCGCCGAGTAGTTGTCACTGGCATGGGAATGATTTGCGGCGTAGGCAATACCACGGAGGAAATCTGGACAAGCCTCCTGGCCGGCAAAAGCGGCGTCGCCCCAATTACTTTTTTTGACACAACTCAGTTCGCCTGCCAGATCGCGGCCGAGGTCAAGAACTTCGACCCCCAGAAATTCGTCGAGAAAAAAGAGCTGAAAAAGATGGGCCGTTTCATTCACTTCGCGCTGGCTGCGGCCACCGAGGCAGTGAATATGGCGGGACTGGAGATTAAACCGGAAGACGCGGAGAACATCGGCGTCTATGTCGGCTCGGGAATTGGCGGCTTTGACGTCATCGAACGCGAGCACACCGCACTGATGGAAGGCGGCCCGCGAAAGATTTCGCCGTTCTTCATCCCTGCAAGTATCGTGAATCTGGCCGCGGGACAAGTCAGCATCCGCTTCGGCGCAAAGGGTCCGAACATGGCCAGCGCGACCGCCTGCACCACCGGCGCCCACGCAATTGGCGACAGCTTCAAGATCATTCAGCGTGGCGATGCCGACGTGATGATCGCCGGCGGCGCCGAGGCTGCAATCACGCCGATGGGCATTGGGGGATTCTGCGCCATGCGCGCCTTGTCCACCCGCAATAGCGAACCGGAGCGCGCCAGCCGTCCATGGGACAAGGATCGCGACGGATTCGTCGTGGGCGAAGGTTCGGGCATTCTGATTCTCGAAGAGTTCGAACGCGCAAAAGCGCGTGGGGCAAAAATTCTCGCAGAAATTGTCGGCTACGGCATGAGCGGCGACGCCTATCACATCACTTCGCCCGCTCCCGAACACGATGGCGCCTTCCGCGTGATGCGCAATGCAATCCGCGACGCCAAGCTGACTCCCGCCGACATCGGCTATGTCAATGCGCACGGCACCTCGACTCCAGTAGGCGATGGATTGGAAGCCATGGCCATCCGGAATCTCTTCGGCGAGCGCAATGTGGCTGTCAGTTCCACGAAGTCGATGACCGGCCACCTGCTTGGCGGCGCCGGAGGACTGGAAGCAGGCATTACAATCCTGGCGCTACGCGATCAGGTTCTGCCTCCGACCATCAACCTGGAAAATCAGGATGAAGAAACCCGCGGCATGGACTTCATTCCCAACCACGCGCGCAAAGCTTCGCTGGAATATGCGCTGTCGAACTCGTTCGGCTTCGGCGGAACGAATGGCTCGCTGGTCTTCAAGCGCTGGAGCGACTAAACGCCAACCGGAGACTCTGCTTGGGAGGGAACTTCATCTGTGCGGTTGCAGAGCCCTGCTCTTTCAAGCACCAACCGGCAAAGCTGATCCACAAATTCCGGGGTCAACTCTTGGCGCCAGACTAGAAAACGCAAATAGATGGGGCCATACAGCGCATCGAGCGTGAAGTCGAGATTGAGGTCGCTGGGCAATTCGCCGCGCAGGATTCCGCGGCGCAAAGTTGCGTAAGCCTCTGCCCGTCGCGGCTTCAGAAAACGCTCGCGAAAGGCGTCCATCAGGATACAGTCGCTCTGTCCGGCACCTAGGATCACGGAGAGAATGTGGCCCCGGCGGCTGCGCAAAATCTTGACCAACTGCCGCATTTGCTGGGACATGTCTGCGCTCACCGAACCGGTATCCGGAAAGCGGAGTTTTTGGGTAACACTGCTGGTGAATGCGTCGGCCACCAGCGCTGCTTTGGTTGACCACCAGCGGTACACCGTGGCCTTGCCCACGCCAGCCTCTTCAGCCACGTGTTCAATCGTCAGGTCAGCAAATCCATTTTCTTTTCGCTCTAGAAAGCGCAACGTACTGCTCAGAATCGCACGTCGGGCGCGCTCGCAACGCGGACGCCCAGGAGGACGTTTGGAGCCACCATCCACTTTACTAATTTTAACTTTCCTGCCCACCGCACGATGCTAGCATGGACCAGAGATTATTATTAATATTAATAAATACGATCCTATACGCATAGTTTCAAAATCTAATCATCAGTGCCGGGACGCCCTTCGCGTCTAGGTGAAGTCCCCATCAGTGTTCGACCGAACTCTGGAGTGAACTCTATCCCATGTGGATTGTTGCGTTAGCCCTAAGGCGTCCCTACACGTTTATTGTGATGGCGCTCGTCATTATCCTCCTGACGCCTGTGACAGTCTTGCGGATGCCTGTCGACATTTTTCCGGAGATCGACATTCCCGTCGTCTCTGTGATCTGGTTCTACACCGGGATGTCGCCAGAGGACATGTCCAGCCGGATTGTTCTCAACTCCGAGCGCGCCATCACGACGACGGTCAACAATATCGAGCACCAGGAATCGCAGTCCGTGAGCGGCCTGGGAATTATCAAGGTCTTCTTCCGGCCTGGTACCAATGTCCAGACGGCGATTGCGCAGCTTACGGCCATCTCGCAGACCGTGGTGCGGCAGGCCCCAGTGGGAACCACGCCGCCGCTGATCATCTCTTATAGCGCTTCCACCACGCCTATTATTCAGCTTGGATTGAGCAGCAAGACCTTGACGGAGCAGGAAGTATTCGACCTTGGTCAGAACTTTCTGCGTAACCCGCTATCCACGGTGCAAGGCGCGGCTACGCCCTTTCCCTACGGCGGAAAGATTCCGCAGATACAGGTGGACCTGGATCTGCAGAAGTTGCAAGCGTATAACCTCTCACCAATCGACATCGTTAACGCTGTGAATGCGCAGAATCTGGTTCTTCCTACTGGCACTGCCAAGTTTGGAGCGCTGGAATACAACGTGGAGATGAACGGCACGCCTCTGACCATCGCTGAGCTGAACGATCTGCCCGTCAAGACCAGCAACGGTGCCACGCTGTACATGCGCGATGTCGCGCACATTCGCGATGCATTTCAGCCGCAGACCAACATCGTTCGCCAGGACGGTGTCCGTGGCGGGTTGATGTCGATCTACAAGAACGGAAAGTCGTCCACGCTGCAGATTGTAGCTGGAGTGAAGGATATCCTCCCGCTGGCTGCGCAGTCACTTCCGCCGGAGCTGAAGATTAGCGGGCTATTCGATCAGTCGATCTTTGTGCGCGCTTCCATCAATGGCGTGCTGCGCGAGGCTCTGACGGCAGCAGCGCTCACGGCGGTAATGATTCTTCTGTTTCTTGGAGACTGGCGTCCGACGATCGTTATTGCCATCTCCATTCCGCTCTCCATCTTCGTCTCCATCATCGCCCTGTCCGCTCTTGGCGAAACACTGAACATCATGACCCTGGGAGGGCTGGCGCTGGCCGTCGGCATCCTTGTGGATGACGCTACCGTCGAAATAGAAAACATCGAGCGAAATCTTGCCATGGGCAAGGAGATGCGCACGGCTATTCTCGACGGCGCGCAGCAGATCGCGGTGCCGGCCTTCGTTTCGACCCTCTGCATCTGCATCGTTTTTGTTCCCATGTTCTTCCTCAGCGGTGTGGCGCGCTTCCTGTTTGTCCCGCTGGCGGAGGCTGTAAGCTTCGCAATGCTGGCCAGTTACCTGCTGTCGCGGACCCTGATCCCCACGCTGGTCATGTACATTATGCGTGGCCATGAGCATCGCGCCGCTGGGCCCAAGACATTCCTCGGCCGCTTCCAGCGCGGCTTTGAGCGCAAGTTCGACGACTTCCGTCATGGCTACCAGTCGCTGCTGGAGACGACGATTGAACATCGAGGCGTCTTCGTCGCATTTTTCCTTCTCTTCTGCCTGCTCTCGCTTGGGCTCGTCACTTTTCTCGGGCAGGACTTTTTCCCCCAAGTGGATGCCGGCCTGTTGCGCCTGCACGTTCGCGCCCGTCCCGGCCTGCGCGTGGAAGAGACAGCACGGCTCTGCGACGAGGTAGAAGCCGAACTGCGTCGTCAGATTCCGGGCAACGAGATACAGACGATTCTCGATAACATCGGCTTGCCTAATTCCGGTATCAACCAGTCCTACAGCAGCTCCGGAACCATCGGCAGCAGTGATGCCGAGATTCTGATTTCGCTTGACCCGGAGCATCATCATCCCACTGCAGATCACATACGGCACTTGCGCGAGGTTCTGCCGCGGCGCTTTCCGGGCGTGGAATTTTTCTTTCAGCCCGCCGATATCGTGACCCAGATCCTGAACTTCGGCCTGCCCGCTCCAATTGACGTGCAGGTGGTCGGTATCGACCAGCAGAGCAGTTATGTTATCGCGCAGCAGATCGCCAACGAGATGCGGCACGTTCCGGGCACCGCCGATGTGCACGTGCAGCAACTGCTCTCCGCGCCCACCCTGCACATGGAACTGAATCGTACGCGTATCACCCAGGTGGGATTGAGTGCGCGTGATGTAGCACAGAGCGTATTGATTTCGTTGAGCGGCAGCTTCCAGACGGCCCCTAGTTTCTGGCTGAATCCGAAGAACGGTGTCACCTACCAGATGGCGGTGCAGTCGCCACAATATCGCATAACCAGTCTCGACGATCTGATGGCCGTGCCGGTAAATTCGCCGCAAGGTTCGCAGGTGATCGGGAACCTGGTACAGGTGCGACCGGAAACGCGTCCTGAGGTGGTGAACCACTACGATGTGCAACCTGTGATCGACGTGTACGCCAGCACTCAGGATCGCGATCTTGGCGCAGTGGCGGCGGCAACCGATAAGATCATCAAAAGCTTTAATGGCCATCTGCCGCGCGGGACGCGCATCATCGTTCGCGGCCAGGTGAGCACCATGCGTTCCTCGTTTATTGGCCTCGGCGTGGGGCTGCTGGGCGCAATCCTGCTGGTCTATCTCCTGATCGTTATCAACTTTCAGTCGTGGCTCGATCCATTCATCATCATTTCAGCCTTGCCGGGCGCGCTGGCTGGAATCTGCTGGTTTCTGCTGCTGACCCGCACTACGCTCAGCGTGCCGTCGTTGACCGGCGCAGTGATGTGCATGGGCGTGGCCACGGCAAACTCGATTCTGCTGGTAAGCTTTGCGCGCGAGCAATTGGATGAAGGCATGGCCGCCGTTCCAGCCGCCATTGCCGCCGGATACACTCGTATGCGACCGGTGTTGATGACCGCGCTGGCCATGATCATCGGGATGGTTCCAATGGCACTGGGCTTTGGCGAAGGCGGAGAACAGAATGCCCCGCTGGGACGCGCCGTGATTGGTGGATTGCTCTTCGCCACGGTTGCAACATTGTTTTTTGTGCCCAGTATCTTTGCCATCTTCCACGGCCGCCGGGAAGCCAGGCGTGCGCGCGAGCAGGCATAAATAGTTCTTGTGAAATTGGAGTCAAAATGAGCGTAGAGGACGAACGTCAGCAGCTTAACTCGCAGCAGCCGGATGCCGGCGCGGAGCATCATCCCACCCAGGCTGAGCTCGACGAGGAGATCGAGGCAATTCAGCAACACTCGAAGCATCAGCACCCAGGGATTGAGCGCCCGCCTGCGCTACCTCCAGCGCCGCCTCGCAAGGCGCTCACCATTGCCGGGGTGGCCCTGCTGGTGCTGCTGATCGCTGGAGCCCTCACGCTGATTGCACGCTCCAGTCATAGCCGCGCTCTCGCGAAGGAGACCGAGCAGAACGCTGTGCCTTCGGTTTCAGTGGTACATCCGCTGGCGGAAAAGCCCGACGTGGAACTGGTGCTGCCTGGCTCGCTACAGGCTTTCAAAGAATCGCCGATTTATGCCCGCACCAATGGATACCTGGTGCGCTGGTACAAGGACATCGGCAGCCAGGTGAAGAAAGGCGAACTGCTGGCGCAGATCGACACCCCGGAGGTGGACCAGGAGCTCAACCAGGGTCGCGCCGCGCGCCAGCAGATTCTGGCACAGATGGAACTGGCCAAGATCAGTTCCGAACGCTGGGAGAATCTGCGCAAGACAGACTCGGTTTCCGCACAGGAAGCGGACCAGCAAACCAGCGGATACCAGCAGGCCAGGGCCAACCTGATCGCGGCTGACGCCAACGTACGCCGCCTCGAACAGCTTGAGTCATTCAAGAATGTATATGCGCCATTCACCGGCGTGCTTACCCGGCGCAACGTCGACCCCGGCGCGCTGATCAATGCCGGTGCCGGCGGAAGAGAGCTCTTCGATATGGCACAGGTTGATACGCTGCGGGTTTATACCAGCGTGCCGCAGGCCTATGCACCGTTTATCAAAGCCGGGGTGAAGGCTCCGGTTACGTTGCAGGAGTTTCCGGGCCAGAAATTTACGGGCGTAGTAGTGCGCACTGCGGAGGCCATTGACCCGGCAACCCGCACCTTGCTCACTGAAGTCGATGTGGTCAACACGGATGGGAAGCTACTGCCCGGCTCCTTCGGGGAGGTGCATTTTGCGGTTGGCTCCAATGTGCAAAAGCTCACGGTTCCAGTCAACGCCATGCTCTTTCGCTCTGCGGGGCCGCAGGTCGCTGTCGTCGGCCCGGATCACAAAGTACAGCTGCGCCCGCTTAACATTGGCCGCGATTATGGCACCACGCTGGAGGTTTTGAGTGGCTTGGATGTGAACGACCAGATCATCATCAATCCATCGGATTCACTGGAGAACGGGCAACCAGTGAACGTCGCTCAGCCTCCGCAGGGTCAGCAAGAGGCGCAACCACCGGCACAACAGACGAAAGGAAGCAAGTCGTGAAGCGCAAGCCGTGCTACAACCGGGCGTCGCTCGCCACGTTGCTCACGCTGCTGGCGCTGACCGCCGGGTGCGCGGTTGGTCCGCGCTACCAAAAGCCGGCGGCCACCGCGCCCACAACCGCAGTGCCAGCGGCGTGGAAGACCGAACCGCCCTGGCAACAGGCAGCGCCCAAGGATGCGATTCCAAAAGGCGACTGGTGGCACGTCTTCCACGATTCCGAGCTTGACGCCTATGAGCAACAGCTCCTCGACGCCAATCAGTCCCTTTTGGCCGCGCGCGATCATTTGGAGCAGTCACGCTCCATCGCTCGTGCCACTACATCGGCTATGTTTCCGCGTCTCTCTGCCGACCCTGGCGCACTGCGTGAATCCGCAGGGGCCAATCGTCCACTGAGCGGCGCAACGGTTCCTACCTCCTACACGCAAAACGTTTTCACGGTTCCGTTCAGTATCAGCTATGAGGTGGATCTATTCGGCAGCGTGCGCAAGAGCGTTGAGGCCGCAAATGCTTCGCTTCAATCTACTGCCGCCGATCTGCAAAACGCGCAGCTGGTTCTGACCGCCGAGCTGGCAGCCGACTACTTTTCTCTGCGTGAGCTGGATGCCGAGTATCAGGTAGTTGAGGAGTCGGTGGGATACGAACGCAAAGGCCTTGATCTGGTGAACTACCGTCATAGCGGCGGCATCGCCAATGGACTTGAAGTTGCACAACAAGCCGCGCTACTCGACAACACGCTGACGCAGCTGGCACTGGTGAAACAATCGCGGGCACAGTACGAGCACGCCATCGCCGTGCTGGTGGGGAAACCTGCGTCAAGCTTTGCTATCGCGGCTGTACCTTTGCGCGCCACGCCGCCCCCACTGCCGCTCGGAGTTCCCTCCGACGTACTGGAGAGACGCCCGGATATTGCCTCGGCTGAGCGCCAAGTTGCCTATGCCAATGCTCAGGTCGGCATTGCCCGCGCGGCCTTCTATCCACACATCACTCTCGCTGGTTCCGGAGGTTTGCAGAGCCGGGAAATCGACACGCTGGCCAACGCGCCCAGCCTCTTCTGGTCGCTCGGCGCCGACGCCCTGGAGCCGATCTTCCAGGGAGGACGCAATCGCGCCAATCTGGCAGCCGCGCGCTCCGCTTATGATGCTTCGGTGGCCAACTATCGCCAGTCGGTATTGACCGCATTCCAGCAGGTCGAGGACGGCGTCAGCAACCTGCAGACCCTCTCACAGGCGGCAACCACGCAGGCCGCCGCAGTCGAAGATGCCCGCCGCGAACTGACGTTTGCCAATAACCGCTACGTCGGAGGCTTGACCAATTACCTCGACGTCATCACCGCACAGAGCACCCTGCTCTCCAGCGAACGGCTGGCAACACAGCTGCTCGGCCAGCGGATGGTCAGCTCAGTGTATCTGGTCAAGGCCCTGGGTGGGGGCTGGCAGGCAAGCGAACTGAATCAGCAGCAGGTTCATCCCCAGGCGAATCAGATTCTGCGACCCTAGGAGCAGCGGCAAAACAGGAGCTAGGATGGCCCGTGCAGCATTCCTCCAATGGTTTGCAGCAGACTCTGCAGATGTATGGGCTTCCGCAGCACAGTGGGTCTGGGCGTTCCGGGCAGGCTCTCCAACTGCTGATGATCGGTATAGCCCGACATGAAAAGAGTGGGAACTCCGGGCCGCAGCCTGGTAAGTTCACAGGCTAGAGCGGCACCCTCCACTTTCGGCATCACCACATCGGTCAGCAACAGATGAATCGGGCCTGGATGCCGCTGCGCAACCTGCAGCGCTTCCTCACCGTTAGGGGCTTCGAGCACGTTGTAGCCGTGCTTCCTAAGGTAGGACGCAATCGACTCCCGTAGTGAGTCTTCATCTTCGGCGAGCAAAACGGTCTCGCCTTGTCCCGGTACCGGCTTGGCATGGTCGACATCTACCACGCTTGCTACTTCGTCAATCGCCGGGAAGAGAATCTGGAACCTGGTCCCCTGATTGAGTTCGCTCTCCACCCATATGTGGCCTCCGCTCTGCTTCACGATGCCGTATACCATGGAGAGCCCGAGCCCTGTCCCTTTGCCTAACGGTTTAGTAGTAAAGAATGGCTCGAAGACGCGAGACTGCACCTGCTTCGACATCCCGACACCGTTATCGGTCACCGTCAGCATGGTGTATTGCCCTGGAGCAACCCGAATGGCTCCTTCAACTCCAGAATGGATCGTCGAATTGTGGGTTGCGATCATCAGCTTGCCGCCACTGGGCATGGCATCCCGCGCGTTCACACACAGATTCAGCAGCACCTGTCCGATCTGGTCCGGATCTGCCTTCACCACCCACAGCGGTCGCTCCAAAGAAATGACTAACTCAATGTCTTCGCCGATCAGGCGGCGGATCATCTTCGCCGTATCTTCCACGACGGTATTCAAATCCAGAATGCGAGGCGACAGAATCTGTTTTCGGCTGAAGGCAAGCAACTGCTGGATCAGCGCGCCGGAACGCTCCACGGCCTTCAGCACCTGCTGAGTGTTGTGTCGCAACCGGTCGTCTGGCTCCAGTTCATCCTCGAGCATCTGGGTGTAGCTGGAGATGATCATCAGCAGGTTGTTGAAGTCGTGGGCCACACCACCCGCGAGGTTTCCGACTGCCTCCATTTTCTGGGCCTGTCGCAACTGCTGTTCGAGCTCTGACCGTTGGGTAATGTCCTCTACATACATCTCAAGCCGAAGGTCACCGTCAGTTGCGCGGGAATGGCGGCCGCGCACCCGGACTTGCAGATGCTTGCCATCTCTGCGCTTCCAGGTCATATCCGACTCAAAGCGCCCGGCCGTACGGCACTCCTGCACAAAGGACTCGCATTCTTCCGGATCAACATAGAGATTCTTGGATATCTCGACGGCCAGCAGTGCCTGCTTGGAGGTATAGCCAAGCATCTCAACCAGCGCCGGATTCACATCCAAAAAGCGGTCACTTCGGGGATCGCACTCGTAAATACCATATGGGGCGTTGTCGATGAGCGAGCGCAGCCGGGCCTGCGATTGCTGGAGCTTTTCCTCCGCCAGTTTGCGCTCTGAGATGTCCTCAACAGTTCCTTCAAAGTAGAGAATCCTACCTCTTGCGTCACGAACTACCTTGGCGTTTTCACGCACAAAGAGCGCGGAACCGTCCCGTCTCTTCCAGACGGATTCGATACCACGGGCTTCGCCATCACGTTCGATTTGCGCGCGGAATGACTCCCGCTGATAGATGGGACCGCATCCCTCGCCGTCCAAGTCCTGGCCGGTCAGTTCCTCAAATGAGGTGTAGCCCAGCATTGCAACCAGCGCGTCATTCGCCATCGAGATCAGGCCATCGCTGGTGGTCCGGTAGATTCCGACAGGAGCATGGGCAAACAGGTCGTGGTAGCGACGTTCGCTCTCCCGCAACGCCCTCTCAGCCCGTCTGCGAGCCGTGGTGTTGCTGAAGACGCCGAGTCTGCCTGCTAATTGCCCATTCGCGCCACCAACGGGGTAGAAGGTCGCGCTAACCCACACCTCGGAACCATCGCGGTGCCGAAGCTTGATTTCGCTCTGCGGACGGGCTTCAGGGCTTAGCAAACTGGCCAGATCCTCAGCCTTGCTGTCGACCTCAGCCGTGACCAGAAATTGCACGGAGGGTGTTCCGAGCATCTCCTCCGGTTTATAGCCGAGCATCCTTGCCATCTCTGAATTTGCGAAGACCGTGACGCCTTCGCAATTAAAGACCCACAGCCCATCTTCCGACACTTCAGCCAGCCGTTGGCAACGAAGGTCGCTACACTTTAGTAACCCCCGAAGATGGCTACGCTCAGATTCATCCATCGGCAATTCCATTCCTCAGCGCCCAATCAACGGTGCTTCATGAAACGGGCAAATCCTCAATCCGTGCACGCGCTTAGCCGCACTTCTTGTGCCGGTTTATACAGTGCTCTCACGGTACCATCAGCTGCGTGTGTTCGTCATTTTTCCGGCACTTCAGAATCATGCTAATTTGGGCCGTAAAGCTGTGTGAAATGCAAGAGCTTTTGATTTGCGGAAGCTGTCGAGATAATATCCTTGTAGATTCGTTTCTGCAAAAGCAATAACTGCGTCGGTTCCATAAGGTTTGGAAGACGCAGCGTATCGACTAATCTCCTCTCGCGGTGACTCACCGCAGGGAGATTAGAAAATGATTTCACGCATAACCATTTACGTTGTCCTGATTCTTTCACTTGCCGCTTATGCTGCCAGCCCCGCGGGAACGAGTACGGTATCGCCTAACATGGTCCCCTGCTGCGACGGCGATCCCAGCTAGTAGACCGGAAGATAGAAACAGTTGTTATCTCCAATCGGGCCGGGCTGCTGCGGAAAAGGACTGGTAGCCCGTGAACCGATTCGCTTGGTCGATCTGGATCGTTAACGCGCTCCTGCAATGGGCAGTGCTGATACTGGTCCTCCGGAAAAGCCATTGGCGCCTGCATCCGGCATTTGCCGCCTACATAGCATTCTGCTCCTGCAAGACAAGTCTCTTGATATGGATCCATCTTTTTGAGCGGCCCTTGTATATTTCTGTCAACTGGGGCGCCCGAATCATCAGCGTCCCATTAATGATTGCAGTTTTGGTGGAGGTTTTCGCCGCCGTCTTCCGGCCTTACTCCACGCTTCCCAAGGGCACGCTTCGCTGGTTCAAGGCCATCTTTGTTGCCCTGATCCTTATCACCCTCAGCGCCGCGCTCTGCTTTCCTGGCTCCGCTCCTGGGGACTGGAAGAACACGGTCATGGTGCTCAACCGCTCGGCGTCCATCATCTTCTGCGGCGCGTTCGGATTCACCGCTCTATTCTCTTCTTATTTCGGAATTCCCTGGCAACACCGCACTTACGGAATCGGCGTGGGATTTCTTCTGTTCATGTCCGTGGACATATTCATAGCCAGTTTCTCGGCTACGTATGGCTATGCGATTTCTGTCGCGCTGAATGCGATCATCATGCTGGGCTACTCACTGGCATTGATAACTTGGGTAGTTTATTTTGCCAAGCCGGATGTCACCTTACGGACGCCCACGCTTGAGCAGTTGCAACGCTTACAAAAAGCACTTGACTATCCTGTGAAGAAAGCAGAGTCTCTTCGGGAGTGTAATTGAGGTGTTTACTGTCTTGGTTCCCGAGAAAGCCCGAAATGATTGATATCCGGAAAATTGAGGTGCGGTCCATCGAAGAATTGATTCAGGTTTTGCATCCCATTGAAGCTTCCGCCATCAATTCCAATCGCTTCGAGACCGCTCTCTCCGAGTTGCGTCTCATGAAGGCCAACATCTCGGCCGTGCTTTCATTCACCTCTTATTCCCAGAGGGAGAAAATGGCGGAGGACCCGGAGCTCCGCTATCTCATCGATGAAGTGCGGCGGGAGTGCCTGCTGATCAATGGGATGATCTCGCGAATCATGTTCCGTCAGCGCTGGTTGTTCTCGGTTAGCAAGCTAGAGGAAGCTTGCGAGGTGCTGGCACATTACGAGGACATGGCTGGTGCCGCCTGCCGCATGTGCCTATTCCTTGCCCCGGAGTTGGGCAACAACCTGTCAAACGCCTTCTAGCTGTCATCCGGCAGCGAAAGAGCTGACCTGGTGACCGGAAATTCGCGCAGAGATGTATTACAGAGCTTTCGCCGCGAGTTCATCCAGCACAGCCGCCGCCCTGGTCACCTGATCAACCCCGAAAACCACCAGCAGATGCGTAGAACCAGGTTGCAGTCCGCAGTAGGAGTAATTGATATTGATCCGGTCTTCGCCCAGTCGCAGTGCTGCACGCCCCAGTTCACCGGGACGATGCTCCAGCATTACTACGGCGACATCATCTTCCTCAAAATTCGCGCGCAAGCTGCGCAACACCGCGAGGGCGCCAGGCGCATCATCCACGACGAAGCGGGCTAAACTTTCGCCCTGCTCTACGAACGACTGAAAAGCCAGGATGTTTACCCCACGCTCCGCAAGGGCGATGCAGCATGCCCCCAGAGCAGACGGCTTGTCTTCGATTGTTACCCTGAATTCTTTCGCTCTCGCCATTCAGCTAATCTCCTTTGCAGGGTTGAAAAGCTTAGAGTTTCCGTATCTGATCTTGCCAACCAGTTGTCAATCGCCGGTCACTACGCCAGCGGCCGCTCTATCTTTTATACAGCTTGCCAATCTTGAGTTCCATACCGCCCTACGCCAACTCATCTGGTCTGACACAGGCATTTCATTTATGATTCTCCCGAATCGCCGCAACAACATCAAGGAGCTACCATGTCTACGCAATTCGCGTCGCCGAATGAGTATGGACCGTCGATCAGTCTGGAAGATGCCAAGAAAGTGACGGCAGCTGCGCTCTCCGTAGCGCGCAAGAACAATTGGACAATGGCGGTTGCTATTGTCGATCCCGGCGGATATCTGGTTTACTACGAAAAAATGGACCACACGCAGCTGGGAGGAGCAAACATCTCCGTCGAAAAGGCCCGCTGTGCGGCGCTTTTCAAGCGTTCCACGAGAATCATGCAGGATATGCTGGACTCCGGCAGCGCAGGCCTGCGTATGCTCGCTTTGCCCGGCGCCGTTCCGGTTGAGGGCGGCATTCCGCTGATCTCCGAAGACAAGATCGTCGGTGCAATCGGTATCTCAGGAAGCAGCAGCGCAAACGATGGCCTGTGTGCCCAAGCCGGTGTTGATGCGCTGAAATAGCTTCGCGCTGTTTTCCCATCCTCTCTGTGCGCGGTTAACTCATACAAATGAACCGGGAGGGCGAGCACTTTGTTCGTCCTCCAAAAAACTAACCGGCAGGATTTGGTCGCCGCACTCCTGCCTGGACTGGCTGGCGCGTCTAAGCTTGGCGCGAGGCGTTTGCCACGGAGGCAATTTATGGCTAGAGAGGAGCCTCTAACATGCCGATAGTTCATTGTTCGTTAATCCGAAGGAGTTCTAGTTATGCGACCAATGTCCATCGGCAAAAAACTGCTGCTTAGTTTTGGAGCGATGGCAGCGCTTTTTGCCATTCTTGCTTTGATCAGCTTAAGTGGGTTTCGTTCTCTGAGCTTACGCTTCGGGCAACTCGCCGAAGTGGACGTCAAGAACCTGGAACTCATTGAGCAATTCGATACCGCCGTGCAGACGATGAGACTCGAGAACCGCGGGGTGCTGCTGTACTCCGAAACACATCAGCCGGCAAAGCTCGACACGGCCAAGCAGGCTTTTCAGAAAGCGCTAACCAACGGTCGTAGCACTCTGAATCAGCTTACCCCGCTCCTGGTTACCGAACAAGGCAGGACCCTTGCCGCCGAAGCCAAGAAGGATATTGATCTTTACGACGATGCTTGTCGTGAAACGACACGATTGCTCGACGCAGGCCAGTTCGAGGAAGCGACTGCCTACAGTGCCAAGTACTCTATTCCTGTCGGGGTGAGAACTTCACAGATCGGTCCAGAAATCAGTCGTCTTATTGTCACAACCGTCGAGCAGAATCGACGGGAAGTTGCAAGTCAAGAGTCGTCGACTCGCTGGACCACAGTTTTTCTAGTACTGTTCGCCAGCTTGGCGGCTGTTCTTGTATTTGGTGTCATTCGACGGGTCAACAGCCAACTGCGGGAACTTGCCGGTGATCTGGCCGCGGGGTCTGAACAAACAGCGAGCGCGGCCTTCCAGGTTTCCTCCTCGTCGCAGACGCTGGCCCAGGGAGCGTCTGAGCAGGCCGCGTCTTTGGAAGAAACTTCCTCGTCTACCGTCGAAATCAGCTCCATGACGCAGAGGAATGCGGAGAACTCGAAGGAGTCCGCGAAATTCATGGTCAGCATGGCCAGCCAGATCGGTGAAGGCAATCGCAAGCTAAACGATATGGTTGCCTCTATGAAAGAGATCAACAACTCCAGTGAGAAGATCTCCAAGATTATCAAGACCATCGATGACATCGCGTTCCAGACCAATATCCTGGCGTTAAACGCGGCAGTGGAAGCTGCCCGTGCCGGAGAAGCAGGTATGGGATTCGCTGTAGTAGCTGATGAGGTCCGCAATCTGGCGCAGCGTTGCGCGCAAGCAGCCAAGGAGACCGCCAGCCTGATCGAAGAGTCCGTCAGTAAATCCCAGGATGGTGCTCACAAACTCGATGGGGTGGCCAAAGCAATTGGTGCGATTACGGCCGATGCCGACAACGTGAAAACCTTAGTAGATGAAGTCAGCTTGAGTAGCCAGGAGCAGGCGCGCGGCCTGGAACAGATCAGTAAGGCAATCTCCCAGATGGAACAGTTAACGCAAAAGACCGCGGCGACTGCTGAGGAAAGCGCCTCCGCCGGCGAACAGTTGAGCGCCCAGTCCGAAACCTTACGCAGTTGCGCAAGACGCCTCGCGATGTTGGTCGGCGGAGAGAGCGCGGTCAATGTCGAAGGGCCCGAGATAGCCTATGGGACAAGCAGAAACATTGCGCCGAAGAAAATCGAAAGCAATAAGAAGCCGATCGCCTCTCCACGGATGAGCGAAGACTGGGTGTCACAAGCTTGAGAGCTACTTGGCTGCTGAAGCTTGATGAAAGCGAAACCCACAGGCATCCACTGTAGTCAACAGCAGTCCGTAGGTTCTTCTTAGTGCAACAAGGAGCTCGAGAGAGCTCCTTGTTGCGTCGCATCCTATCCAACTTCGCAATTAGTGATCCAATATAGATCAGGGAGGGCGAGCACTGCGCTCGCCCTCCTCTAAAGTTATTACAGTTGGATTGATTTACTGGGAGGGTGGTTTCCAGCCTGCTGGAGCGCGCACACCACGCCAGTCAGTCTTGTCGATATTATCCCTGGTGACGAGGAGCAGAGGCGTCCAGAGCACGCCGCCATTGGGGATGGGGCGCTTCTCGAGAACGTTGATGGTTGCGCGAATGCACCAGCGGCCAATGATTACGCTTTGCTGCACGACCGCCGCAGATAGAACACCTTCGCGCATGAACTTCTCACTATCCGGCTGGAAGTCCACCTCGGTAGTGACGATCTTGCCACCTTTGCCGACCGCCCTGATTGCCTGATTTGCGCCAACAGCCGTCATGTCCGCGCCATTGTAAACGCCGTCAATCCGGGGGTAAGTTTGCAGAAAATCTTCCATCAGGCGCATGCCTTCTGCCGGAGTGGATTGTGAATACTGCTCACCCACGATCTTGATTCCCGGCGCAAGCTCCGCAAGGCGCTTCTTAAAGGAATCACCACGGATCTGCGCCCACGAAGTGCCGGCGGGGCCACGCAGCATGACTACGTTACCCCTCCCATTGAGTGCCTTCGCCATGTATTCGGCTTCCATGCGCCCCGCCTGGGAATCGTCAGAACGGATGCGCGCGGCCACCTTGTTGCTGTCGGTCATCACGTTGCAGTTGATGACCGGAATGCCGTGTCTAGCTGCAGCTTCCACTGCAGGGATCGTCCCGGAACCATTGGTGGCGACCAAGTCAATGGCATCCACTTTGCTAGCAATCAGGTCTTCCATCTGTGACACTTGCTTTTCGATGTACTGATAACCACCGGCTTCGTGAAGGATGATCCGGGCTCCGAGTTGCTGGCCTTCATCGATGTACCCATAGGCTTGCCCGACAAAGTGGGGGTTGGACAGCATGGGCAAAAGGACACCGATTGTATAGTGCTTGGCGGGCTTTGGAGGGCGCGGATATTCATCGCCTGGTTGGGAGGGTTTTGCCGCTTGAGTTGTCTTAGCCGCAGCAGCCGGCTTCTTCTGCGCCGTCTGAGCCGATGCGGCGAGTGCCACGCCAGCGCACAGAGCAATCAGCAGGACTGGTGCGACGATGGTTGATAGTGGACGCTTACTCATCATTTCTCTCCTTGTGCGAAGAATCGTCGGACAAGACATTTCTTCCTTCGCGGAACAACGAATGACCTTACTTCTCGCAATGTTCTAGCGGCGCCGTTCGCGGGCCAGATCCACGTAAACCGCGAGCACAATAATGACACCGATCACAATGTTCTGTACGTACGACGAAACCTCGATGAGATTCAGCCCGTTCGCGAGCACTCCGAGAACGATGACTCCCATCAGCGTCTGCCACATTCCGCCTACGCCGCCGCTCATTTTGCCACCACCGAGGACGACCGCGGCGATTGCATATACCTCCTGCCCATCTCCTAAAGTTGGCTGGCCGGAGATGACGCGTGAGGTAAGCACCACACCCGCAATACCTGCAAGAGTACCGCTAATGACGTAGACAAGGGTTTTGTTCCTTACAACGCTGACGCCGGACAACACGGCGGCTTCTTCGTTGCTCCCCATGGCGTAGACATAGCGCCCAAAACGCGTCCGCGTCAAGATGATGTGGGCGAGGATAAACGCCACGATTGCGATGACCGCCGGAACCGGTATGGGACCGATCTTACCCGCGCCGAAAAACATGAATTGTTCAGGCAAGTCGACGATCGGTAGACCGCCGCTCAGGGTCAACGCAATACCACGCGCCGCAATCAGCATGGCGAGCGTCGTGATAAAGGCTGGCAGCTTGGCCTTGGCAATCAGAAGTCCATTTACCAACCCAGCTAATGCGCCCGCAAGAATACCTGCCGCAATTCCACCCCACATTCCAAAGTGGAGCATTTGCTGCGCCGTCACGACACTGACCAAAGCCAGCAGGGAGCCGACCGACAGATCGATGCCAGCACTCAAAATTGCGAAGGTTTGACCAATCGAAATCAACGCCAGAATCGAGATCTGGCGCGAAACGTTGGTCATGTTCATGACACTCCAAAAATTCGGATTAATGGTGCCAAACACAACACAGAGAATGACCAGCACTGCGGGCATACCGACGCGGCCCCAGGGAATCCGGCTCAGGAACCCTGCTTTGGGGGAGGAAACAGACTCCGCTGGAATGTCCTTTTCGATCTCTTTTAGCCCAACTTCACTCATGCCTGTACTCCCGTTTCAATTTGTTGCTCAGATGTGCTACCCAGAGCGCAGCTCAGAATTTTTTCCTGGGTAGCCTCTTCACGCGTAAATTCACCGGCGAGCCGCCCCTCGTGCATAACGAGAACACGATCGCTCATACCAAGAATCTCAGGCAGCTCAGACGAGATCATCAGGATGGCCGCACCCCGCTTCACCAGTTCACCCATCAGCTGGTATACCTCGACTTTTGCCCCAACGTCGATGCCTCGAGTCGGCTCGTCAAACAAGAAGACTTCTGCCTCCGTTCCCAGCCACTTGGCAATCACAGCCTTCTGCTGGTTGCCACCGCTCAGGTACATCACCCATCGATCCAGGTTCGGAGTCGCGATCCGCATGGAGTTTGCGTGTCCCTGCGCAGACTTCCTCTCCTTGCCGAGATCAAGAATGCCGATGCGCGCAAACTTCTTGAGCATGCTCAGGGTGATGTTCTCCTTCACCGACATGCACGGCAGAATTCCCTGCCGTTTGCGATCTTCGGGCACCAGAGCCACTCGCGAGCGGATTGCGTGAGCGGTGGACTTCATATTCTTAAGCTGCCCATCCACGAAGATTTTTCCGCTATCGATCTTGTCTACGCCGAAAATCGCGCGGGCCATTTCCGTGCGCTTCGAGCCAACCAACCCGGCAACACCCAGAATTTCACCGCGCCGCAAGCGAAAGCTGATGTTGTGCAAGATGCCCTTGCGCTCCAAATTCTCCACCCGCAAAATTTCCTCGCCCGGTTCAACGCTCGTCTTAGGAAACTTATCCTTCAAATCGCGTCCTACCATCATGCGAATCACTTCGTCGATCGGCGTGCCGGCAACAGGCACGGTGCCGACCACAGCACCATCGCGCAGAACGGTGGCACGATCGCCGATTCTCTTCACTTCCTCCAAACGATGCGAGATGTAAATGATAGAAATGCCGCGCTGCTTGAAGTCCTGAATCATCTTGAACAGATGATCGATTTCGCGGGCCGTCAATACTGCCGTCGGCTCGTCCATAATAATGACGCGGGCATTCAGCGACAGAGCCTTGGCAATTTCTACCATCTGCTGTTGCGCAACGCCCAAACGCTTGACGATGGTATCGGGAGCGACCTTGATGTCAAACTTAGACAACACTTCGCGCGCCTGTACCATCAATTTGCCGCGGTCGAGCAGGCCGAACCCGTGACTGAACCGTGGTTCGCGTCCCAGAAATATGTTTTCCGCGACGCTCATTTCGGGCACAAGATTAAATTCCTGGTAGATGGTGCTAACCCCGAGCGCCTGCGCGTCGTGCGGGCCACGGATGTGCACCGGCTTGCCTTCGAATAGAATCTCGCCCGCGTTTGGGGCATAAACGCCGGAAAGAACTTTGATGAGGGTGGACTTACCTGCGCCATTCTCGCCCAGCAGCACATGCACTTCAGCGGGCCGCACATCAAGGTTCACGCCCCTGAGCGCTAGGACACCCGGGAACTGCTTGACGATCCCGCGCATTTCAACAAACGGTGTGACTGCTTCTACGCTCATTGTTCCTTTTGGAGTTTCATGAAGTAGGCGGGAGCCCCAGAAAGGGGCGATTGCTCAGTGGCTACAACCGGACCGCTTATCTGAAGATGTCTCCGCGGATCGCTAACAAGGATCGCATTTACATTATGTTGGAGAGGGGCGGCTGTCAAGAACTTATTGGCGCCACGTCAGGCTGTGAATTGTGCACAGGATTGCGCTGCGCCCCCTCTAGCGCGGGGCGCAGCGCATGACGGCGAATGCTAGACATCGGGAAAATCGGCAGCAAGCGTAGTCGATTCCCATGTGTCCAGGTCACGGTTTAGCAGTTCCAGTTTGCCTCGGATCATCTGAAGCGCGTCCCGTCCCAAAACCAGATGGAGCGGCGGATGAGAAGATTCGACTGTCTGAATGATCGCCTCGGCAGCACGCACCGGGTCACCGCATTGTTTGCCATCGAGACCTAGAACAAATCTGCGATTGGCCCCCGCGGATTCGGCATAGTCTGCGATCTGGTGCGGGCTCACCCTGAGGGAACGTCCGGCCCAGTCGGTGCGGTTGCATCCTGGCTCAACTAGCAGCACCTTGATGCCGAGCGGCGCAACCTCTTTGGCCAGCACTTCTGAGAGACCTTCGACGGCAAATTTGCTGGAGTTGTAGTAGCCAACTGACATATAGCCGACCAGCCCACTGTCGGATGAAATGTTGACGATGTATCCGCTCCGGCGTCGCCGCATGCCAGGCAGTACCGCGCGCATCATGGCGGCCAGACTGAAGAAATTGGTTTCAAACATGGCGCGGATCTCTTCGTCTTCGCCTTCCTCAACTGCCGCAACGTAGCCGTAGCCCGCGTTGTTCACGAGCACGTCAATGTGGCCAAAAGTAGTCTCTGCGACTTTCACGCTCTCAGCAATCTGCGCACGGTCATTTACGTCCAACTTAAGGGCGAGCGCCCGGCCGGAATGACCCTCCACAATGTCCTGAACCTTCTGCGGGTCACGCGCCGTGACGACCGCACGGTAGCCGCGACGAAGCACGGCCTTACTTATTTCCCGGCCAAAACCGGTCGAGCATCCAGTAATAAACCAAACAGGTGCTTGTTGCTGTGGCATAAGTTGTTTCCCCGGACTTCGCTCCGATTATGCCTTGCAGGCTCCTGGGACGCAACTCAACTATAAGCAATGTGCGATAGACCGCTGGAAATCTCGCTTGCTTCCCGGAACTGATGGTGAGAGCACATCGGCTGAGAACCGAATGCTTTCCGCTACCGAGCGCGGACGATTCTTGCTGTCGTGGGACACTCTGGGTTAAATTCGACTAGCAAACATTCAGAGTTGGTGAGGGGGACTTATGCAGAGACGAGATTTCCTAACGGCAGGTATTCTTGGGGCTGGCGCGCTGGCTAGCGAACCTCTTCTTTCGCGTACTGCTTTCGCCTCGGAACAGGGAGCCATGAAGAACACAGCCAAAAGACCGATCCAGATCCGGATGGGAGGCTATGGGCCATCGACAACCGGCTTCAGTCTGGCGCTAAAGATGATCGGCGACCGCCTAATCTCAAAGTTCGGCAGCGAGGTTGAGGTTAAATACGTCTACAACATCATGGACCTTGGCTATCGCGGCGAAGACATCCTGTGGTTGGTCGAAAGCGGGGTTCTGACTCTTGGGTATCAGTCAAGCAGCTACCTCACCGACCGCGTTCCTGACCTAGGAATGGCTGACCTTCCCTTCATCTTCGACAGTAACGATCAGGCGCGAGCCGCCATGGACGGCGAACTCGGCAGGGTTCTCACCAGCAAGATCGAAGAGCGGATGAACTATCGCATCGCCGGTTATTTTGAGAACGGATTCAGGCAAGTCTCTAACCGCCTCCGGCCGATCCGCGTCCCCGCCGACATGAAGGGCATGACAATTCGCGTTTTGCCCAGCAAGATCCAGGCGCGGACCTTTGAGTTGCTAGGCGCCACGCCGCTCATTATGGACTTGTCGGAGGCAATCGAGAGAGTCAAGAACGGAACACTGGATGCCCAAGAGAATCCTTTCTTCAACACAGTCACTTATGGCGTTCACAAGTACCATCACTTCCACACGGTGACGAACCACTTCTATCTTTCCAGGCCGATCTTTATTCACCGTTCATCGTTTGACGCCTGGCCAAGCGCACTGCAAATTGAGATGAGAGCAGCGGTCCGCGATGCAGTTGCTTTCCAGCGCAACCTTCATATCAAAGAGGAAGTGGACGCAGCGGTGGCAATACGAAAGGAAGGCGGCGAGATTATCGAGCTCACGCCGAAAGAGCACGAGGCGTTCGTCTCGGCGGTAAAACCTTTGCATCGCGAAGCCCGCGATCTCTACAGTCCGGAGATGCTGTCGCTAGTGGGACTCTAAGCGCCAATTGAGCTGGGTACGCGCCTGCAGGTTCGCCCGGGGGCCTACCCTTCGCGAGATGATGCCAATGGAATACCGATGAGGTCACTGGTAACGTGGCTGGATCGATGTTCCATTGGCACACGGGAAGGACGCGAAGCAAATTCGCCGCATCATGTCTCTCTCAAATAATTCTTATCGCTTCACACTTTGAGCGTATTCTGACCTCGGGCATGGCTCCGCATCAGAGGCAAACAACGTTCGGCGGCGCTGCCCAGCGTGGAGGAGATTATCTCCGCGCGGACCCGAAATCTATTTTGGGAGACAAGACGTGAAACTCTTTGCTCGCATTAGTCTGTGCGCCTTTGCTCTGCTGGGCCTACAATCCGCGGCTTTCCCCGCAGCCATTCCTGACACGATGAATCTCCGCTTGGTGGGACACTCGGACCTTAATGGTGCAGGTAAGGGTGGAGAAGGATTGGCACTCAAGCAGTATGGATCCAAGAAGATTCTCTTTCTGGCCCACGAATCGGGCCCTCAATGCTTTAGCGTCATCGATGTCACTTCTCCGGCCAAGCCGGTGGTCTTGAAGCAGCTTCCTGTGGAAGCGAAATTCGTTCGCTGCAATTCCCTGTCGCTCAGCGGCAATGTCCTGGTCGTGGCACGGCAAACCGAGTTGGTGGGACAACCCCATGGCGGGATCACGGCTTACGATGTCAGCGACGCGAGCAATCCCAAACTGATTTCGTACCTGGACCTGACCGGACCGAATTCCCGCGGAACTCATTTTGTGAATTTCTCCGATAGCAAGTACGCTTATCTTGCCACCGGTGCTAAGGATTTTGTTCCGAAGAATCCGCTCGACGATCAGATGCTGATGATTGTCGATATGCAGGACCCCAAGAACCCCAAAGAAGCGGGGCGCTGGTGGGTACCGGGCACCAAGGTTGGAGACGAAGAACCGGCCCCGGCTCGCGTCAAACCTTTTGACAGCGGTTTTCGCCTTCACACCCCACTGATCTCCGGCGATCGCGCCTATATGGGCTGGATCGATGGCGGTCTCGTTGTGCTTGATATTGCGGACAAGACAAAACCCAAGCTAATCTCACGTATTTCCTGGCAGTCCATGAACATAGGATTCATGCATACCGTGCTGCCGCTTCTTGACCGGGGCTTGCTGATCGCAACCCAGGAGGCGACCCATGAAGATTGCGCCGATTGGCCCATGCGGATTACTGTCGTCGATATCCAGAAGGAGACTCGGCCTTACCCTATAGCAGTCATGCCTCCTCCTGCCAATTTCGCTGAGTTATGCAAAGGCAGCGGTCGCTTTGGTGCCCACAATATCAATCTGAACAACATGCCCGATGTAACGCGAATATTGAAGAACACGGTCGTGACTGCGCAATTTGCCGGGGGCTTGCGGATCTACTCCATCAAGGACCCGTTCCAACCAAAAGAGATTGCCTACTTTGCTCCCAGGGTTCCGGGTAATAAGGGGGGAGCAATCCAAATGAACGATTTGATTGTGGACAAGGATGGCCTGATCTACGCGAACGACCGATTTACAGGAGGCTTGTTCATCCTGCAATACACCGGCAAGACGCCTTTAAACTAGGACTTGTCGTAGCTGCGATCCGATCCTTGAGCCACGCGCACGGTCAACAACATAATGGTCTTGTTGTCCGTGCGCGCTTTCTCGGCATGCGCCAATTACGGCGGTTGGCGCGGCGGCATAATTCATCGCATAATAGTTACAAGTGGTAAGGTGGTTGCTTACCGCGGAGGGTTGTGTGAGCGGTTGAAACAGGCGGTCTTGAAAACCGCTGTAGGGGAAACTCTACCGGGGGTTCGAATCCCTCACCCTCCGCCAATATTTATTTTCAACGAGTTACAATCGGCGCACCCCGTGCTGAATATCCTCTTCTGGAATCGTAAGCAGTTTTCCTTTCGCTCTGTGTAAGGGGCGTGAGGAACAAACTGCACGACGTCAAACTTCGCTCTATCGCCCCGCGTTCGAGCGGACGAAAAACCTCACCCACGAAGGGGTCTACAACCTGCTCTTCGCCCATCCCAGAACTTCATCACATACGGCCGCGATGTCTACGTAAACATTCTCAGCGTCGCCTGATTTCCTATCGCAACCTCCAGTTTGCCCTGCCGAGCCCGCCAGTTTCTTGTCCACTCGCTGTGTAATTCCTGAATTTCATAAATGACACAGGCGTGACACTCGCGTATCTTTCTAGGAAAGCCTTCAGAAGCTCTGCTTTTGTGGTTGGGAAACTCAAGATGTGGATTGTACGTCTAGCTCTCCGCAGACCGTATACGTTCGTCGTGGCTTCTCTCCTAGTATTCATCTTGGGAATATCGGCGATTGTCACCACTCCCAAAGACATTTTTCCGATCATTGATATCCCGGTCGTGAGCGTCATCTGGAGTTACAACGGACTCTCTCCGGAAGAGATGTCGAGCCGGATGGTTACTATTTCTGAACGCGCCATGACGACCACCGTCAACGATATTGAGCACATCGAATCGCAGTCTTATCAAGGCGTTGCGGTCATCAAAATCTTTTTCCAGCCTCATGCCAAGGTGGAAACGGCGCTTTCGCAAGTAACCGCACTGGTGCAGACGCAATTAAGGATCATGCCACCGGGCACGACTCCACCGGCCATTGTTAAGTACGATGTCTCGTCGGTTCCAGTTCTGCAGATGGGTCTTTCCGGGGAGGGGTTGAGCGAGCAGCAACTCTTCGATTTCGGCTTGAATTACGTCAGGACGCAACTGGCTACGGTGCAAGGCGCGTCCGTGCCGCTGCCCTATGGCGGCAAACAGGCGCAGATCATGGTCGATCTCTTTCCCAACCAGCTTTATGCCAAGCATCTGTCGCCAGCAGACATCTCCAACGCGATTTCCTACCAAAACCTGATCCTGCCTGGAGGATCAGCCAAGATGGGAGACCGCGAATACAACGTTCGCTTGAACAGCAGCCCATTGACGATAGCGGAGATGAACGAACTACCCATTAGGGCGACTGGTGGTGCGGTCGTGCTAATGAAGGATGTGGCCCAGGTGCGCAGCGGTTATTTGCCGCAGATTAACATCGTTCGCATCAATGGCGAACGTGCCTCGCTGATGACGATTCTGCGCAACGGACACGCTTCTACGCTGGACATCGTGAAGGAGGTAAAGGCGGCTTTGCCGCGAGTGCTGGGAACGTTGCCACCAGCGCTTAGAATTACTCCGCTGTTCGATCAGTCGATCTTCGTACGAGCATCGATTTACGGCGTGCTGAAAGAGGGCGTGATCGCAGCGTTGCTGACCGGCATCATGATCCTTGTCTTTCTGGGGAGTTGGCGCAGCACGCTCATTGTTTGCACCTCGATTCCGCTCTCCATCCTGACATCGCAGATCGTTCTGAGTGCGCTCGGGGAAAGCATCAACGTCATGACCTTGGGCGGCATGGCCTTGGCCGTAGGTATCCTGGTCGACGACGCTACGGTCACTATCGAGAACGTGCATCGCAACATAGCGATGAAGAAGCCGCTGACGCGCGCGCTGCTCGATGGCGCACAGCAGATCGCAGTGCCAACCTTTGTTTCCACGCTCTCCATTTGCATTGTTTTCTTGCCGGTAGTGCTGCTGACTGGAGCTGCCAGATTCTTGTTCACGCCTTTGGCGATGGCGGTTGTGTTTGCGATGCTTGCCTCTTACTTCTTTTCGCGGACCCTGGTCCCAACCATGGCGCACCATATGCTGGGACCTGAAATGTCGATCTATGCGGCCGCGGAAGGCGAGCGCAGCGGCCATAAGGCAAACGTGGGGTGGGTCTGGCGAGTGCATTACAGGTTCAACGATTGGTTCGAGGGCGTGCGCGAGCGCTATCGTCAACTACTGGAATGGAGCCTGTACCACCGTCGCGTGGTGCTGGGACTGTTCGCGATGTTCGTGACAGTGTCCTCTTTGTTGGTGTTTGTCATCGGACAGGACTTCTTTCCCTACGTCGACTCCGGCCAGATGCGGTTGCACGTGCGCTGCCCGGCAGGCACGCGAGTGGAGACTACGGAGCAGGTCTTCGCTCAAGTCGATGAAGAGATTCGCCACATGATTCCGCCTGATGAGGTTCAACTCATTATCGACAACATTGGGCTTCCGGTCAGTGGCATCAACCTTGCATTCAGCGATACCGCCAGCATCAGTTCTGCGGACGGCGACATTCTGATTTCGCTCAATCCCAAAAAACACGGCCCTACTCGCGAGTATATGCGGCGCATCCGTGACCGGTTGACGGAGAAATTTCCGCAGGAAACCTTCTTCTTTGCGGCCGCCAATATGACCACTCAGATTCTGAACTTCGGACTCCCGGCACCCATCGACATTCAAGTTGTGGGCCGCGACTCAGTACAGAATTACGCAGTAGCGGAACGCCTTCTAGCAAAGGTTCGTCTGGTACCGGGCGTCGTTGACGCGCACATCCATCAGGAGGTGGCGCGCCCGCAATTCGACGTCAACGTGGATCGTTCAAAAGCGCAGCAACTTGGGTTGACGCAACGCGATATCGCACAGAGCATGCTGATTTCACTCAGTGGCAGCTATATGGCAGCGCCCAATCAGTGGTTGGACCCCGCCACGGGCATCAATTACCAGGTTACGGTTCAGACTCCGCAGTCGTTGATTAACTCCGTGGACACAATGCAAAGTACTCCGATAAATGGTCCGCAAAACATCCAGGCAACCGCAAAGGACACGCATCTGTTGGAGACCCTGGCAACGGTCGGCCGCTCAACCGCTCCAACCCTGATCAGCCACTATAATGTGCAGCCGGTATTCGATGTTTTCTGTGATGTCGATCGACGCGACCTTGGTGGAGTGGCACGAGACGTCCAGAAGATTATGGACCAGGAAACTGGATCCGGAAAACTGCCGCGCGGCTCTTGGCTCATCCTGCGCGGGCAGGCCGAGACGATGCACAACTCCTTCGTTCGCCTCGGATTGGGTATTGCTTTCGCGGTGATCTTCATCTATCTGCTGATGGCAGTTAACTTCCAGTCGTGGCTTGATCCGTTTATTATCCTCATGGCGCTCCCTGGCGCTTTTGTAGGCATTTTGTGGATGCTCTTCGTTTCGCAGACAACTTTCAACGTTCCTTCCATGATGGGCACTATCATGGCAATTGGCGTCGCGACGGCGAATAGCATCCTCCTCGTCAGCTTTGCGAACGACGAGCGCAAAATCGGCAAGGGACCGCTGGAAGCGGCCCTTTCAGCTGGGTACGTTCGCCTGCGCCCTGTTTGTATGACGGCCTTAGCCATGGTGATCGGCATGGTCCCCATGGCCCTGGGCATGGGTGAAGGCGGCGAGCAAAACGCTCCGCTTGGTCGGGCGGTGATCGGCGGCTTGCTGTTCGCCACTGTAGGCACACTGTTTATCGTGCCGATTTTCTACTCTGTTTTCCGCAAGAAATCCCCCATCGATTGGGACAAAGAGATAGACCTCGAGTCGCATGAGGAACTGACGGAAGAAGGGACGCAACCTGCGTAGTACATATGACCCTGATGAATTCCACTGATCTCATGAGTGACCGGAACGCCCCAGACACAACGCAGGCTCAGGCTGAAAACGAGCAGACGGCAGCGCAGATTGCTCCTGGACACCGCCGCAATCTGCGTTCTTCATCCGTGCTTCGGCTTGGCGTGTTGATGCTGCTCATTTTCGGGCTGATTCTGTTTCTGGGCTTCATCCCGCGCCTGCGAAATAGGGAAGCCATTGCCCAGGCGACCAAACGCCAGCAAGATGCTGTCCCGGCGGTTGCGGTGATCGCCGCGGCCAGATCGCAGTCGAACGCCCAGCTCTCATTGCCTGGCTCCACTGCCGCGCAGGTGGAAGCGCCGATTTATGCACGCGCTTCGGGATATGTTACCAAGCGGCTGGTGGACATTGGGGATCGCGTTAAGGCAGGGCAACTGCTCGCCATCATCGACGCTCCCGATCTCGATCAGCAGGTGGACCAGGCCCGTGCTACTCTGCAACAGAGCGAATCCGTGCTGCGCCAGACGCAGGCGCAGGCAAAGCTGGCAAGCCTGACTTGGGAACGCTACAAGGTCTTGGTTGACCGCGGCGTTCTTTCCCGGCAGGATGGCGATACGCAGGACGCGAACTACAATATTTCTCTGGCCAATGTGCGAGCGGCCGAAGATACAGTGAACTCCAACCGCGCCAACCTGCAACGCCTGGTCAAACTGCAGTCTTATGAGCGCGTGACAGCACCTTTCGCTGGCGTCGTTATTACTCGCAACATTGATATCGGCTCGCTAATTTCCTCCTTCGGCGGCAGTCTGGGTGGCGGAGTGAATACGGCGGGAACGGGAAGCGTTACGATCCCTGTTACCGGCAGCGCTACGCTGGGTGCGGAGATGTTTCGCATCGCCCGCCTAGACCATCTGCTTGTCTTCGTCAGCGTGCCCGAAAGAAGCGCGCAGTACGTAAAAGTCGGCCAAACGGTAAATCTGCGATTTGATTCCGCTCCCGGTAAGACGTTTCTGGGCAAGGTGGTGCGCACATCCAATGCAATCGATTCCATCACGCGTACCCTGCTAACGGAAATACAGGTGGAAAACCGCGATGGCCAATTGATGCCGGGAACTTTCGCAACCGTAACCTTTAATGACATTCGTGCGCTGCCGCCAGTGATTGTTCCCGGGGACACGATTATTACCCGCTCGAACGGAACAATGGTTGCGTTAGTGCGCAACAATACGGTGCATCTGCAGCCGGTAGTGACAGGGCGCGATTATGGCGCGAATGTCGAAATTCGCGAAGGGCTCCAGGAAGGAGACCTCATCGTCGTGAACCCTGGCGATTCTGCGAAGGATGGGGCCAGAGTGACTACACGGATGCTTACCGAGCAGGACAAGGGAACCAAGACGCGGAATTCCGGACAGTCTTCCGAATAATAGGCCCGGCGGCCGTCGAGTCGAGCCGGCCAGCAAACTAATGCAAATTGTCGTACCTGTTTCGAACATGCGCACCGTGTGTCTGTGGGCGAGGAGTCGATAGAGAGCGAGATGAGATCAACCTCACGTTTGTTCCGGCTGGGATATTTCCTGCTTTATGTTACGTTGCCGCTAACCGCACAGGATCAATCCGCTTCTACTGCAAAGCAGCCGATCACGGAAGAGAAAATCGAATTGCGGTACAACGAAAAAGAGCTATCCGCTGCCATGCAGAAAGCGGAGGAGACAACGACGCGCCCTGTCAACGAATCGGCAAAAGGATTGGGGCGACACGCGTTTGTCCGAACGTACTCTGTCCATTTCGTTCCCCCATTGAGTTTGCAGAATACCGATCGCCTGGCAAGTCTGGTCCAACGGAACAATCTCTACCTATCACTGCACAATGCAATCCTGCTAGCCGTGGAGAACAATCTTGACGTCGAGCAGCAGCGATATCAGATCGCTATGGCAGACACCGACGTGGTACGAGCAAAGGGAGGTGGAGCAACCCGTGGCCTGCCGCTTACCGTGCTACAGTCGCCGGTCGGCATCGGCGGTCCTGGCAGCCCGCTGCTGAATAGTGCGGCCAGTACCGGCGCGGTGAGTCCGACTGCTTCAACCGTAGCCAACGTCTTCGACGTAAACCAACTCACGGAGGCGCAGACGAATCTTTCAATCCAGGGTCCCACCCCGTTCTCATCGGGGCCTCCGGTGCCCGGGTATGATCCGGCCATGGTGGGACAGCTGGCGTGGATGCACCTGGAATCGAATGCGACGAAGCCCGTCCTCCCCGTCATCACCAATAACGCTTACGGCAATATCACCTTGACCCAGGGATTCAGCCCTGGCACTCAGGTCCTCTTCGGCTCCACAAACGCCTCCGATATCCTGAACCTTGATGCCTCGAGCCCTGATCCGTTTCGCCGTCCAAACGTGGTCGGCAGCTTTACTCAACCGCTGTTCCGTGGCTCTGGAGCAAGCGTAAATCGCAGGTTCATCCGCATCGCGGAAAACAATCTCAAAGTATCGCGGCTGGTTTTTCGTCAGCAGCTCACCGATCTTATCTTTGGCATCAGCCGACTCTACTACGACTTGGTGAGCTTGAACGAAGACGTAAGAGTAAAGCAGGAAACGCTAGCCGCGGCACGGCAACTTTATGAAGACGACAAAAGCCAGGTTGAAGTTGGGACCCTTGCTCCGCTTGAGCTAACTCGGGCGCAGGCGCTGGTTTCGGCAAGTGAACTCGACCTTACTCGTTCGCAAGGACTTGTCTTGCAACAAGAGTCCGTAATGAAGAGCGTAATTTCAAGAACCGGATCAGCCGACACCGCTCTTTTCCGAGTGCGAATTATTCCGACAGACACAATCGTCGTTCCTGAAACCGAGAGCTCTCCCGCCGTGCAGGAACTGATCACGCAAGGCTTGGCGAATCGCGCCGATTTGGCTCAAGCGGCCATCCAGGTCAGGAACGCCGAAGTCAGTGTGAATGGTTCTCGCAACCAAGTCCGTCCGGAAATCGACCTCATCGGGACAGCGATGACGCGCGGTAATATTGGCAGCAACTCTATCATCAGCGTGGCGCCAGTTGCGTTACCGCCTTCCACACCCGCAGGCAAGCAGACCCATATCTACGAGGCCGGTATTCAGGTCAATCTTCCTTTCCGCAACCGCGTCGCGCAGGCAGACGCGGCGCGCGACGAAATCCAACTTCGGCAGATGCAAGCACGGCTCCAGCAACTGGAGAACCAGGTGCGCGACGAAATTGAAAACGCCTTCACAGCGGTCCAGGTGGCGCGATCCGCCTATGTCGCGGCGGTCCGCAGCCGTCAATTTCAGGAACAACTGCTTGATGCCGAACGGCAAAAGCTTTCGGTCGGAGCGTCGGTTAACTTCTTTATCGTGCAGGATGAAGGTTTTCTTGCGCAGGCGCGCTCGACGGAAGTTGTGGCCCGCAGTACTTATATCAAAGCTCGGGTTTCGCTGGAACGCTCAATTGGTGTGCTGCTGGAGTCGTACAATATTCAGCTCGACGACGCCATCCGCAACGACCTTCCCGGTTCCTCGCCCAGCAAATCAGAGGGACCGGCGGCAAACTAAAGGTTATTGGCTCAAAAGGAGCTGCATTCCGGCCGCATAAGTGGAATGTGGAAGGCCAAGTATTTTTTTTACGGAAGCTATTTCATCCGACGTGCGTTGATCTGCGGGTTCCAGACACTGACTGTGCCGTGTTCATTGCTTTCTTTTCAAAACTATATAATCCAACTTGTATCGGAGGATTCTTCATGTCCAAGCAGGATGCGACCAACCAGCCGGCAGCAAAAACTCCTCAGGGAATCAAAGCCGGCCACGGAAAGTATTACTTTGAATTAGCAACCGTGAACCACATCGAAGCTGCCCCGTCCTACTCCACCGCGGCAGGCTCGCTCGTGGAAGGTGAGCGAATCCAGTGCGGCCTCATGCACATGCCCAGAGGCACCGGTGGTCGCCCCCACAGCCACCCAAATGAGCAATGGATTTATGTCGTACAAGGTGAACTGGATTGCGAGACCGATGGGGTCAAGTCGATCGCGCCGGCAGGAACCCTCATTTATATTCCGGCAAACGCGGTTCATACATGTGCTGCCGTACCGGACAAAGGTGATGTCGTTTTCTTTACCTGCAAAGATATGTCGCATGGCATTTCAGGCGAACCCGTTGATGCCTCAACCTACGGACCACGATACGAGCAGGGGTTCGAAAAGAAGTAATGCAGATTTATCGAGAGCGCTGAAGCAGCACTTGAAACCGGTGCTGCACTCCGATCACTTCAGGCACTCCGGTTAGCCCGGCAAGTCCGCCTGCCAGCGTCAGCGAAAGCGCTCTCCGGGTTGAACTTTGGGGCAGACGCACCACGACTCCACTCACCAAGTTTTCGGAACATGGTGAGCGAAGTCGTAGTCATAAAGAATCGTTCTCGTGCGCTCCGGCTTGTGTTAGCGAACCGAAATAAACTTCCTCGCTACTATCTCCTGCGCTTCGGGAGTCAGCATGAAGTCCAGAAACAGTTTCACCGCGCCATCATTCGGCTGCCTGGAAACCAGCACCAGAGGACGCTGCAGCGGATACTTGCCTGAGCGAACCGTTTCTTTTGACGGAGCCACGCCGTCGAGCGAGACTGGAACAATGCCGGGAATCAGAAACGCCATGGACGAGGCTGAGATGGCAGCAGAGTCGTTAGCTACGTCCTTCATACAATCCGTAGCGTCATCAAGTTCCTTCACCGGGCCATAGGCAGCGCCGCCTAGAGCTAAGGCTTTGAAGGCCTCTACCGTGGCGCGACCGCCATTTAACCGCTCACTGTACACCACAATGGCTCGATCCGGTCCACCTACCTGTTTCCAGTTGGTAACGGCGCCGGTAAAGATGGCCTTGAGTTGATCGCGCGTGAGATTTTTCACTGGATTCTTCTCATTCACGAAGGCAGCCATCACGTCATAGCCGATCACCTCTGAGGTGGGTACCTGCTTCTGCTCCCCTTCAGTGAGGGCGCGGGCCACGCCGCCAAATATCACCTTTCCGTCGCGGGCGGCAAGAAACCCCTGCTGGGCTCCTGCGCCACCGATGGCGCCAAATTTGATCCCCGTCTTGATGGCAAACAGTTTGGTAGCATCCGGGAGGATGACGGTGCCGATGGTTGTGGCTCCCTCGTAAGTCAGCGGTTCGTGAGCGGGAGTCATAGCTGGGGCTAGGGTCTGTAAAGCTGCCTGTTGCACTTTGGCTGGAGCATTATCGAAGCTCCGATGGCACTTATCGCAATCGTTGAATGCTTTCTCACCGTTATGGCAGGCGAAGCAAGAGCGATTCGAAGAATGATCATCCATAGTGATGCGGGCTTGCTTGTGCGTTGCAAAGAGCTGAAGATGGCAGTCATTGCAAACAAAACCCTTAGCTGCATGGACATGGCCGTCAAAGACTACGCGCCCTTGTCCGGCCCCACCATAGAGCAGCACTTTACCGTTATCAGTGGCGAAACTCACGCTCCCGAACAGCAGGCTAAGCAATGCCGCCAGCGCAATACGCTGGGTTCTCATGCTCGAACCTCAAGAATGGAATGCGGAACCTTGCGAGCACTGGCAACGCCGGTTAGCACCATGGAATCGGTCATCTCGGCCTTGATGGCGTTGATCATCAATGCGACGCCATCCTTGCCCGCACCGTGAGCTCCGCGGACCAGTGGACGCCCGCACAAAGTGGCGTCTGCGCCGAGGGCTAACAACTTCAGGACATCAGCGCCATGACGCACCGATCCATCGGCAAGGATGAGAACCTTGCCTTTCACCTTGGCAGCAATCTCCGGCAGAACCTCAGCCACACCGGGCGTGTGATCCAGCACTCGGCCGCCGTGATTGGAAACAACGATCCCGCGAGCGCCCGCGTCCACTGCGATCTGCGCCTCTTCTACGGTCATAATTCCCTTGGCGATAAATGGCAAGCGCGTGGACTTCACAAGTTCTTCGATCTGTTTCCGTGTCTTCGGTTCCACAATCTGTCCGGGCACTGCGCGTGCCGCACGACCTGCCGAATCCAGATCGATACCGAATGCGATGCCGCCCGCCTGCTCAATCATGGCGATGCGTTTGATGATCTCTTCCTGCGACTTCGGCTTGATGGTAACGATGACGCGGCCGGGATAGTTCTTTACCACCGACATGCGGCGTTCAAAGACGTTCGTCGGATCGCCAATACCATCAGCAACCCAGCCAATTGTTCCGGCCTGCTGGCAGCCACCCACGATGGCCTCCACAAACTCTTCCTCGCCGATCTTGCCTCCCATGTTGTAGGTGGTGCCACCAGTGGCCCCAGACATCATTGGCAGTGCGATCTTCCGGCCAAATATCTCAACCGAAAGGTCGGGGTTTTTCACATCGTGCAGAGTCTTCATCCGCAGGTGCAGTTTGGCAAGCCCTTGATAATTATTACGGAAGGACGAACCTGTCCCAATGCCACCAAAGCCCGGAACTTCGCCCGCGCACGCTACGCCATCACACTCAGGGCAGACGCGACAGAACGGATACAGCTTCTCTCGCGCCACGCGCAGGACATCGTCCATTTTGAGTCCGCCTACATGTGCGGCAGCGTGTCCAGCTTCTGGCTGATCGGCAACCAGCGCCGGGTTCGTCTCGGCGTGCGCCATTAGTGGGCTAGCCACGGCGGCTGCCGCGCTTATAGCAGTAGCAGACACTACGAAATCGCGACGGCTAATCCCGCCAGTGGAGGTGTTTTTTTTGCTAAACAAGTTCATGACTACTCCTCGAGAATAAAAAGTTATGAAAGCAAATTGGCGAAACCACACTAACATCCGCCCCGCATTCACGAAATTGGCTATCAGACCTTCTTACCGATGCTAAATGTTGTCTGCACCGCAGGCACACTCTTTAAATTTCACGGCATGCGACCCGCCGCCCGGAACCTGATCGGACGGGCTTTCGCCGGCTCACTGACATGGACCAAATGGACTCTCAGTAGGCCAGTGCCACGCCATCCGCACGCATCTCCGTGGCTGCAGCATAGAAGCGGTCTGAACCGCTTTTGCGGAGTTCGATGCATTGATAGCGCCCAAAGCCGCCGTCCGAAGCTCCGACGGGCCAGCCGAGTTCGCTCAATGCACGACGTGCGGCCTCCGGTATACCTGATTCCAGATGCAGAAGACCCTTCGGCCCCAGTTCCGCAGGGTCTTCTCCCATGCTCTGCGAGGATCCTTCGTGATGCCATCTCGGGCTGTCGCCGGCAGCCTGAATGTCTAGTCCGTAATCGACACGGTTTATGATGATCTGCGCTTGACCCTGTGGCTGCATATCGCCGCCCATGACACCGAAAGACATCCAAGGCTTGCCGTCTCTGGTCGCAAATCCAGGAATGATGGTTTGGAAAGGCCTCTTTCCAGCCTCGTAGATATTCGGATGGCCATCGACCAGCGAGAACAGTTCGCCACGGTCTTGAAACATGAACCCAAGCCCATCGGCAACCAGTCCAGATCCCATTCCGCGGAAGTTCGACTGAATCATGGAGACCATCATCCCGTCCGCATCCGACATGGTGAAATAAGTTGTGTCGCCATGACTCGGAGCCTGTCCGGGATACGCGGGCGACAGAATCCGGTCGGGTCGAATCAGCTTCGCGCGCTCGGCCGCATATTCCTTCGAGTTCAGCCACCCAACGGGAATCTTCGCAAAGTGCGGGTCGGCGTAGTAGCGGGCCCGATCTTCATAGGCCAGACGCTTGGCTTCGACCTGCGCATGGATTGAGGCCGACGACTGAAAGCCCATATCGCGAAGATCGAAGTTCTCTAAAATATTGAGGATCTGCAGAGTAGCCAGCCCCTGCGTATTCGCTGCCATACCATACACATCCACTCCGCGATACGAAGTCACCAGCGGCTCATTCCACTCCGCATGCTGATCACGCAGATCGTCCTGCGAAAGCCACCCGCCAATGCGCTTGAAGTAAGCATCGATAGTGTGGGCAATCGGCCCGTCGTAGTAGGCATCGCGACCGCCCTCGGCAATCATTCGATAGGTACGCGCTAGGTCGCGGTTGCGGAACACATCGCCCTCACCTGGCGCATGTCCGGAGGGCGCATAGGTACGCATTGCATTGACCGTCTCCTCCACGCCCGAACCTGGCCGGCTAAAGGCCGCAAGGTTACGCTTGATGTAGAAGCCGATGATCTGCGGCACCGGCACACCCGCCTCACACAGATGAATTGCCGGCTCCAGAACCTCGGACCACTTCAGGCGGCCATAGCGCTTGTGCAACGTCCACCAAGCGTCCAGTGCGCCGGGAGTCGAGACGGCGATTGCACCTAGCTTTGGGATCACACCGTTGATGGCGCGGCTGCGCACCGTCTCCAGCTTTAGCGACTTTGGTGACCGCCCCGAGCCTGCTAGGCCAACAACCTTGTTTACCTTTGGGTCCCACACCATCGCGTAGCAATCTCCGCCCAGTCCGCAACTGGTCGGTTCGAGAAATCCAAGGCAGGCATTCGCGGCAATCGCTGCATCCGCAGCAGAACCACCGCGTTTCAGTATCTCAATCGCCGTCAGAGTGGCAATCGGATGCGCCGTTCCCGCTGCGCCCGAGCAACCCATCACCGCGGATCGAGTGGCGAAGCTTGCACCCGAGGGCCGGTCTCCCGCATGCACGTCAGGCCGCTCGTATCTTTCAGAACCCTCAGATTGAAACTTGGGTCCGGCTTGATCTGGCCCCATATCCCCGCGGGATGCACCGTGCTGGCCAAAGGCCTCGGCGGCCTGCATCGAAGAAAGAGTGCCTGCGGTAACGAGCGGAAGGCTGGCGATGAAAGAGCGGCGGCGCATTATAGTTCTCCTGAGCGGCCGGCGTTTGGGCGGCCTGATAATTTCAAGTTGAAATGTGTTCCGGCTATGATCATCAACCGGCAATATATCATCTGGTCTCACCACGTCTGCAACCAATGGCTTCCGCCCGGGCCTTGCAATTTGTCGATTACCTTCCGGATGCAGCCCCACACATCACTGTCAATGATGAGCTTGAACCCAACCATCGTTATTATCTAGATAGGATAGAGATAACGCCCGAAATTTGTATCATTCGGGCGTCTATTGGACTTGGCGCAGGCTTAGCTGATGAGTGAAAGCCGCCATTGCAGCATGGCCGCGCCCCTACTTATTGACCATCTCCTTGGGCAGAGCCAGTACGGTCAAAGCGCCGGAAATTACCACCACTGCTATCACGATCATCGGTATCAGGTTGGTGTGTGTCAGGTCCTTGAGCCAGCCGACTACCGCTGGGCTAACGAACCCAGCCAGGTTGGCAACCGAATTAATCGCAGCGATACCAGCCGCCGCCGCGGAGCCCGCGAGGAACGCCGTAGGCAATGCCCAGAACATCGGCGCCGCTGGAATAATGCCCGCCGCCGCGATTGACAATAATAGAACGGCCAGAAACAAGTTGCCCCCTCCGACCATCATAGCCAGAACCAAGGCTATGCTGCCCACAATCATCGGGCCTGCCGCGTGCCAACGCCGCTCGCGCCTTTTGTCAGCACTAGCTCCAAGCATAATCATGGCGATCGCGCAACAAGTGTAGGGAATCATTGTTACCAAGCCTATCTTCGCTATGCTGGTAACTCCAGCAGCCTTGATAAGGGTTGGCATCCACAGTGTTAATGCGTATTGCCCAATAACGCAGCAGAAGTAAATCCACGACATCAGCCAGAGTCGGGGGTCGGCGAATAAGGCTAGAAGCGAAGGATGCTCCTTTTTCTGTTGTGCCTCCAGGGCAACGTCGCGTTCGACAATCTGTTTCTGCTCCTCGGTGAGCCACTTGGCGTCACGAACTCTGCTATTCAGATAAAGAATCGTCGCGATACCGACAATGCCCGCAGGGACAGCTTCTAAAACGAACATCCACTTCCACCCCGGCCAGCCGCCAGCGCCTTGGGTTAAGGACATGATGAAGCCAGAGAGTGGGCCGCCGATGAGGCCGGCCATTGGAATGCCGACCATGAAGGTGCCGACCATCTTCGCGCGCCGATGGGATGGGAACCAGTAGGTGAGATACAGGATGACTCCAGGAAAAAACCCAGCTTCAGCCAATCCGAGTGCGAAGCGAACGATGTAGAACTGCATCGGCGTTCTTACCAGAACGGTCAACGCTGAAATGATCCCCCATGTAATCATGATGCGGGCAATCCAGACGCGCGCACCCACCTTGTGCATGATTATGTTGCTGGGCACTTCAAAGAAGAAGTAACCCACGAAGAACATGCCAGCACCCAGCCCGTAGACGGTCTCGCTGAATTTGAGATCCCCCAACATCTGAAGCTTGGCGAAGCCCACGTTCACCCGGTCCAGGTAAGCAACGATGTAGCACAGCATCAGGAACGGCAATATGTGTGCAGTGACTTTTCTATAGGTTGCATTTTCAAACTCTAAGGAAGTCTTGGCTAGCGCCCCAGATTCGGCAGTCTTTATGTCAGCCATTCGGAAGCTCCTCGTAACCGATTTTAGGATGGTCACGCATATAGCTGCGCTTTCAGAAACCTGGTGGTTCCTCCAGCATGTTCACATCGCCCGGCTCTATGATGACTTTTTGTCGCGATGCATGATAGTCCGCATTCTCACCGGCGAACAAGTAAAAACTTTTGCTTGTCTCCACCGCGGCTGTGCCGCACTTCGAAACTTTCGAGATGTACTTACACCGCCAGGTTGTGAATTCCAAGATTCGGGGAGGAAGAGAGCAGGTAGCGCAAGTGCTAGCGAAACTGAGTTGCCAATTGTAAAATACCTGCTAAAGTGACCGTGCCCGCCGTTATATTGAGCATCTCGGCTTTACGGTTGGGCTTAGGCTTGTCGTTATCCGATTTCTCCTGCGTAAGTGCCAGAACTCATTTCGGAAGGATGTGGTTTTATGGCGGATACCGTTGTAACACTCCCCTACGGGCGCGAAATGATCAAAGTAACGATTCCAGTCGCGAACCTTGTTGGTGTTTATGCACCCAAAGACTTTGCTCCAGTGGCCGACGTTAAGGACGAGGTGATCCGCGCCATCAATAATCCTATCGGGTCAAGGCCACTCAGGGAGCTGGCAAAAGGGGCCACCAAAGCTGTGATTCTTGCGGACGATAATACACGGCTGACTCCGACTGACAAGATCATCCCGGTCATTCTTAACGAGATGAACGCTGCAGGAGTAAAGGACGAACAGGTCACGGTTATCATCGCGCTCGGCACGCATCGATTCATGACCAAGCGTGAGATTCTGGAGAAGTTCGGCGAAGAGGTTGTGAAGCGGGTCAAGATCAAGAATCATGACTATAAATCTCCCGAGGCTCTGGTTGACCTTGGAAAGACTCCAAACGGGACCAGCGTCTCAATCAACCGCGAAGTCTGCGAGGCCGATTTCAAAATAGGTGTGGGCAGCATCGTTCCTCATCACATTCCGGGATTCGCGGGAGGAGCGAAGATCGTACAGCCAGGCATCTCCGGCGAAGAGACAACAGCAGGGACACATCTGCTCAGCGTCCGTGCGCCTCGTTCCTATCTCGGCGTCGAGGTTAATCCGGTACGCGAGGAGTTAAACCAGATCGCTCGGCAGATCGGGATGGACACGATCTTCAACACGGTGCTCAACAGACCCGGCGAGGTCGTTCGCGCCTTCTTCGGCAACACCATCGAAGCTTTCAGCGAAGGGGTAAAGTTGTCCAAGGAAGTGTACGCCGTCGAGATTCCGGAAGAAGCTGACATCGTGATCTCCAGCTCTCATCCTTGTGATCTTGAATTCTGGCAGGCGCACAAGACGCTTTATCCGTCGGACCTTGCCGTCAAGGCGGGTGGCACGATCATCATAGTTACACCTTGTTATGAGGGCGTAGCCGTCACCCACTCCGACATCATGGAGATCACACACTATTCTGCTGCGGATGTGCGCAAGAAAGTGGAAGCCAAGGAACTCCACGATGAAGTCGCGGCAGCGCTGGCGATTGCCTGGGCGCAGGTGAAGGAACGCGAGAGCGTCTTTCTGGTTTCCGAGGGAATCAGCCCAGAGAACTCCCGCAAACTTGGATTCACCCATTTCAGCACCGTACAGGCGGCATTTGATGCGGCATTTGCAAAACACGGCCATAGTGCCAGAGTAACCGTCCTGACGCACGCCCCTGATATGTTGCCCATTATTAAGGATGCCGGGAAGGCGGTTAGCTCTGAATTTCAAACGGTCGAATCCGCAGGTTAGCACTTAGTATTCGTGAAGAAAAAGGCTGCCCAGAGTGTTGGGGAGCCTTTTAGTTTTAGTGGCGCGCAAATTTTGTAAGGCCAGCAGCATATCCTGCCGTATAATTCCGCGCATGAGCGCACCCAGCAATATATTCGGCGACGCGCGCGAAATGCGCACAATCGCCCGGCAGATTTTCCAGCACGCACTCGATGAGAGCAGCATCGAGCGCGGATTTGCACGCAATCTCCACTATGAACACGGCATTCTTCAATCAGGCGAAGATCGCTATGACCTCGGCAAGTTTTCCAAGATATTCGTAGTCTCCATCGGCAAGGGGGCTCACAGCAGTTTAGAAGCACTGACTTCGCGCCTGGGAGCGGAATTCGGAGGCACGGGCATCGTCTGTGCGCCAACGCTGCCCACAACTCCGGTATCCGGTTTCCGTTATTTTGAGGGCGGTCATCCGATGCCAAATCACGAATCCGTGCGTGGTGGTGAGGCCATTCTTCGCGCTCTCGATCCGTTGGATGATCGGGCACTTGTCATTTACCTAATGAGCGGCGGAGGTTCGGCAATTGTCGAGAAGCCGATCGGCGAAGAGATATCCTTCGACGACCTTGTGCAGACCTACCGTGTGCTGGTTCACTCAGGCGCGCCGATTGCGCAGATCAATGCAGTCCGCAAGCATCTTTCCGCCGTGAAGGGCGGACGCTTAGCCGTAACTGCTTCACCAGCTCACCAGCTTTCCATCATGATTTCCGACGTGCCGGACAACAAACTGGATTCGCTAGCGAGTGGGCCAACAATGCCGGACAGCAGTACGATCAAAGAGTGCTATGACATTGTTCAGCAGTACAACCTGCTGCCGCAATTGCCTGAAAGCGTGCGCAATCTGTTTCAGACACGCGGGCTGAAAGAGACACCAAAGGCAGGTGACCCGTTGTTTGAGCGGGCGAGGTGGTGGCCCGTACTCTCCAATGTTTCCGCCCGCGAAGCCGCCGTGGAACGCGCTTCGGCGGATGGCTTTGCCGTCCAGGTCGATAACACCTGTGATGACTGGGATTACCGCAAGGCTGCCGATTATTTGCTCCAACGTGTGCGAGAGCTGCGCAAAGGCGCGCCACGCGTGTGCCTGATCTCCGGTGGCGAGATCACCGTGACCGTGGATGGAAAGCCTGGCGCCGGAGGGCGCAACCAGCAATTCGCGCTTTACTGCGCCGAACGCATCCAGGGTGAAAACATCGCCGTTCTTAGCGCTGGAACCGACGGGATCGACGGCAATAGCCCGGCCGCAGGCTCCGTGGTGGATGGAACGACTATTACGCGTGCCACCGAAAAGGGGCTGAGTGCAGAAGCCGCGCTCAAAAGCTTTGACGCGTATCCGTTCTTCGACGCGCTGGGCGATACCATCATGACTGGATATACCGGAACTAATGTGCGCGACGTGCGTGTGCTGCTGGCGTGGTAGCAAATCCGGGCACTGCTGCAACATCAGCTCTACCCGTCTTTTTTGAGCCTTAACGTCAATGGCGCGAGTCGTTTATTCTGCAGCTCTCGTTCCGTGACGCTACCCTTGACATAAGGGGGGATCTGCAGCAAGATTCCCCTGGCATTACGCTTCTCCGCCGCATGTGCTTCGCTTTCCGAGGCGCAAGAGGGCAAATCTATGTTGCTGCATTGACGCGAGAAAAACGCTTGGTCGCGCAAATGCTCTGGCAAGGCATCGTACCCAGTAGACAAGCGTCGGGGTAGTCGGCAGCCGCGAGTTGGAGAATCTCGATGAATAAGATTGAAATAGCATTTGGACACCGCCAGCTAGAGATCACGTTGCCCGGAGGGGCGCAGCCGACGATGATTCGCAAAGTCTCGCTGCCGAAGTTAGTCGATCAACAGCAGGCCATTCGCGACGCCCTTGACCACCCTGTCTCGGCCAAGCCTTTCCGCACACTGGCCACGGGAAGGCAAAGTGCCTGCATCTTGATTTGCGACATCACGAGACCCGTGCCAAATAAGTTGTTCTTGCGCCCAATGATCGAAGATCTGATCAAGGCCGGGGTACCCGCAAAGAAAATATCTGTTTTGGTGGCGACTGGCCTCCATCGCTCCAATGAAGGAGCTGAACTGGAAGAACTGGTTGGCGATCCCTGGGTGTTGGATACTGTGCGCGTGGAGAACCACTTTGCCCGCAACGATGCCGATCATGTCGACTTGGGACGCACCGCGCGCGGTACTCCAGTAAAGATCGATCGGCGCTTCCTTGAGGCCGACTTGCGCATCGCGACCGGTCTGGTTGAGCCGCATTTTATGGCCGGCTGGTCGGGCGGACGAAAGGTCATCGCGCCCGGCGTGGCACATCATGAAACCATACGGACTTTTCATTCGGCGCGATTTATGGAGGACCCATTAGCCGTCCAGTGCAATTTGGCCGGTAACCCGCTCCATGAAGAACAGCTCGAAATCGTTCGGATGATCGGGGAAGTCTACGCTTTGAATACTGTCCTCGACGAGGAGCGTGATCTGGTTTATGTGAACTTTGGAGAAGTCACCGCCAGCCACGCAGCGACCGTTCAGTTCATCACGTCTTCAACCGCCATTCCGGTGCCACGCAGATTCCACACGGTGCTGACCTCTTCGGCAGGTTACCCTTTGGATAAGACCTATTATCAAACCGTTAAGGGTATGGTGACGCCGATGGATATTCTGGAGCCAGGAGGCACCCTGATCATTGCCTCGGAATGTTCAGAGGGGTTCGGATCGGCGGAGTTCCGAAGCGCCCAGGCGAAACTGGTGGAGATTGGACCGGAGCGGTTCCTGGCGACGTTGAAGGCGAAGTCCTTCGCGGAAATCGACGAATGGCAGACCGAAATGCAGATGAAGCCCATGCGGCTAGGACACATTCAGCTCTACACCACTGGCCTCGATGGAGAGGAACGGCGCATTACCGGTGTCGAAATGATCGAATCGGTTGAGGAAGCAGTTCGCCAGAGTATCGAAGAACATGGGGATCCCGCTGTTGCAATCATTCCCGAGGGTCCCTATGTGATTCCAGTTTTTGCGGCCCAAGGTTGATTATCGGCATATTCATTCGGACGCTGTACCCCTAAACGCTTTAGAACATATCGGAATGGTGCAGTGGAGGACTGGATGATGTCACGCTGGCTGATTATTGCCGATGACTTGACTGGTGCTGCTGATTGCGCGATTGCTTTCGCAAAGCGCGGGGTTGAGTCTGTCGTTGCCTGGGATCAACATCGCTATGCCGGTGACATGCCCGTGCTCTCGGTCGATGCAGCAACGCGCAGCTTGTCTCCCGTACAGGCAGCCAATCGGCAGGTTCAGGTGCTAGCTGCCCATTACCGCCCGGGGCTGCACCTTTATAAGAAGATTGATTCGACTGTAAGGGGTCAGCCGGTTGCTGAATTGGTGGGCATTTTGGCCTATGCGCCAGCAATGTTCGAAGCTCGTCCCCGGCTCGCAATTGTTGCGCCCGCCTTCCCTGGCACTGGACGCGTTACCTTAAACGGGAGCATCGTCGTGCAGGGAGTTCCTCTGGAGCAAACCCCGCTGTGGGCGCGCGACCACACCTATGCGAGCGCCAATCTGGTGGAAATGCTGGGAGGCGCCGGCCTGAAAGCTGAGGTGCTGACGCTGCAAGCCATCGCACAGGGTGCGGAAATGGTGAGTGCTTACCTGGACGACGCCCGTAAGCGCGGCGTGGCGGCTATCGTCTGCGACGCCAAGACGGAGTCGGACCTTGGAGTGGTGGCGGTCGCCTCGCTATCAATGTGCGATGAAGTCATCTGGGTTGGTTCGGCAGGGCTTGCCTCCGCACTGGCCATAGCGGAAAGCAGCTCTGAACTTCCAGCACAGATTTCGCCTCTCATGTCTGGGCGAAAGAACGTGCTGGTCGTGGTTGGCTCTCTGGCCGAAGCATCGCGCCTGCAAGCCAGCACCCTTGTTGAGACTGGACTCGTGCGTCACGTTACCATTTCTCCAGACGCGCTTTTTGCTGGCCCATGCACGCCAGCCTGGCAAATGGGCTCCAAACAGCTTGCCCGGCATCTTGGCGCCCAAGAAGATGTCCTGTTGGAACTGGAGCGGACAGCCAACCCCGATCTCTCGCGTGGCACCTTGCTCTCCCAGAGGCTCGCTGAATTCGTCGACGACGCCGGCTCTTTCGGCGCGCTCATCGCGACCGGTGGCGACACAGTTTACGCTTTATTGTCAAAGTTGGGAGTCCACAGCATCCGGCTGCTCGACGAAGTCGAGCCTGGCGTGCCGTTGGGGCTTACAGTCGGCACATTATCCATACCGGTGGTCACCAAAGCCGGAGCCTTTGGCGATGCTCATAGTTTGCAACGCAGCTTAGAACGGCTGCACAGGTAGAATCCACTTATGTCACGTCCAGTCATTGCTATTACGATGGGCGATCCCGCCGGGGTCGGTCCTGAAATCATCATGAAAAGTTTTGCCCATGCGGATCTATTTGACCGCTGCCGCCCTCTGGTCATCGGCGACGTTGGACGGCTACGCCAGGCGGGTAAGATTACAGGCGTCAACCTCGCCATCAACGCCGTTGCGACACCTGCCGACGGCAAGTACAAGCCAGGCACGGTAGATGTCATCGACATCCCCGTAGTGCCGCCTGACCTTCCTTTCGGGAAGCTATCGGCTGCTGGTGGCGAGGCCGCCTACCGCTTTGTCGAATGCGCCGCTAAGTTGGCAATGGATGGAGCGGCGGATGCCATCTGCACGGCGCCTCTGAACAAAGAGGCTCTGCACATGGCTGGACACATCTTTCCCGGACACACCGAGATGCTGGCACATCTTACCGGCACCAAGGAAGTCTCCATGTTGCTGGTGGCGCCGAAGCTCCGGGTCATTCACGTGACTACGCACACTGGCCTGATTGATGCCATTGCGAAGATCAACCCCGGCTTGGTGGAGCGCACCATCGAACGGGCGGTTGATACTTTGGTGAAAGCCGGCATCGAGAATCCGCGGATAGGCGTCTGCGCTATCAACCCGCATGCCGGCGAGCACGGCTTGTTCGGTCACGGGGAAGAGGAAGAAAAGATTGAACCGGCAATTCGCAAATGCCTGGAACGCGGATGGAATGTGGAAGGACCTTTACCGGCCGACACACTTTTCTTCCGTGCTTCACGTGGAGACTTCGATTGCGTGGTTGCCATGTACCACGACCAAGGACACGGCCCCATAAAGGTGCTGGGCATCGAAGCTGGTGTGAATATCACGATCGGACTTCCCGTCGTGCGCACATCCGTCGATCATGGCACAGCTTTCGACATTGCAGGCACGGGCAAAGCCGACGAGCGCAGCTTGTTGGAAGCATTGCGGCAAGCCATCGATCTCGCCCCCAAACAGCGGCCCTGACTCGCACTGAGGTCTGCGCGGCAACTGTTGCTAAATCGCGCGTGGAGAAAGCAATTTTCTTTACTTAGGTACCGCTCGTGAGGACGAGCGGTACCTTCCATCAGGCCTTTACGAGCTTTTCGGCAAACCAGTCGGCGATGTAAGCAATGCCGATCGTCACATTGTCGCCTTGGGTATGCTCAGAGCCTCCTTCTTCACGAGTAAAGATCTTCAGAGTTTTGTCTTTGCTGCCGGCGGCTGCAAGTTCCTTACGCGCTGTTTCCAGGGAGATCTGTGCGTCCGCCTCACCATGAGTGATGAGGAACGGGCACTTAATTCTTGGGGCGACTCCTTCGAGGGTGAAGGGCTCAAGTTTCTTCAGCGCCTGATCTAATGTATCAACGCCCATGAACCAGGTGATGTGCTCACCGGGGACGGAGATGGACCGATTGAAAGCCGAATCGATGCGATCCTTCCACACGGCATGATAGTCGTACTGAGCCCCCCAGGCGACACAGGCCTTGAATCGCTTTTCAAAGGCAGCGGCGCGGGGAGCAAAATACCCTCCGAGACTCACGCCCAGGACGCCGATGCGATCCTTGTTCACGTCAGCCCTTTTCTCCAGGTAATCGATTGCCGCGCCGCCCGCAACTTCGGAGTCGTACCGGGCGGGCATGCCCCGAAATCGGATAGCCTCGCCGTTCCCCGGAGCGTCGACGATTAGACAGGCCATGCCGCGTTTTGCCAACTCCTGCACGCCTCGGAAATACTGGATCTCCTTGGTAACATCTAAGCCGTCGAAGAAGACAATCGTAGGCCACTTGACGCCCCGGGAGCCCGCTCTTTTTACGAAATAGGCCGGCAGGCTCTTGCCGCCTTCGAACGGGATTTCGACGGCCTCGACAGAAAGAAAGGAGACGTCTGGGATTCCTCTCTTAAATAGTTCCACCGACCGCGCATAGGCTTTCTGTGTTTCTGGAGTCCGGGGTTGGCGGAGCCTTTCTCCAATCTGAATGTAGTGTGCGGCGCGCATGTAAGCAGCCGAGGCGGTCTGGATGTGTCCTTTCTCCTTTGCTTGGTCGGCAAGGAGAGCTACCCGTTCCCCCATCTTGTTCCATTCAGTGAACCATGCAGCATTGTCGCCCGCCTTCTCCTGCAGGGCTGCGCAAACCTTGTAGACCTCGCCCATGTCCCCACCACCGCAGGGAAAAGCAGAGATCGCACCGCGAACGGCCGCGGACCACGTGTAGTTTCCGGGAAACATCATGAACGTTTCCGGTGGCATTTTTGTTTCGGCGGCTTCGGCCAAGAGGGAATCTCCGGCCAGAGCGGCTCCCGCCACGCCAGCACCCAAGGCTAGAAAACCCCTCCGATTGATCTTTCTTGCATCGCCAAGTTTGTCCATAGGTCTTCCTCCACCGATCCTGCAGCCAGATTCGCCAGGCAGGATTGAAGAAATTTTCTGATCTGGATCGCTGGGGATTGTATCGCTCATGAGCGAGTTTGCAAGTCAAATCTGCATTTACCCGCGAGCTGATGCGCGCATCTCAAGGAAAACAGGAAGGGTAGGGGGTATATATTTGTCGTGCAGACGAGAGAGTGGCAGAAGCGTGATTGTGCAACGCTCCTGCTGGGGCTGCCCATCTACTTACTCGATTTTTGTGCTGGACCTGGAGTGAATTCAGTGGGAAAGTCCACAACAGCACTGAACTGGGCCGAAGGACGGCAGCAAGGAGGGACCGTGTTTAACGTTGTGACGATTGCGAGAGAGTATGGCAGCGGCGGCGCAGAAATCGGACGCCGCGTGGCGGAGATGCTGGGCTGGGAATTGGTGGATAAGCAGATCATCGAGCGCGTGGCGGCTCTGGGAAAAGTTGACCGGGAGTGGGCCAAAGAGGCCGACGAACAGTCCAGCGCATGGTGGGAACGAGTGCTAAGCGGCTTCCGTCACGGCGGGCCGGAGGTTTACGTGGGCGGAGTTGCAGACACCGGGGTCGACCGTGATTCGCTGCAACAGTTTACGGCCCGAGTAATTGAGCAGGCGGGAAAGGCTGGCAATTGCGTGATCGTGGGGAGAAGTTCGCAGTGCGTATTACGCAGTCATCCACAGGCGCTTCACGTGTTGGTTTATGCGCCGATAAAGGAAAAGCTTGAACGGATGAGGCCGCGTCACCCACAAGAGCGCGACCTGCGAGCCCTGCTGCATCGTATGGATTCCGAGCGCCATCACTATACGCAGGAATATTACGGCTGCGATTCGGCCGTGCGAAGTCTGTACCATCTCTGCGTAAACAGCACGCTTGGACTTGATGCCTGTGCGGGAATAATCGTGAATGCGCTCCGTTTATCAGCGGCCGCGCAGAGACCGGAGAAAGAGGAGACTCCGGTTTAGACGGAACTGGGGGCATCGAGGTATCGCAGGACTACGATTGCCGCTACCGAGTCCTGCCCGATCCTACAACTCGCGCTGTTGGAGCCTGGTTCCTTGAAGTGGCCATCCGAGATCCTTCCCCGCAACTTTTCCAAAACTGATGTTCGATGCGCAGATCCTGGAACCCGAGGTTTGTGTGGAGTTCCGGTTTCCCCCAACCCTGGGTTCGCACGCTTGGGGAAACCGCGTTCGACATTGTTCACACCTCGAGCACTTCCCACCGCCGACGCGCGTCCTGAATGAAAAGCGCAAATCCTCTTCCATTACGGTGTTAGTCGAGGCGATAACGGCTTCCAGAGAGGCGGAAGAGTGGCTTCCAGAGAAGACGGTTGATGGTAACAACCATGGCTGCCATGACGACGGTGGAGATCAGGAGTAGACGCGAATTGCCACTATCGCTGGCCAGGCTGATCTGTGCACCCAGGCCGAGGGTGGTAAAGGTGTGGTCATTGGTACGGAAATACTCGGCGACGATGCTGGCGTTCCATGCGCCTCCTGAGGCGGTGACGAGCCCGGTAATTAGGTATGGAAAGATGCCGGGTAGGATTACGGTCATCCAGCGCTCGCGGAAGTTGAAGCGGAAGATGTCGGAGACATCTCGCATGTCGCTGGGGATGGCGAGAGCCCCTGCGATGACATTGAAAAGAATGTACCACTGAGTTCCCAGAAGCATGAGGACAATGGAGGCGGTATTCATGCCTCCACCCATGCCAATGATGGCGATGAGAATAATGGGGAACAGAGCAGTGGCCGGGACAGAGGCGGCGATCTGAGCGAGGGGCTGAGCATAGCGCGCCATCCGCGGATGAAAACCGATAGCGACCCCGGCAGGAATGGTCCATGCGAGGGCAATGAGGAGTGAGACAGTAACACGAAGGAGAGTGGCCCCAGCGGCATGAAGGGTTAGGGTGAACTCGGCGCGGGAAAGATGGGAGAGCAGTATTCCGGCCTTGAATAGGGCAAAGCAGGTAAGGCTGCCGAAAACAACGGCCGGGATCGCAACGAATGCCTTGCCTGTGCGTGAATCGGCGGATTTGGAAGCGTCAGCGGAATGCTGATGCGCGAGATACATGACAATGCGCTCGGAGAGCGGAGAGACGATCCGCTGGCGCACCGTGCGAAGCACTGCGGAGTTGAAGAGCATGGCAAGCAGCGGCGACCGGGGCGGAGCGGCAGATTCAACTTGCTCGAATTTGAATTTGTCAGACCAGACGATAAGGGGGCGCCAGAGAAGCTGGTCGAGCAAGACAATCACTGCGATGAGAGTGGCCAAGCCCCAGGCCATGGCTTGCTTGTCACCGTTGTCTGCGGCGGTTTTGAGGTAGGACCCGAGGCCGGGAAGGCGGAAGTCGCGATTCTGGAGGACAAACATCTCACATAGCATGAGGGTGAACCATCCCTGAGCGACAGATACCATGGAGTTCCAGACCAGTCCGATGGTACTGAAGGGAAGCTCCAGCTGGAAGAAGCGCTGCCAGCGGCTGAAGCTGTATATGCGTGTGGCTTCGCGAAGTTCGCGGGGGATGGCCTTGAGTGAGGAGTAGAAGCTGAACGCCATGTTCCAGACCTGGCCGGTGAAGATGAGGACAATGGACCCAAGTTCCAGGCCGAACTGGCGGGTGGGAAAAAGCGCGACCATGGCGAGCATGACGCCAGGCAGGAAGCTAAGCACGGGAATGGATTGAAGAATGTCTAGAATGGCAATCAGCGGAGCTTCGAGGCGTTTGTTGTAAGCCGCGATGTAGCCATAGGCGAGGGCGAAGATGAGGCTGAGCACGTAAGCCACACCCATGCGAACCAGTGAGTAGAAGGCATAAATGGGCAGAGCACCGGGGGAGCGCTGAATGACAGCCTCAGCCACCGGTGCCGTAGACCAGTAACGGGCGATGAACGCGAGCGCATAGAAGATCGCTATAAGTCCGGCGAAAACGGCAAAATCCATCAGTAACGGCCAGGTACGGACGCGTGCAGCGGATTGAGCGAAGGTTCGGACGCGCCGGATCACTGGCTTAATATCTCCGGTGTCGCTTCGGCCTGATGCAAATAGAGGCGCTGACGGTCTGCGTCGTACTCGAAGAGTTCGGCGTAGCGTCCCCAGCTAATCGCGGTTTCAAGCTGGCGCTTAGCTTCCTCCGCACTGAAGTGCTCGTCCAGGAGATCCTGAAAGAGCGCCTCTGGAGCGGAGTGGTCGCGCTTGGCCTCAAGAGTCTTGGTGATCTGACGGAGCAGCGTGACGTGCGAGAGGACGGCCTGACGGAAAAGCTCCTTCTGGCGGAGGATTTCGGCGTTAGCGAATTCGTGGCCTTCGGGGGTGATCTGAGCATCTCCCTCTTCGATTTTGAGGAAACCAAGCTGGTGGGCAGCATCGACGATGGGCAGCAGGTCGTCAAGTTCAAAGGAGAGCTCGTCGGCGAGACGGTACATGTCTTCTCGGCCGTTGGGATTCTCGTCGATTAGCTCCAGGAGTCCAGCGATACCTCCAGGCCGGGCATGGGAAAGCATTTGATAGGCGGCACGAGGAGTCTTGGCATAGGGCACCAATGGCCCTTGCGGTGGACGTAGGGGCGGCATGTCGTGCTGACTGGGCGAGGTCAGTACTTTGTAAATGTAGTCGACATATCCGGTGAACTCGTCTGATTTGCGCTCGCGTGGGCGCGCAATAGCGACTTCGAAATCAGTGCGGATGCAGCCGGGATTCTTGCCTAGGACAATGATGCGATCGGCAAGCAGGACGGCTTCCTCGATGTTGTGGGTAACGATGAAGATGGCCTTAGTGGGGATGGCTTTCTTGCCCCAGAGCTCGAGAAGCTCGCTACGAAGGTTCTCAGCGGTGAGCACGTCGAGGGCAGAAAAGGGCTCATCCATGAAGAGGACTTCGGGTTCGACTACGAGGGCCCGGGCAAAACCGACACGCTGCTTCATACCTCCAGAGAGCTCCTTGGGATAGGCTTGCTCAAAGCCATCGAGTCCGACAGTGTCGAGGATCTTGAGGCTGCGCTTGCGGCGCTCGAAGGAATTGACGCCGCGCGCTTTTAGCGGGGCCTCCACATTTTCAAAGACGGTGAGCCATGGGAAGAGGGCGAAGCTCTGGAAGACAATACTGACATTGGGCGAGCAGTCGCGAATGGGGCATCCGTGCCAGAAGACCTCCCCGGCCGAGGGGCTGGTAAGGCCAGTGAGCATACGCAGCAGAGTGCTTTTGCCAGAGCCGGAGGGACCGAGCAGGGCGAGGATCTGACCGGGCTCAATGGCAAGATCGGTGGGAGCAATGACCGGAATCGTGGCCGAGTCGTGCTCTCCGTAGAACTTTTCAACCTTCGAGGCCTGGATGATCGCTTCTGGCATTATCTCTCCCGTCCGAGAGCGCGTGGGATCAGGCGCGGCAGGCTGCAAACGCCGATGCTCCCTAAGATAACAGTTCAATGTGAATGAACGGGAACAAATGGGGACAGAGTTGGATCCCAAATAGAGGCGCGGCGTCTTCGGGAGCCGGCCATGTTCGCTCGAAGCTTAAAGCGCCGCAACTCGCCTTTGTACAAAGAGAAAGTACAGGGCCACAAGAATCAGGAGCAAGCCATACACCCCGAGCACCACTGGCGCCGTAAGCATCGGAACAAGCCAGCCCGAGAGCAGGTTTCCCATGGGCATGCCACCGCGAAAAGCACAGTTGTACACGCTCATCACTCGTCCGCGCATTTCGTTGGTAGTGATCAACTGCACTAGCGAATTCACCGTGGCGAAAACCGACATCATTGAGGCCCCCACAAGTGCCAGCATGACATAACTAAACGGCAAAGATCTCGAAATGGAAAACCCCGTGACTCCGGCACCCAGACAGATCATCATTGTGAGAGCAACTCTCCCCTTATTACGAATATTGCCTCTGCCCGCGACTACAAGCGAACCTAAGATTGAGCCGATTCCCATAAGTGAAAGCAGGCTTCCATAAACTTCAGGTCCGCGATGAAAAATGTCTTTGACGAACACCGGAAGATAGGTTCGCATTGGCATGCTCAAGGCGGTCATGCAAAACGCAAGCAAGATAAGCGCCTCCATGGAGTCCTGCTTGCGAACGAATCTGATGCCCTCCTTCAGGCTACTGAAGATCGACTCGGTCGTGACTGGCGGTAGGTATCGGGCTGAGATGATGGAAAGGGAGATGATCGGCGCGAGAAATGAGAGTGCGTTGAGTCCGAAACACCACTTCTCGCCCAGCCCCGCCAACGCCAGACCGGCGAGCGCTGGTCCAATGGTTACCGCCGTGTTGAACTGGATCGAATTCAGCGCAATAGCGTTCGGCATGTCCTCTCTCTTGACCAGGGTGGGGATCAGTGCCTGGTATGCCGGCGCGCCAAAGGCCTGTGCCAGGCCAGAGATGAACGAGAGACAGAGGATGTACCCCACATGTATGAGTCCGGTCGCCACCAGCACTGTGAGCAGCGTCGCACTCGCCATCTGCACGTACTGTGAGACAAGGAGGATCTTCCGCCGCTCGATCCGGTCGGCCACAACTCCACCGATCAATGAGAAGAGGAAAATGGGAATGCCCCCCAGAAACTGATCTAGCGCGAGGAGAAAAGCCGAATGACTTAGCCGGTAGATCAACCAGCCCTGCGCCACGATCTGCATCCAGGTGCCAATGCTGGACACACAGGCCCCGAACCACATCAGACGGAAATCTTGATACTGAAATGCTTTGAATATCTTGCGAAAGGTCGTTGTTTCCATGTGCTCCGCGTCTCAAGTGTCCAGAGTCTATATTCGCATGGGCACAGGTCTCACACTGCCTTTGGTGAGAAATCAGCTTACCTCGATTGGGTGTTAGGGAATGCTCGATAGAGGACGGAAGAGCCTGCCCGAAGCGCAGAGGCCCCGGAACGATTCCAGGGCCCGGGAATGAAAGGGCAATTAGTCGCTGGTGTAATAGTCAACGGCAACAGGACTTTCGAAGAGCGAGTAGTCACGGGTAACGACGGTGATGCCGCTTTCGGTAACGAAATACTTCTGGCGATCGGCCTCCGTGTCATACCCAATGACGCTTCCCTCAGGAAGTTGGACGTCGCGGTCGATAATGGTTTTACGAATGCGGCAGTGGCGCCCAATGCTGACGTGGCTGAACAGGATGCTGGAGTCGACCTCGGCATAGGAGTTGACGCGTACATCAGGCGAGAGGACGCTGTCTCGGACCGAGCCGCCGGAGATGATGCATCCATGGCTGATGACGGAATCTACGGCCATCCCTGTGCGGCCCGCCTCGGCGAAGACGAACTTAGCCGGCGGATACTGGCGCTGATAGCCACGGATTGGCCAGCTCTGATCGTAGAGGTTGAAGACCGGCGAGACGGAGGCCACATCCATGTTGGCCTCGTAGTAAGCCTCGAGAGTCCCCACGTCGCGCCAATAGAGGGCTTCTTTGTGGTTTTCATCGATGAAGTTGAAGGAGTACACCTTGTAGTCATCGACCATCCGCGGAAGGATGTTGTAGCCGAAGTCGTGGCGCGACTCCTGATCTTCGGCGTCCTTGAGCAGCGCGGGGATAAGCACGTCGGTATTAAAGAGATATATCCCCATGGAAGCCGAAATCATATTGGAATTGTACGGGGAACGCAGATCGGTCTTCTTCGGCTTCTCCTGGAATCCGGTGACGCGGCCATCCTTGGCGAGCTCGACGACACCGAACTGACTCGACTCGCCGGGGTCGATGAGGATAGTGGCGATGGTGACATCGGCGCCGGATTGCTTGTGCTGCTCGAGCATGAGCTCGTAGTTCATTTTGTAGATGTGGTCGCCAGACAGAATGAGAACATATTTGGAACGTTCACTGCCGATGGAGTAGATGTTCTGATAGACCGCATCGGCTGTTCCCTTGTACCAGTCCTCGCTGACACGCTTCATGGGCGGCAGGATCTCGACGAACTCCCCAAGCTCGCTGGCGACGATCTGCCAAGCCTCTCGGATGTGGCGATTGAGGCTGAGCGCCTTGTACTGAGTGAGGATATAAACCTTGCGCAGAGCAGAGTTGATGCAGTTGGACAGGGTTACGTCAATGATGCGGTAAATCCCGCCGAAGGTAACAGCGGGCTTTGCGCGGTCGCGGGTGAGCGGATAGAGCCGTTCGCCGGCGCCGCCTGCTAGCAGGACTCCCAGAGTGTCCTTCATCGTCCATCCTGAACGCACAATTTTCCGGCTGATGAGTGCAGCACAAAAGCCGTCGGCACAGTTCATAAAAAGATCAAAAGCAGCACGCAACTGGCAACAGAGGATGGTAGCACACGAGGGCGGATCCTCCGGGGGATGAAACGACGGAATCAGGCTGCCTTTTCCCTGTTCCTACCGGGCTTTGGCTCAATGGAGATTCTGAGGGACTTCAGAAAACGCGCATCCTGGGGGCTGATGCGCAACTCGGGTTCGCCTGGGCGCGGGGGGGGTGCGACAGGGGCATCCGCTTCGCGCTTATTGAAACCGACGGTGGCTTCGAGGACGACGAAGATGTCATAGCCGCCGGCTTTGATGCGGGCAATGACATCGGCGATGTGCTCGGATTCAGAAATGGAGTCATTAATGGCTTCGCCGAGTTGCTGCATAAGCCGTTCGAGGTTCTGGTCCACGATGATTTCTCCAAAGAAAAGCAAATTTATTAGATGCACCAAGGAGACACTTAGGTTTTTGCGGTGGGCAGGGCAAAAGTCCCAGTAGAGCTGTCCTTTGGGGGATACTCCCTCCCTGAGGCGTGGCGTGCGGAGTTACAATAAGGGTTGCTATGAGCGATGCGAAGTCTCCGAGAAGACAACTCTCGCTCGGCGGGATGCTGGGCGCGGGGGCCGGAACGGCTTTCCGACTGCTTCGCGGCAAGCCGGGCCGAAACTCACGAATGTTTCGTGGTGTCCGTTCGGGTGTCAGTGGCTTTTTGAAGCCGGTACTGGCAGCTCTTAGGGTGTTGTTTTTGGAAGTGAGTGGATTTATATTTCTTTGCTTTTCCGTAATCATCGTAAGTGCCTTCATTCGCGAATGCAGAAAGTATGCGATGCACCAGGCTGGATTGGAGCGGGTCGTATTGGCGGGAGCGGTGGGCGCTATGTTTTTATATTTTGGAGTGAGTTCCTTCTGGCGGGCTCGCCAGAAGCGTTCAAGAATTTAAGCCCAGAGAGGCCGTTCAATGTCTGACAAAGCTACGGCAACGAAGAAACCGGAAAAAGTCTTTCAAACTACGTCTCATATCGTTATCAACCCATTTTATACTCCTGCAGATCTCTCCGATTTCAACTATGAACACGAACTGAATACACCTGGAAGCTTCCCGTTCACGCGTGGTGTACAGGCTTCCATGTACCGCGGACGGCTGTGGACAATGCGGCAATACGCGGGCATGGGCGATGCGGAAGAAAGCAACAAGCGCTATCGCTTCCTGCTTAGCCAGGGCACGAAGGGATTGTCGGTCGCATTCGATCTGCCGACCCAGATTGGCTACGACAGCGACGACCCTTACGCGCTGGGCGAAGTTGGCAAGGTGGGCGTGGCAATCGACACGGTCGAGGACATGCAGCGGCTGTTCGACAGCATTGACATGGAAAAGGTTTCCACCTCGATGACGATTAACGCATCGGCGGCGGTGCTGCTGGCACTCTACGTTGCGGTTGCCAAGCGCAACGGTTTCGACGCGAAGAAATTGAGCGGCACGATCCAGAACGACGTGCTGAAAGAGTACATTGCGCGAGGCACCTATATCTACCCGCCGACCTCGGCGATGCGGCTGATCACCGACATATTTGCCTATTGCAAAGAGAACGTGCCGGAGTGGAACACGATTTCGATCAGCGGCTATCACATGCGAGAAGCGGGCTCGACTGCGGTGCAGGAAGTGGCGTTCACTCTGGCCGACGGCATCACTTATGTGCAGGCGGCGGTGGACTCCGGACTTGACGTGAACGAGTTTGCACCGCGACTGTCGTTCTTCTTTGCATGCCACAATAACTTTCTGGAGGAAGTGGCGAAGTTCCGCGCGGCACGCCGCATGTGGGCAAAGATCATGCGCGACCGCTTCGGGGCGACCGCACCGAAGGCGCTGATGCTGCGCTTCCATACTCAGACAGGTGGCTCGACCTTGACGGCGCAGCAACCACAGAACAACATCGTGCGCACAGCGCTGCAGGCGATGGCGGCGGTGTTGGGCGGAACGCAGTCTCTGCATACCAACTCCTTTGACGAGGCGCTGGCACTGCCAACGGAAGACTCGGCTCGCATTGCATTGCGCACGCAGCAGATCATTGGATTTGAGAGCGGAGTAACGGCGGCGATTGATCCGCTGGCTGGCTCCTACTATGTGGAGACGCTGACCAACGAGGTTGAGAAGCGCGCCACGGAATACATTGGAAAAATCGACGCGATGGGCGGCATGCTTAAGGCAATCGAACGCGGATTTGTACAGCAGGAAATCCAGAACGCAGCATATGAGTTCCAGAAGTCGGTAGACAGCAAGGAGCAGGTGCTCGTAGGAGTGAACGCCTTCACAGTGGAGCACGAGAAGCCAGTTTCGCTGCAGAAGATAGACCCTGAGTTGGAACGGCGGCAGGTAGAACGGCTGCGCGCATTCCGCGCCAAGCGCGATCAGGAAAAGGCTGCGGCGGCAACGCGCAGGGTAGACGAAACGGCGCGTGCGGGCGGTAGTCTGATGCCAGTGATCATAGAAGCCGTGGAGGCCGATGCTACAGTTGGCGAGATTTGCAATACGATGCGCAAGGTCTTTGGCGAGTACAAGGAAGTGATGGTGATCTGAGATAGACGAGATTGGCGCAAGATCTGCTGGATTCCTTGCAGTCCAGCAGATCTTCGTGGTTGAGTCTTGTTTGATGGCATCGGCAGAATCGCAGGGTAGAGCAACGGACAGGTGTGGCGTTGTCTTCGAAACTGGCTTGACAGGGCGAGGGTAACTCCTGTACAAATACAGCACGATGTTGAGCGCGATCCTTTTAACGGCCATGGCCATGTGTATGCACACGATGTGCATGCGTACCGCCGTGGGCGCGCTCGAGAGTTCGCAAAAGCTTAGGTAGGGATCGAGCCAAGCGACATCAAGAGTTTACAAACGACCCACGGCCCACAACCTGGGTCGTTTTGTTTTGTCCAAAAAGTATTAACGAGGAGCACACGAGATGCCGGAAAACGAGAAGAAACTAAAGTTCGCCACAATTGCCGTCCACGGCGGCCAGAGCGTGGAGAAGACCACCAAAGCACGCGCCGTGCCGATTTACCAGACGACCAGCTATGTGTTTGACGACAGCGATCATGCAGGACGGCTCTTCGGGTTGCAGGAGTTCGGCAATATCTATACCCGCATCATGAATCCGACGACAGACGTGTTCGAGAACCGGATTGCGGCGCTGGAAGGCGGCGTAGCGGGATTAGCGACAGCGTCAGGCCAGGCGGCTGAAACACTGATCGTCACGACACTGGCTGGAGCGGGTGAGGAGATCGTCTCAACAACTTCGCTCTACGGCGGCACCTACAACCTCTTCCACTACACTTTGCCACGGCTGGGAATCACAGTGAGGTTTGTGGACGCGGATGACTTCGACGGATTGCGCGCGGCGATCAACGAGAAGACCAAGGCACTATACACAGAGACGCTCGGAAATCCGAAGCTGGATGTGGCGGATATCGAAAAGCTGGCAGGAATTGCGCACGAGGCCGGCATACCACTAGTGATCGATAACACTTCGGCGTCACCGGCGCTCACCCGCCCCATCGAATGGGGTGCGGACATTGTTACGAACTCGGCAACGAAGTTTATCGGCGGTCATGGAACAACCATCGGCGGCATCATCGTGGACGCAGGACACTTCGACTGGGCGGCATCGCCGCGCTTCAAGCGCGACTTTGTCGATCCCGACCCGAGCTACCACGGCATCAGCTACACGACGGCATTCGGCAATCTGGCCTTCATTCTGAAGGCACGGGTGCAGGGATTGCGCGATACAGGAGCGGCACTTTCGCCGTTCAGTTCGTTCTTGCTTCTACAAGGGGCCGAGACGCTGCATCTGCGGATGGAGCGGCATTCCGAGAATGCATTGAAGGTTGCAAACTACCTGGAAACTCATCCCGGAGTGGAGTGGGTGAATTATCCGGGGCTGGAGTCGAGCAAATACTTTGAGCGCGCCAAGAAGTATCTGCCAAACGGAAGCGGTGCCCTAGTGACATTCGGGATCAAGGGCGGCTACGAGGCCGGACGCAAGCTGATCGATTCAGTGAAACTGTTCAGCCACGTGGCGAACATCGGCGATGCAAAATCGCTGATCATTCATCCCGCTTCAACAACTCACCAACAACTCAGCGCACAGGAACAGCTCGATACGGGTGTGACGCCGGAACTGGTGCGGCTCTCAGTGGGCATCGAAGATGTGGGCGACATCATCGGCGACCTTGCGCAGGCGATTGAAGTCGCAAACGGTCGAACGCATACGCTGCCCGACGCGGCTGGGCTGGAAAGAGGGAAATAGCGATGGCAGCGAATGCTTTGGCAAGCCTTCACCTAACGCAAGGCACGGTTTCGGTGACGAAACGATGTCCATTCGAATTGGAGAGCGGAAAAACGCTGGCCAGCGTGAACCTGCGATATGCGGTTTACGGAGAGCCTAACGAGGATTGCAGTAATGTAACCCTGGTTTGCCATGCACTGTCGGGCTCGGCGCGGGTGGACCAGTGGTGGCCGGATCTGCTGGAGAGAATCTTCGATCTGGAGCGGGAGTGCGTGGTGTGTTTCAACGTCATCGGCTCCTGCTACGGTTCGACCAGCGCGGCCTCGCTCGACCCGGCAACCGGCAAGCCTTATGGCGCGAGCTTTCCCAAAGTCACAGTGCGCGATTGGGTACGTTCGCAGAAGATTGCGCTGCAGGAGTTGGGAATCTGGCACCTGAGGACAGCGATCGGACCTTCTATTGGCGGTATGCAGGCACTGCAGTGGGCAGTGGAGTATCCCGATTGGGTGGACCGTGTGGTTGCAATGGGCACCACCCGTCTGAACGCGCTCGGACTGGGGTTAAACCATTTGCAGCGCGAGATTATCCGTCTTGATCCGGAATGGCGAGGCGGGGACTACTACGACGGGCCAGGGCCGCGCGCCGGATTGGCACAGGCTCGCGGGCTGGCAATGACAACGTACAAGTCAGCAGAGTTGTTTCATGCGCGGCACGGCCGCAAGGCTGACCGTAAGGGAATCGCGCCATGGGAGTCGGAGAATGGCAGGTTCGACATCGCTGGATACCTTGCTTACCAGGGGAAGATTTTCTGGGAGCGCTTTGACGCGAACGCCTATCTGACGATTACCCGCGCCATGGACTTATTCGATCCGGAGCGGGACTGGAATGGGGAAGCGTGGGAGCGAATTCGTGCCAAAGTGCTACTGTTCGGGATCTCCAGCGACGTACTGTTTCCGGATAGCGACGTATATGACTTCGCCGGAGAACTGCGCGCTGCGGGAGTGGATTGCCGGTATAGCCGGGTTGTTTCCTCGCATGGACACGACTCGTTTCTCGCGGAGCCTGACAAATTGTCTGGGGTGCTGAACGATTTCCTCGCGGAGGATGGTCCGGTGACGAATTCCTTTCGCAGCGTCGAGGTTGGAGATCGCGACGGCAACTTAGCTTAGCGAGGCACACCAACGCTTGGGGCCAACTGTGGGGGTTACGCCTGTTGCCTCGCACTTCTGCGGGAGTTGTTGCAAGAGCGTCCGCGGGGGCAGACTTTGCAAAGTCCGAGGAGATGAGTGGCGCATAACTGCGCGCATTTCCTCGAACCGATCTCGCAATGCGCCCGGCTCTTCGTCGTCGGGATGTTTCGCGTCGTGCTCCCGCTGAGTTAAACTAAGTTGAACCGAGTGCAAGCATTTGACGAGGTTTCGAAGGGCCTGTAGCTCAACGGTCAGAGCAGAGGACTCATAATCCTTTGGTT
>CAZLJQ010000026.1:0-69971 GCA_964559875.1 uncultured Acidobacteriaceae bacterium
ATCCGCGCATGATCAAAGCTCTCGCCGAACTCAAACTGCGCACCGTCGAACTCCGTGTCCTCGGCTCCTACCGCTCCGGCAAATGAAACTCGCGCTGGGTGCCCTACCCTTAAACTCGCCTTTTTTGCGAGTTTGGGGTGGGGTCTTTGATGTTGTTCTTGTCGTTGCTCTCGATCCGTCCCTGAGTTACGCCTTCCAGCGAATGCAAAACAATCCTGCTGCAATGGCAGAGCGGTTTTACCTGTGCTGCGGCCGGGGCAATTCCCGAATCCGGATAGTGAGCGGAACGACCTATTCTCGACAGCTATGCAGGAATCGCGGAACCCAATACCGCTGGACAGGATCGCTCAACTTGGGTCTAATCCTTTTCTATGCAGATACTCGGCCTTTCCGATTCAACACCCCACACCGAGAGTCGCCTTAAGAGCTTGTTCTGGCCATCCATCAAAACCGCAAATGACGTCGAATACCTTGGAAGACAAGGCTACTGGGTTTGCACCGTCATCGCCGCCTACTTCTTTGATGTTCTCATTTGGGGCAGACCTTTCTACGCCATTTTCTGCCTGGCGTTTTATTACCTAGGGGGCGTCGGGATCCGACAGCGGAGTAGCTACGCAGCTAGCCTCGTGCTCGTAATGCAATTCGCGGATACGTTCTTGAATGGAATACACGTGGTTAGAGTGCTTATTTTAGCTCTGCTGCTTTCAAATCTTCGAGCCACATGGATCGCTTCCCGTTGGAACGCGGATTCTGAGGAAGCCGCACTTCCACCCAGACTCCGCGAGACGTGGACCGACGTGTTTACCGATCAACTTCCAGTGTGGCTATGGAAAAAGGTTGAACTTTCCTACTACGTCTTCTCGACGGGGCTCTTGGTGCTGGACTTCGCTGCATTCCTTTTACGTGGCCGCGCCGCCTTCCGGGGATAGTTTCGCCAGAATGCAGCAGAGTGATCCTCATTTCGCGAGTACCTTGGCAGAAGACCGCCGCCATCCCAAATCAACTCTCCCGTCTTTCACTCTCTCCCCGCTATAATTCGCAAGTGAGTACTACCCCTCCCATCGCCGCCCACGAGCGACTTCTCTCGCTCGACGTTTTCCGCGGCTTCACCATCCTATTGATGATCGTCGTCAACGACGGCAACGGCCCTTCCTTCGCCCAACTCGATCACGCTGTCTGGAATGGCTGGACTCTCACCGACCTGGTCTTTCCCTGGTTTCTCTTCATCGCCGGAGTATCCATCCCCTTTGCCTTTGCCTCGCGGCTTTCGCCCGCACAGGCTGCGGACTCCCGTCTTGCTCTGCTGCCTCACATCCTGCGCCGTGCCGCCATCATCTTTGCCCTCGGCCTGCTTATCAATGGCTTTCCCCTCTACCATCTTTCAACCTTGCGCTTCGTCGGAGTCCTGCCGCGCATCGCCTTCTGCTACCTCGCCGCCTCGCTCCTCTATCTTTGGACCGGCACTCGCACCCGGTGGGCCATCCTCGCCGCGCTTCTCATCGGTTACTGGATTCTCATGCGCTTCGTTCCCGTTCCCGGCTTCGGCATCCCCACCGTCAACATCCCGCTGCTCGATCAGGATCGCAACCTCGCCGCCTGGCTCGATCGCAAACTGATGATGGGCCATCTCTTCGACCACACGCGCGATCCCGAGGGGATTCTCAGTAGCTTTCCTGCCCTTGCCAACACTCTCTTCGGCATCGCCGCCGGCCAGTGGATTTGCACTCTCCGCCATGAACCCTCCCGGCTTCTTCGCCGCCTCACCTACATCGGCCTTGCCTGCTTTCTCGCCGGTGAGCTCTGGGCTCTCGTCTTTCCCATCAACAAAAAGCTCTGGACCAGCTCCTTTGTCCTTCTCACCACCGGCCTCGCCCTGGTAGCGCTCGCCGCCTGCTTCTACCTCGTCGACGTAAAGCAACTCCGTGGCCGCTGGACTCTCATCCCCATTGTCTTCGGCACCAATTGCATCTTCGCCTACACGCTCTCTGAATTCGCCGCCATCGCATCGGTCAAATGCAAATTCCATCTCGACGGCCAGCTTGTCACCTATAAAGACGCCATCAACAGCTTCACCTTTGACAACATTCCCTTTCCGCATTGGGCCTCGCTCGGCTACGCTCTCTTCTTCACCGCTTTCTGCTGGACCGTCACTTGGTTCCTCTACCGACGCAGGATCTTCCTCAAAATCTGACCCGAACGCCCGCAAACCGGAGCGGCGGTTTCCGTCGCGTACCCCAGCTGCGAGGCTCCATTGTCTTGACCTGGCCACCGGGCTCTCTAGTCATTGGCCTTCTCGTGTCCGTCGGGTCCTGATCCCAGATACCTTCGTAATGTAAAATCTCCTAATCTCATGATTCAAAACCTTCTGCCGCTGTCACAGTTATTAGGCAAACATCTGAGAGTAAAAACTGGCTTCTATTGCTGCTCCTGGATTGCTTGGTTGTTTGAGGGAGACAAATGCGTTTAACCATCGGAAGAAAGCTCGGCATCAGCTTCGGAATCATCATCTTCCTAGTTGCCGTAAATTCGGTGATCGCGTATGTGCAGATGGCAAACATCAGTGCAGCCAGGGCCCGTGCCCATACCCGAACGGAGAAATTGAACTACGTCTACGTGTTGGTGGCGCAGACAAATCGCCTCAATTCTGATGTCAAGGGATGGATTCTCGATCGTGAGCTGAAAGACTTCCAGAACACCACAAGGCTCAAGGCCCGCATGGCCAGCGAATGGCAGGAGATGGACACGGCGCTCGGCGAACTCCAGCGCCTTGACTCCACCTTTTCGGAAAAGGACAAAGCTATTCTCTCAAACATCACCTCCGCGCTAGCCGAACAAAAGCAGCGGCAAGTTACTTTTGCTACGGAGTCGGAGGCAAGCGATGGATCTCAGAATTTGTGGCCCATCTACAGTGGGCGCGTAAAGGACTCCTCAGAAGAGATTCGAGGGCTGCTTGCCGACCTGCTCCGCGATATCAATGCAGAGCAGGATGCTGAAGCGAAAACGTCGGGTAAACAGGCGGCTTTCGGCCAAAAGGTGTTGATCAGCTTCTCGCTCCTGGTCATGGTGTTGGGATCGGCCCTCGCATACTTCATCAGCCGCCGCGTCAGCACCTCAACTCGCCGCTTGGCCGCCGGAGCGGAGCGCATCTCTCAAGGCGATTTGAGAGACTTGGATTTGCAGGACCTCAACTCCAGTGACGAGATCGGAGAGCTCTCGCGCAGCTTCTCCGCCATGGTCTCCTACCTGCAGGAAATGGCTGCTATTTCCGAACGCATCGCAGCCGGAGAACTCTCCCAGGATGTGCAGCCGCATTCCGCGCATGACACCCTTGGCCTCGCCTTTGTCCGCATGACCGAAGGCTTGAGGACCATGGTGCGTGGTGTGCGAGACAGCGCTGCGCAGGTTGCCAGCGGTTCCACCCAGGTCGCCAGTGCCTCTCACGCGTCGGCCTCCGTCAGCGTGCAGGCCGCCGGGGCCATCAATGATCTCAGCAGCACCATGCACGAGATGAGCGTCAACGTGCAGAACATGGTCCAAAGCACGCAGATACAGGCTTCCAGCGTCAATGAGACGTCAGCATCAATCGATCAGATGGTGGTTTCCATTCAGCGCATCGCCGATTCCTCCACCGGACTCTTCGATATATCCAACCGCTCGCGTGACGAGGTGAAGGGCGGCCTTGCCAGCATGGAGAAAGCAACCGACGGTCTCAGCCGTATCAATACTTCCATTCAATCCTCCGCCGAGCTTATCGAATCGTTGGGCGACCGCGTCGAAAATATCGGCAACATCGTCAGCGTCATCGACGACCTCGCCGACCAGACAAACCTCTTGGCATTGAATGCCGCCATTGAAGCGGCTCGTGCCGGAGAGCACGGCATGGGTTTTGCCGTCGTGGCCGACGAGATTCGCAAGCTTGCCGAAAAATCGGCGCAATCGACCAAGGAAATTTCCGAACTCATCCAGACCATCCAGCGCGAAGCCCGCAAGGCGGTCGAAAACATGGAGAAGAGTACAGGTATCGTCGAGGAAGGAATTGGTTTGGGCGGAGAACTGGGCGACGCACTCAGAAGAATCTCCACCGTCGTCGCCGAGGTGTACAAATTCGCCCAGGATATCCAGTCGGCCACCCGAGAGCAGTCGGCAGGCTCATCGCAGATCGCACAGGCCACCAGCCGCCTCAATGAGATCACCCAGGAAACCAGCTCCGCCGTCGAGGAGCAAGCCGCCGGAACTCACGCCGTGGTCGACGCCACCGAGCGCATGCGCGAACTGGCGATGCAGAGCAGTTCCAGCTCCTCCGAACTTGCTGCCTCTGCCGAACAGATGGCAAAAATGTCCGGCAACTTGCTCAAGATGATGGACCGCTTCAGCCTGGATTCGGCGCAGGAATCCACTCGCGGACTTCCGTCGAACGGTCGTTATGCATTATCCGCAGATTCCTCCTCCGGACTTCGTGCTCGCGGGGCGTCAGCTAGCTAAGCGTCCCGCCGGTCCGGACCCACCGCTGAGCCATTAGTGCGCCGCGTTCTTTGCCTGCGCGCCCACCACAAATGTATCCCCCACCACAAAGCCGCCCCGCTCGTTCAGGCGGTACATCGTTGCCTTCAATCCCCCCGCTTCTTTCACAAACTTCACATAGTGAAAGTTCGGAAACACATTGTCCTGGTACAAATCCCTCGGCGTGCGCGCAATCGGGTACGGTTTTGCTCCGCCGCCGCCGCTCACCAGATACACCACTCCGCCGCGCTCAAAGCGCTCATAGGCGTGGATATGTCCGGCGATCACGATGATCTTTGCCGTCGTCCGCTTCGCCGCCGCTTCCAACTGTTGCGCCAACGCGTCTTCGTTCGGACGCACATCGTGCGAGCTATCTCCCTCAATCGGGTCTGCCATTGGAGGATGGTGCAGCGAGACGAACACATACTTTGTCCCCCTCGGCAGTCCGTCCAGCTGCTTCGCCACCCACGCCGACTGCTCGCTGCCTGGCGTCAGCTTCAAATTGCTGTCCACCGTAATGAAGTACGCCTCGCCAAAATGCACCGAGTACCATCGCCGTCCTCTCAGCTCCGGAAACGCCTTCCACCAGTTCTCCACGCCGCCCGTGCCGTGCAGTTCATGATTGCCCATCGCCGGAAACACCTTTAGCCCCTCCGCCTGCCACGCCGCCGTCTCCTCGCGAAACACCGCATAGTCATTGGCTACGCCGCCGCTAAGAGGAACGTCGCCGCTCAGCAGCAGCACGTCCGGTTTTTCTTCTGCCACCTTTGCCACCAGCGCCCGCCGGGCCGTCGGGTTCGTGTCCTTCGTATTGCGCGGATCGGTAAAGCGCATGTCGCCATAGGCAATCAGCGTCCAGCCGTGGGCCGGAGCCGGAATCGTAAACGTCGCGCCAGCTTCGCTCAGCAGTGCAGCTTCTGCCTTTTCCGGAGGAGCCGCTTCGCACGCCGTCAGCGCCGAGCAGATCAGTGCCAGTGAAAGTACCAGCCGCATTGCCCTCGATCCTGTCTTGCTCCTCATCTCCCACTCTCCTCCAGAATTACTCATCGCCGGAATTGCCGGAAAATTAGTGCGTTCCACTCCTTCGCGCGGTATAGTCATGGGCGCTGGAACTATAACGGAAAATCATTGCTGGATTTCGCGGCACGCGGAGGAGTCAAGTATGAGTCCTGATATTGGATTTGAGGCCAAGACGTACCATAAGGTTGACCTTCGTATCGTCCCATTTCTTTTCCTCTGTTACATTCTCGCCTATCTTGACCGGGTCAACGTCGGGTTCGCGAAGTTGCAAATGTCGAAGGCGTTGTCTCTCAGTGATGCGGCTTTTGCTACTGGCGCTGGCATTTTCTTCATCGGTTATTTCTTCTTTGAAGTCCCTAGCAACGTGGCGTTAAAGAAATTCGGCGCACGTATGTGGATCGCTCGAATCATGATTTCCTGGGGCATCGTATCCGCCTGTATGATCTTCGTAAAAGGCGAATTCTCTTTCAACGCCCTGCGTTTTCTTCTCGGCATCGTAGAAGCAGGCTTCTTCCCGGGAGTCATCTTCTATCTCACTCTCTGGTATCCCTCCCGCCTTCGCTCCACCCGAACCGCATGGTTTGTCGCGGCCATCGCAGTCTCCGGCGTAATTGGCAATCCCATCTCCGGCTGGATCATGGACACGCTCTCCGGAGCCATGGGCTTGGCGGGATGGCAGTGGTTGTTCCTGGCCGAAGGCATTCCATCAGTCATCGTTGGCTTCTGGGTAATCTTCTATCTCAACAGCAGCATTGAAGAAGCAAAGTGGCTCACCTCCGAAGAAAAGGCGCTTCTAGCCAAAAATCTCTCCGCGGAAGAAACCACTAAGACCGAACATAAGCTGTCGGATGCCTTTAAGAGCGGCAAAGTGTGGGCGTTGTGCGCCATCTATTTCACTTTAATGATCGGCCTCTACGGCATCGCCTTCTGGCTGCCGACGATTGTGAAGGCCTTCGGCATCAAGGGTTACTTAGGAGTTGGAATCGTTACTGCCATTCCTTATGGCGCAGCCGTCATTGGAATGATCTTCTTGAGCAATCATTCCGACAAGACCGGTGAGCGGCGCTTGCATTACTTCTGGACTGCCATCGCCGGAGCCGCTGGCCTGGTTCTGAGCGGAGTTTTTGCCGCCAATCCTGTTTTGGCCATCATCTTCCTCTCCATCGGAACCCTCGGCGTAATCGGAGCTATGCCATTGTTCTGGCCAATCCCATCTGCATTTTTGACTGGAACTGCCGCCGCAGCCGGCATTGGCATTGTAAACTCCGTTGGAAACCTCGGCGGTTATGTCGGCCCGAACGTTCCTGTCTGGGCCAAATTCATCTCCAAGGATCCTTCCGCCGCTCTGTACATCATCGCAATCGTCCTGGTCGTCGGAGCCTTCCTTACCCTTGGTCTCATTCCGAAGGATCTTCGTGTCCGCATAGGTGCTCCGCAACCTGTTCGCAGTAAAACGACCGCATAGATAGATCGTGCGGTTTGGGCCTGATCATGTTTCAGGTGCGCCTTTTCATCGCGCACCTGAAACACCCTCATGTTGTACTTGGTTTTCCTGCCTGATCGAACCGAGCTTAGTCGATGCTGTAAACGCTGGAGTCAACGGTTCCCGTGTTTTCCGTGGACATCATTGTCTCCGCGCCCAGCGCGCGCTGCATCAAAACGCAATCCACCCATCGGTCGAGTTTGAAGCCAACCGAAATCAGCCTCCCAACCTCCCGGAAGCCGAAGCGCTCGTGCAGCCGCACCGATGCTGCATTGTCGCCGTCTCCAATCACCGCGATCATCTGCCGCCATGGCCCCTGCAGACACGCTTCGATCAGCGCCGCCAGCAGTGCCTGTCCGCATCCGCGCCTCGTCCGCGCCGGATCAACGTATATGGAGTCTTCCACCGTAAACCGGTACCCCGCCCGCGGACGGTAGTAATTCGCATACGCATAGCCAATCACCGCGCCGTCTTCTTCCGCCACCAGGTACGGCATTCCGCGCCGCACAATCTCTGCGCGCCGCCTGGCCATCTCCTCTGCTCCCGGAGCTTCCAGCTCCAGGCTCGCGCGGGTATGCACCACGTGGTAGCTGTAAATGCGCGCAATCTCCGCCGCGTCATCCGCAGTCGCAGGCCTCACCACCATCTTGCTCATCTGTGCCCTCTGTCAATCGGCGCTCCAGGATACATACGCAGTGCCTTAGGAGCGTAACGGCGGCGCAGCTTGGCGAAGAGCCGGGTGAAGAAGTTGTACCACTCCCACTGCAACGCGCACGGCTTTCTCCCAGGATGCAGGTTCATTCCAAAGTTGCTGCACATCTCACGCCTCCACACCGCCTATCTTACCGCGAATTTGGTCCATCCATTTCTCCTTGGGCTCTTGCTCAAATGCACCAAGTTCCAGCGTTGAATCAGAAAAGTTCCCCTCGCTTCACATCCAAAATCCAGCTATCCTATCCCTCGTGCCGCTTTCGATTACAGTTCTAGCCTCGGGTAGCCGGGGCAACAGCACGGTCCTGGCAACGTCTCAAACTCGTCTACTTATTGATTGTGGCCTTTCTTGCCGCGAACTCTGCCGCCGCCTCGCCACTCAAGGCATTGCCCCTGAGTCGCTTTCCGCCATCCTCATTACTCACGAACACTCCGACCACGTCGCCGGCCTGCATGTCATGGCCAAAAAGTTTCGCCTGCCTGTATTCATGACCGAGCCTACCCATGGCGCATGGCGGCGCCAGTGTAAGGACTCGGCGGGCAACCGCGTCCAAGCCGAGCGCCTCGAACTATTCTTACCTGGGAAAGGTTTTGCAGTCGGAGACATCGAGGTCATGCCCTTTACCATCCCGCACGACGCTGCTGATCCGGTCGGCTTCCGTTTTCTGGCCGAAGGTCTTCGCGTCGCCATCGCCACCGATCTCGGCTTTCTTCCCACCAATGTCCGCGACCAGTTGCGCAAATGCGACGGCCTCATCCTCGAATCCAATCATGATCTTGAGATGCTTCGTGTCGGCCCTTATCCCTGGCCCGTAAAACAACGCGTCATGTCTCGCGTCGGGCATCTCTCCAACGAAGCTCTCGCGGAATTTCTCGCAACGGACTATGATGGGGGAGCAGCATTCCTGGTTCTGGCTCATTTGTCCGAGCAGAACAATCACCCCGACTTGGCTCGTCTCGCGGCCGAGCGGGCTTTGGGAATGCGCCAGGGGCTGTGGGGCAACCGTCTGGTTCTAGCTTCGCAGGACGAGCCTCTCTCGACCCTTACGTTATAGATTTATATGAGTCAATGCATCGATCCATTCGTCGGCCACATCCTTGCTGGGTGGCGCTATGACATCACTGGCCTCGCGCCTGAGATGAGTGGCGACTATGAGGCGCACTTTGCCGAATGCGCCTACTGCCGTTCTCGGCAGAAGCTGCACCGCACAATTGACATCACCCTCATCGCGCTGGCCACGGTTTCCGCCATCGTCTTCGTCTTTGCCTTTGCCGTCATCCACCACTTCAGCCCGCCCAATGCTCTTTGGCTTGAGTTTGGTGCGCTCTGCGGTTTTGCTCTCTCGGCCTTGGTCTGGCTCATCGTTGCCGTCGCCACTCCCGCCCCGCTCGTCGTCAAGGACGCGGCCATGCTCGGAGCGCGCAATCTCCATGACCGCCTTCCGGAAAATCTTCGCGACCGCCTCCCCGAAGAGCTTCGCGTCCGAATCTCCGGCGGCCACTAACCAGCGTCTGCAACCGGAGCGGCGTCCGCTGCCGCGTACCCGACGAGCCCTCGCACCCCGCGTCAGCGGCCATTGACTCCAAAAACAACCCTCCATCGCGGAGGGTTATCTTTTGGTCAATCCTTTTAAATTCCGCGCAACCATTGCTTGTTCGGTAAATACGGCCTTTCCAACGATTATCTACTTCGTCAATCGTGGAGCGGCCTCAGTTGAGGATCAAACCGCCTCGCAAACTGGCCACACTCTCAATGTGTTGCTCTAAACACCAGCGTTCCAGCTGGTTCACCAGCCGTTCGCAGGCCCTCGGATCCCAGAAGTTCGCCGTGCCTACTTCCACCGCGGTCGCGCCCGCCAGCAGAAACTCCACCACATCCTCCGGCGTGCTGATGCCGCCCATACCGATCACTGGAATCTTCACCGCCTGCGCCACTTCGTACACCATCCGCACCGCGATCGGCTTGATCGCCGGCCCGCTCAATCCCGCTGTCACGTTGGAGATGCGAGGCCGCCGCGTTACCGGATCAATCGCCATTGCCAGGAAGGTGTTTACCAGCGATACCGCGTCCGCACCCGCGTCTTCAGCGGCTCGCGCCATGCGTGCAATGTTGGTCACGTTCGGCGAAAGCTTCACAATCAGCGGTCGTCTGGCATTCGCCTTCGCACCCGCAACAACCTCGGAGAGCAGCGAAGGATCCTGCCCAAACGTGATTCCGCCGTAGCGCACATTCGGACAGGAAACGTTCAGTTCATAAGCTGCAATGCCTTCGCCCTCATTCAGAATCCGAATCGTCCGCTCGTAGTCCTCCGTGCTGTATCCATAGACATTGGCGATCACCACTGCATCTTTGATCTTCGCCAACCTGGGCAACTTCTCTTCCACGAAGGCGCGCGCCCCAATGTTTTGCAGCCCAATCGCATTCAGCATTCCCGCCGCTGTTTCAAACAGCCGCGGCGGAGCATTGCCCGCCATTGGCTCGCTCGACAGTCCCTTCACGACAAAGCCGCCCAGCTTTTCCAGCGAGACGATATCCTCAAACTCGATGCCGTAGCCGAACGTGCCCGCAGCCGCCAGAATCGGATTCTTCAGATGGATACCGGCGACGTCGACGCTCATGTCCAACGTGAGCGGGCCGCGTTTAGGGCTGGGCTTTGCGCCGCCCGAAGCGGCTTCTGCCAATGTTGGGGTGGAGGTTTTGCCTGCGTCCACCGCTCCCTGCTTCTGATCTTTCGTGCTCATTCCTTCATTCTACTTCGCTCCAGCCGTCTTCAGCGAAGAGCAAAAAGAGGGACATCCCTGTGTCCCTCTTCGCCGTGCTCTGTTGACTGTTGAGTCCTTCTAATTTGCCGCTGGCTTCTCCGGTTTTTTCTTCGTAGCCGCTGGCGCAGGTGCAGCCTTCGGCTTCCAGAAATCCGGGTCTGCCTTGATCCAGTCTTCCGATATATAGCTCAGCTTCGCATTGAACGCGAACAGGTTTGTGGTGCTCGATTCGATCGAGGCCGCCGATAATTCTTCGAGCTTCTTCATTCCATCCGCGCCCATAGCTCCCATGAACTGTTTGTTGGCCATCATCTCGTGGTCCAGTTCGGAGAGAGACTTCATCGGCGTAAACACAACAAAGAAATTTCGGCCTCCCAGAATCTCTTCGTAGGTCGCCCAGTGCGCGTCCGGCACCGCTTTTTCATACGCTGCTTTCACCATCTTCACCGCTTCATCCCATTCTGCGCGGTGTCCTGGACGAATCTGGAAGGCTTCGATTTCAAAGTAGCGCATGTGCGGCATATCCACCGCCGGGTGAAAGCTGTACTCAGCGCTATATACGAAAGCGCCCTGGTCGGTGGACTCCAGCAGTTCGCCATCGGCAACGTTCGCGCGGTCCAGCGCGGCGGATAGAGCTGCGTTGCCTTGCGACCACATGGTGTCCTTTTCCCAAGCCTCAAATGAGTCAAACGGAATGACGAACAGGGCGCGAGTCTTTCCCGAGAGGGAATTCATGCCCAGATAGTGGACCGGCTCCTTCGCACGGGCGAGTGCCTGCGTGAAAACCATCTCTGTCTTTTCGTGCGGTGCTCCACTCTTACCCGGCTTCAGAAATTCGCGGGTAATCACAAGCACCTTCGGTGGCTGGTTCATGCCTTGTTGCTGCTCTTGCGCAGCGGCAATTCCCAGGAATGCAAAGAAAACGAAAAACCCCACGAGTTTTCGCATTGTTTCTATCCTCTTTCAGTTGAGAGCCGTCAGGGCCCTCAGCGTGCACAGGAGTATATACCTAGACCAAATCATCAAGATGAATTTCCCAGAACTTTCCAGAGCTGCTGCCTATCACATCTACAAGCTGCGCACTTGCCTGTGACTTACTAAGTCGGCCTTAACTCCTCGCATTGCATCCACCCTTCTTGATATCCTTAATTCTTATGCTTGATCTTGCCTTTGTCCGTGAGCACTTGTCCGTCGTCGAAGAGAAACTTCGCAACCGTGGCGCCAGTCCTGAGCAGCTTCTTGGCACCTTTCGCGAGATCGACACCCGTCGCCGCGCGCTGACTCATGAGTTGGAGACTGCGTTGGCCCGCCGCAACGAGTTAAGTAAGAAGATCGGTCCGCTGATGGGCGCCGAAAAAAAGGGCTCGATCACTCCGGCGCAGAAATCCGAGCTCGACCTGTTGAGCGTCGAGGTACTCAAGCTCAAGGAAGGCATTCCCGCCCTTGAAGAGCAAGCCAAGGCCGCCGATAAAGAGCTCTACGACATCCTCGCAGGCATCCCCAATCTTCCCCACGACTCCGTTCCCGTCGGCAAAGATGAGAGCGCCAATGTTGAGGTCAAGCGCTGGGGCAGCCGTCCCGAGTTCGACTTCACGCCTAAGCCGCACTGGGAGCTCGGCGAGCAGCTTGGCATCCTCGACCTCGAACGCGCCACCAAGCTCACGGGCGCCCGCTTCGCCCTGTACTGGGAGCTCGGGGCAAAGCTCGAGCGCGCCCTGATGAACTTCATGCTTGATCTGCACACCCGCGAGCATGGCTACACCGAGGTCCTCCCGCCTTACCTGGTCAACTCCGAATCCATGTATGGCACCGGCCAACTGCCAAAGTTTGAGCAGGACCTTTTCAAAGTTCCGCAGGGCGAACGCGACCTCTGGCTGATTCCCACCGCCGAGGTTCCCGTCACCAACATCTTCCGCGGTGAGACGCTGGAGGCATCGCGCCTGCCCGTTTCACTGACGGCCTACACTCCCTGCTGGCGTAGCGAGGCAGGCTCCTACGGCAAGGATGTACGCGGCATCATTCGCCAGCATCAGTTCCAAAAGGTGGAGTTGGTCAAGTTTACCCGTCCAGAGGAAAGCTACGCCGAACATGAGAAGCTGACGCGCGCCGCAGAAACCGTGCTGGAGCGACTGGGCCTGCATTATCGCCGTATGCTGCTTTGTACCGGAGACATGGGCTTCAGCTCGGCGAAGACCTATGATCTGGAAGTCTGGCTGCCGGGGCAGGGATTGTTCCGCGAAATCTCATCCTGCTCCAACTTCGAGAGTTTCCAAGCGCGGCGGGCCAACATTCGCTACAAGCCAGAGGGGAAAAAAGGCACTGAGCTGGTACACACCCTCAATGGCAGCGGCTTGGCCGTCGGACGCACCTGGGTCGCTATCGTCGAGAACTACCAGCAGAAAGATGGCAGCGTGGTCATTCCTGAGGCACTGCGCCCTTACATGGGAACGGACAAAATCGAAGCACGTAAGCTTTAGCGCGGCTACCCCGTTGCGTGCAAACAGCAATTCTGCATTTGAACTAAACTGGATGAGCGATGAAAAAGCTGTGGGACACAATCAAAGGCTATATCTGGTGGACGCATCAGCGTGGATCGTTTCACTACGATGTGATGGTCACGCTCATTCTGTTGTTCATTTTTGTGACCCCGCACTTCATCAACTACAAGGACAAACCAGCCGAACGCCTGCCGCGTCCCAATAGCGTACTTGTCATGCCTGACGGAGACGATGGCCTCATCTTCCGCGTCGATGCCCATGAAGTCACGGGCAGTACTCCTAAAGAGACGGAGGCCGATCTTCAGCGCGTCATCGAGCCGATCAGCGGGTATGTGAAGATCAAACGCTGGGCTCCAGAGCAAGATAGCAAGGGGAATGTGGTTGGATATCATGTCTGGGTTCAGCGATAGAGTTGCTCGTGGCGGGGATCGAAGAAAGATTCGGATGAAAAAGATAATGCTGGTGTTCTTTGCGGCGGCCTTGCTGGCTGCCTCGACGTTTGCGCAGAGTGAAGAAGTCCCGGTGTTTAGGGCCTCATGTCCATTCCGGGCTCTTTGCTGCCGGTTCTTCCAGCCGCTTGCACTTCATGTGACGCCCCAGGTACCGCAGCCGGCCGCGGGATCGCGAGTCAATTCGGCGGCAACCCTGGAGCAGGTGTTGGCCTTGCTGGACAGAACCAGCGCGAATTTCAGGTCCTTGCAGACGGATTTCGAGTGGGACCAATATGAGAAGGTCGTCGATCAGCACGATATCCAGCGGGGCGTGATGTACTTCCGCCGCGCCGGCAACAACGTCGATGTGGCTGCCGATATTCAGCAGCCTGAACATAAAAAGCTACTCTTCGCCGGCACTGACGTTCAGGTGTACTCCTTCCGCACTCATCAGGTGACCAGCTACCCCAGCAAGAACCGTGACGAGATCGAGAGCTTCCTTGCGCTTGGTTTTGGTGGGCGCGGAAGCGATCTCAAAAAGAATTTCGAGCTCCGCTATGCCGGAATCGAGACGATTGACGGCCGCGCGACCTACAAACTCGAACTTACGCCGAAATCGCAAAAGGTGCGCGGTATGTTCCGGTTCGTTATCCTCTGGATCGACCAGCAGACGGGTATGAGCTTGCAGCAGAAGGCGATGGAGGGGGAATACGACTATCGTCTTGCCAAATACCCCTTCGCCAGCATGAAGGTCAACCCGCAGAAGCTACCCGCCGACGCCTTCAAACTAGAGGGCAGGTAGATCATCCAGTCGGTGGCTCCGGACTGAGTTTTTCATCCTACTCCGTAGCTGTTTTGCCTTAGCCCGGCAACCGGCAGTTCCACTCTCGCGTCTTACGTGTCAGTGGAGCGCATGACGAGATCCAAAGTGGTAATCATTCCGGCCCGCCCGGATCCAAGTGGACGCGACCGGATCCGCATTGACGACCCAAGATACATGGAAGGCCAGCGTTTGCTTGTCGGAGCCATGAAATATCTCCTGCGCACCGACCGCGACGCCAACCGAGAAGCTGCGGAACTACTTAGCGAACATGTGCGCACCCGCTTTCGTATGAGCGACTCGCCACTTCGCGCCGAGGGTAGTTAGCTGGGGCGCTCCGTCGATGGAGCGCTGTGCCCACGGCTTTGCCACCAGGTTAGAAATCCAGCAGCCAGCACAAAGACAAATGGAAAGCACTCCAGCGTGTATCGGTCCTCAGATGCGCCAGTTGCAGCCAGGAACAGTGAGCGCACGATCGGGTAGGTCAGCAGTAGTCCCAGGTATTTTATTTTCCGGCGCAACAGCCAGGCTCCGGCCACTGCCGCCGCCACGTAAGCCAAATTTAGCAGCCCGAGCGCAATGCCGCACCAAGCGTCGTGGGGGTCGCGCTTGATCTCCCAAAAGTGAGAGTCCAGCGGCATCATCTCGCTGCGTGGCCGAAACCACATGTCCAGCGTCCGGGCGGTGGGCAGCAGAAGGTAGTAGCGCACCGGGTGCAGGCGAACGTTCTCTTCGGCCAAAGCCCCGAACTGCTTATCCATCTGCGGCGTCATCTCGTGCTTCACGTTGTCGTTGTACTGGTCAATCAGCGAGTGCACCAGCGCCCGCTGGGCCGTGGAGGTGTAGGCACGGTCGGGAATGTCCCCTACGTCGATGGGATCGCCGGGAACATGAAAGCCGACGTCCTCCACGCTCGAATAGTCGATCAGCCAGCTCTTGAACCAGCGATTCCAGCCGGCTGGCACGAACTCGCCCGGATCACTCGCATGGGCATTCACCAGCGGCTGAAATACGTGGAGAACCCGCCAGTTGCGAATCGTCCATGGCACCAGGGGCGCCAGCGAGACCGCGCCCAGCAGCAGGATTGCCGTAATCAACTCGCGACGTCGCGTCCGCTCACCCCGCGACCCTCCGAAAAAGCCGTACGCCAGCACCGGAAGCGCGATGCAGCCCAGGATCAACCCTCCATCTGGACGCAGCAGGATCGCCCCCGCGCAGGCAATGCCGCACACCACCCACCAGCGCAGACTGCGCGTTTCCAGAGCAGCCATGGCGCAATCGATGGCTGCGGCGATGGTAAATACCTCCAGACACTCGGAGAGCGGGGTCGCCACGTAGTTCATCAGGAATGGGCAAAAGGCTGCCAGCAGGAACGCCGTGCGCGCGGCGCGCTCCCCAATGGCTCGTCGTGCAATGTCTGCTACCAAAAAGCAGGTCAGCACGTCGAATACAAGTTGAAACAACATCGCGCCAATATAGTGATCTACACCGGCGATCAGGAAGGTGAAGGCAAGGAAGAACGGATATCCCGGCAACCGGATGAATGTCGGCTCCCATCCGCTGGCCCTCTCGATCCCGAACATGTGGTTGTTAACCAAGCACTTGGCGATGTCGCCGTAGATCAGCGTGTCGCCCGCAATCACCGGCAGCTTCAATACGAAGAACAGGCGCAGCAGCGCCGCTGCTACGGTTGTAGCAGCAAACCACCAGCAATGCTTACGGATCAAGGTGAGCACGTCCGAATATAGCAGAAGCCGGGCGTCTGCGGCCGGAGCAGCTCCGGCTGACACATACCGCCGTGCGTGGCTGTGGCTGGGTGACGGGTTTGGACCAACAGATGACACTCCATCCGCCACCGCGCGTTATGTTTCATTGACGCAAGCGGATACGAACCATACGATAGAACATGGCAACTGAAGTATGTCTAAACCCATATTTTTCGACCCTGACCGGCATCGCTGGAAACAGATCCGCAAGTGGATCGACGTTTCCGTAATTATCCTTAGCGTACTCATCGTCTTTTTCGCCGTCACGGTTGTCCGCAAGACGGACATACCCCATGTGCTGCTTGCTGATCAAAAGAAGAGCTATCGTGCCCTTAAGCTGAAAGAGCCCAAAAAGCCGCTGCGCAAAGGCACCCACCGCCGGACTCTGACCCCGGCCTCCCAGGTTGTGTTGAACTCCGGCGAAGGCATTCGCGGCGCCTTCTACGTCACTTGGGACGCTGCTAGCTACAGCTCCCTGCGCGAGTACATTCACCAGATCGATTTTGTCTTTCCCGAGTGGCTCCATGTGCTGGGGGCCGACGGCCACCTTCAGGCGGCCAAAGAGGATAACACCCTCTACAACGTCATCACCGGCGGGCATGTCGCCACCATTGACCAAAAGCTCATGCCGCTCATCAAAAGCACGAACGCGCAGGTAGACGTGCTGCCGATGGTGAATAACTTCGATCCCGTGGTCAATGAGTGGCGTCCCGACATCGCCAAGATGCTCAACTCCGCAGACGGGCGTGAGCGCTTCCGCCAGGAGATCAGCACCTTCCTTTCCAGCGATAACTACAAGGGACTTACCCTGGACCTGGAAGCTTTTGGCGACCAGGCTCAGCCCGGCTATCGCGCCCTCATTGCCGAACTCGCATCCGACCTGCACCAACGCAATCAGAAGCTCTACATCAGCGTGCCTGCCTCCGATCCCGGCTTTGACTATGCGTTCATGTCCAAGCTCGCCGATGGACTCATCCTGATGAATTACGACCAGCACTATCCGGGAGGTGCGCCCGGAGCCATTGCCGGGCAGGACTGGTTCACTGAGAATTTGAACAAGGCACTCAAGGTCATCCCGCGCGAAAAAATTATTTGCGCCATCGGCAACTACGGCTACGACTGGACAACCGCCAAAAATGGCAAGCCCGGCATGGCCGGAGTTCACAACGTCAGTGTGCAAGAGGCGTGGCTGGAGGCGCGCGATTCGGAGGCCGACATCAACTTCGACTCCGACACGCTCAACCCTCACTTCACCTATCTCGATGGCGACAACCGCCATGACGTCTGGTATCTCGATGCCGTCACCGCGCTCAACCAGATGCGGGAAGCGCGCGATCTTGGTATCTCCACCTTCGCCCTCTGGCGACTTGGCTCCGAGGATCGCGCCCTGTGGAAGGTCTGGGACAAGCCGCGTGACCCCGGTGCAATAGAGAAACTGCGAGTCGTCGATCCGGGCCAGGATGTGGACATCGAGGGTGAAGGCGACATCCTGCACATAGCGAGCGAACCTTCCCCCGGCACCCGCGACCTCACTCTCGATTCCAACGAGGTGGTCACCAATGAGGTCTTCCGCCAACTACCTAGCCCCTATCGCCTTGACGCCTATGGCGCGCCCAGCAAGAGTGTTGTCATCAGCTTTGATGATGGCCCCGACCCGCAGTGGACGCCCAAGATCCTCGACGTTCTCAAGCACTACAACGTCAAGGCCACATTTTTCACCATCGGCCTCGAAGCTGAGAAATATCCCGGCATCCTCAAGCGCATGTATCGCGAGGGTCACGAGATCGGCAATCATACCTTCACCCATCCCGATATCAGCAACATCAGTGAGCGGTATCTGCGGGTCGAGCTCAATCTGACCGAGCGCTTGCTGGCCGCTAAACTCGGCATCAAGCCCGTGCTCTTCCGTCCGCCGTACTCGGTTGACCAGGAGCCGGACACCGCCGACGAGGTTCGCCCCCTCGAGCTTACCCAGAGCATGGGCTACATCACCGTAGGCGACAAGATTGATCCGGACGATTGGCACGACGATCCGCGTCCCACGCCTGAGCAGATCACGCAATCGGTTATGGACCAGCTTGGGCACGGCGGCTCCGTCATTCTGCTGCACGACGGCGGCGGCAATCGCGCCAACACCGTCAAAGCCCTGCCTCTGATCATCGAGGGCCTGCACGCGCGCGGCTATCAGATCGTCTCCGTGCACGAACTGCTCGGCAAGAACTATGCCGATGTCATGGCTCCCATCTCCCGCAATGAGCAACTCTGGGCAATGGTCGATTCAGCCGGATTCCTCATCTTCGGAGCTGTCAACTCCTTCATCGTCTTCGTCTTCTTCGTCGGCGACGTGCTCATGAGCGGCCGCCTTGTCTGCGTTGGAGCTGCCGCCATCTTTGACCGGCTGCGCCGGCACACCACCGAGATGGCCACCGGCAAATCCGCCTACCAGCCTGCCGTTGCCGTCCTCGTTCCAGCCTACAATGAAGAGAAAGTCATTCGCCGCACTGTCCTGAGCGTGCTCCACTCTACCTATCCCAACCTGCGCGTGATCGTGATTGACGACGGCTCGCAGGACCGAACCTGCGAGGTAGCTCGCGAGCACTTTGCCGATGAGATTGCACGCGGCCGGGTCACCGTGCTGCACCAGGAGAACGGCGGCAAGGCCATGGCGCTCAACTATGGTTTGCAGTTCGTCACCGAGGAGATATTTGTCGGCATTGATGCCGATACCCTGATCGCCAACGACGCCATTTCCTATCTGGTGCCGCACTTCCAGGACGCCCGCGTCGGTGCGATGGCCGGCAACGCCAAGGTCGGCAACCGTTGCAACCTGTGGACACGCTGGCAGGCATTGGAATACATCACCAGCCAGAACTTTGATCGCCGCGCCCTTAACACGTTCAGCGCTGTCTGCGTCGTCCCCGGAGCCATCGGGGCCTGGCGCACCGAGGCAGTACGCGCTGCCGGCGGCTACAAAACGGACACCGTCGCCGAAGACGCCGACCTCACCATGGCGCTGCTGCAGAACGGTTATAAGGTCGAGTACGAGGACCGTTCGCTGGCCTATACCGAGGCGCCCACCAGCGCCAACGGACTCATGCGACAGCGCTTTCGCTGGTCGTTCGGAATCCTCCAGGCCGTCTGGAAGCATCGCTCGGCATTTGCCCGGAAAGGTGCGCTGGGCTATATCGCCCTGCCCAACATTGTCATCTTCCAGATCCTGCTGCCCTTGGTCTCGCCATTCATTGACATCATGTTTGTCTTCGGAACGCTGAAGTACCTCATCTGGGACAAACATTTCCACCCCGACACAGCCGATCCTGCGAGCTTCCAGCAGCTGGTACTTTTCTTTTTCATGTTCCTGCTGATCGACTTCATCGCGTCCACAATTGCCTTTTCGCTGGAGCGGCGGCATGGACGCGACCGCCGTGACTGGTGGCTCCTCGGGCACGTCTGGCTGCAGCGCTTCGCCTACCGCCAGCTCTTTTCCATAGTGCTTATCAAGACCCTGCGGAGGGCCATCGATGGCCGCCACTTCTCCTGGGACAAGTTGGAGCGAACTGCTACCGTCACCGATCCTGTGCGCCGCACTGCAGACAGCAAGCCGTGAGCCGTGATGTCGAAGAATGAAGTGAAGTGTTCCACGCCTGCGCTGATGGTGCTCGGCACAGCTTCTCATGTCGGCAAGTCAATCTTGACCGCTGCACTCGGACGTATACTGTCCGACGACGGTTATCGCGTAGCGCCATTCAAAGCGCAGAACATGTCGCTGAACTCCGCCGCAACTCCCGATGGCAGAGAGATCGGGCGGGCACAGGCCCTGCAGGCCGAAGCCTGCCGCATACTGGCATGCGCTGAAATGAATCCTGTGCTGATCAAACCATCGTCGGATACTGGATCGCAAATTGTTGTGCTTGGCAAAGTGTGGGGTCAGGTCACCGCAGCCGATTACCATCTTCACCGGGTTGAAGAACTCTTTCCGACTGTCTTGGCGAGTTACCAAAAGCTCGCTTCAGAATATGACGTCATCGTGATAGAAGGAGCTGGTTCGCCTGCCGAAATCAACCTCCGCGAGCACGACATTGTGAACATGCGCATGGCAGAGGCAGCCAACGCCGCGTGTCTGTTGGTTGGAGATATAGACCGTGGCGGCGTGTTCGCATCGCTCTTGGGAACTATGCAGCTTCTGGAGCCACATGAGCGTTCATTGATTCGCGGATATGCAATCAATAAGTTCCGCGGAGACGTTACGCTGCTGGAGCCGGGCATCCGCATGATGGAGCCGAGGCTCGGGATACCATGCGCTGGCGTTGTTCATTTCATGCATGATCTGGGCCTCGATGAAGAAGATGGTGTCGCGATTGAAGACCGGCAAACCGCCGCACGAATATGGAAACAAGCGAATGTCGATTCCAGTCCAGCGCGGCCTCTGCGCATTGGAGTTGTTGCGCTTCCGCATCTTTCCAACTTTACCGACTTTGACCCGCTAGCTGCTGAGCCTGGCGTGTCGCTGGCTTATGTGGAGCGATGGGAAGAACTCGAATATGCCGACCTCGCAATTCTCCCCGGCAGCAAACAGACTATGGATGACTTGGATTGGTTGCGCAAACGCGGCTTTGATCATGCAATCTTAGAAATGCTCAGGCGAGGACGCATCCTCATGGGAATCTGCGGAGGCTTCCAGATGCTGGGCACGCGGATCGATGACCCGGAGGGAATCGAATGCAACGCGATACCAGCGTCATGCGGAGGTCTCGGATTGCTCCCCATTCGAACCACGTTCGACTCGACAAAGACGACGCGGCAGCTTCGAGGTGTTTGCCGTAGCGAAATATTTGGGCGGCAGACTCCAGATCTTGAATTTAGTGGATATGAGATTCACGTTGGAGAAACGATTTACGACACTGGCGCAACACGGTTCGCGGAGATCACGCGAGAAGGGCTAAGTGGTTGCGCTCTGGACGGAGCCGTAAGCTCCGATGGGCGAGTGCTCGGCACCTACGTCCATGGACTCTTCGACAGCGACTCGCTTCGTCATTCCTTCGTAGACGCGGCACGCAAAGCGTGCGGACTGGCGCCATCATCCAATCATGTATTCGTAGCCAGAGAGCGCGAGGCTCGCCTTGATCGCCTTGCGGACCATGTGAGGCGCTCGTTGGATATTGACTTGATTCGAAGCTGGATCGGGCTCTCAAAGCAAACGGCAGCTACCCGCTGACGCGATCTGTAATTTGGCGGTCTTGGCCATACATTGAAGCGGGAAATTTGCTCCACACAGATACGGCTGAAAGACACATCTGGCCTGCTGCTTCGCCTGAGCGACTTGCATTCGGCTTCTTCGCGGTGAGAATCTTACTGCAAGGTGTCTCGGCCCGCGCAAAATGAGGAAGTTATCGGCTCCCATCCGACGCTCTCCGCTTCGGCCCTTAAGCTGCGCCTGCTCAAGAGCCTGAAGTGCACCACCAGCTTTGAAAAGGAGGCGTGGCAGGGCGGCGCCCGCTTTGTTGCCGGAGTCGATGAGGTTGGCCGCGGCAGCCTCTTTGGTTGCGTCGCCGCCGCCGCTTGCATTCTCAATCCCGCCGACCGAATTCGTGGCTTGCGCGACTCCAAACTGCTCACTGCCGACGAGCGCGAGAAGTTGGCCGCGCGCATTCGCCAGCGCGCCATTGCCTGGGCCGTCGCCGAAATAGACGCTGCCAGAATCGATCAGGTCAATATCTATCAAGCCAGTCTGCTGGCCATGAAAATGGCGGTCGAGCGCCTTGACCCGCGCCCGGACTTCCTGCTGGTTGACGCTGCAACTCTCGATTTCGACTGCTCGCAGAGAAAAATTATCCACGGCGACGCGCTCTCGGCCTCCATCGCCGCCGCATCCATTCTCGCCAAAGTACACCGCGACGCCATTGTCCGCGCCTGGGACGTCATCTATCCCCAGTACGGTCTCGCCAGCAACAAGGGGTACTCGACCCCAGGCCACAAACTTGCCCTGCTCCGGTATGGACCTTCGCCTATGCACCGCCAGAGCTATGCTCCCGTGGCTTGTTCCTGCGATGATTTGCAGCAGGAGTTGGAATTCGTGAACGAGGAAAGTGAATGTTAAAGCTGCTCTGTGTGACTGCCCATCCTGACGATGAAGCAGGTTGCTTTGGTGGAGTCCTGGCGAAATATTCCGAGGCTGGAGCCGAGTGTTCTGTCATCTGCCTCACCGCCGGAGAGCGCGCCGCCAACCGCGGTGGCGTTGTCGAAGATGAAGCGCTCAAGGCGGTGCGACGGAAAGAATTTGCGGACTCCTGCCATCACCTCGGCGTCGCTCAGTGCCAGGTCCTTGACTATCCGGATGGCGCACTGGATCGCCAGGACTTCCTCGCCGTTACCAGTGACCTCGTGCAGGCCATTCGCACCCTGCGGCCGCATGTAATCGTCACCTTCGGAGCCGAGGGCTTTGTGACCGCGCATCCCGACCACGGCATGGCTGGATTGTTCACCTCGGCCGCCTTCCAATGGGCGGCGCGTACCACTCGCTGCACCACGCAACTTGAACAGGGTCTCAGCCCGTGGCAGGCCAAAAAGCTCTACTATGTCACGACGGTGTTCTCGTTGCCAGAGCGACCCACCGTCTCTCTCGCTCCGGTCACCGCGCGCATCGCCGTCGGTGCCTACATCCAGCGCAAGAACGAGGCCTTCGCCAAACACAAATCGCAGCGTCCCCTGCAGCCCATCTTCGAACACGCCCAGCAACAGGCCGGCGAAGACGAGCTATTCCATCTTGTCGCCACCGCAGAAGTAACGGCCATGGACATGGAGACAGATCTCTTTTCGGGTATACGGGAATTGTAGCTACCCTGGCATCCCGTGGCTTTACAAGCGCGTGGCGCCAACGATACTCTCCGCAGTGTGCAACCCACCTCCGCTGCTCAGCCCGACCAGTCTCCACAACCCAGAGGGGTCGGTCTCACTGCGCTGGCCCTGGGCACGCTTATCGCGGTCTATTTCGTCAGGAGCTCATTCCAGTTCTTCGGCGGGCCCCTCGCGGCCTTCGCCATCTTCGAGCAACTCATTCAGTGCGGGGCATTCATCCTTGTACTGATCCTCCTGTGGAATTACTGGAAAGGGCAGAACTGGGGCCGAATATTCGTTCTCCTCTGGTCCTTCCTGATAGCCGCCAGGGAACTTTCCGCCCTTATCGATCACGACGCAAATCTAACGGCTCTCATGAGCCGCCCGCTCCGCTTCTTCCAGACGCTCCTGGCAATCTTCTTGCTTTACTGGCTCAACACTCTCCCTGTGCGCGACTGGTTCAAGAGAATGTCAGCCACTGTTGCGGATCTCATCGCGGATCACCTTGTGGGCAAGCTCTGCACCGCCGTAGAAAAAAACGGCGGCGACTCGGGCGATCTCTGGCGTCTCTCCTTTGAGCACGATACGGAACTTATACTCCACTGCCCCTGGCGCATTGTCCTCGATGACAATCTCGCCTTCGCCAGCAACGCCCCGGTGGAGTTCGGCGACGAAGAGGAGGAGGCGCGCCGACTCCTGCAGAATCTCCGCGTTCATGCCCTGCGAGTTACTCCCAGAACCTCGGACCTGTTCATTGCCTTCGAAATGGGCATCGAGCTCCAGACCTGGAGCACCAATCCTCAATCGCGGCAATGGGAATTTGTCGATCCCACACTCAGCGTAATAGCCGACTCCGCGGAACTGAACATGCAATTCAAGCCTTCCTCGAAGCGGCCCGACGACTAACCATGTACTCCTGTGCTAGGATTTCAATGTGAGGCCGCTAGGCCATACACAGTCGGGGCGTAGCGCAGCCTGGTAGCGCACCTGCCTTGGGCGCAGGGGGTCGCTGGTTCGAATCCAGTCGCCCCGACCATTTGTATTCTGTTTTGTGCAAGTTGGCGGAGTATGCTTTCTCCGCCTTGCACTTCCATTCCAGTAATTGTGCCACGGTTGTGACGTTATCGAGTGAAGCCACAGCCTTGCGCTGGGCTTCTTGGCGTATGTGAGTGACTGTAGTGTTCCAGCATCGCTCGGGAGACGTGTCCGGCGATAGCCATGATGGTCTGCTCATTCGCCTCAAAAGATTCCGCTAACTTTGTGACGGCATGGTGCTGTGCTGGAGGTCATGCGACCGCAGACCTTTCAATCCAGATGCCTCAGTCAGCTTTCGCCATGCACTCCGCCACGCCCAACGGCCGGGTGGTAGCGTTGGATCCTGGGGGTGTGCCAGAAGCAGAAGCAGGAATAGCATCCTGATGAACATACTAGATTCAGTACCCTCTTTCAGGTACAGTAGGCTACTCTAGAAGGGGCACAATAGGACACATCTGCCAGGTGCTTCACAATGAAAATCATACTGATAGATCCGCGGGGGCTTTTAAAAGGGCTTAATACTGGCCTAGGCTATTTAGCCAGTTCATTAAAGTCTAAAGGTTACAATGTAGAGGTTTTAGATCTAAATAACAACCGTGATAATGAGGCTGAGCGACTAAAGAAAACAATAGACGCAGATATTGTAGGCATTTCGATCAAATCTTTCACCATGCATGCGGGGCTGGAGACGGCCAAAAAGGTGAGGGAGATCAGCCTATCTGCGACCATAATATTCGGTGGTCCACACCTATCGGTAGATGGCGTAAAGTTCATAAAAGATAATAACGTAGCCGACTTAGGATTAGTGGGTGAAGGCGAGGAAGCACTTATTGAAATAATAGAAAGAAAGCCATTTGCGGAAATTGAAGGATTGATATTTAGAAATGAGAAAGGAGATGTAATAAGAAACAAAGACCGAAGATGGAATCCGGAGATAAGCGACCTACACTTTCCAGATTACTGTTCTTTCGACAGTATAGAAAACATAGAAGATTACCCATTACTTACGAGCAGGGGTTGTCCATATCCATGTAGCTATTGCTCAGTCCCTTTTGTCATAGGAAAGAAATGGAGGGGGCGCACTCCAGAAGATGTAATAGAGGAACTCAAATATGCAATGGGGGCATACAAAACAAAGCGTTTCACAATCATTGATGACAATTTTACGTTGCTCATGGATAGAGCAAGAGCCATTTGCCAAAAATTGATAGATGAAGACCTCGCTTTAGAATGGTCATGTTCTAATGGGATTAGAGCAGATGGGTTAGATTTCTCCCTCCTCAAATTGATGAGGAAATCAGGATGCGAATCGATAATGATAGGGGTGGAATCTGGCGACGATCGAGTCTTTGATTTGGTAAATAAGGGCGAGTGTTTGCAAAAAGTGAAAGATGCAATAACAATGGGCCACGAAGCGGGTGTTCGAGTAGGTGGCTTCTTTATACTTGGATTACAAGGCAGTACCTTTGAGTCGGATATGCGCTCTCTGGAGTGTGCAATGGAATTGAAGCTAGAAATAGCGCTATTCGGCATTCTGGTGCCATATCCTTGCACACCAATATGGGATCAGCTACACAAAGATCCTAAAATCAAGTTCCTTGGGGATTGGCAAGACGGCTTCCATTTTGGTGCTGTACCGAAAATCGTATTTGAATCGGAAGATTATAGCGCTGCAGAACGTGTAAAGGCTTACTACATAACAAATCTAAGAATGCTTAATTGGGAGGCCCTAACAGGACAGAATAATCCTAAAATAGGATTTATAAAATGCATGTATCTCGTATTAAGGCACGACCCGTTGCACATGGGTACATATGCCACAATAGTTTTCAAAAGACTAATGGCAAGGGTGATGAGGAGCAACCCAACTAAGGGACGCACTGAAGGAACTTGTGGTGCACCCTCCCAAACTAGACACTGAGGGTCTAGGTTCTTGTTAGTGATTCCGCGAGGTTCAGGTCAGTATTGTCAGTTTGTATTACAGTATTTTCAATTTCCTGCAAATCGAGTTGGGCAATGGCGCCGTCCAGCCAATCAGCTTAGGGTTCCACATCCAGCCAGGACGCGGAGCATCGAGCTTGCCCTGCTTTTTCGAACGAATTTCCTCGATCAGACGGCAGTATCGCTCTCCCATTTTTTCCACGGAAAATTCGTTGCGGATGCGCTGGGCCCCTGCCTCACTCATCGATTGCCACTTTGCCGGATCGTTCGTCAATGCAAGAATGCTGTCAGCGAAGCTCTTAGCGTTGCCGGCCTCGGCCAAAAGTCCCGTCATACCATCCAAGACGTTTACGTCCGTGGCCCCAGGAAGACGCGAGACAACGGGAACACAGCCACAGCCCTGTGCCTCTAAGGAAATGATTCCAAATCCCTCGTAAAAAGATGGCATGAGAAGAATGTGCGACTCTTGTAGTTTTCGACCGACCTCGTCCACGGATAAGGCGCCCCAATAGATAACCTGATCCTCCACTCCCGCGCGGGCGACCCGCTGTTTCAGCTCCGGGAGATCTATACCATCGCCGACAATGTCCAAAGAGGAACGTAGCCCAGCTTTGTTCAATTCTGTCAGTATCTGCGGCAAAAGGAAAATTCCCTTTTGTTCTTGGATCATCCGCCCGGCATAGATCAGCTTCGGTGTACCTGAGATGGAGGGTCTCTTGACCAGAGGTGTAAACTGCGGTACGGCGATCCCATAATAAATCTGAGATACTATCCCATCGCCCACGCGGGCAGTTGTGGCCTCCTGTATTCTTGGACCGACAGAGACCAATGCGTCGAGTGCCTGCACGTTGTTGCAGCCAACCTCGTAGGCGCTTCGACAATCATTATGAATGACGGCTATGGCAACGATGCCTTCGGGCAGTTCGGGGAGTGCCGCCTGTCCGTAGCGAGTGTCATTCATGATCAGTACGTCGAAGCCATTCAAAGCCTCGTGCACCCGGCGTACATGTGTTAACCGGTTGAACGAACCTATGAGCGGAATGGAGAGGCCCTGCATTCCCAAATCGCTGACGCGTGGCCACCACTCGCCGGGTTCTTCCGTCGCCACCACTGTGACCTCATTACCCTGCCGCAAAAGATACCCGCCTAACCTCAGAACAAACATCTCCATGCCACCGACATACAGATGAGGTACGACCAGCGCAATCTTCATAGGACTTCCTTATCCCGGCCTTTCCAAACCGTTATTAGTGTGGTCCAAGAGCGCAATATCGGCCCTCCAATCAGTGCACGGTCAGAGAAAAACAGCACGGCCATTAGAAAAACGATGATTGAAGCGGGCAGAGAAAGCCAAAATCGCAATCGGACTGGAATCACCGAACAAAAAGCCACCACCACTGTGGCTGCAAGCATTGCCCGTGTCATGCGAATGGTTGTGCCTTTCGGAAACCTTCCGCGAAAATAGACAAGGTAGATATACGTAAGCGCAAAATAGGCCACCGCCGCACCAAATGGCAGAGCCGCCGCTCCCCATCGGGCCACGCCGCGCCAGGCAAATAGAACGTAAAGCAGAGCCCAAAAGAAGTTGAAGGCAGCAGGCGCCCACATATTTCCCCATGCCTCAATCGCCGGTCCCAATCCGGCTCCCGTGCATTGAATCGTAACCATAAAACAGACCGCCACCAACACCATGCTCCCCACGCTGTAACTCGCCCCATAGAGCCCTAGAATTCCATGCGCCAGAAACATCAGAAGCGTTGCCACCGGAAAGATCAGTAACATGATGGCGTTTTGCGAGACTACGATTAGACGGCTAAACTCTTCCGATTGCGGACCGTGAGAACTCTTGACGGAGGCGAAAACAGGCAGTGCTGACTGCACGATCATGATGGGTAAAAACATTAGAAGGTTACGCCACTGCATCGCTGCGGCGTAAATTCCCATCGCGGAGTAACCGCCGCCGTGACGCACCAGTATCGAATTGCATAGCCATTCTGCCGGCGTCACCATGATGCCGCTCAGCATTGCAGGCACCGAGAAACGCCAGAGCACGGGCCATTCCCTTGCACCGCGTAGCGTAATTGGGATGTGATGTCGCTTTGCCTTGCGGCGCGCCATCCAGTAGACCAACACGCATGTCAGCAGAGCCTGTGCGGCCAGAGCAAGGACAACGCCCTCCACGCCTTTCCAGAGAACTCCGGCCAGTATGAGAGGGAAGGCGGCCAAGCCGCTCACAAGGCTGATGACGGCGATTGAGCGGAACTCCTCCATGCCGCCCAGAGTGCCATTCATGGCACCGGTCAGTGAACTCAAGGCGATGGTGATGGCCGCAATACGCAGCAGGGGAGTTATCTCCGGACGAACCAGAGCGTGAGCTGCCAGCCATGGTGCAAATGCATAGACGATCATGGCCGCAGCGCCTCCGGAGATTATGGCTGCCAGATCGGAGATGGCAATGATGTGCCCGGCGCGAACTGGCTCTTTGGCGCGATACTCGGCAACATGCTTCATCGCAGTCATGCCCAGGCCGACCGAGGCAAAGGCTTGGAACATCACGACAGTGCTTTGCAGAATCCCCAGTTCGCCGAAGCGGTCGCGCCCCAGAAGACGAGCCACGGCGATCATGGCGACGAAGGTCAGCCCATTGCCGACCAGGGTTCCCAGCGTTGTCCAACCGGCTGCGCGCGTCAAACGCGTGAGCAGCGGAAAGGGAGCCAGAATGCTCCTGACCGCATCGGCCGATGCTCTTAGCAATGACACAGTATCTCCACCTGCCGCAGATTAAGGAATTACGTACTCATCGCGGCTTGCCGCAAAACCTGCAGAGTCTGGTTTGCACAACGTTCCCAACTGAATTCTGCCGCACGTCTCAATCCTGCCTTCCGCAGGCTCTGTTGTTCGGAAGGACTCAGCAATACCGAGCGCATGGTCTCAGCGATTTCTTCTACCGACTCGGCGTTGAAGTAACGCAGCACGCCGCCGGATACCTCAGGCAGGCATGAGTTGTTAGCAACGATGGTTGGTACACCGCAAGCCATCGCTTCCAGCATGGGCAGGCAGAAACCTTCGTAAAGCGCAGGTATCACCACCAACGCGGATGCCTTGACCAACGCTGCAAGCTCCGGATTCGAGAGTCCTCCCGTAAGAATGACACGTCCGTTGGCAGGAATGTTGCCGATTGCCCGCAGAGTGTCCTGAAAATCCCATCCCATATTCCCGGCCAAAACCAAGTCGCAATCAATTCTGGGATGTTCCTGTAGCATGAGGTGATAAGACTCGACCAGCCTTGTCAGGTTTTTTCGCGGCTGGAACGTTCCATGGTGTAGCAGGTATGTCCGGTGTAGATTGAAACGGCGTCTCAGTTGCCGCAACAGTTCTTCGTCCGGAGCCTCCTCATTGAACCATTGGCGGTCGTGGGATAGACCTGTGACGATCACTTTGTTATCCGCAACGCCGTAATAATGGATGACATCGTCTTTGGAGCACTGCGAGTTGGTCAATATCCGTGTGGCATTGCGTGCGATCAGTCTGCACAAAAACGTTAAACGCGCTGTTTTCGCCCCGGAAAAATTAGCGATGCGTTGATAGGCCACGTCGTGGAACATGACTACGTAGGGCGTTGTCAGAAGAGGCAGAACGTCGGGGCTTGGAAAAAACGCCACGTCCGCCTTGCACCGCCTAGCCTGCAATCCAAAGCCTCCATAGCGCCAAAATCTTGGAAATTCAATCCAGCGAGTGGTCCTTATCCGGAAGGTCTCGGAGTCGGAGAATCCCTCCCGCAGGGCAGTGTAGTTTCTTCCAACCAGCGCAGTCACGTCACAGCCATATTCCATTGTCAGGGTGCGGAACTGGCGCAGCATCTGGTATGTATATTCATAGACTCCGCCAAAGTTGAAGGGAGGGCGTGAGGAGAACGTATCGACGGCAATCTTCGGCATGATGATTTCTCAATGCGTTTCCGCAGTGACTCTTTTGATAGCTGTCAAGGTCTCTCGTGCGCAACGCTCCCAGCTGAATTGGGCGGCACTTCGCAGTCCATCTCGGCAAAGTTGCTCGCGCAGTCCATTGTCTTCGATCCCCAGTTTGATGGACGCGGCGATCTCTTCCACCGATTCGGCGTTGAAGTAGTGCAGCACGCCTCCAGAAATCTCCGGGAGACAGGAGCTGTTTGCCGCAATTGTAGGCACGCCGCACGCCATCGATTCCACCATAGGGAAGCAAAAGCCTTCCCATAGGGATGGAATCACAGAAAGGTATGCTCCTTTCACCAAAGCCGCAAGATCCTTTTCCTCAAGAAAGCCCGTGACGACAACGCGGCCGGGGACTTTGACATCCCTGCAGGCCTGCAGGACATCCTCGCAATTCCATCCGTAGTTGCCGGCCAAAACAAGATCGTAATCGAACGCGCTGTCTTCGGCTGCGAGACGGTCATAGGCGCGAACCAGACGAAGCAAGTTCTTGCGTGGTTGAAATGTGCCGTGGTGAAGAATGTATCTACGCTGCAAAGAGAAGCGCTGAGCCAGCGCCGCTTGTTCCTCGCCAGCCGGCGCTTGGTTGTAAACGCTCCGGTTATAGCCAAGGTAGGTGACGACGACTTTTTCTGGAGAGACACGCAGATACTTGACGATGTCCCGCTTGGAGCACTCAGAGTTGGTCAGGACGAGCTTCGCGGAATGCGATGCAAGCCATTGCATCGCGTAGAGCCTGGCCGTGTAGAGTGCTCCGTACTGGCGAAAGCGCATGAAGTCCACATCGTGAATGAATACCACGTAGGGAACGCCGGGAATGGAAATGGTCTCCGCATTTGTGGCAAACAGGACATCATTTCCTTCGCGCTTTACAAGGCGCGCGCCTCCGCCGAAACGCCAGAGCCGTAGATGATCCATCAGTGAGCAGTGCTCTGTATGGTAATTCTCCGTCTCTGGTATTCCCGCTATCTCCGGAGAAAAACCACTGCCCACATAGGTCCGCACATCAACGTCACATTCCTGTGCCAGAAGACGAAAATGCTCCACCATTTCCTTGGTGTACTCAAACATTCCCCGATAAACAAATGGAGGCCTTGTGACAATGGTGTCAACGGCGATGTGGAGCATCCCCTGAACTTCCTTCCAGGATTCCATCTGGAGTCAAGACGATGCCATGATATCAGACCGTTTATCCGGCACACCGGCCTGTCGGCACCTGTCTCAAGCTACCTTTGCGTGTCCTAATTGTGAGCGCAGTCGGCGGGACGATCGCGTAGATGGCGCGCGGCTAGGTCTTGAGCGGAGAGATTGGCTGGTGAGAACTGCCGAAGATCTTCTCTCCTGCTACCGGCTAGCGTTTCAAAGGGGAAGGAATTTTGCCACTTGTCAGGTGTTATTTCGACAGGCTTCCTGTATCATAAAGGCCACCTGTCCAGCCCTGTTCATTGTTGCAGATGATGCTTCGAGCAACAACACTCAAACCGACGGTTTCATAGTAATGAGAACTCAACCGGCTTAGGTCGGTTGAGGCTGAGTAAGAATCGTGTGCCAAGCCCGCCACACTACGTGAGGTTAGACGATGAAGTCTCCAGCCGATATGAAAATCGTCATGATCGACATCACCAATGCTTGCCATAAGGCCTGCTCAAACTGCACGCGCTTCTGCGGCGAACATCCCAAGCCGTTTTACATGGAGGTTGAGACCTTCAAGAAGGCCGTGGATTCGATGGCTGGCTTTCCGGGCATCGTCGGCATCATCGGCGGCGAGCCCACGTTGCACCCCCAGTTTCCCGAAATGATCGACTACTACGCGACAAGGATCCAGGAGCCGCGACCGGCCACGTTCCTGCGCCCGCCCACCACAAGCTTCCAAGACTACAGCCGTATTGTGAAGTATATGCGGGGACGCAAGCGCGGGCTGTTCAGCTCGTTGGGCGCCGGTTACTACAGGAATTTCGAGCAGATTCAGGATACTTTTGCCTACCAAAGCTTGAACGATCACCGCACCGTCAACACCCACCAGGCGATCCTGGTGACGCGCAAAGAGCTTCACATCCCTGACGAAGAGTGGTTCAAGCTGCGCGACAACTGCTGGATTCAGAACCTCTGGAGCGCTTCGATCACTCCCAAGGGTGCTTTCTTTTGCGAGATTGCAGCCTCGCTCGACATGCTCTTCGACGGTCCTGGCGGCTGGCCGGTCGAGCCCGGGTGGTGGAAGCGCAAGCCATCCGACTTCGGTGAGCAACTGAACTGGTGCGAGATGTGCTCGGTGGCCCTCAAGGTACCAACGATGAATGCAAACGAGGAGACGGACATCGTCTCGCCGCTGATGCTTGAGAAACTCAAGAAGGTGAACGGGCCAAAGATTCGCAACAACAAATTCGTCGTCCTGGACGCGGCTAATTACGATACCGCCAAGTATGCCGGGCACGAAGCCGATCCGATCTGGTACCTTCCGAAGGATCAGGGCGACCAGGCGCGCGTCTCACCGACCCATAGTTCTTTGTTTCCTCATCGCATCGATGTAGCTCTCATACAGGGGGAGAGTAAAAAGGCAACGCTCAGTCGCGAACAGATAGAGTCGCTGGAGTTTTCCGACTGGGTTGCCGTCTTCTGCGATCCCGACGCTGTCAACGAAGAGTTTCTGCAGCAGGCCTCCAAATGTATTCTCAACCCGGGTTGCATTTACCGCTATGGCAAGACCGTGTGGCTATTCAACCGCCGGGCTCGCGCGCTGCTAGGTTCACCTGGAATCAAGCTCGATGACAGCCTGCTCAGCCTTTGGGAACGGAAGAAACGTGTTGCATTGAAGCGTTACCCATGCATCGGGGAACTGACGCTCATGCAGCGTCTGACACTGCGGCTACAGCAGGCCTGGCATCGCGGAGCATTTATCCTTCCGGCATTTGTCTCTAGGAGCTCCAAGCGCTGAAAGTCTCCTACCTTCTGTCAGCCGGAACGATAGGCATCTGGAAGCCACTCACGGGACAGGGAAGTGACCCCACGCTTCCTTCCGCGAATTTCGGCTATTCCAACTCGATCTCGGCGGCCTCGATCTGACTTCGGCCCGCCATGTGGGCTCCGGCGTCGGCAGGCAGCCCGACACAAGAGACCGCCGAAGCCATCGTGATGGCGCCGAGAAACAGGAACGCTGGCCAGAAATCGACCGCGCTGACTGTGGAGTGTCCCTGGACAAAGCTGGAAAACTGCAAGGCTAGCGCCCCCAAAGCAACACCCATGCCAAGTGACAGCTGCTGCAACATGGTATAGAGGCTGGTCGCCTGGCTGACTTTGGAGTCCGGCATGTCGGCGTACGGAATCACGTTCAGCGCCGTAAACTGCAGGGATGTGAATAAGCCGGAAACCAGCAGCACGGGGAACAGGATTGTATGTGGCGTGGTCGGCCGGAACAGCCCAAAGCTGGCGATCCAGAGCGCGCTGAAAATCGCGTTCCAGATCAGCAGTCGGCGAAAGCCGAAGGCGCGGATCACAGGCTTGGCCAGCGGCTTCATCAGCACCGCTCCAATGCCGGAGGCGCAGGTCAGCGCGCCCGATCGCAAAGGACTGAGCCCGAATCCAAGCTGCAGCAGCATGGGCAGCATGAAAGCCAGTGAGCCTGCACCTACGCGGAAAAAGATTCCGCTGTTGATTCCCACTCCGAAGGTCTTAATCTTCAACAAACCGAGGTCGAGCAGCGGATCTGATTCGCGTCGCGCGTGCAGCACGTACGCAGCAATTACAATTCCGCCGACCACCATACAGCCGACTGAGAAGCTCACCGGCATCAGGCGGTCATTGATGGTGTTCAGCCCGAACATTGCCAGCATCAGGCCGACGGCGGAGAGAAAGAACCCTGTGATGTCCAGTCTGGGCACCTCGGGCTCGCGGTAGTTCTCCATGTAGCGCCCGGCCAGGAAGATGGCAAGGATGCTGATGGGAACGTTGATGTAGAAGATCCAGCGCCAGCTCAGATAGGTGGTGATGAGCCCACCGAGCGGCGGACCAATCACCGGGCCAAGCATGGCTGGAGTCGTCAGATAGCTGATGGCGGTGACGTACTCATCGCGTGGAACCGAGCGCAGAATGACGATGCGCCCGACCGGAACCATCATGGCGCCCCCAATGCCCTGCAGGAATCGCGCCACCACGAAGAACGCAAAGGAGTGCGCCAGCCCGCAAAGCATCGAGCTGACCATGAAGATGCCGACGGCAGCCCGGAAAACTTTGCGTCCGCCGAAGCGGTCGCAGATCCAACCGGAGATTGGTATGAACACTGCCAGGCTGAGCATATAGGCTGTCAGGCCCAGCTTCAGCAAGATCGGATCTTTCCCTAAGTCGCGGGCGATGACCGGCAGAGAGGTGGCAATCACCGTGGAGTCCACCATCTCCATGAAAAGAGCGCACGCAACAATCAATGGGACTAAAGCAGTAGGAGACGTTAAACGACGCAATGGACCGGTCCAAGTAGCAGTTTCAGATTTTCAGGTTTATTGATTTCAGAATGAAGCACAAAAATGCGCGAGACAATCTTCAATCTGCACCTGTAACCATTCTACGTCAGAGCTCGCGGTACCACTCAGAACGGCAGGCTGATGGCGGTAGAGTTTTCTGGATATTCAAGCAGCTCAGTCGGTCGCATTTCACTATGTCGTGGATATTTTCCTACTCAACTCGTTTTAGATCAGCACGATCGCCTGGAACTTCTTTACGAACGGCGGAGGTAAGGCACCCCAGGAATCCCGCGAGCGCAGCAACAAAAAAGGCGGCGCGAACGCCCTCGAACAATGCCATAGGCGTGCGGCGAGCCAGATAGGTGGTGAAGATGGCGCCAGCGATTCCTATGCCCAGGATCATGCCCACGTAGCGCGCTGTGGCCAGAGCTCCAGCCGCCATACCCTGGCGATGTGCTGGAGCGGCCCCCATCAAAGCACTATTGTTGGGGGCGATGAAAATTCCTGTCCCCAGCCCAATCACGCCCAGAGCTGCGCCTACGTATGCCATGGAGGAGTCGGGCTGAAGGCGCGAAAGCATGATCAATCCGGCACCCAGTACGGCCATGCCGAGGGTGGCAGGGCGTCTGGTGCCGATGCGATCGGAGAGGATGCCGCTGACCGGCGCGCAAATCGTCATCATTGCTGGCTGGATCGTCATCCACCTGCCGGCAAAGCCGGGGCTTACTCCGCGCCCCTGGATGAGATAGAACGGCAACAGAAAGAGGATCGTAAAGAGGCAAAGGTAGTTCAACACCGCGCTGACAACGCTCATGGAAAACTGAGTGCTTCGGAAGAGGCCAAGGTCAAGCAACGGATGCGATGCACGGCTCTCCAGCAGGACAAACAGGAACAGGAGCAGCAATCCTCCCCCCAGCAAGCCTTCAATCGAAGGTGATGTCCATCCCCGGTCGTAGCCCTGATTGAGACCCAACAGCAGAGCCACAAAGGCTGCCATAAACAAAATGGCCCCTGCAAAGTCGAACGGCTCTTTCTGGACCGCGGGCTCATCGGGAGGAATGAACTTGATGCACAGAGCTGAGGCGACCAAACCCACTGGCACATTGATGTAGAAGACGGCTCGCCAACTGAAATGGTCGGTCAACCAGCCGCCCAACACCGGGCCAGCCATGGACCCGAGATAGATCATGACGGCCTGCAAGCCAAGGGCTTGGCCCCGCTCGGAGGCAGGGAAGTTGCCGGTCAAGATGGCGGGGGAGCAGGAAAACAGGATCGACGCGCCCAAGGCTTGAACAGCCCGCGCAACAATAAGCGGAGCCACGCTCCAAGCCAGACCGCATGCCGCCGAACCCGTTGTAAAAATTGCGAAGCCGAGGATATACAGGCGCTTATGCCCGCGCATGTCGCCCAAGCGGCCGAAGGTCAGCAGTAGTCCGCAGACCACCAGGAGGTATATGGTCACGACCCATTCGATGGTGGCCACACTACAGCCGAGTTGACGACGAACGGTTGGCAAAATGACGTTGACGACGCTGGAGTCGAGGCTTCCCATCAAACTACCGACGCCGATCGCCAGAAGTACCCACCATTTGGGCTGCACGTCAGAGAGGAACTTACGTGGATTCATCTTTCGGTCATGCCAATCCTAATTCATTCATCAAGCGCCGGGTGTATCGCCTCAAATATTGCTATTGTCACCCTTTCCTGTACCTTTTCAGAACACAATTGCGGGCATAATAGAGGAAACACAGCATTTCGAGGCTAGGCAGCTTTTTTGAACGTTGCCCAATCGTTGTGGAAGCCTGAACTTTGTTAAACAAAGGAGAGGTGTGACGATACGACATTCCCGCATTGGCGTCGTCACCGTAGGGATTCCGACGCACAATCGTGGCGACCTGCTTGAGCGTGCTCTCCGCAGTGTGTTGTGCCAGAGCTACTCGGATTTTGAAATCATCGTTGCCGACGATGCTTCGAGCGACGACACTCCGCAGCGGATGCGCAAGTTCGATGACCCGCGCATTGTTTACCTGCGCTCCGAGGTCAATCTGGGCATTGCGCCGAACACGAACCGCTGTCTGGAGCACGCCACCGGCGAGTTGCTGCTCATCCTGAATGACGACGACGAACTTGAGCCCGAAGCGTTGGAAAAGCTCAGCCGGCCTTTCCGGCAACCTACCGGCAGCATTGCACCAGAGAAGGTTGCAGTGAGTTGGTGTCCCTGCTCCGTGCAAACGGCCGACAGGCAGGTCAAGTGGGTCACTGGCGCTGGACCGGCAGTCGAGGAAGGGTTGGATCTGGTCGTCGGGTTGTTCGACGGAACTCGTGGTCCGCGATTCTGCGGCATTATGCTGCGATCCAGCGACGCCTGCGCGGTCGGCGGGTATGCGGTCCGGCATGGTCCCATCCCTGATGTTGGCAATTGGACCCAAGTCGCGATCCGGCGAGACTATGCCGTTTGCGTCCAGGAGCCGCTGGCGCGCTACACCGCCCATGGCGCGAGCTGCACAGGCACCTCAAAGGCCAAGGCCTGGCAGGATGCCGGCGAGGTGATCTTCAACGATCTCGCAGTGTACTATGGGTTTATTGGTGACAAAACGCGCCTGCGAAGGCTCAAGGCCTCGCGGCGAAACTTCGTCAGTGGGCTGCTAGTCACAGTGATCATGCAATCTATGGGACGGCCCGGTTGGCTTCGGCTGGCAATCGGCGAGTTGCGGCGCGCGCCAGAGTACTTCCTCACACCAATGCTGCTTCGGCGCTTGCTGGTGGATGGACACAAATTGTTGCGCAAACCGAAGATCTCTTAGAACAGGAAACCTTCTTGCTTAAGTCCGTGCTAGCTGGAGCAATGAATCAGGCGCAACCCTCGGTAGTTGACTTTCCGGCCTATTTCCCGCAAAATTCAAGTTCAATGAAGTATCTGAGCGCAAACCCGCACCCGCTGCCGCGACCGTCATGCCTAAGCCAGCCTGCGCGGAGAGAGCTTCAGATTCTGTAGTTTTTACAGCATTCATCTCAAGGCCCGCAGGCTTACCGCCGCGGGCCTTTTTCCGTACCAGGAGATGTTATTGTTCGCCGTACTTCAAATTTCCGGGTTGCTCGCGCAGCCTGCACAGGATGAAAAGGAACATGAAATCGTTCAGTGAAGAAATATCCCTCGAAGGACACATCATCGACTCCTGGACCCTCCCTCGCGCCTTTGACACTATCATGGACATGGGCGGCACTTTCGATGTAGAGGAGATTCAAGTTGGTCGCGCCAAGGACGAGGTCTCTTTTGCCCGCCTTAAGATTCATGCCGCGACCGAGCGCAAGTTGGAGTCTATTCTCCTCGCCCTGCAGTCCTTCGGTGCGGTGCTCGCTTCTCGCGCTGATGTCACCTATCAGCCCGCGCCAGCCAACGGTGTCCTCCCACCGGATTTCTACTCCACCACGCACCTGCCTACGCAGGTGCGGCTCAACGGAAGCTGGGTCGATGTCAAGAACACCGAGATGGATCTCGTCATTGTCGTCAGTCCTGCGTTTTCTGAGGCTCGCATGATTCCATCCTCCTCCGTCTGCCAGGGAGAACTTGTGGTCGTTGGCCATGATGGCATTCGCATCCTGCCGCCGCAACGTTCCCGCGAGCGCGAAATCTTCAGCTTCATGGGAAGCAATGTTAGTTCCGAACATCCCAAGCGCCTGGTCATTGAGGAGATTGCCCGCCAGATGCGCGAGATTCGGTCTCACGGCGGAAAAGTCCTGATCGTTGCCGGTCCCGCCATCGTGCATAGCGGCGCAGGACCTCATCTCGCCAAACTCATTCGCGACGGCTACGTCCAGGTTCTCTTTGGTGGCAACGCAATTGCCACTCACGATGTCGAGAGCGTTCTCCTAGGCACCTCGCTCGGTGTGGCGTTGCACAACGGCCAGCCCGTCCCCGGTGGACATCGCAACCACATGGCAGCAATCAACGCCATCCGCACAGCCGGCTCTCTCCGCCAAGCTGTCGATAGCGGCCTTCTGCAAGAAGGCATCATGTACGAGTGCATCAAGAACAATGTCGAGCTCGTCCTGGCCGGCTCGGTTCGCGATGACGGACCCATGCCTGACGTCATCACCGACACGGCTCAGGCGCAGGTTCGCATGCGTTCAGCCCTCATCGGCGTTGAGATGGTGCTCATGATCGCCACCATGCTCCACTCCATTGCCACAGGGAACATGCTGAAGGCCTCGGTCAAAGTCGTGGCTGTCGATATCAATCCCGCCGTCGTTACCAAACTTGCTGATCGCGGAACCTTCCAGGCGCTCGGACTCGTCACTGACGCCGAACTCTTTGTACGTGAGCTCTCCAGCGCTATTGCGGACCTCGAGCAGCAACCCGTCTCGGAGGAACTCGTCAAGGCGGAAGACCTCTAACAGCGTGACTAAACTCCGTGGCTGCTGGTGCCACGGGGTTTACTGCGACCATGGAACTCTGAAACTTTGCTGTTCCTCGAAAGTATTGTTTTGCTGGTCCCCGAAGAGCAGTGCTCGAATCAGCTCTTCGCTGTTTTATAATGTATGGATTCATTTCCTTAGGAGCGCGCAACATGCCCGTCAACCCAACTGAAAAAATCTGGCACAACGGTAAGCTCATCGACTGGGATCAGGCCAAGATTCACGTCATGTCGCACGTCGTCAATTATGGCTCTGCCGTTTTCGAAGGCGTTCGCTGTTACGAGTTGCCCGCCGGCCCGGCGATCTTCCGCGCTCACGAGCACATCCAGCGCCTGCTTGACTCCGCCAAGATCTATCGCATCCCGGTTGCATTTACCTGCCAGCAACTGGTCGATGCCATGGTGGAAGTCATCGGCGCCAACGGCGTCTGGCCCTGCTATCTCCGGCCTCTTATCGTTCGTGGCTACGGTGAAATTGGTGTCAACCCCGGTAACGTGCCCACCGAGTGCTACGTTGCCAACTTCCCATGGGGCAAGTATCTTGGCAACACCGAGGATGTTGGCGTCGATGTCTGCGTCTCTTCGTGGACGCGTCTGGCGCCTAACACGCTACCCTCCATGGCCAAGGCTGGCGCCAACTACATGAACTCCCAGCTTATTAAGATGGAGGCCTTGGCAAATGGCTATGCCGAGGGCATCGCTCTCGACACGAACGGCTACGTCAGTGAAGGTTCGGGCGAGAATCTCTTCATCGTCCGTGGCGGCAAACTGCTCACTCCGCCGCTCGGCAACTCCGTGCTTGCCGGCATCACGCGGGATTCCGTTCTGCGCATCGCTCAGGACCTCAATATTCCTGTCGTTGAACAGATCATTCCCCGTGAACTCCTCTACATCGCAGACGAACTCTTCTTCACCGGAACCGCCGCCGAAGTTACCCCGCTGCGCTCGGTCGATAAGATCGTTGTTGGTGATGGCTCGGTTGGTCCGGTTACCAGGGCCATCCGCAAGGAACTGTTCAGTATCTTTGAGGGCACCAAGGCCGATCGTTACAACTGGCTCACGCCGGTTCCGGTCACCCAGAAAGCCGCCGTCTAGATCGCACTCAGCGACATCTACCTTTTGGCGCGGGCCTCATCGGTCCGCGCTTTTCTTTTCCTTGCCTTCGCCCCGCTCCTCCGCATAATCTTTCTCCGCATCCCCCGACGGAGGATTTATGAGTTCACAACCTACTGCTGAAAGTGCGGTGTTCTTCCGAGATTTCATGGTAGAACGCATTCGTGACGAGCACGCCTGTACCAACCGTGTTCTCGCCGAACTTCACAATGGCGATTGGCGGCCCGATCCTAAGTCCCGTTCGCCCCGCGAACTAGCCTGGCACATCGCCGCCAGCGAGCGCTGGTTCCTCACTTCCATTGCCAAAAGCAAGTTTGAAGGAGGGGGCGACCCACCGCTGCCCGCAACCCTCCCCGAGATCGTGGACTTTTATAATGCGGGCTTCGATGCCGACGTGGCGCGTGTCTCCGCCCTCACTGGAGAACAACTCCTGCAGACCGTCGATTTCTACGGCATGATTCTTCCCACTTACGTCCTGCTCAATTTCGTCCACATTCACACCATTCATCACCGCGCCCAACTTGCCACATATCTTCGTCCGCTCGGCGGCAAGGTGCCGGATATTTACGGCGGTAGCGCCGACACGCCTTTTCAGCAGTAACCAAGCCCCGGAGCGGCTCTGCATGGAGCGGAGCCGCTGCTGTGGGTTGGAAGCTTCGGGATTACCCTCGGCTTCCAGCGGCTTTTATTTCTGCCGGTCTCCGACGATCGTTACATTGCGTCCGCACCAGCAACGTGGTAGCTTCGGTTTTACTCCTTTGTTTTCGAGATGAGTTGATGACCATTGATGACCTATTGCGCATAGCCGTCGAGCGCAAAGCGAGCGACCTTCATCTCAAGGTTGGCAACTATCCTCACGTGCGCGTAGATGGTGAACTGGTGCCTCTCACCGAGCAGCCGCGCATCACCGGCGAAGACATGCTCAACATGGCGTTCAGCATGATGTCCAATCGCCAGAAGCAAAAATTCAAGGAGCTTGCTGAAATCGATCTGGCCTACGGCGCCGCAGGTCTCGGACGCTTTCGCGTCAATGTCTTTCAGCAGCGCGGCAATGTCGGCATCGTTCTCCGCGTTATTCCCACCAAGATTCGCGCCCTCGAAGAGCTTTTTCTTCCCGCAGTCACAGAACGCATTTGCGAGGAAGCGCGCGGATTGGTGCTTGTTACCGGCATCACCGGCTCAGGTAAATCCACTACTCTTGCCGCCATGGTGGATCGCATCAATTCATCCCGTCCGGAACACATTATTACCATCGAAGACCCTATCGAGTTTCTGCATCGCGACAAGAAAGGTTTCGTCAATCAGCGCGAAGTGGAAGTCGACACGCCGTCGTTTGGCAGCGCTCTGCGCGCCAGCCTCCGTCAGGATCCCGATGTGATTCTTGTTGGCGAAATGCGCGATCTGGAAACCATTTCAACCGCGCTCCATGCTGCTGAAACCGGACACATGGTCTTTAGCACCCTGCACACACTTGACGCGGTCGAGACCATCAATCGCATCATCAGCGTGTTTCCGCCCCCAGAGCAGAAGCAGATTCGCCTCCAGCTTGCGGCCACTCTGCGAGCAGTCATCAGCCAGCGCCTGGTGAGGCGTTGCGATGGGGTTGGCCGTGTGCCGGCGGTTGAAGTGCTCATATCCACCGCATACATTCGCGAGTGCATTACCACTCCTGAGAAGACCCGTAACATCAAGGAAGCGTTACGCCAGGGAACCTCGCAATACGGCATGCAGACCTTTGACCAGTCGCTCTACGACCTGCTCCAGAAGGGCTTGATCTCGTATGATACGGCGATTGAGAATGCCAGCAATCCCGATGATTTCAAGCTCCGCGTGCAAGGAATCTCCGGTACTGCCGAAGCTACGCGCGATCAGCTTTCAGAGCAGTTAGGGCGTTTTTAGCTCTGGAACGAGCAAAAAACTGCGGCCCGGGGTGAGCACGGACCATTCACTAATCAGATAATCGTTGCGGAAGCGATGTTTTCTTTCTTATCAATGGTTGCGCGGGTTTGGAAACCATTGACCGGGGATGCACTGTCCGGCGACAACGGTTGGCTATGTGAGCAATCGTGCGCTTCGGTGCCCAGGGTTGAGCTGCGGAATTTGTCTCCGGTCATCTGGCCGCGAGACTCTTTCGCTTGCGTAATTCTTCCATCAGTTTGAAACTGTTCAAGCCATGGCGTGGAAAAAAAGTGCGGTCAAGAAAATCTACACCGAAGCCAGTTTGTATGAGTACGCAGTCGGCGCGCTCGGACGCCGGATGCGCACGGTTGCCGAGCTGAAGCGGCTGATGCGCACCCGCGCGTCACATCAGCCCGATTGCGATGCCCTGGTCGAAGCCGTCACCGCCCGTCTCAAGCAGCAGCGCTATCTTGACGACACCAGCTACGCCTCCTCATTTTCGATCTCGCGCCGGGACACAGAAAAGTTCGGACGCATGCGCGTGGTGCAGGATTTGCGCGCCCATGGAGTGCATCCGGAGGTCATTGCAAAAACCGTTGGCGAAACCTATGGCGAGGTGGATGAGCAGAAACTTGCGCGCCAGTTTGCCGAGCGCAAGCGCCTCAAGCAGCCCAAGGATCAGAAAGAAGCTGCGCGCATTTTCCGCATGATGGCTCGCGCCGGATTTTCCTCCAGTGTTATCGTCAAGCTGCTGCGCCACTGGAATGTGGAAGACGAAACTCTATCCGCCCTGGAGCAGGAGCGCGAGATGGCCGAACTCTCTTCTCCCGAGGATGAATCATGAATCCGCCGCCGCAACTGGACTGGTCCGAGGCGATTGGCCAGCTCTCGGCCGCCGATCCCAAGCTTGCTGCACTGATCGCGCAGGTCGGCCCATGCACGGTGCAGATCCCGCACGACTTCAGCATCTTCTATTCCTTGTCGCGCTCCATCGTCTATCAGCAATTGGCGGGGGCTGCCGCATCGGCCATCCTGGCGCGGGTGGAGGCGCTGTTTCCGCCTGGGCGAATGACGCCCAAAAAGCTGCTGGAGATCGACGACGCGTCGCTGCGCGGTGCAGGTCTTTCGCAGAACAAGCTTGCCGCCCTTCGTGATCTTGCCTCCAAATGCCTGGATGGCACTGTGCCCAACAAGCGCGAGCTCGCCAAGATGGACGATGAAGAGATCATCGAGCGCATTACACAGGTACGAGGCATCGGGCGCTGGACGGTGGAGATGATGCTGCTGTTCCGCCTGGGCCGTCCCAACGTGTTGCCGGTGGACGATTACGGTGTGCGCAAGGGGATGCAGCGCCTCTACAAAATGCGCGAGCTTCCGAAGAAGGATGCGATGCGGAGGCGTGCTCGCAAGTGGGAGCCATGGTGTTCGGTTGCCAGCTGGTACATGTGGCGATGCGCCGAGCTTCCGGGGCCAAAGCCGCGAAAAGCCGCCAAAAAGAATGCGGCGAAGAAACCGGCAATCAGAAAAGCCGCCAAGAAAAAAGCTACCAAGCAAGCGGCTTTGTAAATCTTCTTGGATTAATATCCACTTGCGTCTGTTACAAAAGAATTGGGAGGGATGGATGAAACGCGCTTTTATCGTTGTGGCGGTCTTGGTATTTCCCTTGATGATGGCGGCACAAACGAACGTCACGAATGCTCCGCGGACGAATGCACAAGGCGCGCCGCCCGCGTCGGCCACTGCTCCGGGATTTCCGTTTCCGGGCGGCTTCAACCCGCCAGCGGGACTCTTCGACGAGTTCTGGAACGATCCGGCTATCACGGCTGAGTTGCACCTGACCGACGCGCAGCGGAAGCAGTTGCAAGATGCCGCGCTGACACAGCGGCTGGCGCTGATCGATGGTGGCGCCGATGCATTGAAAGCGTTCACCCGATTATCGGCCCTCCTGGAAGCCGATCGGCTGGATGATGCGGCATATAAGGAACAATTGAATAATCTCGCGCTTGCATCGGGAAAGATTATTCAGGATGTCGGCGAAATGGTCGCTTCTCCGCGCCACGCGCTGACATTGGAACAATGGCGAAAATTACAGAACCTGCAAAAGGCGAAGCGGGCTGCGGCCAAAGCCAATGTTCCGCCGCACCAGCCGGCAGCGCATGCGCCAGCGGCAGGTGATAGGCCGTAAGCGCGCTGTTGCAGCATACCGAGCCAATCACGAGGCCGATTCCAAGACAACCAGTTGGGAGTTTGAACGCATGGGTTCGTTTAGCTTGCTGGGAATTTCCGTCGCTCTAGCCGTGGATGCATTTGCCGTGGCCTTGGTGGCGGGACTGAGCGTTGAAGCACTGACTAAGCGGCGACTCTTTCGACTGAGTTTTCACTTCGGACTCTTCCAAGCAGCGATGCTCACGTTGGGATGGCTTTTCGGGAAGGCTGTATATGCGCTGGTAGCTGGCTTTGCAAGTTGGGTGGCATTCGCCCTGCTCGTATTCGTGGGCGGCAACATCATTCGGCACGCACTTCAGGACGCCGACGAGACACGCATTCCTTTAGACCCAACAAAAGGGTGGAAACTCGTGGCTCTGTCGGTTGCAACCAGCATCGACGCCCTCGCGGTTGGGCTCTCGCTCGCCATGATGACAGTTTCCATTGGGATAGCTGCTTCCATAGTGGGATTAGTGGCCACCGCACTCACATTGGTTGGCATGCATTTGGGACGGCGCGCCGGCATTTTGTGGGGCAAGCGGATTGAAATTCTTGGAGGGGTGATGCTGATCGTCATTGGGTTTATGAGTCTGTGAAGTTGCATAAGCGCTCGTGGGGATTCGAACTCGCAACTGCACCGATTCGCGAACGGATGATCGCCATATCACTCACAATCCCAAAACGTGCGATGGAGGGCGCGATGCCCATTGTTCGGAGATGGGGAGCGATGGGAGCTTGGAACGCGCTTCGCGCGGCTTTATTAGAACCCACCCTAGCTTGCCAAAAGAGGCAAGCTAGAGTGGGGCACCCGCGTTGGTTGGGCTACTTCAATGTGACGTCGAAGGTGGCGCGGCAATGGACGTCGGGTTTGAATTCCACGAACTCCAGTTTGTCGTCCTTGCTGACATAGATGAAGATTGGTTTCTTCGGAACCTCAGGCAGCCCGTTGATTTTCACTTGTCCATTAACGCTGGTAAAGGTTTCCAGGTCGAGCCTCTTGGTGCCCATGAATCCGTAGCGGATGCGGGTGCTTACCTTCACGTTATAGATCGGCTTGGAATCCGCTCCGGTCACGTTGATGAGGGCCGAGCAGGTGCCCAGGTCGGCGGATATCAATGTGGGCGGAACGGCGGGCGGTGCACTCTGGGCGATTCCCGGCTGCGGACAAAAGACGGCAAGATTCATGAGGAGCAGGGCGGCAAAAAATGAATTACGCATGTTCCTAAAGTATCGCAGCCCTGCTAAGTTTGCACGCTCTTGAGCGCGGCGGCGAGCTTCTCCTCCGCGTCACTCAACCGGCCGATCATCTGAATATCGACGAGGGTGTGGTTGCTCTCCAGACGTTCGCGCAGGGCGGAGACCAGTTGATGGAGCTTCTCAATTTGTGCAAGTGCCTTCATCTTGCTGGAATTGGTTTCGGTGTAGTTCAGCGAAAGCGCGCGCAGAATGCCATTTAATTTCTCCTGGCCATCCCAGCCGAGATCACACCAGAGCAGACCCATGCCTACGGTGGCGCGCGAGGTGCGTACCTCGGCCACACCATTGATCTGTACTCCGCTGACGACGAATTGGCCGCTCAGGATGTCACCTTTGGCCGCTACGTTTACACACTGCACGTAGCATCCGCCCGCGCTGACGTCTCGCAATGTGCCCCAGATTGGCGTGGTAAAGGATGCCGAGCGCAAGGAGACTGAACCATTGCACGGAAAGCGGTCACCATTGCGGCGATCGCCTGGGCCGCCTTGCTGAATCTTTTCGCGCCACGGACTTACACCCTTCTCGACGCAATGCAATCCCACCTGAAAGGTTCCGTCGCCATTGCTGTTGGCCCACGCCACTTTGAAGCGGCACTTTTCTCCGCCGCTCTGCAGGCCAACGATGTCGCCTGGGTTGAGCGGTGCGGTGAGACCGCTGATCCTGGCACCGGAGAGGCTGATATCCACGGTTGTGACCGCCTGGTGGAAGGGCTTGCCATGGGCGTCGATGCCCAGTACGCGCACATTCAGAGTGGCGGGCAAGCGGGCTTCGCGGCGCTTGGGTAGCACCGGGACCTGATTGCCGGGCCTTACTGCAAAATCCATGGTTACCTCAGCACGTCAGTGCATATATCGGCAGAATGTGAGATTGTCGCAACATTCTTTCATATCAGGAAGTAATCTTTTCATTATTTGTTACTCACGCCGGTTACTATCGTTCCCTTCTTAGGGCCACACCCGGGTGCATTTCAGGAATGTTAGAATCGTCTTCGTCTTCTTTGGGGCGTCTGCGAGAGCTCTGCCGCAGTTTTTGGCCCCACGAGAATCATCGAAAGTGAATCGTATGCCTACCGGAAATGACGTTCGAAGCATGTTCCTGGAGTTTTTTGTCCAGAAGGGCCATCGCCAGGTACATAGTTCCTCACTGGTCCCAGCCAATGATCCCACCCTGCTGTTTACCAATGCTGGCATGAACCAGTTTAAGGACGTGTTCCTGGGCGCCGAGAAACGCGACTACTCGCGAGCGACCTCTTCGCAGAAGTGCGTACGCGCCGGCGGTAAGCATAACGACCTTGAAAATGTAGGGTTTACGAATCGCCATCATACGTTTTTCGAGATGCTCGGCAACTTCAGCTTTGGCGACTACTTCAAGCAGGACGCCATTGCGTATGCCTGGGAGCTGATCACCTCGCCACGGTGGTTCAATATGCCGGCCGAGAAGCTCTACGTCACCATCTTCCAGGGAGAGGGCGGCGTTCCACGGGACAGCGAGGCCTATGATTTCTGGCTTAAGGTTGGCGTGAAGCCCGAGCGAATCTTCGAACTGGGGATGAAGGAGAACTTCTGGCAGATGGGCGACACCGGCCCGTGCGGGCCCTGCTCGGAGATTCACTACGACATGGGCATCGCCTCAAGCGACAAGAAGCTGCCGGAGTGCGCTGCGGGAGAGTGCAAGTTTCCGTGCGAGTGCGGGCGGTACGTCGAGATTTGGAACCTGGTGTTCATGCAGTTCGACCGCAGCTCAGAGGGCGTGCTGAATCCGCTGCCCAAGCCATCGATCGATACGGGAGCGGGACTGGAGCGCGTGACCGCCGTGATGCAAGGGGTGGTCAGCAACTACGATACGGATTTGTTTGTTCCGCTGATCAAGCGGGCGGCAGAGCTGACGGGAGCTGATATCGATAAGGGCGGGGCAGGGCAGTCCACCAGCGCGGCTTCGCTGCGGGTGATTGCCGACCACAGCAGGGCCGCCACATTCCTGATTAGCGATGGCATCCTTCCGGCGAATGAAGGCCGGGGGTACGTGCTGCGCAAGATTATCCGCCGCGCCATCCGCCACGGACGCTTGCTGGGACAGGTGCAGCCATTCCTCTACAAGATGGTAGAGGCTGTGGTGAAGGAGATGATTGGAGCGTATCCCGAGCTTGGCGAGTCGGCTACGCGGGTGGCGAAGGTCATTGAGGCGGAAGAGACACGGTTTGCGAATACTGTGGCCGTTGGCCTCTCGAAATTGCAGGATCTCCTCGATCATGCGGAGAACAATTCGCTGCCGGGTAAGGAAGCTTTCAAGCTCTACGATACCTTCGGGCTGCCGCTAGATTTCATGGTCGATGCGGCGCGTGATCAGGGAATTGCGTTCGACCAAGCCGGATTTGACGAAGCGATGGAAGCGCAGCGCACGACGGCTCGCGCCAGTTGGAAGGGTGGATCGCAGAAGAGTGCTTCGCCGGTATTTGCGGCGCTTCCGCAGACGATTTTCGAAGGGTACAGGCAGGAGCAATCCGCCAACTGCGAGGTTCTCGCCATCGTGGTTGATGGGCAAGGGGGTCGCGAGGTGCGCGCAGGAGAAAAGGCCGAACTGGTTTTCGACCACACGCCGTTTTACGCCGAGAGCGGCGGGCAAGTTGGAGATAAGGGTTGGCTGTACTCCGCTGACCGCACTGTGTTGGTTGCTGAAGTCGAGGGCGTGAACTCGCCGGTGCAGGGAGTTCGCGCGCATAAGATTGTTGCGCGCCAGCCCATCGTGGTCGGCGAAAAGCTTGTCGGCGTAGTGGACTCGGCGTTGCGCTCTGCTACACGGCGGCATCACACGGCAACGCACTTGCTCCATGCGGCGCTACGGCAGGTTCTTGGGACTCATGTGAAGCAGGCAGGGTCGCTGGTTTCGCCCAGCTACTTGCGTTTCGATTTCTCGCACTTTGCGGCGGTTGCGGATGAAGAGCTGCAGGAGATTGAGGACATTGCCAATCGCGAGGTTCTGCGCAATCAGCGGGTGGAGACCGTAGAGGATGTTCCGATCGACGTCGCGGTAAATGAGTACCACGCAATGGCGCTCTTCGGCGAGAAATACGGGGAAAAGGTGAGGGTGCTGAAGATTGCCGACTTTTCCACGGAACTATGCGGAGGTACGCATGTTTCCGCTACCGGCGAAATTGGCCTGATCAAGATATTGAAAGAGGGAAGCGTTTCCAGCGGGGTGCGGCGCATTGAGGCTGTGGCCGGAGAGCAGTCGCTGCGCCACTTCCGCGAGGATCACGAACTGGAGGGGCTGGTCTCAACCCTGGTGGGCCGTGGCGATCTGAGTCCGGCTGCAGCTCTGAGGCAGGAGCTCGACCGCCGCGAAGACGAGCTCAAGAAACTTCGCAAGGAACTCGACCAGGTTCGCATGAAGTCCGCTGCTTCGGCGGTTGCCAGCGCGGATGACAATGTGAAGGAAGTGAAAGGGATAAAAGTCCTGGCGCACCGCGCCGATCATCTGGATCGAGCACAGCTACGTACTTTGGTGGATAACTTCCGCAACAAGATTGGCTCGGGAGTCGTCGTGATTGGTTCGGTCACGGACGGTAAGGTTGCCGTGATTGTGGGAGTTACGAAAGACCTGACCGCAAAGCTCCAGGCGGGCAAGATTGTTGGGCAGGTTGCGAAGAAAGTCGGGGGCTCCGGCGGAGGACGACCCGACATGGCCGAGGCCGGCGGCAAGAATCCCGAGGCACTCGACCAGGCACTGCGAGAGAGCTATGGCGTAGTCGAGAGCCTTCTAAGTTAGTTAGCCCAAAGGGCCGGACGCAGCGCGCCTGGTCCTGGGAATTCACATCCGCATTGCAAGGACTTCGCGCTTGGCCGTGGCTGCTCTGCCAGTTTGCCCATTCAGCCATGTACCGTGGTCATAGCTCCGGTATACGTCTAGGTCTTTTGCCCGTGTTTATGCCTGTTTTGGCCGTTCACTGACTGGATTCCCCGTGTTTTCAATCATTGCTGTGCGGCTTTCATGGCCTTATAATCCAGTCACTCTGAGGAACGTTTCTCAACATTTGCGCCGGGCGCTGGAGCAGTTCCAGGGAAGGAATATCCTTTCGGATTTGATCACTGCCGTTGCTTCCTGATGGTCGCGACGGCCCAAGGGCAGCGGCTTTGTACAGCATCCCTGGAACTGCTGTAGCCCTTCAAGAGCTATGAATATCGAAGTCTGGACACTCCGAACTCCGGCGCACCACCTTCGCTCGCTGGCGCTGGCCGCGATGGTTGTTGCGCTTGCTGGTTTGATGGCGGCGCAATCGGTCCGGCCTATCTCGCAGAATGGGCGTGTTGTTTGGACCAATGACGAAGTGGCGACTGCTCCGGCACATGCAGAGCTGGCCGCTTCGGCACATGCACACGCTACCGAGCGCGCGCAGCAAGCAGCGGGGCTGTTCTATTGGAGCAAAGCAGAGAAGCGGTGGAAGAGGGTTAGTGCCGCGTCGCCGAGTGCGATGCGTTCGGCAAAGGCCGTGGTTGCCGAGGTCTCCAGCTACATAGACTCACACCCGCACGCAGGCTCGCACCCCGCGCATGACTCCGGCAAAGCGCAGGTCAACGGAGAAATTGCTACGCAGAATACGAATCATTCTCGAGCGGCTGGAAATCGCTCGGTAGGCTCCGCCCAGATCGACCGCTATATCAACGAGGCGGCGGCGCGGCACCATGTAGACCCCAACCTGGTGCGTGCACTGGTCAAGGTTGAGTCGAACTTTAATCCCAGCGCGGTCTCCCGCAAGGGCGCCATGGGACTGATGCAATTGATGCCCGCGACGGCACGCATGTATGACCTGCGCAATCCGTTTGACGCCGAGCAGAACGTAGAGGCCGGGGTTCGGCATTTGAAAGGATTGCTGGAGAATTTTAGAGGGGATGTTTCTCTGTCGTTAGCCGCATACAATGCAGGGCAGGGAGCGGTTGAACGTAATAAGGGAATTCCTCCCTATACGGAGACACGGAATTACGTGAAACGCATCACCAATCTGATGGGGACGGGCTCGGAGATGCACGTCAGCAGCTTGTCTGTCCCGATTCATATCAGCCGCGATGAACGTGGCAGACTGGTGCTCAGCAATATTGACTAAGTTCGGCCGGTTTCAGGTTCTGAGGATGATGCAGTCGATGACGGGACAACTTGTTGGGCGCAGATGGGGACACTGGGTAACGGGGCTTTCCCTGCTGTGCCTGCTTGTTGGGACGGCCTTCGCCGCCAGCGTGCAGGAGAAGAAGCAGCAGGCGCGCACGCAATTTGAAAACGCCGAGCGCATGCGCGAAGAACTCAACGGCCTGCCGCAAAAGGATCGCTCGCGGCGCGAATATCAGCGTGTGATGGACGCCTACCGCGGGGTGTACTACACGGCACCCGGCAGCAGTAAAGCCGATGCCAGCGTGGTTGCCGTGGCCGAGTTGATGGCCGAAAGCGGGCGAGCCTTCAGCGATGAGAAGGCATTGCGCAACGCCATTGCGCAATACGAGTTCCTCCGCCGCGAATATCCAGGCAGCAAGTATCGCTTTGATGCGCTGTTCACCATTGGCCAGATTTACAAGGACGATCTGGAGGAGAACGCAAAAGCGCGCGAAACATTCCAGGAGGTAATCCACCGCTATCCGCATCTGCAAATCGCCGCCGACGCACGCGAGGCGATTGCCGATATTGAACAGCAGGCGCACAGCAAGCAGAAGCCGCGCGAAGTGAAGGCGCAGGAGTCGCGCGTTGCAGATTCCAAGGTGCAGGAGGCAAAGCCGCTCGAAGTGGCGGGCGATGCCTCAGCGGCGCGCACCACATTGCCGTTGGTCACCGGAATCCGGCACTGGTCTACTCCTGATTACACCCGGGTGGCCATCGATCTTGAGCAGGAAGTGAAGTATGAGGCGGGACGCGTCGCCAATCCCGACCGGATTTTCTTCGATCTGCATGACACGAAGTTGGCTTCCACACTAGTGGGCAAGACCTTCGAGGTTTCCGACGGATTTCTTCGGCGGGTGCGCATCGCACAGTTCCAGAAGGGCATGGTGCGCGTGGTGCTGGAGGTGGACGCGGTCTCCGATTATTCGGCATTCCTGCTGCCCAACCCCTATCGCCTGATCATTGATATACACGGGCGCAAGCCGAACGCGCCGCAGACCATGGTGGCACGAGCTCAGCAGGAGGGAGAAAAGAGAGTTCCATCTCCTGCGGTGCCGCAGGGGAGCAAGCCGGAACAGTCTTTGCCCGAAGCACCGAAAGTTGCCGCGCCGGAGACCACCCCCAGTTTGCCGACTGGTTCGCCAGCCAAACCGGCCGTTGAGTTCGGGCCCAGAATGGCCGATGGCAGCTTCTCGCATCCGGTCTCGAAGGTGGCAAAGAACGCTGAGAACAAGGATAGGGTAGCGCCGCCGCAGCCCTCGAATGAGGTTGCGTCCGGTGCAACAAAACCGACGCATGCCGCTACGGCCGAGCAGGAGTCGACCAAGTCCGAGGTCGCCAATCTCGATGGACCGGAATTGAAGGCCACAAAGCAACCTACGTCGGAGCCCACGGTGCAAGTTGTGGCGCCTCGCGGCCCGGTGAAATCGACGGTTGCGACCAACAAGAAGAATCACTATCCGGAGATACACCAGGCGCAGCCGGACGCCGATGGCCAGCGTACGCTGATTCGCGCGCTAGGTCTGAAGGTTGGGCGCATCGTAATCGATGCCGGACACGGCGGGCATGATACGGGAACCATCGGACCTAACGGTCTGCTGGAAAAAGATCTGGTCCTCGATGTCGCACTACGCCTTGGGAAGTTGCTGCAGAGCAAGATGGGCGCACAGGTGGTTTACACCCGCGACGACGATACCTTTGTTCCGTTGGAGACGCGCACGGCGATTGCCAATCAACAGCAGGCCGACCTGTTCATCTCGATTCATGCCAACTCCAGCCAGGACGCTTCGGCGCGTGGCGTGGAGACCTACTACCTGAACTTCAATCCGTCGCCGGATGCCCTGGAAGTTGCTGCCCGCGAAAACGCGGTCAGCGAAAAGTCGGTGCATGAGCTGGGCGACCTGGTGAAGAAGATTGCGTTGAAGGAGAAGGTGGAGGAGTCGAGAGAGTTCGCTTCTGACGTTCAGCACTCGCTCTACCTGGGGCTAGTCGGTAAGGACAAGAGCTTGCGTGACCGCGGCGTGAAGAAGGCTCCGTTCATTGTGCTGATCGGAGCTAACATGCCGTCCATTCTGGCGGAGATATCTTTCGTCTCCAACCCCGGAGATGAGCGCAGGTTGCAGACTCCGGAATACCGGCAGAAGATTGCAGAGGCCCTCTACAAGGGAATTGCCCGCTACATTAACGGACTGAGTGGATTGAAGGTCGCCAGCAGAGTTGGCGCGGGCGAGGGCGCGCAGTAGTAGAGGGCCTTGTAGCTCAGTGGATTGGAAATTGAGGTTCATTTGAATGTTAACACCCTCAACGAGTTGCTGAATCCTTTCCTTCCGTTTCTTCCCTTTGTCTCGGTCGTCGCGCTTGTCTGGGGTATCTACATTTGGACACGTGATAATCGGCGACGCTTAACCATCCGGCAAATTGGCACTAACGTCGAAAACGTCATTTTGGCACTGAATGGCGGACTGACAACGGCCGTGATTCTCAATGCAGCGCTCACCAATGACTCATCCAAACTAACGATTGTCATTCATCAATTTCACCTGGAATTGCTCTGGAACGATCCAGAGTTTGATTGGCTGTATGACCCAGCGGAGAGCGTGCCTCCGGCGTCATCCTACACATATGCGGGAAGCTTTCTGACTTGGCCAAGGGAGATGGTGCTGAATCATCGCCGGTATGAACAGGGTAAGCTTGCTCCCGGCGATTCAATACGGGGCCTACTCATGGGCAAAAGCATCGCCACTATCCCTCACGACTTTGCGCACGGGAAAACAGTAGAAATGACGCTCGTGGTTTTCGATAGCAACGGAAACAGGTACTCGGCTCCGTTTTCTTTCCGGGTCGATAGGGAAAATGAGAGAGGCCATTTTGGCCGTGACATTCGAGCTACGTAGACTCTCGTGTGGGAGAGATGCGTCATGGCTACAGCCGCCAACCCGCCCAAGTCGTCGTCTCTTGGCTCAAATGGCTGGTTCTTTTTATCTAGGCTTAAACCAGGACTGACTGGAACTCCTCGTATGAGCCTTTGAAGTCGGTGATCTGGTGGTCGGTTTCGAAGTGCCAGATTCGGGTGGCTACCTCATCGATCAGATCGTGATCGTGGGTAGCGAGGAGCACCGTTCCGGGGTATCGCTGCAGGGCGATGTTCAAGGCGTTGATCGACTCCAGATCGAGGTGGTTGGTCGGTTCATCCAGCACCAAGACATTGGGCTTCTGGAGCATCAGCTTGCAGAAGAGCAGACGGGCGGTTTCTCCGCCGGAGAGCACGTCGGTGCGCTTGTTGGCTTCGTCGCGGGCGAACATCATCTGGCCGAGCAAGCCGCGAATTTCTTCGTCGGCCGCGCCGGGGTCCCACTGATGCAGCCACTCGAAGGCCGACGTTCCGGTCGTCACAAGGGCGCGATGGTCCTGCGCGAAATATCCCACGGAGGCTTCGTGTCCCCAGATTACTTTTCCGGAGCTGAGGAACTCGCCATCGTAGCCGCTGGTGTCGCGTAGCTCCTTCATGGGCGTAGTGGGAGAGTTGGCGAGCACGGCTTGGAGCAGGGAGGTCTTTCCGGCGCCGTTGCGACCCATCAGCGCGATCTTTTCGCCGCGAGTGATGCTGGAGGTGAAGCCGCGCAGGACGGAAACTTCGTCGTATGACTTGCTGACGGCCTCAAGCTCCAGGATGTGCTTTCCGGAGGGGCGCTTTTGTTCGAACTTGAGATAGGGACGCTGGATATTCGAACGGGCCAGGTCGGTGACCTGCAAGCGTTCGACTTCCTTGCGGCGGGATTGCACCTGGCTGGAACGTGTGCCGGCGGAAAAGCGCGCGATGAAGTCGTTGAGCTGCGAAATCTTCTTTTCGCGCTGCGAGTTCTGCGCCTCGATCTGCGAGCGCACCTGAGTTTTGGCCAGCACCATCTCGTCGTAGGTACCGGTGTAGGTGATGATGGTCTCGTAATCGATGTCTGCGATGTGGGTACAGATGCTGTTGAGAAAATGGCGGTCGTGTGAGATCACGATCATCGTGCCATCGAAATTATTCAAGAAGCCCTGCAGCCAGTGAATTGAATCCAGATCAAGGTGATTTGTGGGCTCGTCGAGCAGTAACGCCATGGGGTGGCCGAAGAGAGCCTGAGCCAAGAGCACGCGGACTTTCTGGCCGCCTTGGAGTTCGCCCATCTTGCGCTCGTGCAGTTCATCGGGCAGGTCGAGGCCCTGGAGCAGCAGCGCGGCATCGGTGTCGGCCGAGTAGCCGTCCTCTTCGCCGACGATGCCTTCTAATTCGCCCAGGCGCATGCCGTCGTCGTCGGTCAGCTCCGCCTTGGCGTAGATGATCTCGCGCTCTTCCATGGCGGCCCAGAGGCGCTTGTTGCCCATGATGACGGTGTCGATGACGCGATAGGCGTCGAAGGCAAACTGGTCCTGGCTGAGCACGCCGAACTTGCGCGGAAGCACCACGGTGCCTTTTTGAGGCTCCAACTCGCCGGTCAACAGCTTCATGAAGGTCGATTTGCCGGAGCCATTGGGCCCGGTCAAGCCGTAACGCCTTCCCGGCGTGAATGCCGTAGACACTTCGTCGAACAGAATTTTAGCGCCGTAGCGCATGGAAACATTGGAAACTGAAATCATAATAGTTTGGGTAGTGCTGGAACAGCCAGGAGGCGGGACGCACTTCGTATAGTCAGGATATCACGGCATCTGCGGGATAGATGTACGCCGGATGAATCAAGCTGCTCTGACTGGAAACTTTCACGCCCCTGCCGTGGTCTAATAGATAAGGGAACAGTTTCAAAAGCTCATGAGACCTCTGCATCGTTCTACGTGCGTCGCGCTGCTCGCTCTGGTATTCGCCACACCTGCCGTGTTTTCTCAGGCCAAAGCTTCCACGGCGATTCTGCCGGCGGCCTTTGCCGGATGGGAGCAGAGCGGCAAGCCCCAGCTTGGCAACGATCCGCGCAAGATCGATGGCACGTCCGCTAACGTGCTCAAAGAGGACCGCTTTACCGGCTTTGAAGTTGCCACCTACAAGCACGATGATCGTGTCCTGACGGCGAAAGCGGTGCAGTTTGAAGATGCAGCCGGCGCGTATGCCGCCTTCACGTTCTATCGCCAACCGCTGATGCGCGGCGAAGACATTGGGACGTTGGCCGCATCGCTGAACGATCGCGTACTGTTCTTCAGCGGAAACATCCTGGTGGATGTGCAGTTTGACCATGTCACGGGCATGAGTGGAGCTCAGCTGCGTGAGTTGGCCGCAGATCTGCCTAAGGCCAAAGGCCCGGCAGCCTTCCTGCCTACGTTGTCTGGGCACTTGCCGAGCAAGCAAGTTGTGTCCGAGACTGAGCGTTACCTCACCGGCCCTGCCGCGTACTCGGCACTCAACATCAACATCAGCCCCGAGCTGATCGATTTCAGCAAGAGTCCCGAGCTGGTCTGGGCGCGCGTTGATGGAGAAGCTCCAGGCTCGGCGGAGATTCTGCTGGCTGCCTATCCTACGCCCCACATTGCCATTGACAAGCTTCCCGCCTTTGCGCAGCTAGCTCCGCCCTCAAGTGGAGGCACGAGCGCCGCAAAACGCACGGGACCGATCATTGCGCTGGTTCGCGGCAACATCTCACGCAGTGACGCTGAGCGCATCCTCGCCAATGTGAACTATGACGCGAACGTCGCCTGGACTGAGAACACGGGTATGGCGAAGCGCGACAATATCGGCAATGTGGTGGTCGCCGCGCTCACTCTGGCGGCTGTTCTGTTCCTGATGTCCCTCGGCGCGGGAGCCGTTTTTGGCTTCGGAAGGTTCTACTTTCCCCGATTTAGGGCAAGAAAAGCAGGAGAAACACGCGACGATGGCGAGATGATTCGCCTCGATTTGCACTAGAGAAAGTGTCCGTAAGCTGCCTGCGGGTAAGAGGTTAGGCCCTGCGAGAGGCCGAAAGTGACATTTTTTGTCACCACGGTAAACTTGGGCCAAAAAGTTAAGTTGTTGATTGTAAAGACATTTAATTCCGAGAATTAGCTTGACACCCTGTTTTATGGGCTCATAGTATTTCTTCAGAAAGTTTTGACGGTCTAGCCTCCGTTGGAACTATTCTCCCTTGAAAAAGAAAAGGTCGCCCAGTTGCCGGGCGGCCTTTTCGTTTGCACCGCAAGCTGAGTCCATTTCTTTGGAAGTCAACACACCACATCTCTCTCGAACACGGCACGCAAATCTGAATCTACGTCTGCATCCGGCGTGCTGCATTTCTTTGCAGAATGCAACCGCGAGGCAATGCAAATTCAATCACAGAGAGAGATAGATCGAAGATCACTGCGAGTTGTACAGAGCTTTTATTCGCCGACAGCGGCGTGGCTATCGTTCGATTGTTTTCTGACTTGATGAAAGAGTAGCGCGAGCGGCATACAAAGCAGAGAGAGAAATCCGAGCAATCGAAAGTTGTCGGCATAGGCGAGGAGAGATGCTTGCTGCTGGATCATTTTATAAATCATTCCCAAGGCCTTTTGATGAGCAGTGTAGGCATCGAATCCTCCGCTGCACAGCTTCGATTGCAGTCCCTGAATGATTCCGGCCACAGCCGGATTTTTCGTGGTGACGTCTGCTGCGAGATAGCTTTGGTGCACCTGTGAGCCACGCACCAGAAAAGTGGTGACGGATGCGATCCCAACGCTTCCTCCGATGTTGCGCATCAGGTTATAGATGCCGGCCGCGTTGCCGACTTCGTCCTTGCGCAACCTGCCCATGGTCATGGTGGTGAGTGGAACGAAGATGAAACCGCTGGCCAAGCCATTGATCAGATTCGGCAGGGCGACAGAGGCCATGGAGATTCCGAGGGTGATATGACTCAACAACAACGTCGAGTAGCCCAGAATTGCGAAGCCAGATGCCAACAGCAGGCGGCTGTCAACGTATCGTACCAATATGCCCACCATAACCATTGAGAGCATGGCGCCGATTCCTCGTGGGCTGACAGCCAAGCCGCTATCGATCGCCGGATACCTCATCAAGGTTTGCAGGAACAACGGCAGCATGGCCGTGACTCCATAGAGAACAAAGCCGTAGAGGCAGGTGATGACGGTTCCAACGCCGAAATTCAGGTCGCCAAGAATGCGTAATTGCACGATCGGCTCTCGATGAATTAATTCACGGAAGATGAAGCCGATGAGTGCGATGACCGAAGCAGCGGCGATCCAGCGTATCCAATCCGATCCAAACCAGTCCGCTTCCTGTCCCTTATCCAGCAACAACTGCAAGGTACCAAGCCAGATCGCCATCAGGCCAAAGCCGAGATAATCGATTTTCCCTCGAAAGGCCTGCCGGATATAGGGAGGATCTTCGACGAACATTTGGACCATGAACAGGGCCACGAAACCAACAGGCAGGTTGATGTAAAAAATCCAGCGCCAGGAGTAGCTGTCAGTGATCCATCCTCCCAAGGTCGGTCCGATGACGGGCGCCACAACGATTCCGATACCATAGGCGGCCATTGCCGTACCGTGTTGGTCAGGTGGAAAGCTTTCCAACAGGATCGATTGAGCCAGTGGTTGCATCCCGCCTCCGCCAACCCCTTGGAGAATTCGAGCCACGATCAACATAGGCATGTTGATCGACATCCCGCATAGCAGGGAAGCGCCAGTAAAGACGGCGATTGAAACCATCAGCAGACGCTTGCGGCCGATGCGCCGTGCGATCCATCCAGTTGCAGGAAGCATGATGGCATTGGATACCAGATAGCTGGTGAGAACCCAGGTTGATTCGTCGGTGGTGGCCGAGAGATTTCCCGCGATATGGGGCAAGGCGACGTTTGCGACCGAGGAGTCAAGCACGACCATAAAGGTCGCGATCATTACCGAAACCGTAATCATCCACGGATTTGCCGAAGGCCTCCACTCAGCCTGCTCGGGTTCCGCAGGTGGCGGCGCGCTGGTAAGCGTGCTCATTGGGCTCTCCGTGGATGATGTTCCGCGATATGCGTACTGGCGGCCACGAGCAACCTGCGCGGACATTTCTTGCTTATGACCATGCAGTCATTATAATATACCAGCCAGTCATAAGCGGCGCGGATTGTGAGGACGCTGCATCCGGAGCTTAATGAAGACCAAACAACAAGTGGTTTCGGAGTTTCGCCGCAAAGCGATTGTGGATGCCGCGCGGACAGTATTCGCACGCAAGGGATTTGCACGCGGGATCATCGATGAGATTGCGGATGAGGCGGGGATCGCAAAAGGAACGGTGTATCTCTACTTTCGGTCCAAGAAACAGATATACAAGGCGGTTCTGGATCAGGACATGGCATTTGTGAAGGCGAGCACCCTGGAGCGGATTGATGCCGCAAAGAATCTGAAAGACAAGATCAGGGCATTTACGCTTGCTCGCATTGAGAACGCAGAGACCAGAAAAGAATTCTTCCGAATCATGGACACCGAATCTGAAAGTTTGTCTGTCACGCGAAGCCAGTATCGTGAGTGGCTTCGGGAACCAGTGCTCCGCATTGCGTCGGCCATTGAAGATGCATCGTCGCATGGCGAGATCGGAAGGGTCCCCTCTGAGAAGGTGGCATGGATCATTGCCGATATGACCCGGGGAACCATTCAACGAAGGTTGCTGGGGCAGTGCGAGACTCAGCCAATTGAGGATTCTGAGTTTCTGCTTGGCTTTATTTGGGCAGCACTTGAGGGCCGGGCTTCCGCCCTGTAACGAGAAAACCCCGCAGGGGAGCGGGGCAGTTGAAAAATATGGAGCCGACGATCGGACTTGAACCGATGACCTGTCGATTACGAATCGACTGCTCTACCAACTGAGCTACGTCGGCGAAACCTTTTCTATAGTAAAGGGAGCTTTGCATTTTCGTAAAGAGCCACGGTCGCGAACCGTGTGCTCCCGTGCAGCACAGCAGAGACGTCCGATTTCCCAATCTGCATTGCTATTAGGGCATTTCCTGCACTGCACCTCGGCTTCCCGCGAGTTCTGCGATTCCCCTTGCAATTCCATGGGGCGCTGACAATAATGAGTTTGAACGCCGAACAAAAACAACAGTGACCCACTTCGAACGTTCAGACTTACTTAGGATTCTTCGGATTACGGCGCGGCAACTGAGCGGGTGGCAACGAGCCGGCTTGGTGGCTGTACGTGACTCCTTTTCCTTTTTTGACCTTCTCCAAGTAAAAAAGGTGCGCGATTTGCGTGCCAAGCGGGTGAAAAGCGCGACGATTCTCGCCTCGCTGCAGGCAATGCAGGCGCGAGTAGCCGGCATGGAGAATCCGCTGCTTGAGGCAGGATCATTCTCCTTTGGTTCGCACGTTGCCTTTCGCACGGGCGGCAAAGCGCTGGACCCTATCAACGGGCAACTTATCATGGACTTCAACGACTCCGGCCAGTTGATCGAACACACCGCAGGTATGCGTCCGGTATCGACCTGCGAGTCGGTCGGGGATTTGTTCGCTCGTGGCGTGGCACTGGAGGAAGATCCATCCACTGCGGAAGAGGCAATTTCCAGCTACAAACAGATTCTGAAGCTCGATCCTAAATACGCCCCGGCACACATTAATCTTGGCACGTTGTACTACAACAAGTCGGACTACGAGAAGGCGGAGGAGTATTACCGGGCGGCTATCGAATGCGATCCGCGATACGCGCTGGCCTACTTCGACCTTGGAAACGTGCTGGATGAAACCCAGCGTCTAGAAGAGGCAATTGCAGCCTACAAGGTTGCGCTGCAACTTGCTCCCACCTATGCGGACGCTCATTACAACCTGGCGCTTGCCTATGAGCGCTCGCGGCAGCCTCGGCTGGCGATCAAGCACTGGCGGGCCTATCTCAAGCTGGATAACCAAGGTCCGTGGGCGGTGCATGCCCGAGCGCAATACAAGAAACTGCTGGAGCACGAGAGTCTGAAAGTCGTCTACCGACGTTAGCCTTGCCCTCCCCGTTGCGCTCCCATGGGAAACTGAATACAATCGGCGATCTGTCATCTTTACCTTGCGAGGCCGCGGATTTTCCATGACAGCTACTCCCGGACGTGAATTGCAGCCGAAGCCACTGCTTGTCCTGACTGAAGACGAGCAGCTTTTTCGCGATAACATTCGCAAATTTGCCGAAGAATCCGTGCGTCCGCTGGTAAGGGAGATGGACGAGCACGGCGTGATGGATCACTCGCTTGTCGAGCAGTTTCACCAGCTCGGAATCATGGGCATCGAGATTCCGGAGCAGTACGGTGGAGCTGGGGGCACGTTCTTCGAGGCGATTCTTGCGGTCGAAGAGCTCTCGCGCGTGGACCCATCGGTGGGAGTGCTGGTGGACGTGCAGAACACCCTGGTCAACAATGCGCTGATCCGCTGGTGCAGCGAGGCGCAGAAGCAGAAGTATCTGCCGAAGATGGCCGCCGAGTGGGTTGGCTCCTACGCGCTGAGCGAGGCGGGCAGCGGATCGGATGCGTTCGCCTTGCAGACTCGCGCCGAGGACAAGGGGGACCACTGGCTGCTGAATGGGCAGAAGCTATGGATCACTAACGGGAAGGAATCCAACCTCTTCATTATTATTGCGACGGTGGACCCCAGCGCTGGCTACAAGGGAATTACAGCCTTCATCGTGGAGAAGGGATTTCCCGGCTTCAGCATTGGCAAGAAAGAAGACAAACTCGGCATCCGGGCATCCAGCACCACAGAGCTAATTCTCGACGATTGCAAGGTTCCCAAGGAGAACCTGCTGGGCGAGGTGGGCAAGGGATACAAGGTCGCAATCGAGACCCTGAACGAGGGCCGTATCGGCATTGCGGCGCAGATGCTTGGCCTAGCCCAGGGGGCATGGGAGAGTGCGGCGAAATATTCGCAGGAGCGCAAGCAATTCGGGAAGCCGATCTCCCAATTTCAGGCTGTTGCCTTTCAATTGGCACAGATGGCTACGGAGATCACGGCGGTTCGTCTGATGGTGTACAACGTTGCGCGTATGAAGGATGCCGGAGTACCCTTCCTGAAGGAAGCGGCCATGGCTAAGCTCTATTCCTCCCAGGTGGCCGAACGCGTAGCTTCCCAGGCCGTCGAAATCTTCGGAGGCTGTGGCTTCACCAAGGATTATCCGGTGGAGAAGTTCTTCCGCGATTCCAAGATCGGCAGCATTTACGAAGGAACCTCGAACATGCAGTTGATGACCATTTCCAAGCTTTGCCTTGGATGAACGCAGTTTGCGGGGAAAAATTGGCGCCATGATCCGAAAAAAGACTTCCGCCCCATCGCCTAAGCCGCGGAACGAAAAGCCATTGATGGATCGGCGCGAGTTTGAACGCGTTGGTCTTCCCGCGGCTGCATTTGTGGTGGATGAGAACGGCAACGACCTGGGGCGCGTGGTGGAGACCGGCGGAGGTGGGTTGCAGATCGATCCGTCTTCTCCGTGGGCACGAATGGCCCTGCTCAAGGGCCAGCGACTGGTGGTTACGGTTGTTGAACCTGCTACGGGCAACAAAACAGAGATGTCTGTGGAAGTGCGCTATATCCGTTCGCACTCCATTGGCCTGCGCTTCCTGTAGGCGCGGGGCTTTGCACCTCCCATTTCTACCTACTACTGCCGGCAGTGGTACGCTTAGAGTTGAGGTGTCATGTCAGGGTTCAGGGAAGCAGATCATTTGTCCAGCAGTAAGACTGCCGATGCGATGCTGGGCGTTGGTCAATCCGCTACAAGCGATCCGACCTTAGCTGTTGCGAACCGCAGTGTTCCCGACACGCGCGCGGTGATTGCTGTGACGCTCGCCGCAATCGGCGCATTTCTTAATCTCTACGCTACGCAGCCGCTGCTGCCGCTCCTCGAGCAGATCTTCCGAGCATCCGAGTCCGAAGTGGGTCGAACGGTAAGTGCCGCTACGCTGGGCGTCGCCCTTAGCGCGCCATTCTGCGGAGCTCTGGCCGAGCGGGTTGGACGCCGCAGGATCATCGTGTTCTCCATTTTTCTGCTTGCGCTGCCCACCGTTTTAGCGGCGACCGCAGGCAGCCTATCGATGCTGGTCTTCTGGCGTTTTCTGCAGGGACTTGCCATGCCGGGAGTCTTCGGCGTCACGATTGCGTACATTGCCGAGGAGTGGCCGCGCCATCGCGTGCCCCAGGTGATATCGATCTATGTGAGCGGCACCGTGCTCGGCGGTTTTCTGGGGCGCGTCCTTACCGGGGTTGCGGCTACCCACCATCTGATTCCATTCGTCGAGCCCAGTTGGCGCAACGGATTCGTCGCCATTGGAGGTCTCGACATTGTCTTCGGACTTCTTCTCTTACGCTGGCTGCCGCATGACTCGCCGCTGCCCGACGGAGCCGAGGACGAGACCAATATCGCGCGCCATCTCCGCAATCCGCAGTTGCTTGCGACCTATGCAGTCGGATTCAACGTGCTGTTTACGCTGGTAGCAACTTTCACCTATATCACCTTCTATCTTGCCGCACCGCCGTTCGAGCTTTCTCCCGCGCAGTTGGGAGCGCTCTTCATGGTCTATCTTGTGGGACTCATCATCACACCTCTCGGTGGTGTCTGGATCTCGCGCTTCGGTTCACGGGTTGCGCTCATTGGCGCGGTGATGGCCGGTATTTTGGGAATTCTGTTGACGCTGGTTCCGAATCTGATGGTGATCCTGCTTGGTCTTGCACTGTGCTCCTCGGGAGTCTTCGTGTGCCAGTCGGCTTCCACCAGCTATATCCAACGCGAATCACAGTCTGGTGGTCGCGCTTCCGCCTCGGGACTCTACGTGATGTTCTATTACATTGGTGGCAGCTTCGCCGGGGTGTTGCCCGGAATGCTGTGGCGCTTTGGCCAGTGGAAGGCCTGTGTTGCGCTGATCATATTGGTGCAATTGATCACCGTAGTGATTGCCGGAAGCATTTGGAAGGGCAAGGAGGCTTGACCGGCAGCTCATATCTTCTATTTGGTGGATGGAGAAATCATGAAGAAATTTCTGCTCGTTGTGATCTTTTGCTGCTGCACTGCATTTGCCACTGCGCAGGAGATTGCAGTTGCCGCTGCGGCGGATCTTACTTCCGTTTTTCCTGAGGTCGCCGCGAGGTTCGAGAAGGAAACGGGCAGGAAAGTGAAACTAAACTTTGGTTCTTCGGGACAGTTCCTGCTGCAAATTGAAAACGGCGCACCTTTCGACCTGTTCTTCTCCGCCGACATGCAGTATCCGCAGCGTCTCGAATCTGAAGGACTGACGCAGCCGGGCTCGATCTACAAGTACGCCGTTGGCAAACTTGTGCTTTACGTTCCGAATCGCTCCGCTGTCGATCCCTCGCAGGGGCTGCGCACACTGCTCTCGCCCCAGGTTCGCAAGATTGCGATCGCCAACCCGCAACATGCTCCGTACGGCCGCGCCGCAGTGGAAGCCCTCAAGAAGGAAGGACTCTACGACGCGCTGCAGGGTAAGCTCGTGATGGGAGAGAACATCTCGCAGGCGGCGCAGTTTGTGCAATCGGGCAATGCCGACGCAGGCATTGTTGCGCTCTCGCTGGCGGTGAGTCCGGCGATGAAATCCGCTGGCCGCTTTGCAGAACTGCCGGCCTCTGACTATGCGCCTCTGGAACAGGCCGCCGTCATTCTCAAGAGTTCCAGGGACAAGGCTACCGCCGCGCTCTTTCTTGACTACATTCGCCGGCCGGAGATCGCAGCCTTGCTGGCGCACTACGGATTTGTGCTGCCCGCGGCAACCGGCAAGCGGAAATAACTGCGGAGTTGCGCGCGAGTCGCGCAGATGTGGTGCTTGCGCGCCGGGTCGGCTATGATGGCCGCACAGGATCTCCGAATGGACCGAATCACCGAGCGAAGCTTGCGCATCGCGGCGTGGGCATTATTTGCGATTGCATTGTCCTACGCATTTGTCGCCGGATTGCGCACAGTTGCCGACTTCGATGTTGGATGGATCGTGGCGATGGGCCGCTACCTTGTGACTCATCACCAGGTGCCGCGAACCGAGTTTCTCTCCTACACCGCATACGGTGTTCCCTGGATCTATCCGTCTTTCGGTGGTGCACTGCTCTACGTGGCCTATGCCGCCGGTGGCTTTGCAGCGCTCTCGTGGGTGAACGCCGTCGCCTGCTTGGCTGTGGTCGCAATTGCCATGGGACGCCCGGCGTCAGCGTCTGAATCATCTGTTGGCCGGTCCCCGTTATCGGGTACTCCGAGGTTTCTCACATCTGCGCTGGCCATCTTCGCCGTGCCTTCGATCGTCTATCGGACCGCGCCCCGGGCGGAGCTTTTCACTACGCTGTTTTTTGCTGTTTTCCTGGCATTGTTGCGTCAGCACAGGCGGGAAGAAAAAAGTTGGCTATGGCTTCTTCCCGTGGTCATGATCGCCTGGGTGAACACTCACCCCGGCTTCATTGGAGGAATCGTTTTGTTGGTCTCGTACGCGGCATTGGAACTGGGTGAATCTTTCTTCGGTTCAGGCCGCCAACAGGCCCGTGCGCGGATGAAGCGCGCGGCACCTTGGATTGCCGCCACCCTGCTCGCCACGCTCATTAATCCCTGGGGTGTACGGGTCTATGAGGGGCTGGCCGCACAGGGCCGGGTGACACGGATACAGAGCGTGGAGGTCGGTGAGTGGTCGGGCGTGCACCTGAGCGCGGCCTCTTTCGCCAGCGCGCTTCAGCTTCGCGACCCCAACAGCAGTTACTGGTGGCTGCTGCTCTTGGCGGGCGCGGCTGCACTGGCCGCGCTCTGTCGCCGCCAGTTCGGAATGGCGATTCTGCTTGTCGGCGCGGCCTACATTTCTGTAGATCATCTGCGCTTCCAGGCGTTGTTCGCGGTGGTGGTGATTGTCGCCGCGGGAGAGGTCTTTGCTGCGCCAGTAAAATTGCTGGAGCGGCCACCGTTGCGTGTGCTGGCCCCGGTGGCCTGCTTGCTGGTGGCAGTACTGGGTCTGCTGCGCATCGCCGATACGGTCAGCAACCGCTCATACCTGGCCACCGGCGAGATCGCGACGTTTGGGCCCGGACTGTCGTGGTGGTATCCGGAGCACGCCGCCGAATTCATCGAGCACAATGCGCTACCCACGCAGCTTTTCCACGACTACAACGATGGTGGATACCTTACGCTTCGCCTTGGTCCCAGCTATCGCGACTTTGCCGACGGGCGCGCCATTCCATTTGGCGGGGCCATTCTGGCCGAGCAAAGCACGCTTGTAAGCTCGCCGCCCGACTCGTGGACGCGGGAAGCCGACCTCCGAGGGATCAACACCATCCTGCTTTCGCTTGCGCGCTTCGGTGCGTTGGAGTCGGTTCCCCTGAAGGCCTACTGCGAGAGCAGCGAGTGGAGGCCTGTCTATCTCGACGAAGTCTCCATCGTCCTGCTTCGCAACCTGCCACAGAATCAGCCGTGGATCAGTCATCTGGCAATTGACTGCGCACGGCAGCCCATCATACCGCCCAGGGTTGATCGCTCCACGGCAAATGGAGGCGCTAAACTCTACAATTTTTACGCAAACGCCGCCTCGGTGTACTACGTCCTGGGACGCGACGCCGAAGCTGCCGACGCGATCGCACAGGCAGAGGAGCTTTTCGCCGGCGACGCCAATCTCTCGCTGCTTGCCGGACAACTGCTTCAGGCTAACGGCAGGTTCGCCGAGGCAGAGGCGCGCTTCCGCCACGCTCTGAGCATGCGGCCGACGGACAAAGGTTGGTTTCTGCTGGCGCGGCTTTACATCGAGAAGAAGGACTACTCCCAGGCGGCATGGGCGGTGCAGCATTCAGCCGACCTCGCCATCTTTCCGGCAGAGCGTTACCGATTGCTTGGCAATCTCGAAGTTGCAACGAACAAGCCGGAGGAAGGGCTTTCGGCTTTTGACCGTGCAGAGCGATTTGGACAGAAGCTGGCACCGTTGCCGAGTTACCCTTCATTCCGCGCCAGGGTGGCCGATGGGCGCAGCCGCGCCTGGCTTGCCCTGCATGATGCTCAGAAGGCCACAGTGTACGCCGAGGAGGCCATGCAGCTTGCCCCTGAGCCGCAGCGTTGGAACCTTTTGGCGGATTGCTACGCCGCGCAGGGGCGATCTGCTGAAGCCGATCAGGCGCGCAGGCGGGCGCAAGAATCACAGCCTGTTCACTAACGTTCTTAGTCGAGCAGAGTTGCGGGACGCCACTTCCACGCGATTGCGCCCATGCGAAACAGGTATCTGGTACGAATCTCTAAAGATGCCGTATTCGTCTGTGCGATGAGCCAGGCCAACTCTTTAGGGGTGTACGCCTGGCGGACCGAGGCCAGTCCATCGACGAATGCAATGCGACTGCGGAAGATCGGCATCCCGGCGTAAACCAGTGCCAGGTGTAGCGGACTGCGCCGCAGATCGTTGATCAGCACAGCATGACGCGCCACGGTAAGCGCGCCGTTCACAAAGGCAATGACCTGCGCCGGAGCAAGATGATGCACAAAGAGCCCGCAGCTCACAAAATCAAAACTCGCTGGCGGGAAGGGAAGCTCCAATGCGTCTCCGACCATTGAGTGCTTGCAGCAATGAGCACCCTGACGCAGCTCGCGGCGGTCCAGGCAGAGCGGCTCCACTTTTAGATTTTCCATCTGCAACCGCTGGACGGCGCGCGCGATGGAGTATCCATCTCCGGCTGCCACTTCCAAAACGCGGGCCGAACGCAGGCCAGTTCTTCGCATTGCGCGCCGCAGCAGATCGGCGGTGGTAGCCACCCCGCCAAACCATCGATTCACCTGACGCAGATCGCCAAGCGATTCCATGGCCGACTCCGGATTCAGCGTATCGTCGTCCAATATCTCGCACTGCGGAACCCGCCTCAATTTCCCTCCCATCGGCGCAGCGCGAGTACGGCATTCAGTCCGCCAAAGGCGAATGAATTCGAGAGCGCAAATTCAACCGGCCTCGCGCGTGCGATGTTGGGTACTACGTCCAGGTTGCATTCAGGATCGGCCTCGGTATAGCTGACGGTTGGCGGCAGAATGCCCTCACTCAGCGCCATGAGAGTTGCAAACGCCTCGATCGCTCCGGCTGCACCCAAGGCGTGTCCGTGCATCGACTTTGTGGAACTGATCGCCAGCTTCTCCGCGTGAGTGCCAAAGAGCCGCCGAATCGACTGCGTCTCGGTCGCATCGTTGGCCAACGTCCCGGTGCCGTGCGCATTGATGTAACCCACATCGACGGCCGCCATTCCGGCATCGTTCAGGGCCGAGCGCATCGCCGCTACGGGCCCATCCACGGAGGGCAGGGTGAGGTGTCCGGCGTCGGCTGACATGCCGAAGCCGACGACTTCGCCGAGCACCTTTGCTCCGCGCGCGGCTGCCCGCTCCGCAGTCTCCAGAAACAGCATCGCTCCGCCCTCGCCAAGGGTCAGCCCCTTGCGGTCGCGCGAGAATGGACGGCAGACATCCGGCGTTACTACCCGCATGGCTTCCCATGCCCGCAGAATTCCAGGGCTGAAGGGCGCCTCGCTGCCGCCGCAGAGCGCTGCCTCAACGGCGCCGGAGCGAACCATCCAGAAAGCCTGCCCAATGGCGTGCGTCGCCGAGGCGCAGGCGGTGGAGATGGTGAACGCAGGCCCGGTGATCCCTAGATCCATCGCGATCTGACTTGCGCCTGCGTTGTACATGGTGAGTGGAATGGTGAAGGGATGAGGACGTGGGCGGCCTTCTTTATAGATGGCAACGAAGCCGCGGTCGAGGCTCGTCTGCCCGCCCATCGAGGTCCCGGTCACAACCGCGATCCGTGCGCAGGCTTCGCCAAATGGAGTTGCGATGGAGTGAGTCTCGGGTGAGAGGTTGAAGCCCGCTTCGCGCACCGCCTGCCGCGCCGCCACTACGGCAAACTGCGCAAAGCGATCCATTTGGTCGCATCGCGAGGATTCGAAATAATCTTCCGCGCGGAATCCTCGGACCTCGGCCCCATTTTGAAAGCGAAGCCCGCTTACGTCCGTGGATTGAATCGGACGAATCCCGGATTGCCCCTCGCGCAGCGCACCCCAGCACTCGGCAGCGCCCAATCCGAGCGCGCAAACAATTCCGGTGCCTGTGACCACTACACGCCGTCCTGCAGCGTTGCTCAACCCTGCGCCCCGGATTTCTCTGCCAGCAGCCGTTCGACTCCTGCTACCGTGCTGCGCACGTCCTTGATGGAGTTCGCAGCCTCATCGGGAATCGACACGCCGAAGTGTTCCTCCAGCGAGAAAAGCAAGTTCATCGCATCCAGGCTGTCCATTGATAATTCTTCAAACGTGCTGTCGACGGTAATTCTCTCAATCGGAATCTTCTTGACTGCGGCGATCTCGGCAATCACCTTCGCCGCCAGTGTCTCGTCCATGCCAGTTCCTCGTGTTCGTAAGAGATATACCCGTAATAGTCTTGCCCGGCAATGATCTCACAGAGGCGCTGACGGCGGGACTCGGGCACCAGTAGCGCAGACGGGCCACGCCGCACATATACAGGGTTTCTCCTGCCTGAATGGCTAAGATGTTACTTCGTTTCCTGCAGGTAGAGGTCTATTACACCGGGCACTGCGCGAGCAATGTCCTTCACTTCTTCGAACTGGGAATCCGGAACGTTTCCCCGCATGCAGACGGCACCGCCGTCTGCGGTGACCTCCATCTCAAGCTCCGAAGTGGACGCATGGATGGCCAGGGTTGCCTTGACCCGGCTGGCCAAGGCCATGTCATCGAGTTGCTTTTTGCACCTCGGAGTGAATTCGAAGCATCTTTGCACCGCGAGCGTGGAGATGGTGTTGCAGGCCTGCTCAATATCTGTGTGCTCCAAGTTGAGCACGATGTCATAGAGGGCGGGATCCCCCCAATCCACACCGTAGAGGAACTGTGTCCACTTCTGTCTTTCCTGATCGACTTTCTCGATGTAGGCGATGGCCTCGTCGCGGCTGATCTTAAGCTGGTTCCGCGCTGAGCGGATTCGATATTCCATCGGTGCGATGATCCGCGTGCGCAGGATATGAGGTCCGCCTTGAAGCAGCAGGTGACCCGCCAGGCCATGGTAGATTGCTTTCCCGGTCCGGACTTCCTCAATGAGGGCAGCCTGAATCAAGGCGAGATAACGGTATCTCTTGTGGCTGAAGCGCTCCAGAAACCCCGGAGGTTTTTGCAGTGCCTCTCTGAGGTCGTTTTGCGAGATGCCTGACGCGGCCGCTCTTTCAATGATGACATCGCGATCGACGCAGCGGTATCCGAGTTTTCGGGACAGGCACTCGGCTAGAGTTTTTCCGCCACTAAAGGAACCTCTGGAAACGGTGATGATTGACATAACACTCCTGCCTGGCATGGATCGCCCAGGACCAACCGAAGCTCCAGATACCCGAAATCAAATCAGCTTTGCGGCCTCCGCGAATGTGTTCTAGCGCTCAACGACCGTCGGCTTTGCGTTCGCTTCATTGTCGATCCGAAAACCGTAGTTGCCGTCCAGAAATTGCTGGACGTAACGCCGCATCACTGCATTGCTGGTCATGTACATATCCAATTGGCTGGTGCAAGCCATAAGACGCCCAATGATATCCAGCCGAGTTTCGGTCTCGTCCGCGGGTCCCTTCTTAAACCATGCATTCACCAGGTCATTGCGGCGGTCCACCAGGAATCCGTAATGCGCCAGACAAGACTCGACGAAGCAGGCCCTGAGATTGCGCCGGTACGGAGTGGCGCCTCCCCCGGCGAAGCGGAAGGAAATATAGTTGTGGCTCGTGATGGGCGATAGGCAGGCATCGACGAGGGTGAAGTGATAGGCCAACCGCGTGTTGAAATTGATGTACTCGTCGGCCACCAACA
>CAZLJQ010000027.1:0-68617 GCA_964559875.1 uncultured Acidobacteriaceae bacterium
CGGGTTGAAGATGCGATCAAGGTTGTCGTAAGAGTGCAGGCTTAAAAGAACGCGGTAGAGTACGCCGCGGCCAGCGCCCAACATTCGGAGGTGCCCGCATGAGATTGTGCGGGCGCCTCCTGTGATACATGGTTAAGCTGGTCTGCGAATCTCTTGTCTTCGACTTTCGGTGAATCAGCTTCAGATGTACACTGTGCGTACTTATGGCAATGACAGTGGATGTACTCCGAAATCATCTGAACTACACCGATTGGGCTAGCCGCAGATTGGTTGAAGCAGCAAGTGCGCTGGACCCTCAGGAACTAACGAAAGACTTCGGTTCCGCCTATAACAGTGTCCTCGGCACCTTGGTGCATGTCTACGCTTCGGACCGCGCCTGGCTTGGCCGGATCGAAGGAAATCCTCCGGCAGTTTATATGGATCCGGAGAAGGATATGCATCTGGCCGTGCTAAAGAATGACTGGCCCGCGTTGATGGAACGGTGGAAACAATGGGGCGCTCAACTGACCGAGGACTCCATTCTGAAGGGTGTTGCCTACAAGGATACGAAGGGCAATGCGTATGTAACACCGGCCTGGCAGATTGTGCTGCATTTTGCGAATCACGGGACCCATCACCGTGGCCAAGTCTCCGGTTTTCTGCGCGCACTGGGACACACGCCGCCGCCTGTGGACTTGATCGTTTATTACAGGGAAATGTACCGCTGAATTTCGGTTGACTGAACCAACATCAGCAGAGCGATTCTCGCCGAAATGCTGTCTTGGGTCGCTACTGCTGCCGACGCCCACGATTGACGATTGTGATAATCGTTTCGAGGGCGGAGGTGGCGGAACGGTACATGGTTGCGCGGATTTTGAAAAAGAGTGCCTTCCTTGCTAAACGTTATTTGCATGTAATTACTTATTGGTACATGTCTGCATTCCGTAGCGATCGACAGATTGTTTTCCGAACTCGACGGTCGCGTCAGAGAAAGATTCTCCCGGAGCCGTTTGTCGCCACAGAGTTGGAACTGGACAAACAGAGCCAACTCTGGGCCACCAGATGTGGTTTAGTACGAAGTGGAAGCGGCCAGTTCTTTGCCACCGAGGCGGCGGGTGAGAAATTCGACGCATACGCGGACCTTTGCCGATTCACTCAATCGCACGGGATAGACAGCGGTGATATCCGCCTCCTGTTCATAGCCAGGGAGCACTCGGACGAGACGCCCATCCCTTAGACTGGAATCCACGTCCCATGTGGAACGAAGAATTACTCCGTGTCCAGCCACAGCCCATTGATGAACAATTTCGCCGTTGTTGCAGGATAGTGGACCGGAGACGCGGGCCGTTTCGATTCCATTTGCGCCTTTCAGTTTCCAGACACCGAAACTCTGGTCGCGCTCGCGAATCACGATACAGTCGTGCTGTTCCAGATCAAGGACGCTTGCCGGCGTACCGCGCCGTTCCAGATAGGCGGGCGAAGCACACAGGATGCGGGAGTTGGCGGCGATGCGCTTGATGATAAGGTTCGGCGCGGACTCGCCTCCGATCCTGATATCGATGTCGAAGCCTTCGCCGATGAGATCAATGGGCCGGGCAAGCAGTTCGAGTTGTATCTGCAACGATGGATAGCGCTGGGCAAGGTCGGAGAGAGCAGGGGCAAGACGCTTCCTCGCAAAACCGGCGCTCGAACTGATTCGCAGCAACCCACGGGGAACGGTTTTTGCCGTCGTGACCGCTTCGGCCATCTGCCCCACTTCGTCAATAATCCGCTGAGCCCATCGAAAGACGATTTCCCCATCCTCGGTTACATTTACGCGCCGGGTTGTGCGGTGAAGCAGACGCACGTGCAGTACCTCTTCCAGCATGGCGATCCGCTTGGTGACGTATGCAGGAGATGCGCCAGACTCTCTGGCTGTGGCAATAAAACTGTTATTGCGCACTACCGCGCAAAATAGCCGCAGATCTTTGAGAGGAGGTAGATTATTCATGCATTGTGTCTTCTGTATTTACATCTTAATTGGTTATTTCAACCAAAAGAAATGATAATTTCCAAGCTTAATTACTAAATCCAAAGAATTTGAGAATCGCAGGGGGCGAAACATGGAAGCACATAAAATCGCGGTGATTGCCGGTGACGGCATAGGAAAAGAAGTGATGCCGGAGGGAATGCGTGCCCTTGAGACTGCGGCGGCTCACTTCAACATAGCCATCGCGGCCGATCATTTCGACTGGGCCTGCGTTGAATACTATTTGAAGCACGGGCGGATGATGCCGGAGGACTGGTTCGAGCAGCTGAAGGGCTACGAGGCAATCTTCTTCGGCGCGGTTGGATGGCCCGCAGTGGTGCCCGACCATGTTTCGCTGTGGGGATCGCTGATCCAGTTCCGGCGCGGCTTCGATCAGTATATCAACCTTCGCCCGGTGCGGCTGATGCCCGGCGTGGCGGCGCCACTGGCGGGCCGGAAACTGGGCGACATCGACATGATGATCGTGCGCGAGAACACGGAAGGCGAATATTCGGCGGTGGGTGGACGCATGTTCGAAGGCACGGACCGGGAGTTCGTTGTGCAGGAGGCGGTGTTCACCCGCAAGGGCGTGGACCGGGTGCTCAAATACGCCTTCGACCTGGCTGCCACGCGACCGAAGAAGCATGTGACCTCGGCTACCAAGTCGAACGGCATCTCCATCAGCATGCCTTACTGGGACGAGCGAGTGGAGACGATGGCCGCCAAGTACCCGGACATTCGATGGGATAAATACCATATCGACATCCTGACGGCCCGCTTTGTGCTGAGCCCGGAGCGCTTCGATGTTGTGGTGGCGTCCAATCTGTTTGGCGACATCCTGTCCGATCTGGGGCCGGCGTGCACTGGCACCATTGGCATTGCCCCGTCAGCCAATCTGAATCCCGAGCGGATTTTCCCTTCGCTGTTCGAGCCGGTTCATGGCTCGGCACCAGACATCTATGGCAAGAACATCGCCAACCCCATCGGCGCCATCTGGTCGGCGGCGATGATGCTCGATTTCCTCGGCAAAGGAAGCGCCACATATCGGGCGGCACACGATTCCATCGTCAAGGCAATTGAGACTGTTCTGACCAACGGGCCGCTCACTCCCGACCTGAAGGGGAACGCCAGCACCACCGATGTAGGCAAGGCCATCGCCGCGGCGATCGGCTGACAAGGAATGGCACCAAACCAGCTTTCACATTAAAAGGGGCAAGTCGATGAGTGCTTTGCAGGCAGCGGCTCCGCGTCGGCGGTCGATGTTCTCTTCGATCGTTCGAGATCTCTTCTTCCAGGTGGTCGTTGCGACCATCATTGCAGTTTTGCTGGGCAAGTATTACCCCCATTTTGCCGAGGCTCTGAGGCCGCTCGGCGACGGTTTCGTCCGGCTCATCAAGATGGTGTTTGCGCCGGTGATTGCGCTCACCGTCATCCTGGGCGTTGCCAAGATGGAAAGCATGAAGGAACTGGGACGCGTTGGCGTGCTCTGCCTGGTTTACTTCGAGGTGGTATCAACCTTTGCGCTGATACTGGGATTGTTGGCAGTCCATATCCTGCAGCCAGGCGCCGGTATGAACATCAATCCGGCGACGCTGGATACGAAGGCGATTGCAGGCTTTACGGCGGCGAAGTCTCCGGGCTGGCAGGATTTCCTGCTCAACATTATTCCTAACAGCGTAGTGGAATCGTTCTCGAAGAACGACGTGCTTCAGATCATCTTCTTCTCCATTCTGCTCGGCGTCGTCTTGTCAATGAATCGGCATCGCGTGAAGCCGCTGGTGGATGTACTGGAATCCCTCTCCGAATCGATGTTCTCCATTGTCCGGCTGATTATGCGGCTGGCACCGATTGGCACTTTGGGCGCCATCGCTTTCACGGTTGGGAAATATGGACTGGGATCAGTGGTGTCGATGGGCAAGGTAGTGGGAGCGATGTACCTGACCGTCGGCCTGTTCATTGTGGTGGTGCTGAACCTGATCTCCATGTTCAGCGGCTTCAGCCTGTGGAAGCTGATGAAGTACATCAAGGACGAACTGGTGACTGTGTTCGCAACCGGCTCTTCCGAATCGGTTCTGCCACAAGTGATGGGAAAGCTGGTCAACCTTGGCGTTTCGAAAACCGTGGTGGGTATCACCATCCCGTCTGGGCTCACTTTCAACCCCGATGGTCAATGCATTTACTACACACTTGGAGCGCTGTTTATCGCCCAGGCAACCAACGTTCACCTGACACTGATGGACACGGCGATTGTTTTGGGTGTCCTGATGATTGCCTCCAAGGGATCGGCTGGCGTCACGGGCTCCGGGTTTATCACGCTGGCGGCGGTGCTTTCCTCGATCGGCAAGATTCCGGTCGCAGGAATGGTGCTGCTGCTTGGCGTCGATCCATTCATGTCGCGGGCGCGCGGCTTCACGAACACATTGGGCAACGCTGTGGGCGCCATGGTGATTGCCCGCCGGGTTGGTGCGATCGACATGAACACGCTCAACGAGCAACTTAACGGTCAAGGAAAAGCGTAGAGAGGAAATACCATGCGTACTTACACCATTGCCACCATACCGGCTGACGGTATCGGCAAAGAAGTTATTCCCGCCGGTGTCGCCGTGCTGAAGGCTTTGGAATCCAAATGCGGCGATTTCCGCCTCGGGTTCGAAAACTTCCCCTGGGGATCGGACTACTACCGCAAGACCGGGCTCATGATGCCCGAGGATGGACTAGAGCGGCTCAGGCCGTTCTCCGCTATCTATTTTGGTGCAGTGGGCGATCCGGATATTCCGGACCATATCACCCTATGGGGCTTGCGGCTCAAAATCTGCCAAGGCTTCGACCAATATGCCAATGTGCGTCCGACGCGCATTCTTCCTGGTATCACGAGTCCGTTGCGAGGAGTTGAAGAGGGCGATCTCGACTGGGTGATTGTGCGCGAGAACAGTGAAGGCGAATATGCCGGTCACGGCGGACGCGCCCATCGCGGCCATCCCGAGGAAATCGCGACCGAAACCGCGATCTTCACGCGCGCTGGGGTAACCCGCATCATTCGATACGCTTTTGAACTGGCACAGGCGCGCCCACGCAAGATGCTGACCGTGGTGACCAAGTCCAACGCGCAGCGCCACGGCATGGTGCTATGGGATGAGTTGGCGGCCGCGGTCGCTCTCGACTTCCCCGACGTTACGGTCGACAAGATGTTGGTAGACGCAGTGACGACCCGCATGGTGGGCAAGCCCAAGAGCCTGGATGTGATTGTTGCCACCAACCTGCACGCTGACATCTTGAGCGATTTGGCGGCAGCACTGGCGGGCAGCATGGGTATTGCGCCAACCGCTAACCTTGATCCCCGGCGTATCTACCCGTCGATGTTCGAACCGATTCATGGCTCGGCCTTCGACATTATGGGCAAGGGAATTGCCAACCCGATTGGTGCACTGTGGACGGCGTCGATGATGCTGGAGCACTTAGGCGAAAAAGAGGGAGCAGCACGACTGATGAAAGCCGTAGAAAAGGTGACGGCGTCGGGAAGCGTCTCGACCCCTGATCTGGGAGGAGCGGCTACGACCGTCCAAGTGACGGAGGCGGTCTGCGACGCTCTCTAAAATCGCACGCTAAGGTGACGTGGAACTGAACTGCGCCCGGATCTTCCCGAGAGGAAGCTCCGGGCGCAACTGGAAATGAATTCGACTCCTCGGAGGATTGGAATGATACGTCGCGATTTCTGTAAATCGTCATTGGCGGTAGCAGGCCTTGCTCTCACCAGCGGAGCGTCATTGGGCAACGCGCAAACGCAGGAAGGCGCAAAGCCCGCCGCCTCGGTTCCGAAAGCCGGTGCGCCCGGTCTTACCAAGTATGTCTGCGAGTTCGTCGTGAACACCCGGTATGAGGACATTCCGCCCGAGGTTCTCGAACTTGGAAAGAAATCGCTACTTGATGAATTTGGCAATGCATTGGCTGGATCGTGTTCCGAACATCGTCATGCAGTGCTGGAGTACGTGCAATCACTGGGCTCAAATGGCAAGGCCAGCATCATCGGAACCAACCGGAAATCCGCGGCTCGCTTCGCCGCGTTTGCCAATGGCGTTTGGATTCACGCGGACGATTTCGACGATACGCAACTGGCCGTGTTGAAAGACAGAGTTTACGGGTTACTTACTCATCCAACTGTTCCGGTGCTGCCGCCGGTGCTGGCGCTCTGCGAACTCGGACGGCGTCCGGGGAAAGACTTTTTGCTTGCGTATAACCTCGGCGTAGAAGTGGAATGCAAGATTGCTGAGGCGATCAATCCCCGCCATTATGGCGACGGCTTCCACTCCACTGGAACCTCTGGATCATTTGGCAGCGCCGCGGCGTGCGCCAAGATGCGTGGCCTGAACGCTCAGCAAACCGCGTATGCGCTGGGCATTGTGGCCGCTGAAGCCGGAGGATTGCGCGAAAACTTCGGTACCATGACTAAGCCCTTCCAGGCAGGGCACGCGGCTGAGAATGGAACGGTGGCTGCCGATCTTGCGGCGCTTGGCTGGACGGCCGCGCCTAACATCCTTGAGGCACAGTTCGGATGGTTCAACGCTGCCGGGGGCGGATATGACAACAATGCCATCATGGACAAACTCGGAAAGCCCTGGACGTTTGTCTCTCCGGGAATATCGATAAAGCCATTCCCTTGTGGATCGCTGAATCACCCGGCGATGTGGGAATTCCTAACCCTGGTGAAGCAAAACGACGTCAAGCCAGCGGATGTCGAGAGGATCGATTGCGGCGCGAATTCCAAGATGACCACGACGCTCCTTCATCACCGTCCAACGAATGGGTTGCAGGCAAAGTTCAGCATGGAATTCTGTCTTGCCATTCTTCTATTGGAGCGCAGAGCTGGAGTGGCGCAGTTCACGGATGAGACGGTGAAGCGTCCCGACGTGCAGGAGTGGATCAAGCGAGTGAATTTCTATGTTGACCCGGAGGCGGAAGCTGCTGGTTTCGACAAGATGACGAGCATTATCAAGATTCACTTGAAGAACGGCAAGATCATCTCTGGCCAGGCATTCATGGCTAAGGGGAGTCCCTCGAATCCGATGACGTATGAAGAGACGGCTGACAAGTTCCGGGGTGGTGCTGAGTTCGCAAAGTGGCCCACGCAGAAGGCTGAGAGAATTATCCAACTGGTGAGATCACTGGAAAAGGAACCGGACATGAGCAGGTTGACGGCGGCATTAACCGTCTAGCTGCAAAGCTGGAAATTATTAAGGCAAGAGCGGGATCGACGTGTCTCTGCTGAGCAGCACGGATTGTAAGTGCCTGAGCAGAGTGGCTGCGTCGATTCCGCGTTTTTTGCCATGCCTAATCTTCTGGAAGGAATGTTTCTACCACCCGGATAGCGCTCCGCGCATCCAACCTCTGCATCGAAAAATCGAATGAGCTCAGAGGTTGACATGAGTAAAGGTATTGGAGAGCGCGGGTACGCAAGGACCGATGTACTGGTTTCCACAGATTGGGTTGAACAACATCTGAATGATCCGGCTGTTCGCATTGCGGAATCCGATGAGGACCCGCTTCTATACAGCTCCAATCACATTCCTGGCGCGGTTGAGATTGATTGGACTAGAGATCTCAATGACCCGATTCGGCGAGACTATTTAGGACGTATCGCGTTTGAACGGCTGATGCGCAGAATAGGAGCGACTCGGGAGACTACGATCGTTCTCTATGGCGACAAGAACAATTGGTGGGCAACTTACTCATTCTGGTTGCTGCAGTTGTTTGGACACGAGAAGGCCAAGATTATGGACGGCGGACGACTGAAGTGGATCAAAGAGAATCGGCCGGTCACGCGCGATGTTCCCAGGTATCAGCCCACCAACTACCAGGCGCCAGAACGAGACGATACCCGCTTCCGCGCCTTCCGTGATCAGACGCTGAAACATATGGAAGGGAAGTTGCCTATGATCGATGTCCGCAGCCCAGAGGAATACAGGGGTGAACGGTTGCACATGCCGGATTACCCAAACGAAGGGGCGCTGCGAGGCGGTCACATACCAGGCGCGCGGAACGTTCCATGGGGTAGGGCGGTGAACCAGGAGGACGGCACATTTAAGGACGCCGCTGAGTTGCGGAAGATTTATACGGAAGAGAATAAGCTGCGCCCAGAGGACGAGGTTATAGCCTACTGCCGGATTGGAGAGCGGAGCAGTCACACGTGGTTTGTTCTCAGGTATCTGCTGGGCTTCTCAAAGGTTCGGAATTACGACGGTAGTTGGACAGAGTGGGGAAATCTTGTCCAGGCGCCGGTGGAAAATCCGAGTGCAGAGGCGCGGGATGAAGCAGCTGCCTGAACAGCTGGAACGTTTAGTCGCCACACTGGAGACTCTCGACCGCGGCGATCGTATTCAAATGTTGATTGAGCTGGCAGAGCAATTCAGGCCGGTGCCGCCGCGAATTGCTCAACGTCCGTATCCGGCAGAGCGCCGCGTTCCGGGATGTGAATCGGAAGCGTATGTGTGGTGGGAGCCGGAGGCAAAGGGCAATCTTGTCTACTACTTTGCGGTAGAGAATCCACAGGGAATCTCGGCCAAGGCGTTGGCTAGCATTTTAGGCAGTTCACTTTCCGGTGCAGCACTGGATGAAGTTGCTGAGGTTCCGGCGGACATAATCTATCGCATCTTCGGACGTGAGCTCTCAATGGGAAAGTCACTGGGACTGATGGGAATGGTGAATATGGTTTGCATGGCAGCCCGTCAGCAGATGCAGGCTGTGAGACCGGAAATTGCAAGTAGCGGATTCTAACGTTCTGGCTTCAGGATTGGCAGCGCAGATGTGCTCGTGCCGAAATCCAGGTCGAGGCCAAGCTGGAGTTTCGCGGCTTCTGAGATGCGGTTTGGATCCCAGGGTGGATCAAAGACAACTTCAACGATTACTTCCTTGACGCCAGACAAGCCTGATAGCTTGCGCACTATTTCCGATTTAATGACTTCGGACATTCCGCATCCGGGCGCAGTCAAGGTCATCTTGATTTCGACCCTGTTGGTTTCATTCGGCAGAGGCATGACCTCGCAGGAATAAATCAGTCCGAGATCGGCAATGTTGACGGGAATCTCCGGATCGAAGACCGTCCTCAATTCATTCCAGACGGCCTGCTCGGTCGAAACTTCCCGCCGTTGGCCGTCGGTTCCGTGACTCATGATGCGAGCGCTCCCAAATCGCCGGCAAGATGTATCTGCGCACCCGGAGTTTGAACGGTGTGGGCGAACCGCAGTACATATTGGTTTACCAATGCCTCGACGTGTCTGCGCACGGGGCCTTGCTTCATGCGTGCAAGACACTCGCCTGCGAATGCCCGCAACAAGAGACTCCGCGCCGACGCTTCGCCGATTCCACGAGAGCGCAGGTAGAAGAGAGCCTCTTCGTCGAGCTGCCCAATCGTCGCTCCATGGGTGCACTTCACGTCATCGGCATGTATCTCCAACTGCGGTTTGGTGTCGATTTGCGCATCGTCGGAGATGAGCAGGTTGCGGTTGGTCTGCTTCGCATCGGTTTTCTGCGCGTCTTTGTGCACGATGATCCGTCCGTGAAAGACACCATGTGCGTGATCATCCAGAATTCCGTTATAGAATTGGCGGCTGCTGCAGTGAGGGCTGGCATGCTCGACTAACATGTAGTTATCCAGGTGCTGACGGCCGGTGCCGAGAAATAAGCCATTGATCAGGCATTCGCCACCTTCACCGGCAAGAACCGGATGCACATTGTTCCGCACGAGCGCCCCACCGAGCAGAACGGAATGGGACGCAACATTCGCACTGCGTCCCTGGTGCATACTCAAGGTAGAAATGTTGAACGTATTGGCCTGCTCGCGCTCAATCCTGTAATGAGAGAGCACGGCATTATCGGCGGCCACGAGCTCTGTGACTGCGTTGCAAAGAGCAGTGCCTTGGCCGAGGGATACATATTCCTCGACGATGGTGGCTTGGCTGTTCTCGTCGGCAAGAATCAGAGTTCTGGGGTGGCTCATGACCGGTAACGCGTCTGAAACCGAGACAAAGAGCAGGTAGATAGGTTCTTCGACAACCACGCCCCGGGGAATATGCACGTAAGCACCGTCTTGCGCGAAGGCGGTATTCAGCGCGGAAAAGCTGTCGCGATCAAGGTCCACGTAGCGACCGAAGTGCCTTTGAACTGTCCGTGCCCCATTGCTAAATTGCTGCGCTAGTCCGGTTACTTCTATGCCATCCGCAAGTTTATTCCGGAGCGATAGCTCAGGAACAAAATTACCGTTGAGGAACACGAGCTGGCATCCTGCGCCACGCACTCGCCATGGCTCAATCTGGTGCGGAGAGACTCTGGCATCCAACATCAGGTGAAACGCGAGGTTTTCAATGGCAGAGACACTGGTAAAACGCCAGTCCTCATCATGAGTTGTTGGAAGGCCCTTCTCGCAGAATTGGGCGAAGGCCTCGCGGCGCAATTCACGCAACCACGGAGCTTCGGCGGCGGCCATTCGCTCGAACTCCGCGAAGCACTGAAAGTAGTTGTTGCGCACGGAAGGTACAGTGCTCACGTCGATCCTTTCTCAGGCGGCTGTGGTGCCGGCTTCCATGGAGCCGTAGCCGGTTTCTTCGAGTTCAAGCGCCAATTCCGGACCGCCCGAACGCACGATTCGTCCGTCCACCAGAACATGAACATAGTCAGGCACGATGTAAGTCAACAGCCGCTGATAATGGGTCACAACCACCATTGCCCTTTCCGCGCTGCGCATGGCGTTCACACCCTTTGCGACAATCCGGAGGGCGTCAATATCCAATCCGGAATCGGTCTCGTCGAGAATTGCGAGCGTTGGTTCCAGTACTGCCATCTGCAGAATCTCATTACGCTTTTTCTCGCCGCCCGAAAAACCTTCGTTGACCGAACGGTTCATCAACTTATCATCCATTTCCAAGAGGCTCAGCTTCTCGCGGAACATTGGTAGAAACTCCATGGCCGTCATCTCATCCAGTCCGCGAGCTTTGCGAAGTGCGTTGAGTGCCGTGCGCAGAAAGTACGAATTGCTGATGCCGGGAATCTCGACAGGGTATTGGAAAGCCATGAACAGGCCCTCCCATGCGGCCTCTTCGGGCTTCATTGCAAGCAGGTCTTTGCCGTTGAGTTGAACGCTGCCGGAAGTCACGTCGTAGGCGTCCCGGCGGGCAAGCACCTGCGCCAAGGTACTCTTACCAGAACCGTTCGGACCCATGATGGAGTGCACTTCTCCAGCATTGACCCGCATATCAATACCCTTGAGAATCTCGTGATGATCCACGCTGGCGTGAAGGTCAGCGACTTCGAGTAGTGCTCCCATTTATTCCTTTCGTTCCTGCGCGTGCCAGTTATCCAACGCTGCCCTCAAGGCTGACGCTCAACAGCTTCTGAGCTTCAACGGCAAACTCCATCGGCAGTTCCCGGAAGACGCGCTTGCAAAAGCCGTTCACGATCATTGAAATCGCGTCCTCAGTCTTAAGGCCTCTCTGCCGCAGATAGAACATCTGATCTTCCCCTATCTTTGAGGTGGAAGCTTCATGCTCCATGCGGGCGGACGCGTTTCGCACTTCTATGTATGGGAAGGTATGGGCACCGCATTTGTCTCCGATCAGGAGCGAGTCACATTGCGTATAGTTCCGGGCTCCGCTGGCTCCTTTCATGATCTTCACCTGCCCGCGGTAGGTGTTCTGGCCGAAGCCGGCCGAAATGCCTTTGGTGACAATTGTGCTTCTCGTGTTCTTGCCGATGTGGATCATCTTGGTGCCGGTGTCTGCCTGCTGATGGTTGTTGGTGAGAGCGACAGAGTAAAACTCGCCGACCGAGTTGTCTCCCCGAAGGATGCAGCTCGGATACTTCCAGGTGATTGCAGAACCGGTCTCGACCTGTGTCCAGGAGATCTTTGAATTCACTCCCTGGCATTTGCCTCGCTTGGTAACGAAGTTGTAGATTCCTCCCTTACCTTCCTTATCGCCGGGGTACCAGTTCTGCACGGTGGAGTATTTGATCTGCGCATCATCCAGTGCGACAAGTTCGACGACCGCTGCGTGCAGTTGATGACGGTCGCGTATCGGTGCGGTGCACCCTTCGAGATAGCTGACATAGGAGCCTGCATCAGCAACGATCAAGGTACGCTCGAACTGTCCCGATTCCGCAGCATTGATCCGGAAGTAAGTGGAAAGTTCCATGGGACAACGCACTCCCGGGGGGACATAGACGAAAGATCCATCGGAAAACACTGCTCCATTCAGAGCGGCAAAAAAATTGTCGGTATATGGAACAACCGAACCCAGATACTTTCGCACCAAGTCAGGGTGCTCCTGCACAGCTTCCGAGAAGGAGCAGAAGATAACTCCTGCCTCGCGCAGTTTTGCCTTGAACGTGGTTACCACGGAGACACTGTCGAAGACGGCATCGACTGCAACTCCGGCGAGCAACTTCTGTTCTTCGAGCGGAATTCCCAACCTTTGATAGGTTCGCAAAATCTCCGGATCAAGTGACTCCAAGCTCTCCAGAGTTGGTTTCTGCTTGGGCGCGGAGTAGTACACAATGTCTTGATAATCGATGGGGCCATACTTGATATTGGCCCACTTGGGCTCAGCCTGCGCCTTTTCCAGCGAAGCCCAATGCCGGAAAGCCTTGAGCCTCCATTCAAGCATGAACTCAGGCTCTCGCTTTTTTGCAGAGATAAGGCGAACGACGTCTTCGTTCAGACCCTTAGGCAAACTCTCCGATTCAATATTGGAGACAAAACCCCACTCGTACTCCCGCTCGGCAAGGTTGCGAATTGCGTCTACGTTGGAACTCATCCGATACTCCATAGCTCCGGTTCAGCTTGAGGGTGCATATCCACTCGCGGTCAACCAAAGCCGATTCGCTACGAAGTACAAAATCGGGCGTGAAACTCTGATTGCGCACTCTATAAGCCTCTAGATGCTTAATCCGCGGACCGGATTCGTTCGTGAGCTGGAATTGAGCAAGGAATGATTGCGCAAAACGCTCGATCGATTGGCGGTCTGGGCCGGGATGTGGAAAAGCAGCAAAGACGAGAGTTCCTGCGGGTATGCACTTTGTCGTACATCTCGGGATAAGGTCCTTTCATCACAGTGTGCGGATTTGAGGGGGGAACTATGAGGTGGAGATATCCGATAACACTTGCGGGACTTCTGCTGTTGCTTTTCGGGTTCGGGTCCGCTCAAACCATAACGGTTGGGTTCACCGTCTCGCGGACGGGGAGCTTGAACGTCGATTCGTCCGAACAGTTGCGAGGAGCTGAGCTCTGGCGCGACAAGGTGAATGCCGACGGAGGGATAAAAGCGGGCGGAAAGAGTTACCAAGTAAAGTTCGTGAACTACGATGACGAGTCAAGTCCGCAAAGAGTGCAACAACTCTACACGCGGTTGATTTTGCAGGACAAAGCGAACTTTCTGCTGAGCCCATATTCTTCGGGGCTGACAGCGACTGCGGCGATCGTCAGCGAGCAAAACGGAAAGATCATGATTACGTCGGGTGCGGCAGAGGAAAAGACCTATAGCCTCGGCAACAAGTACCTGTTCCAGATGTTCACGCCTGCCAATGAATATCTGACGAGCGCGCTGGATGCGCTGAAAGCAAAAAATGCGAAGAGCCGCGTGGCCTTTGTTTATGCGGACGATAGCTTTTCAAATGCGGTTGTAAACGCAGCCAAAGCATATGCGCAGAAGATCGGCCTGAATGTGGTATTTGCCGAGGCATATGCTCCTGATACCACCGATTTTGGTCCGATCATCGACAAGGTAGTCTCCTCAAAGGCAACCGCACTGGCCGGTGGAGGCCATTATGCGGACGGATCAACCCTGGCCCGGCAACTTTATAGCCACAAGGCGAATATCGAATTCCTTTCTCTGCTGGTTGCCCCAGACAGTCCGCAGTTTGTGCAGATTGGCGATTCGGCATACGGAGTGACAGTCCCATCTCAATGGGAATTGCAGACAACGTTCAGGCCGCAATATGGGCCAACCGGAGCAGAGTTCGCAAAGATGTATCAGTCGAAATACAACGCACCTCCGAGCTACGTGTCGGCGGGAGGATATGCCGCCGGGCTCGTTCTGCAGCACGCAATCGAACAGGCGGGAACAGTGGACCCTGCCAGGGTTGCGAACGCGATGAACGCTACTGACCTGACCACCTTCTTCGGGCAGACTAAGTTCGCCACAGCCGCGAACCGGCATGGATTGCAGATTGCCCACACGATGGTTCTTGCGCAGTGGCAGAAAGATAAGTCAGGAAAGCTGGAGAAGCAAGTTGTCTGGCCGGATAACGCGAAGTCCGCGGCCTTGGTTTTTCCCCTCAAGCAGGGGAGCGCAGTGATGGCAGGGAGATAACTGTAAGAGCTGTCTTTCGAGGTTAGCGGAATGTACGGATTGTTGGCCTCGATGTTCGATGGCCTCTTGATCGGCTGCGTGTATGGCTTGGCTGCGATGGGCCTAAGTCTGGTCTGGGGCGTCATGAACGTCATCAATCTTGCTCATGGCGTCATGATTGCCTTTGGAATGTTTGGTCTCTATTTTCTGTTCACAGCTTATGGCATCAACCCTTATGTGCTGCTGTTGCCAGTTATCATCGCCGGATTCGTCTCCGGCGTAGTGATCTACTGGGTCGCGGTTCACCGCGTGATTGGCCGGCCTATATTGACCAGCCTGCTCTCGACCTTTGCAGTGAACATGATTCTGATAGGGCTGGGCACAACTCTCTGGAGTACCAGCCCTTACAACGTAGCGTTCTCACTGCCAGGAATTACCATCGGACCTTACACCTTTACCGGCGGCCATTTCGCGGCGGCATTCAGCGCTGTGATCCTCGCGTTGGGGTTAGAGGCTTTCCTTTACTACACCCGGTTTGGGAAGGCCATACGAGCGGTCGCTGATAACCGCGATGCAGCCGAATTGATGGGGATTTCCTCTGCGAGAATCCTCATGGTGGCGTTCGGGCTAGGAGTTGCTTTGGCTGCGGCGTCAGGTGGACTCGCCGCTACGCTGTTCCCGTTTACGGTGCTTTCCGGCGGGGCCTACCAATTGAAGAGCTTTGTAGTTACCGTGCTTGCCGGGCTGGGCAAACCCGTGGGCGCCCTGGTGGCAGGCATTCTACTCGGACTGCTTGAGGGCGCGGTTACGCCCTTCATGGCTGTCAGCTGGATTCCGCTCATCGAGTTCGTTCTTTTCGTTATGGCGCTGGTGTTGTTCCCGAAAGGAATTTTCGGGAGGACCGCCTGATGCTAAAACGTCCGTTCTTCTGGGTGATTGTGAGCATCACCCTGGCATTCGCAATCCTGCCTCTGGCGACAGGTGACGCCAACCTTCGTGAAAGTCTAATCATTGTGGCGGTTGCAATCGCACTGGCCAGTAACGTCAACTTGATGATTGGATATACCGGATATGTGAACTTCGGCAACGTTATCTTCTACGGACTAGGCGGCTATATCGGACTTTATCTCACCACTGTGCGGGGGTGGCCTCTGATTGCGGCAGCCATTGTAGCGGGTGTCGTGGTCAGCGTGTTTACCCTGGTATTTGGCATGTCGATTCTGCGGCTGAGGGGAGCTTACTTTGGATTAGCTACTATCGGAGTTCTTGAGGCGATGAGAACATTCGTCTCCAACTTCAATCCATGGGGGCGCGCCTCGGGCATGTACGTGCCCATGGACGCATATCAATCGCTGGGCGGGCCAATGCGCGCGGTATGGATTAGCTATCTGCTAATTGTTGCGGTGATGGGGAGCTCTCTCTTGTTGAGCCTCTTTATCAAGAACTCAAAATTTGGGCTTGGACTTTTCGCTATCCGCGAGGACGAAGACGCGGCCGGTGTTCTTGGTGTGAATGCTACGTTCTACAAGGCGGTGGTTTACAGCGTATCCGCGTTTCTTCCGGCGGTTGCTGGTGCGATTATCTTCTTCAAGAATGGGATGATTGATCCGGGCGGTGCCTTTGACTTGACGCTTTCGATTGAAGCGATCGTGATGATGCTGTTAGGGGGACGCGGCACCGTTACTGGCGCTGCTATTGGAGCAGCGCTCTACGAGCAACTTCGAGGTTACTTGTTGACGTCCGAAAGCCTGTCGAACTTTCACCTGGTGATTGCGGGAGGGCTACTTCTCATCATCATCCTGTTCGCCCCAGAAGGTCTGGTTGGTGGCTTCTATCGGTTGCTGCCGCGAGCCCGGAGGGTGTTTGAATGAACGACGTAGCGGATGCTTTGCTGAGAGTGCGCAGCGTGAGCAAAACGTTTGGAGGTCTGCTTGCAGTTGACGACGTAAGCTTCGAGATCAGAGAAGGCGAGATTCTCGGTCTCATTGGACCCAATGGTGCGGGCAAGACTACGCTGTTTAACCTGATCGACGGTGTATTCAAGCCCGACCGGGGCAGCATCATCTTTAGCGGTCAAGACATCACGGGATGGTCTCCGGATAAAGTCGCCCGGAGAGGTCTGGCGCGGACGCACCAGATTGTAAAACCGCTCAACGAGCTGACCGTACTGGATAACGTAGTGGTCGGCGCATGTTTTGGATCGGAACACTTGCCGCTCAAGGCGGCTCGTGAAGTAGCGCTGAAAGTGCTGGACGAGGTCGGCCTCGCCAACCGTAAGGATGCTCTTGCCCGCGAACTCACCATAGCCGGCAAAAAGCGCTTGGAGGTCGCGCGTTCCCTGGCCGCGCATCCGAAGCTGATCTTGCTGGATGAGGTGCTGGCCGGACTGAACCCCACGGAAGTCGCTCACATGATCGGAATCATCCGAGCTATTCGGGAGCGCGGAATTTCCGTATTTATCATCGAGCACCTGATGCAGGCGATTATGAATTTGTCGGATCGCATCGTCGTCCTGAACTTCGGTGAGAAGATTGCCGAAGGCACGGCAGCGCAGATTGGCTGCGACCCCCAGGTACTGGAAGCCTACCTTGGCGACCCGAACATCGCCGAGAAGTTGATGGAGAACGGTTGATGGACGTTCTCGTTGAACTGCAATCACTCGAATCCGGCTATGGGGAGGTCCAGGTCCTCTGGGGAATTTCTCTCAAAGTGCGTGCCGGGCAGCTTACAACGATACTCGGTGCAAACGGGGCGGGGAAGACCACTACGCTTCGATCTGTTATGGGCGCCCTCCAGCCATGGCGAGGAAAAGTCCTTCTCCGCGGAGAAGATGTCTCTCGCCTGCCGCCTCATTCAAAAGCGCAACGAGGGTTGGTGCTTGTGCCCGAGGGACGGCAGCTATTCGGTCAGCTTACGGTGGAAGAGAACCTGGAACTTGGAGCGTATTCGCCGCGCGCACGTGGGCGGATGAAGGAAAACATGGCGCGGGTCTTCGGGTTGTTTCAACGCCTCGAACAGCGCCGCCGTCAAAAATCGGTAACGCTTTCTGGTGGCGAGCAGCAGATGCTGGCCGTTGGCCGGGGGCTGATGGCAGAGCCGGAAGTGTTGATGATCGACGAGCTTTCCCTGGGTTTGGCGCCGGTGACAGCACAGCAGCTCTTCATGGACCTGAAGAGCCTGAAACAGCAGGGGATGACGATTGTGCTGGTGGAGCAGAATATTCATTTGGCGCTTGCGTTGAGCGACTATGCTTACGTCCTTGCAGAGGGGCGCGTGCAGATCGAAGGTCCTGCGCGCGAGGTCGCCAACATGGACCAGATTCGCAGAGCATACCTGGGAGTGTGAGAGTAGGAAAAGCTACGCTTGCTTCCGCGCAAATCCACCAATGCTTTTTCGTTTATAAGCCTCTCGAATTTGCTCTCGCTTTGGCAGTAAGATCATCGCATCTATAAGGAACTCGGGAGCATCTAGAAAGCCATGGCAAACATCGCGGTCGCTACTGAACATCTACTCCATGAACAGAAGTTGGACCTACTGGCGGAGGTCGCCATCCAAGTAGGACTTGGCCTAAAAAGCGGGCAAGAGCTCGTGATGACAGCGTCCATTGACGCTCTGCCGCTGGCGCGGCGTATTACAGAACACGCCTATCGTGCAGGCGCCTCACTGGTCACAACGCTTTTCAGCGACGACGCAGCGTCGCTGATGCGCTATCGGTTTGCCCCGAATGAGAGTTTCGACCGCGCTTCAAGCTGGTTGTACGAAGGAATGGCCTCGGCATTCAAGAACGGCGCGGCACGGCTGGCAGTTACTGGCGCTGACCCATTGCTGCTCTCAAATGAAGATCCTGAAAAAGTTGGCCGGGCGAACCGCGCTGTCTCCAAGGCTTATCGGCCAGCACTTGAATTGATTACGCGACACGAGATCAACTGGACAATTGTTGCCAGCGCCACACCGGCCTGGGCCGCAGCGATGTTTCCGAACGATCCTGCGGATGTGGCTTTGACCAAACTGTGGGACGCTATCTTTGAGACATCGCGTATCAATCATGAGGATCCGGTCGCCAATTGGAAAGCGCACGACGCCTTATTGCAACGCCGGGCGGCGCAGATGAATGAAAAACGCTACGCAGCTCTGCAATACCGCGGGCCCGGAACGGATTTCCGACTCGGGCTTGCCGATGACCATCTGTGGATTGGCGGCGGCACCACGGCGGGCAACGGAATCTATTGCATTCCCAATATACCGACCGAAGAGGTCTTCACCACGCCTCACAAAGATCGCGCCGAGGGCACGGTGACGGCCAGCAAACCGCTTGCGTTTCTGGGCACGATGATCGAAGGAATCCGCGTACGCTTTGAAGGTGGACGCATCGTGGAGGCACGCGCAACGAGAGGCCAGGAAGTGCTGGAAAAATTGATTGAGACCGACGAAGGCGCGCGGCGATTGGGCGAAGTTGCATTGGTGCCGCATTCCTCTCCTATCGCGCACAGCGGGCTAACCTTCCTGAATACCCTGTTTGATGAAAATGCCGCATCTCACATTGCGCTGGGGCAAGCATACAGCGGCTGCCTGCGGAATGGAGACAAGCTAACGCCCGAGCAACTGGCAGCCAAGGGCGCAAACGACAGCCTGATCCACGTGGACTGGATGATTGGTTCAGACAAGCTGGATGTGGACGGTGTTACCGCTTCGAATGTTGTCGAACCCTTGATGCGAAAGGGAGAATGGGTCTGACCGGAAGCGGCTCCTCTGCTGACCGACGCAAACAGGCTGCCGAATCCGGCAGCCTGTGGTAGCCCAGAAGAATACATACCTGCGGGTCATGGTTCGATTCCAAGTGCCATGCAGCGCAGACATACGTCTCGACAGAATTCGTTATAACGGATAATATAGATTGCAATGAATGAAACGAGTCAGTCGGAGAATAAGCGGCGGCGCGCGGTCCACGCTGAGGAAGCGGCATTCCTGGAACTTCTGCGGACTACCGATATGTTGTCGCGTGGCCTGATCCGGGTACTCAAGACAGAGGAGCTCTCGGCGACGCAGTACAACGTGCTCCGAATCCTGCGCGGCGCGCCGGAGGGGCTGGCCTGTGGGGAAATTGCCAACCGGATGATCACGCGGGACCCGGATATCACTCGGCTACTCGACCGTCTGGAGAAGCGCGGCCTGATCTCGCGATGCCGTGAAGCCAAGGACCGCAGGACAGTAATGGTCCGAATCACGCCAGATGGTTTAAAGCTGCTCACCCGGCTCGATGAACCGGTGCAGGCCATCCATCGCAAGCAACTGGGCCACTTGGGACGAGAGCGGTTGCGGGTACTCACGGAACTGCTGGGTATCGCCCGCGCTGAAGTGATGTAAGTTTTTTTGAGTATAAATATGTTGCAACGATTATCGTGGTAACGCATCAAAGCAAGTATAGAAAGGAAAACCCAATATATGAGCACACTGGCTACGCCGCAAACCACCACGACCACCTGGAACATTGACCCAGCCCACACGGTTGCTGAATTCAAGGTCAGGCACATGATGATCTCCAACGTGAAGGGGTACTTCGCGAAAGTCGCAGGGGTGTTGACTCTGGACGGAACCGACCAGGCAAACTCTCGTGTCGAGGCTGTGATCGAGGCGGCCTCGATTGAAACGCGCGACGCGCAACGCGATGAGCACCTGAAGAGTGCTGACTTTTTCGACGTGGAAAAATTCCCTACGCTCTCCTTCAAGTCGACGCGCATCAATCTTCTGAGCGACGGAGAACTGGCCGTAGAGGGCGACCTCACCATTCGCGGAGTCACACGCAAGGTGATCTTTTCCGTTGAAGGGCCAACGGCGCCCGCAAAGGATCCCTGGGGAAATACGCGGGTTGCGGTATCGGCGAGCACGAAGATTAACCGGAAAGACTTTGGCCTGACCTGGAACGCGGCGCTTGAGACGGGTGGCATTCTCGTCGGCGACGAGGTAACCATCACGCTCGACGTACAGTTCGTGAAGGCTTGAAGGAACAAGAACCGCCGGGCATAGGGCCAAGGCTCATGTCTGGCGGCAGAAGGGAAACACTATGTCACTCCGGCCAATAAGGCAGATCATTCAAACGCAGCCCACAATCGAGGGCGCCGGCGTAAAGTTGCAGCGCGCATTCGGCTTCGGCAAGACAAAGGACTTCGATCCATTTCTGCTGCTGGACGACTTCCGAAATGAGAATCCAAGAGACTACATTGCAGGATTTCCCTGGCATCCGCATCGTGGGATCGAGACGATAACCTATGTGTTGGCTGGTTCAGTCGAGCACGGCGACAGTCTTGGCAACAAAGGAAAAATGAGCGCGGGCGATGTGCAATGGATGACCGCCGGTAGCGGTATCTTGCACCAGGAGATGCCAAAGGGCGACGCTCACGGGCGCATGCATGGGTTCCAGCTCTGGGCCAACCTGCCTTCGTCACTAAAGATGACTGACCCACGCTATCAGGACATTTCGGCGAGCGCGATCCCCGAGGTTACCGACGATGATGGCACCAGGGTGCGCATCATCTGTGGCGAGTTCTGGGGCAAAAAGGGACCGGTGGAAGGCGTGGCTGCCGATCCGAATTACCTCGACGTTTCGGTTCCACCGGGAAAGAGGAAACGGCTCAAGGTGGAAACCACACGCAACGCCTTTGCCTACGTGTTTGCGGGCTCTGGAACGTTCCACGACTCCTCGGAGCCGCGCGCAGTTCTGACAGAGCAGGTTGCGAATCCCGACGGACCGCCTGTCTACGACATCGGCAATCACTCGCTGGTGCTCTTTGACCGCGGAGACGAGATTGTGGTGCAAGCAGGCAACGAGGGTATCCGTTTCCTGCTGGTATCGGGCAAACCGATTGAGGAGCCAGTTGCGTGGTATGGCCCGATTGTCATGAACACGCAGGAGCAGCTGCGCCAGGCGATGGCCGAACTGCAAACGGGTGCGTTCATCAAACATCGCTAAGTCAGCGCTAAAAGCAGTGTGCCCGGCGCGGATCGGCGGTGCAGGGCACACTGCCGCCGGCTAAACCTCAAGCTGCCAGGCAGACAGCAGGGCAAGCACAAGAGCAAACAGCTCTCGATTCGTACTCATGGTCCGGAATTCTCCCGTCGACATACTGGCGCTATTTCCTATCGCATCTGCTTCCTGGAAGTGAGATGATGCCTGGCGTTAGAAGCTCGTCCGGAATCCATGGATCGGGCGTAAACTGAAGGGCCTAGGGCCAGCCGCCGCCAGAGGAGGAAATCGATGTGCCTCGCTGTACCAGGAAAGGTGCTGGACTGTGATGAGACCAGTGGCATCAGGGAAGGCCGCGTAGAGTTCGCGGGTATTGTGCGCCGCGTCCGGCTTGATTTTGTGCCCGAGGTACAGGTGGACGACTACGTGATGGTGCACGTTGGTTTTGCGATCAGCAGAGTCGACGAAGAAGAAGCAAAGCGCACACTAGCGTTGCTGTCTGAGATGGGAGCGCTGATCGAAGAGTAAGGCTGACGGTCCGCAGTAGATGAGGAGGGAATTCAACCAGCGCACGTAGATCGGCCCAATCGGATTATTGAACCGGGTTCAGGTGTCCGCAGATTGCCGGATCGCGGACCGACAAAGGGACATGACATCAGGTGTCGATTTCGGAGATTTTGTGAAGTATATCGACGAGTATCGAGATCATCGCATCGCCCATGCGCTGGCTGCCGAGATTTGTAGCCGCGCCAGCCGCAAGTGGGTGTTGATGGAGATCTGCGGCGGGCAGACGCATACCATCATGCGTTACGGTCTTGACGAGTTGCTCGGCGAGAAGATCGAACTGGTGCACGGCCCCGGTTGTCCCGTTTGCGTCACTCCCCTGGAGATGATCGACAAAGCAATCGAACTCGCATCACTTCCCAATGTCACGCTGGTTTCCTACGGCGATATGCTTCGGGTTCCGGGTTCGCGCTCGGACCTCTTCCATGCCAAGGCAAAAGGCGGAGATGTGCGCGTTGCGTACACTCCAGTGGAGGCGCTGAAGATCGCGCGAGAGGATCCTAGGCGCCGTGTGGTGTTTCTCGCCATCGGTTTTGAGACCACGGCTCCGGCGAATGCCATGGCTGCATGGCAGGCGAAGCAGGAAGGCTTACGAAACTTTTCCATGCTGGTCTCGCATGTGCTCGTTCCACCGGCGATTCGCGCCTTGATGAGTTCGCCCGCGAATCGCGTCCAGGGCTTCATTGCCCCGGGGCACGTGTGCACTGTGATGGGGTGCGAGGAGTACGAAGCGTTGGCGCACGACTTCCGCGTGCCGTTTGTCGTGGCAGGTTTTGAGCCCGTGGACCTGCTTCAGGCGGTGCTGATGTTGGTGCGGCAACTCGAAGCCGGAAGTGCAGAGCTAGAGAATCAGTACGTGCGCTCGGTTCAGGCCCATGGCAATCCTGCTGCCCGGAAGGTCATGCAGGATGTCTTCGAGATCGCAGACCAGAAGTGGCGCGGTATCGGGCCGATTGCCGCCAGTGGCTTGCGGCTTCGCGAAACCTATGCGGATTACGATGCAGTGAGGGTTTTCGGGCTGCATGACAGCACGGCGGAAGAACCCGCCGAGTGCATCAGCTCCCAGGTCCTGCAAGGACTAAAGAAACCGACAGAGTGTTCAGCTTTGGGTTCACGATGCACGCCTGAGAATCCGCTCGGCGCGCCTATGGTTTCCAACGAAGGCGCATGCGCGGCCTATTACCATTACCGGCGGCATACGTAGCAGGCAGTCGCACGTTCAACTAGATTCCCTGGAGCCGGTTGGACAGTGGACGAGACGAAAACAATTACCGGAATCATCTGCCCCGCGCCATTGCCCGCCGGGGACACGGTGGTGCTCGGCCATGGTAGCGGTGGTAAGTTGAGCGCCGAACTGGTGCGCTCCATCTTCCTACCGGCCTTTCAGAATCCAGAGTTGGCCAAGCTCAACGACCAGGCTGTCCTGAACGTGAACGGGACGCGGCTGGCATTTACTACCGATTCCTTTGTTGTGAAACCGCTGTTTTTCTCTGGCGGAAACATCGGCTCGTTGGCGGTGCACGGCACCATTAACGATCTCGCGATGGCTGGCGCGCGTCCGCTGTTCCTGAGTGTTGCGTTCATTCTGGAGGAAGGTTTTTCGCTCACCGAGTTGCGCCGGGTAGTGAACTCTCTTAGCCAAGCTGCTGCTGACGCGGATGTGCAGGTAGTTACCGGTGACACCAAGGTCGTCGAGAGAGGAAGCGGCGATCAGATCTTCATCAACACAACGGGAATAGGGCTGGTGCCGGGAAGTCTCGAACTCTCCGCCGATCGGGCGCGGCCGGGGGACAAGGTGTTGCTCAGTGGCTACATTGGCGACCATGGCATTGCGATCCTCGCACAGCGCGAGGGCCTCGAGTTTGAGTCGCCAATCCAGAGCGACAGTGCAGCTCTGCATGGCCTTGTGGCGAAGATGCTGGAGGCAAGTACCGGGATTACGCCGTCCGGGCGCGAGCAGCGCGGTTGCGCAATTCGCTGTATGCGAGACCCTACTCGTGGTGGTCTCTCCAGTGCGCTGAATGAGATTGCGGAGCAGTCAAAAATGGGCATCCAGATCGAAGAGCCCATGATTCCAATTCGCGAAGAGGTACGCGGTGCTTGCGAGATGCTGGGACTCGATCCGCTTTACGTCGCCAACGAGGGCAAACTGATCGCGATTGTCGAATCCGGCATGGCTGAGCCGATTTTGCAGGCCATGCGACGCCATCCCCTGGGCACGGAATCGCGTTTGATAGGAACGGTCACGGAGCGTTCACCCGGAACGGTCATCATGCGGACGGCGCTGGGCACAACCCGAATTGTCGATATGCTGGCGGGCGACCAGCTGCCGCGGATCTGTTAGGTCATTATGCACGAGATGGGAATCGCTAGCTCCATTCTGGAAGCGGTGGCCAACGAAGAGCGCCGCCATGCCGGGGTTCGCGCAACACGGGTCGGCGTAAGGATCGGCGAACTGGCGGCGATTGATCCCGAGGCGTTGCGTTTTTGTTTTGAGGTATTGGTGCAGGGCTCGGAGCAGGATGGCTTGCAGTTGGAAATCGAGCGGGTGCAGCGCAAGCACCGGTGCCCTGACTGCAAAGAAGAATTCGTGATCCGCGATTATGATTTTCGCTGTCCACGCTGCGGCACAGTCAGCGTAGAATTTGCGGCCGGAGATGAATTGGAGCTGACGTTTATGGAGGTGTCGGAAGATGAACCGAGTTCCGCTGGAACGAAAAGTACTTAGCGAAAACGACAAAATCGCCGCTGAGTTGCGGGCGCGCTTTCACGAACACGCCGTCCTTTGTCTCAACTTCATCAGCGCCCCCGGTTCAGGCAAAACCAGCTTACTGGAGCGCACGCTGGAAGCTCTTCCTCGCGATACGCGCGTCGCCGTGCTGACTGGTGATATCCAGACTGAGAATGATGCCAACCGATTGAAGCGCGCCGGCTTTCCGGTAAAGCAGATCACGACCGGCGGCACCTGTCACCTTGATGCGCGCATGATCGATAAGAACATCGCCGACTGGCGCCTGGAAGAAATCGACTTGCTGCTCATCGAAAATGTGGGCAACCTGGTTTGCCCATCCAGTTACGATCTGGGCGAAGATGCGAAGATTGTTCTGCTCAGCGTGACCGAAGGCGAAGACAAGCCGCTCAAGTATCCGTCCATCTTTTTCAAGTCGGAGTTGATGATCCTGAACAAGGTGGACCTTCTTCCCTACGTTTCTTTCGATGTCGCGCTGGCCGAGGAGAATGCGCGTAAAGTGCATCCGGGTATGGAGATCGTGAGGGTTTCCTGTACCACGCGCGAGGGTCTCGGCAGTTGGCTCGCTTGGATTGAGCGGCGCCGGCAATCGGTGCGGGCAGCGGCAGCCGTTGCCGATGGAGCGCCTGTATTCGCTCCCGCTTTGAAGACGGGTTGCTGAGGGCCAATGATCATCCGCAGGCGGATCGATCTGCAAGGTATTGTTCAGGGAGTCGGATTCCGTCCCTACGTTTTCCGGCTGGCAACGGAGAGCAAACTCGCCGGAGTCATCAGCAATACCTCCTCCGGAGTAACCGTTGAGGTCGAGGGTTTGGCCGACGTGGTTGACGAGTTTGTTTCGCGTTTGCCCCAGGAGCCGCCACCGCTTGCACGCATCGTCCAACTCGACGTCACTAACATTCCGTGCCGTGGCGAATCGGACTTTCGAATTCTGCCCAGCCGCAGAGGTGAGCCTGTCCAGACGTTGATCTCTGCCGACGTGGCTACGTGCGCTGATTGTCTTCGCGAGTTGTTTGATCCCGCCGACAGGCGCTACGGCTACCCTTTTATCAATTGCACCAACTGCGGCCCGCGTTTCACCATCGTCCGCGACATTCCATACGACCGGCCATATACCTCGATGGCGGAGTTCCGGATGTGCGCCGTGTGTCAAAGAGAATATGACGATCCTCTGAACCGCCGGTTTCACGCGCAGCCCAACGCGTGTTGGTCCTGCGGTCCGCAATTAGAGTTGCTGGACATCACCGGAAGCCGCGTGGAATGCGGCGATCCGCTGCAAGCCGCCGCCGGGTTGATCATGGCCGGACGAGTCGCCGCCATCAAGGGTCTGGGTGGCTTTCATCTCGCAGCCGATGCGACCAACGCGGAAGCAGTGCACCGGTTGCGAGAACGCAAGCACAGGGTGGAAAAGCCTTTCGCAGTCATGGTTCCAGATCTGTCGGCTGCCGAGGAATTCTGTCAGATCGATGCGATCTCGCGGCAGTTGCTCACTTCTGTCCAGCGGCCTATTGTGTTGCTGCCGTGGAAGCAGCCGAGCGTGATCGCCACCGAGGTAGCGCCTGGCAACCGCTATCTCGGACTGTTTCTACCGTACACGCCGCTGCATCACCTTCTCTTCGCCAAAACCGGAGCTCGCGCCCTGGTTATGACCAGCGCCAATCTCAGCGAAGAGCCAATCGTGATTGGCAATCAAGAAGCCGTGGATCGGCTGAAAGAATTGGCTGACTGCCTGCTGGTGCATAACCGCGAGATACTCTTGCGCTGCGACGATTCGGTGATGCGAGTCTCCGGCGGACGCCCGCGCCAGCTTCGCCGCTCGCGAGGATTTGTGCCGGTCCCGGTCTTCCTCCACCGGGAGGTGCCGTCCATTCTGGCGGTTGGCGGCGAACTGAAGAACACGATCTGTCTCACCAAGGGTAAGCACGCATTCCTCAGTCAGCATATCGGTGACCTGGAGAACTTTGACTCATACCGCTTTTTCCAGGAAGCAATCTCGCATCTGCGCAAGATTCTTGAGATCGAACCAACCATCGTGGCTTACGATCTGCATCCCGACTATTTTTCAACTCGCTGGGCTCTACAGCAGCAGGGAGTGGAATTGGTTGGAGTTCAGCATCATCATGCGCATATCGCCAGCTGTATGGCGGAGCATCATCTGGAAGGCCGCGTCATCGGGTTTGCCATGGACGGTACTGGCTATGGCACCGACGGTCGCATTTGGGGCGGTGAGGTGATGGTTGCAAGCTACGAGGGTTTTCGCCGGGCCGCACACTTTGATTGCGTCAAGCTGCCGGGAGGCGCTGCCGCGATCCGCGAGCCTTGGAGAATGGCCGTTAGCTATCTGGTGCATCACTTGGGATGGGAATGCGCGGAGCTCGACATCCCCTTCATGCGCGGCATTGACCGGCGCAAGCTGAAACTGCTGCTGAACATGATGGAGCGCGACATCAATTCGCCTCTCACCTCCAGTTGCGGACGGCTCTTCGATGCCGTGGCTGCTCTTGCCGGCCTTCGCCATGCCGTGACCTATGAAGCGCAAGCCGCTATCGAGTTGGAAAATGCGATTGTCGAACCAGCCTGCGACGAAGCGTATCAGTTGGACGTAACCACTGGCACCGATCCGTGGATCATTGACACCAAGCCCTTGTTCGCCGAACTCGTCGACGACCTTCGCCGCAATCTGCCGGTGTCGAGGATCAGCGCAAAATTCCACATGGGGCTGGTGGAGGTGTTTACCCGGATCGCGCAACAACTCCGCGAACGCGAGCACCTGAATCGCGTCTGCCTCAGCGGAGGCACGTTCCAGAATTGCTTCCTTTCCGAGCGGCTACAACAGAGGCTTTCCGGCCTCTCGTTTGAGGTTTTTGAGCACTCTGAAGTTCCCCCGGGCGACGGGGGATTGAGCCTGGGACAGGCCCTGGTGGCCGCGCACCGTCTCAGGTGAGTACGACTCAATGGCAATTGAGCAAAACGTTGGAGAGGATTTGAGAATCGAAATTGCCCGCGTCAACGGCCAACGCAATTGCCTCGGCGGCCTTGACTGCTGCTTGCTTCACGTCTTTGCTGATTTCAGCTCCGTTGTCGAAGCTGCGCGTAGCGGCCGTAATCAACATGGCCGGAGGCGCATATCCATAGATGGCCTGCGATAGCGCCAGCAGGCTACCCGGCTCAAAATGATGCATTCCTGCAGATGATAAATCGCAACGCGCGACCGGCGTTGCGTTCAGAGTTCCGGGTTCGTCGCCAGCTACGGCGTCGAGGAAAATCGCGTAGCTGCTCTTATAGAGGACGGCGGCTAATTCCGGGTTGAGTTGGTGACAGACGATGACCTCAAGCCCCGGAATCCGTAGCTTCTCGACATACCCCGCCGCGAGGCCGCCAAATCCATCGTCGCCTCGCAGTGGATTACCGTACCCGATCACCAGAATCTGCTGCACGAAGTCTTTTCCACCTCGATCTATCGGCTGCAGATCTCATCGAGTAACGCGCCATCGGGACCAACGAGCCGGATCTTCATGGCAAGCTGCCCCGACGCATGAGTGGAGCAACTAAAGCATGGATCGTAGGCACGCACCACTGCGGAAACCCGATTGAGCATACCTTCCTGCAGCTTCTTGCCGTCAATGAAGTGTTCGCTCACCTGTTGAATGCTTTTGCCGATGGCAAGGTTATTGTGTCCCGTGGCGACAATGAGATTGGCCCACACGATTCCGCCGTCCTCGTTCACCTTGTAGTGATGGATCAGCACGCCGCGCGGAGCCTCCACCATGCCGACGCCGTCCAGCGAGTTGACTCCGGCGGTGGCGCGGACATGGGTATTGAGAATTTGCGGGTCGTCCAGCAACTGCCCGATCCGCTCCAAGGCATAGAGCATTTCGATCAACCTGGCATAGTGGAACAGGAACGAGCTGTGCGCCGGATGGCCGAAACGCTGGCGGAATTCCGCCAGTTCGACGTCGGCCTTCGGCGTGCCGCAGCCGTCGATGGTGTTCAGCCTCCCAAGCGGACCGACGCGATAGATGCCTTGCGGATATCCGGCCGGCTTGTAATAAGGCGCTTTCAGGTAGGATTCGCGCAGCGAAGCCTCGCCGATATAAGCGGCATAGTCATCCGCCGCGACTTCCTCCTTTACGATTGCGCCCTGCGCATCGCGGAAACGCAGCGTGCCGTCGTAGAGTTGCAAGTTGCCCTTGCGGTCGACCATACCAGCGTACATGGTCGGAGCAGTGCCAAAATTATCGATCTCTTCCTGGAACAAGGTGATCGCCGATTTGAAGAAGTTGATCGTGCGCTCCGCACCGGCCGTCATGGCTGGCAGCTCAGAAAGAATCCGCTCGCGGAGTTGCGGCGGCATCGGTGCATTCACCCCGCCGGGCACCACCCACGACGGGTGAACCCGTTCCTGCGCCAGCCCTTCGATGATTTGCAGGCCGAATTTCCGCAGTTCAATGCCCAGGCGCGCGAGCTCAGGGTGTTTCTCAATCACGCCAATCACGTTGCGTTTCGCGGGATCGGAGTCCAAGCCGAGCAGCAGATCGGGCGACGACAGATAGAAGAAACTGAGCGCATGCGACTGCACAAACTGCGCACAGTGCAACAGCTCCCGAAGCTTGACGGCCGTTGCCGGAATTCGCACCGCCAGAATGGCATCGCAAGCTTTGGCGGATGCCAACAGGTGACTGACCGGGCAGATTCCGCAGATTCGAGAGGTGATGCCGGGCATTTCGTAGAACGGGCGCCCCTCGGTAAACTTCTCAAATCCCCGCGTCTGCGTGACGTGAAGCTGCGTGCTGGCAACATGGCCCTCGTCATTCAGGTGGATCGAGATCTTCGCGTGTCCCTCGATCCGGCTCACCGGATCGATCGTGAGTCGTTTCATAGGACGCTCCTTATCCAAACTTCACCTTGGGTTTCACCTCGGGTTTGCGGCCCTCCAGCAGATCGGTGATCACCCCGAGAATTGCCTTGGCGGGCGGCGGACAGCCCGGCACCCACATATCCACTTTCACAAATTCGTGCACCGGGCGGGCATGCTTCATCAACGACGGTACGCCGTCGCTTGGAATAAGCTTGCCCTCATCCGATCCTTCCACGTAGATCCGCTGCAGCAGTTTGCTGACCGGAATGGAATTTCGCATCGAAGGAACATTGCTGGTCACCGCGCAGTCGCCCAGCGAGATCAGCAGATTGGTACGCTGCCGGATCTGCTGGATCTTGTGCATGTCCTCCATCGAACTTACGGCGCCTTCGACGAGCGTCACGTCTACCCCGTCCGGGAACTCCTGTGCGTCGACCAGAGGCCCGTACACAAGGTCCACTTTGCCGGCCAGCGAGATGACCCCCGCATCCATATCGAGCAGCGACATGTGGCAACCCGAACAGCCGTCGAGCCACACGGTAGCCAGTTTGACCTTCTTCATGTCCGTCCCCCTTTGCGCCGCGCCAACTCGCTGATGTTGTCGTTCCGCTTGACCATCTCTTCCACCGCCCAGCCTTTTTCGGCCAGCGCGCCCGTCGGACATGCCTGCACGCACTTGCCGCAACTGGTGCAACTGGTTGACTGTCCCCACGGCTGGTTCAGGTCGCTGATCACCCGGGAGTGGATGCCGCGTGCGTTAATCTCCCACACATGTGCTCCCTCCAGTTCGGTGCAGACCCGCACACAGCGCGTGCATAGAATGCAGCGATTGTGATCGAGTACAAAGCGCTTATGGGAAAGGTCCACTGGCAGCTTCGGATAGTTGTACCAGTACCGCATGTTGGTGATGCCCATCGTACTGGCCAGACTCTGAAGCTCGCATTGGCCGTTGGAGACACATACGGCGCACACATGGTTGCGCTCGACGAATAGAAGCTCAAGCGCAATGCGGCGATACTGCGTCAGCTTTGGAGAGGCCGTCGTAACCGACATGCCATCCTGCGCCGGAGTGGTGCACGCCGGCAAAAGCCGGTCCGTGCCGGAGACTTCAACGATGCAGAGACGGCATGCGCCAACCGTGCTCAGCCCTTCGAGGTAGCAGAGGGTCGGAATATACTTGCCGGCCTCCTTTGCCGCTTCCAGGATCGTTTGGCCTTCCAGAGCGCTCACCAATTCACCATCGATTCGGATTGATAATTTCTTTGGCAAGACTTGGCTCCTTCCTCAGCTCACGCTCACATGGGTTTTCACGTCGCAACGAAGACACCGGCAAGCTTCCTCCAGCGTTTCTTCCGGAGTGAACCCGGTGACCACCTCGTCGTCAGAGCGCATGCGGAGCTTCGGCGCAATCACGTGTGCTTCGTGGCGCCTGCTCTCATGGGGCTCTTGCGGAGCGTCTTGACTGTATGTAAATTCCGGCAAGATGCGCTCCCACCGGCTTTCTCCCATCAGCCGCTCGTCGATGTTGCGGGCACCCTGCTTGCCGTAGCCCATCGCGTTTGACACGTTGGAAGCTCCGGTGATCACATCGCCGCCGGCATAGAAACCCGGACGGCTGGTTTCCAGGGTGAAGCGGTTGACGGTGATCGTGCCCTCCTCCTTCAACTCCAGACCGGAAGCCTTGCAGAAGTCCATATCGAATGTTTCACCCACGGCTAGCACAACGGTGTCGCACTCGTATCGCTGAATTTCGCCGGTGGGCACCGGTTTTCTGCGGCCTGATTTGTCATATTCACCAAGGCGGGTCTTTTCTATCTCGATGGCGCGGACATTGCCGTCCTTGTCACCCATGATGCGGTGCGGCGCAACCCGAAACACAAACCGTGCTCCTTCTTCTTCTGCCGCGGCCGTCTCTTCTTCAATGGCCGGCATGTCCTTGCGCTCGCGGCGGTAAAAGACCGTTACGTCCGCACCGGTGCGCAGCGCCGAGCGAGCCGAATCGATGGCGGCGTTGCCACCACCGATGATGGCCACCTTGCGGCCAATCCGCGCCGTGCCGCAAGACAGCTCATCGAGCAGCAGCAGCGCGTGGTGAACCCCCTTGAACTCGGTTCCGGGCAGGTACAGCCACGATTCTTTCCATGTCCCAATCGAGATGAACACCGCATCAAAACGATCGGCGAGATCGTTCAACGGCAGATCGAATCCGACTCTGGTGTTGAATACGAACTTCACGCCCATGCGTTCGATCAGCTCGACCTCACGGCGCAGAATGGATTTGGGCAGGCGATATTCAGGAATTGCGAAACGCAACATGCCGCCGGCTTCCGTCTTCTCGTCAAAGACGGTGACCTCGTGCCCCATTAAAGCTAGATAGAAAGCCGCTGTGAGGCCGGTGGGGCCGGCGCCCGCAACGGCAACCTTGCGTCCAGTCGCCCCCAGCTTGTGTGAGGCGACTTGCTTCACAATGCTCTCGAAGCCGTCCGAGCAATAGACGGCATCCGCGATTTGGCGATGAACGTTTCGGATGTTGACCGCTTCGTCCAGAGTCTGACGGCGGCATCGCTTGTCGCACGGATGCTGGCAAACACGCCCGGTCGAGGCCGGCAGAGGATTGTCCATAATCACCGCCGCAAACGCTTCCTCGAGTTTGTGCTCCTTGTAGAGCTGGATGAATCGCGGAATGTTCATGTGCAGCGGACAACTGTTTTCGCACGGCGATAACGCCAGATCCTGACAGACGCCTGCCTCGCAATGATGAGCCAGCAGATGGTCTTCAAACTCCGTGCGGAAGTGGCGCATCGTGGTAAGCACCGGATTCGGCGCCGTCTGTCCCAGTCCGCACAGTGAACAGTCGCGAATCATCCGGCTGAGTTCATCCAAATGCTCCAGGCGGTCTCTCATGCCGGGAAGGCCCTTCGTTATACCAGTCAGAATGCGGAGCGCCTTGTTCAGTCCGACACGGCAAGGAATGCACTTGCCGCACGATTCCGAATGCGTGAACTCGATGAAGTAGCGCGCAACATCGACCATGCAGTTGTCTTCGTCCATCACCACCATGCCGCCGGAACCCATGATCGATCCGAGCTGTTGCAAGCTCTCGTAATCGACTGGGGTATCGAACATCTCCTGCGGAATGCAGCCGCCCGACGGCCCGCCGGTCTGAACCGACTTGATCGCCCGTCCGGGCACGCTGCCACCTTCGCCAATGTCGTAAACGAAGGTTTTTAGGGGAGTGCCGAACGGCATCTCCACCAGCCCGGTGCTGTGCACTTTGCCAACTAGCGAGAAGACCTTTGTTCCTGAGCTCTTGGCGCTGCCGGTTTCACTGAACCATCCCGGCCCCTTGGTGATGATCGGAGCAATGTTGTACCAGGTTTCAACGTTGTTAATGTTCGTAGGTTTGCCCCAGAGTCCCTTTTGCGCGGGGAACGGAGGACGTGGGCGAGGCCTTCCGGGCTTACTCTCCAGCGACGCGATCAGCGCAGTCTCTTCGCCGCAGACAAACGCCCCGGCGCCCTCGACGACTTCGATGTTGAACTTGAAACCACGGCCGAGAACGTTGTCGCCAAGCAACCCATATTCGCGAGCCTGCTCGAGCGCCCGGTGCAGGCGGTGAACCGCCAGCGGATACTCCGCGCGAACGTAAATGATGCCCTGCGAAGCGCCCATCGCGTAGCCGCCGATGAGCATGCCCTCCAGCAGCGAATGCGGATCGCTTTCGATCTCGTTGCGATTCATGTAAGCGCCGGGATCGCCTTCGTCAGCGTTGCATATTAGGTATTTCTGGTCGGCCTTTGCCTTGGCCAGGAACTCCCACTTGTTGCCCGTGAGGAATCCTGCACCACCTCGGCCGCGAAGCTTGGAGGCCTTGATCAGTTCGATCACCAACTCAGGCTTGCCGTCGATGAGGACACTGTAAAGCGCCTGGTAGCCACCTACCGCTATGTATTCTTCGATATCGTCAGGATTGATGAGCCCGCAATTGCGCAAAACAGTTTTCTTCTGGCCCTTGAAGAATGCTACTTCGTCCCACAGAGGTACTTCAGGGTATCCGTGGCCGAACCTGATAACTGAGGTTACGTGGTCCCACTCCTCCAGCTTGCAATAAACCAGGTCGGGGGAAATGTTCCCGGTGGAGATGTCATGAAGCAGGCGGGCCGCGTCATCGATCTGGACGCGACGCAAAACGAGGAGAGGACCGCCAGGCATGCGGACGTTCACCAGCGGCTCCTGAAAACATGCGCCAAAGCAGCCTACGCTCGCCAGGCGCACGTCCATGCCGGTCCGTGAAATCAGATCGGCGAAGGCGTGATAAACGCCCTCGGCTCCATTGCCCCGGCCGCACGTTCCCATGCCAATCGCGACTCGCGGCGCCGGTGGCAACAGCTTGGCAAGCCCCGCTTCCCGAACGGCGTTAAAGGCTCCGATATCTTGAATTGGAGGCATCACTTACCCTCCTGTTCCAGGGCTCTTACCTGCCGCTGCAGCGTGTGCTCGTTCACGTGGCCGCAGATGTTGTGGTTGATTTCGACCACCGGAGCCAGCGCGCATTGCCCGAAACACGCAACCGTGCGCAACGTGAACCTCTGGTCCGCCGTTGTCAGTGCTACTTTGTCAGCATCATCGCCGTCGCCGGACTCATCCACCTGCCCCATGCCAAGCTCAATCCGCAGACTATCGAGCAGGTTGCGCGAACCGCGCGTGTGGCAGGCCGTACCACGGCAAATGCAGATGGTGTTGTCGCCCTGCGGTTGCAGATTGAATAGCGCGTAGAAGGTGGTAACGCTGAATACTTGCGAAGGCGGAATTCCCGTCTTCGCCGCTACATATCGCAGCGTTTCCATCGGAAGATATTTACGTGGATTGTGCTCCTGGACGGCCTCCAGGATGCCAAGCAGTGCTCCAGGCCGGTCACTGTTATTTGTGATTACTTCATCGATGAACGCCCGTTCGCCCACGTCCGGGGTATCGTGCAGGGTAGTGTGCATGGCGCCTCCCTGTTTTAACGCGCCGACGGTAGCTGTCCAAAACCAGCCAGCACGCCATCCCCACTCCCGGAACGGAATAATATGCAAAGCGCAGGGAGTTGTCCAACAGATAACAGAACTCTTCCTGTTTAAATTGGGGGAGCAAACTCAAATACCGCCGAGAATGAAAAATTGCGATTTGATCACTGCCGTTGCTTCCTGATGGTCGCGACGGCCGAAGGGTAGTGGCTTGGGGGTACTGCATCCCTGGAACTGCAGAACCAAGCTACCTCGCGTCGTCCACGGTTCGGAGACCGGAGAGGGTAACTCCCAGTCATTTCTGTAGTTTGGCGAACTCTTCTTCTGCCTGTTTCCCGATTGGAACATTGCGATCGGCATCCTTCCAAAGTGCCAGGAATGCTTTATAGGTCGCGAGGCTCTTGGTGCGGTCGCCTGAGAGGGCATAGGCGCGGGCAAGGCCCAGGGTTGGCCATGGCTCCAACTGGATCGGTCAGAGTGAGCTGCGGGTGATCAAGAACTTTCTGGAACTCAGCGGCCGCCATTGGTCCCTGCCCGGATGCCAGATACGCCTCCCCGCGAAAGTAAACGGGGTAGCAGGTGAGAAAGGCAACGCGGCTCATCGCTTGAGAGCCAAACTCGAGGGGCGCGGCGGCTCCTAGATCATCGATCGCCTTACTATATTCCTTCGCTGGCGCACTGCCATGCAGGGCTGCGGCAGCCTGGATTGTGGGAATAAAGCGAACACGCACAAGAGTGTCCTCCGGGAAACGTTTGGCGAGATCATGCGCCAGATGCAAGGCATGAGCAGAATCTCCCGCAACGGCCAACGCGACTGCGGCGATCGCCTCAGCGCCCCGGTCATGGGAGAGTTGCATTGCCTCATCCGCCTGCCGCTGAGCCAAGTCCTGGTTTCCTGCCCATGCCTCGTTCATTGCTGCTTGCGCCTTATAAACGGACGCACTGTCGGTCTGCGCCTCTCGGTGTGCCAATCGAATTGCAAGCTGCGAATAAGCACGGGATTCACTCAGCCGTCCAACGCGGGCGGCAGCCTGGGCGCGATAATAAAACAGTGCGTCTTCGAACCCAGAGACGTTCTTTAGCTGCGCCGCCTGCTTTTCCATTTCCCGTGAGTCCGCCTGCCGAAACGCGATCAGGTACAGGCAGAGGTGAAGCAAGGGGCTGTCGAGTTGACGGCTACGCGCTGACTCCGCAGCCGCTTTGGCCTGCTCCAGTTGCTGAAGGGCAATATAGGAGCTAACGAGATTGCCATTCCAGATGCGGCTACCCGGATTGCGGCGCAACGCCTCCTGCGTGTCGGCAAGGGCCTTGTCGTACTGGCCCATCAAAAAGTACACATTCCCCACATTTCCGATGGGAATGTCGTCATACGGGTAGATTCGTGCACGCAACTCGTAGGTTTTGCGGGCCTCTTCCAGATTGCCGGTGACAAACTCGTGATAGAGGGAGAGGATAAACAACTTCTCGTGTTCACTCACGTGCTCTCGCAGTTCGTAGGCAGTTCTCTATATCGAGTAACCAGAGACGCAGACTTGTATTCTTGGAATGAAGCGCTTCGTGCGGCGGTGTGACGGTTTTTGCCGGTAAATTTGGATACTATTGGTTGCTGGTTCTAACCCCACCCTTTACGGGATACCTCAGGCTGCCGGATTCGGCAGCCTGTTTTCATGGCAAAGAAACGATTCTCCTTGTTGAAGACGATGACGAACTGCGGCATCTATTTGTCGATTACTTGGGGGCGAAAAGCCACCGCGTGATTGAGGATGTATCATGCCTTGCTTCGGATGACATAGGCTTGCAGACCTATTGTCGGCGCGACGCCCGGATATTCCTGTGATCTTCTTATCTGGATACACTGATCGCGCGGCCAACATCCAAGAGTCAAAGTTCCCATCATCTTTTTTTTACAGAAATCACTCAGCTTGGATGCTCTGGCGCGAGCAATCAGAGCAGCCCTTAAGGATCGGCGAGTTGATAGGAGCGGCTTCGACGCTGCCGTCGTCCAGAAAAGCTCCCTCAAGTCCTTATTTCATGCGGTTTCAAGAAACATTGGTGCCGGGAGGGGGAAACTAGGTGCAGCTTGCCGAAAAATCGCGGCACGAATGGTAAAACATTGATTCGCAAAAGCGTGGTGAAAATGGCCCTTACTGCCAGACAGCGATTTATTCGCCCTGAATTTGCCGGAAAGTAGTTAAAAATAGTTAAGCAAAGTTGTGGGTCGGGCTCCTCGTTGTTGGCTAATTAATCGTTGCGAGTAACCGACATCGTGCAAGGATTATTTCGGCGCGGATCGCATCTGCAGCGGTCGGATAACGGCGGCGCGCGAATGCTGTCCAAGCATCGCGGTAAGCTTCCCAGGTTCCTTGCACATTGGCCAGGTTGCTTGCCGTAACGGAGCCCTCCCAAGTCTCGTCTTTCGGACGGTCCCGAAGCTGCTGAAGTGTCTTTTCATATTGGCGTCGCAGCAAGCTATCGGCGTTTCTCAGTTGAGCCTTGGACAGCGCAGGCCACTTCTTCCTCTCAAAGTGGACAACCTCTGTATGAAATTCGTCATTGAGAATGCCAATTGAGCCGATGGTTCGTATACCACGGATGGTTCCACCTTGATCCACCTCGGCGCGATGTGCCTTGACGTAAGCATCCTGGGCGGCAAGGAGTTTGTCGAAGGCCGCCTGCTGTTCCGAAGACATAGATGACCTTACTTTCGAGAAATAGTGGCTTCTGCGGTTGTCCTCGATTTGCGCTTCGTATCCGCTGCAGAAGGTCATCGTAATGGTCGTCGCTGCATAGTCGCAGAATTCAAATTGCCCACGGGCGCGATCTGAATCGCTGAGCTTAGCAATCTCTGGGAACGCAAGTCGCGCCATCGCCTCTTCTGCTTCGCAGGCAAAGCGCAGCGCAAGCGGAACATTGCGTTTGACCCCTGCGCCATTGAAATAGATATCCGCAAGAATCAACGAACCTCCGACAACCCATGCGGTCGGCTCATCGGAGTTTTGGCCAAGGTCGGCTTGCTGCGCGAGCCGCTCCCGCCAGGCGCAGGCACGGCTCTCGGAATAGTTCACTGGACGACCAATACCGCGATATGAGCAGTATGAAGCGCAATCCGGCGGAGATTTTGGATCAGAAACTTTCGCCGCTTCAGCGGGAAGCGGAACGGATGCGTATGCGGAACAGTCCGCAGGCAGTTCGGCGGACGCACTCTGGCCCAGAGCGGTTGGCGTAATTCCAACAACAATGGCCAGCGCGAGGAGAATAAAGAGCACGCAGCTTTCGCGAGGCATTTGCCGAAAGTATACGACACGAGCCCGCCCCCCCGCCCACGCAAAAATGACAGCCGGCAAGGATGGTGAAGCGTGTGGAGTCTGCGGCGGCAAGTAGTGGCGAAAACTCCTGCCCAGCAGCGAAAATTGAACTCACATTGGTGCCGGGAGGGGGAATCGAACCCCCATGACCTTGCGATCGGCGGATTTTGAGTCCGCTGCGTCTGCCAGTTCCGCCATCCCGGCTTAGGGAGTTAAATCATTGGTGCGGCTGAGCTACTCATCATTTTACCTGCTCGTTGCTTTTCTGGCTAGGTTCGATTTTTGAGCCGTTATTAGCGCAGCGTACGCCCGTTCCTCCCTGGAGCCGTTCCATGCACCGCGACCTGCCGTGGCCGCGCGTGCCACTCTTCGGCGCGATTCTGTAACGCACAAACCAAACGCGATTACTGCGAAAGTTGTTTGTTTTCGAAGAGGACCTTGTAGCCGCGCTGGAAGGATTGCAGGTGACTTCGCATCGCATCGCGCGCCTTCACGGGACTGTGCTGCCGAAGCGCATCCAGAATCTTGACGTGCTGACCGGCGGCCTGTTCCATGCCTTCCTTTAGAAGCAGGCTCTTGCTGATCAGATCCATCATCTGCTTGCGCACACCCTTCAGAATATCGTTAAGGACTTCGTTCTTTGCGGCAATTCCCAGGGACAGGTGAAAAGACAAGTCAAGTTTCCAGAACTCTTCAGACTGGTCGCGAATGGTTTTCTTCATCCGGTCCACCAACATTTCCATGTCATGCAATTCTTCCAGCGTAATGCGTTCGGCACACAACGCCGCAAGTTCGGTTTCCAGGATCATGCGCGCCTCGACGAACTCGCGAAACGCCTTTTCATCGGTCAGCAATCCGTTGTGAAGCCAAGCCCCGGTGGAATAGGCCGACGGTTGCTCGGCGACGTAGCTTCCGCCACCCGCACGCACCCGTATCAGACCTATGAATGTGAGCGAGGTTAATGCTTCGCGAAGGCTGGAGCGGCCAACGTGAAAGGCCTTGCAGAGCTCTGCTTCAGAGGGAAGTTTCTCTCCAGGATGCCAATCACCTGCAGTGATTCGGGCAGCGAGTAGCTTCGCCACCTGTTCGCTCAAAGTGGTTCGGGGTACCGGAGCTAGACCTTTCAATAACTTAGAACCAACGGCCTTCATCTAACTCAGCATAAGGTACAAAAAATAGTCTGGTCAACACATTTTCATCTTGTCTGACAAGCTGATACATAGTAACGTCTCTTTCGCTAGATGGCCAATTCAATTCACGCCGCTACCGCGGTGCAGGGCAAGAGGGTCAGAAAATGACCGACCCGATCCCCGATGGCCCAGCGACGGAGGTTCTACTTGAGTCACTCGACCGTTTCCGCCTCTTCTACTCAGAAAGCCCCCATGACTTCGCAGCCTAAACCAAACTACTTCATGACTGCGCTGGTTGTTGCCATCGGTGTGGTCGTCGCAGTGGTCATTATGAGGCTGCCGCTTCTTTCTTCACCGTGGCAACAGAATTACAACCCCATCGGACATTGGCTCCTGTCGGCGCTGGTTGCTGCGATTCCTGTGGGCGTTCTCCTCGGCTCCCTGGCGTTCGGTCATGCCAAGGCTCACTATGCCGCTCTGGCCGGGCTGGGGGCCGCACTGCTAGTGGCGATTGTTGCCTTTCACATGCCTGCGCGCCTGGCGGGTGCGGCCGCTGTTTACGGAGCGGGCTACGGCCTGTTTCCAATCGGTTGGATCGTTCTTAACGTCATTTTCATGTATCAGTTGACCGTGGAGTCTGGCAGCTTCACCATAGTGCAGCACAGCCTCACCGGCGTCACCAAAGACCGCAGATTGCAGTTGTTGCTGATCGCGTTCTGCTTTGGCGCGTTCTTTGAAGGCGCCGCGGGCTTCGGTACTCCTGTTGCCGTGACCGCTGCATTGCTGATCGGACTTGGCTTTAAACCCCTACAGGCTTCAGGCCTGTCGCTGATCGCCAACACCGCGCCTGTGGCCTTCGGCGGATTGGGTATTCCGATCATCGCGCTCTCCAAGGTCACCGGCATTAGCGAACTGACCCTGGGCGCAATGACTGGCCGAATCCTCGCACCATTTTGCGTTCTGATCCCGTTCTGGCTGATCTGGGCCTTTGCCGGCTTCAGCGGCATGGTCGAAGTCTGGCCTGCGATTCTCGTGGCCGGCGTCTCCTTCGTTATTCCGGAGATACTGATCTCCAGTTTCATGGGACCCTGGCTCGTAAACGTGATTGCGGCCGCCGTCTCCATGATCTGCCTGACGCTCTTCCTACTGGTCTGGAAGCCAAAGAAGATTTGGAAGCTTGAAGGTCAGGAGGAGGAAGAAGCAGAAAAGGCTGCCAACGGATATCAACATCCAACGTACTCTGGTGGCCAGATCGCAAAGGCCTGGCTTCCCTGGCTCATCCTCAGCGTGCTGATTTTCATTTGGGGTACGCCGGGCGGCAAGAGACTGTTGGACTCGCCGGAGAAGGTGTTCACCTCCACGGCAAGCTGGGCCACCAAGCCCAGTCAGATTACCAATCCGCAGTATCCGGTAAAAATCCTTAACAACATGGTCGAGCGAGTTGCGCCTGTCGTACCCAAGCCGACCAAGGAACCCGCAGTCTACGGCGTCAACTGGGCGAGCGCGACGGGAACCTCAATTCTGGTTGCCGCGATCATCTCCGGGCTCATCATGGGGCAGGGATTCGGGAAGATATTCTCGATCTTCTTCCACACCCTGATAAGAGTGCGCTTCTCGTTACTGACGATTGCGGCGATGCTGGGACTGGGTACGCTCACACGCTACTCCGGAGTGGACGCCACTATGGGGCTGGCGTTTGCTCGAACCGGGCACCTGTATCCGTTCTTCGGCACCCTGCTCGGATGGCTGGGCGTGGCGCTGACCGGTTCGGACACATCCTCCAACGTGCTCTTTGGCAGTCTGCAGAAGATCACCGCGCAGCAGGTTAACGTCTCGCCGGTCTTGATGTCGGCTGCCAACAGCGCCGGCGGCGTGATGGGCAAGATGATCGATGCACAGAGCATCGTAGTGGCATCCACAGCAACCCAGTGGTATGGACATGAGGGCGACATTCTGCGCTACGTCTTCTGGCACTCAATTGCATTGGCTGCGCTAGTCGGAATCGTCATCTTCCTGATGGCCTACGTGGCTCCGTTCACGCAGTTGGTAGTTCACTAAGCAGGAACTGCGGCAAAGCAGTGCGGCGGACGGCTCCAGCCGTCCGCCGAATATAAGGGGTTTCATGAGTGCAATCCTAGAGTCTTCCGCCATCATAGAATCATTCAAATCGCACGCTGAAGCGGTGAGTGCGCAGGTGCAGAGAGTTGCCACAAAGCAAATGGCACTGGAGTTGATCGCTCGCCTGCTACATGAGGAAGGGGTGGACGACAAGCCAAAGTGCCACGCCGTCTGGGCTGCCTGTCCTCTGGTCGGACCCGCGGAAAGACAGGCGTTGGAACGCGCGGTACCTGGCCTCACGTTCGATGTTACGCGTGAGTTGGCGGCCGAAGCCAAGGCCGGCATCAGCCAGATGGATTGGGCGCTTGCAGACACTGGAACGCTGGTACAAGACGCCACCGAGGTGGCCAAACGTCTGGTTTCCACCCTGCCACCGTTGCACATTGCAATCCTCTCTACGGCTGCGGTGCTGCCGGACCTTGCCGCCGTTGTTCAGCGTATCGATCCCCTCAAATCACCGTATCTATCCTTTATCACGGGCCCCAGCCGCACCGCCGATATCGAGCGCGTGCTGACCATCGGCGTGCATGGTCCTGAGCGGCTCATCATCATTCTTGTGGACGATCTGGAGGTGGCGGCGTGAACAAGGAGTTCAAGCAATCGATTGTCAACGCGCTGGCCAATCCAAATCTTGGCGGAGCACTGGGCAGATTCTCTGAGGCCTACCGGGTCGGACGCGCCAAGGCATATGAAGGCATCGACTTCGAATCCTTGCGCACCAGCGTCGCCGAGATAAAGTCTGCTGCCGCCGCTCACCTTGACGAACTTGCCGAAAAGTTTACCCAAGCCGCTGAAGCCCGCGGCACCAAAGTGTTTCGCACCGACAGCCCCCAGGCCGTCAAGGACTACATCCTGCGCCTCGCACAGAAACATGGTGTGAAGAGCGTCGTCAAGTCGAAGTCGATGGCCTCGGAGGAAATTCATCTCAACAAGCATCTCGAACAGGCAGGCATCGAGGTACGAGAAACCGATCTTGGCGAATGGATCATCCAACTCGCTCATCAGACGCCCTCGCACATGGTCATGCCCGCCATTCACATGACCAAGGAAGAGGTCACCGATGTCTTCAACGAAAACGTTGAAGCTGGCCAGACGCCAGACATTGCGAAGCTGGTGAGGTTTGCACGCGGCAAACTGCGCCCGAAATTTCTCCAGGCCGAAATGGGCATTACCGGCGCGAACATCGCCGTTGCCGACACCGGCAGCATCGTCATTGTCACCAACGAGGGCAATGCACGGCTGGTCACCACCTTGCCGCGAATCCACGTCGCCATAATCGGGCTGGAAAAGCTGATCGAGCACTTTGGCGACATCACGCCGATTCTCACCGCGCTGCCACGTAGTGCTACCGCGCAACTGCTCACCAGTTATGTGACCATCGTTAGTGGTCCTGTGCCGAATACCGACGGCACGCCAAAAGAGCTGCACATCATCCTGATGGACAACCGCCGCAACGAGATGGCGCACGATCCACGTTTCAAGCAGGCGCTGCAGTGTATCCGCTGCGCCTCGTGCCTCAATGTCTGCCCGGTCTTCCGTCTTGTCGGCGGACACGTATTTGGCAAAGTCTATACCGGCGGGATCGGTACGATCCTCACCGCCTGGTTTGGCGCGTTGAAGGAATCCGACGAGATCCAGAGCCTTTGCATACAGTGTGGCAATTGCAAGGATGTCTGCCCTGGCAAGATCGATATCCCCGACCTGATTCTGGAACTACGCCGCCGCCTCGCTGTCGAACAGGGCCAACCGCTGATGCAGAAGGCAATCTTCTCGGTGGTCAACAACCGGCGCCTCTTCCACGCCATGATCCGCGCCGCGTCCGTCGGCCAAGCGCCGTTTGCCAAACAGGGCTTCATCCGTCACCTGCCCATGTTCCTGAGCAGTATGACCGATACCCGTTCTCTGCCCGCAATTGCCGAGGTGCCGTTCCGCGACCGTATCCAGAAGATCCAACAGCCGAAGTGTGCGGAAAAGGCTGCTTTTTTCAGTGGATGCCTGGTGGATTTTGCCTATCCCGAGATGGGCGAGGCAGTCGTCAAAGTGCTCAACAAGGCCGGTATCGAAGTGGTCTTCCCCGAAGGCCAGACCTGTTGTGGGGCTCCAGCGCGTTATAGCGGAGCCTATGAAGTAGCTGCGCAGAATGGCGCTGACAACATCCGCGCGTTGCTTGCCGAAGATGTGAAGTACGTCGTCTCTGCCTGCCCCACTTGTACGGTGGCGCTGAAACAGGACTTCATCGCCAACCTGGAAGCGGTTGGCCGCACAGATGAGTTGCCTGCTGCGCGCCAGCTTGCAGAGAAGGTTGTGGACTTCTCAACTCTTGTCAACCAACTCCTGGATGGGGGGCGGCTGAAGTTCAAACCAGGCATTGAGCCGGCGAAGTTCACCTATCACGACTCCTGCCACCTCAAGCGAACGTTGCGGGCCGAGCAGACTCCACGCAAACTGATGAAGCAGGCCGGATATGAACTGGTAGAGATGGAAGAGTCCGATATGTGCTGTGGCATGGGCGGCTCCTACACCATCAAGTTGCCGGAGATTTCAGCGCCAATTCTCGAACGCAAGCTTATGAATATAGAGAAAACAGGTGCGCCGTTGGTGCTGATCGATTGTCCCGGCTGTGTGATGCAGATTGGCGGCGGGCTCGATAAACGTGGCTCGGAGATCAAGGTGGAGCACACTGCCCAGCGTCTGCTGGAGTGCCTCGATTAGATCGTCTGCGTTTTTCGTCACTGGCCTCGCTACTATAGTGAGGCCAGTGACTTACGCCGCATCGCGCCGGACGAGCACCTTTGGATTTTGGCCTGTATAGAGCATCCTGCAGTTCCCCCCTCGCGCCAACTTCATCAAGAACCTGAGCACAGTAGGCAAAAATTCACACTGTTGGCGTAGGATAGAGACAAGCAAATTCAAAACCGCGGAAGCTATTTCCATCGCAATTCCGCCACAATAAAGGTGATTATTCATGAGTACAGTTGGAAAGGTCGGAAAGATTGCGTCCAGTCCCGCACATGACGTTCTTCGTGCGGAAGGCCATCCTCTTGATTCTATTTTCAGCCCGAAGAGCGTGGCTCTGGTCGGCGCTTCGGAGCGTGCCGGCAGCGTGGGCCGCAACGTGCTGTGGAACCTGCTGAGCAGTCCGTTTGGCGGCTCCATCTTTCCGGTCAACCAAAAGCGCACCAACATCCTCGGCGTCCGCACCTATCCCAGCGTGCGTGAACTGCCGGAGGTACCGGACCTGGTTGTGATCACCACGCCGGCCGCCTCCGTGCCTGGCATATTGCGTGAGAGCGTGGAGTTTGGCATTCCGGGCGGAATCGTCATCTCGGCGGGATTCAAGGAGACCGGTGCACCGGGTATTGCGCTGGAGCGCGAGATCATGGAGATCATCGGCGGAAAGATGCGTATCATCGGTCCCAACTGCCTGGGCGTAATGAATCCTGTGCAGGGCCTGAACGCAACCTTTGCCGCGACGGTAGCCCGGCCTGGCAAGGTCGCATTCATCAGCCAGAGCGGCGCACTCTGCACCGCCGTCCTCGACTGGAGCCTGCGTGAGAACGTCGGCTTTAGCTCATTCATTTCCATCGGTTCCATGCTGGACGTGAACTGGGGCGACCTGATCAGCTATTTCGGCAACGATCCTCGGACCGATGCCATTGTCATCTACATGGAGTCGATTGGCGACGCCAGCTCCTTCCTCTCGGCAGCTCGCGAGGTTTCGCTGACCAAGCCCATCATCGTCATCAAGGCAGGACGTACCGCTGCCGCCGCCAAAGCCGCGGCTTCGCACACCGGCTCCCTTACTGGTTCCGACGATGTTCTGGATGCAGCCTTCCGGCGCGTTGGCGTACTGCGCGTCGACTCCATCTCTGACATCTTCTCGATGACCGACGTGCTTTCCAAGCAGCCGCGTCCCCAGGGCAACAGACTTTGCATCGTAACCAACGCCGGTGGTCCTGGCGTTCTGGCAACCGACGCGCTGGTCCAGGGCGGCGGTGCGCTGGCTGATATCTCGCCTGAGAGCATGGAAGCCTACAACAAGCTACTGCCTGCCGCCTGGAGCCATGCTAACCCGGTGGACATTCTCGGCGACGCCGAGCCGGAACGTTACGCGAAGTCCCTGGAGATTGCGGCCAAGGATCCCAACATCGACGGCATGTTGATCATCATGACCCCACAGGGCATGACCAATCCCACCAAGATTGCCGAAGAACTGAAGCCCTACGCACACAGCTTGGGCAAGCCGGTTCTGGCAAGTTGGATGGGCGGCGAAAGCGTGGCTGCCGGCGAACATATCCTGAATGAAGTTGGCCTCCCAAGCTTCTACCATCCCGATGCGGCAGTGCGTGTCTTCAATTACATGTGGAAGTACGCGGACAACCTGAAGGGCTTGTACGAGACGCCTTCGCTGCAGACAGGAGATTCCGGCCCTGACCGCGAGACGGCCCGCAAGATTATCAGCCAGGTGAAGGCCACCGACCGCACCATTCTGACCGAATACGAATCGAAGAAACTGCTGGAAGCCTACGGTATTCCCACCACCAAAACCGAAATCGCAGCGACTGTGGACGAAGCCGTCGCTTGGGCGGAAAAGATCGGCTATCCGGTAGTGCTCAAGCTCTACTCGCTCACCATCACCCATAAGACGGATGTCGGTGGCGTGGTGTTAAATTTGCGTGATGCCAAGGCCGTTCGCGATGCCTTCAACGGCATTCAGAAGTCGGTTGCGGAAAAGGTTGGCGCCGAGCACTTCCAGGGCGTGACCGTGCAGCCGATGGCCAAGCTCGATGGCTACGAACTGATTCTCGGTGCGAGCCTCGATCCGCAATTTGGCCCGGTGCTGCTCTTCGGAACCGGCGGCCAACTGGTAGAGGTCTTCAAGGACAAGTCACTGGCATTGCCGCCGTTGAACTCGACGCTGGCGCGCCGCATGATGGAGACCACCAAGATCTATCACGCTCTTAAAGGTGTCCGTGGGCGCAAGAGCGTAGACATGACCGCGCTTGAAAATCTTCTGGTACGCTTCAGCGAACTGGTTGTCGAAAATCCGCGAATCAAGGAACTCGACATCAATCCGCTGCTCGCATCGCCGGATCGCCTGCTGGCGCTGGATGCTCGCGTAGTGCTCCATGAAGCCTCTGTGACCGATGACAAACTTCCGCAATCCGCCATCCGTCCCTATCCGGAGCAGTACGTTTCCAATTGGACTGACACCAAAGGCGAATCGCTTACCATTCGCCCCATCCGTCCTGAAGACGAGCCCAAAATGATCAAGTTCCACAAGGAACTGAGTGAGCGCTCCGTCTATCTGCGTTACTTCCAGCCGCTGAAGTTCAGCCAGAGAACCGCGCACGAGCGCCTCACGCGGATCTGCTTCATCGACTACAACCGCGAAATGGCCTTGGTCGCCGAGCACAAGAATGAAAAGGGCGAGTCGGAGATCATCGCCGTGGGCCGTATGAGCAAATTGCACGGAGTGCCGGAAGCCGAACTGGCGGCACTGGTTCAGGATGGTTTCCAGGGCAGAGGATTGGGAACCGAACTCTACCGTCAACTGCTGCAGATTGCACGCAATGAAAAGCTCAGCAAAGTGCACTCTAACATGTTGGAAGAGAACGTCGAGATGAAGGCAATTTGCCGGACTCTTGGTTTCAAAATGACAGAAGGAAACCGGGAAGACAACCTAATCCTGGCGGTACTTCCTCTGTAACCTCCTGTTGTTGAAAGCTAACTCATCCGAGCCCGCGCAGTTTCTTGCGCGGGCTTTTTTCGCCGCTCGGCAGATTAATCCGCCATTCGTGACTTCGGATTTGACCGTGCCAGTGCGCGAAAGCGTCTCCATGCGGCTTATCATGGAAGCATGAAAGCGGTGCAGAAGTCGCGCGGATTGCGGTTTTGGTTGGCATGGCTGGCATTGTGTCTGCTCCCCGGAGTTGCTCGGGCGGGCGACGCTGCCGCCTTTGATCTCGTTGGTCCCAAGGTAGAGGTCACCGTGACTCGCGCGGACAAAATGCTGCCCATCGCCGAGGTTCCAAATCTTCAGGCCGGTGATCGGGTGTGGATTCATCCAGCATTGCCCGACGATCAGAAGGCACGCTACCTGATGGTGGTCGCATTCCTGCGTGGCGCCACCAATCCGCCGCCTGATGCCTGGTTTACCCGGGCAGAGGCGTGGAGCAAGCTGATGCGCGAGGAAGGCATGGTCGTCACCGTGCCCAAAGATGCGCAGCAGGCACTGATCTTCCTGGCGCCGCAGACCGGCGGAGATTTTGCAACCCTGCGCTCAGCGGTGCAGGGTAAGCCGGGAGCCTTTGTACGTGCGGCTCAGGATCTGCAACTGATCAGCCTCAACCGGGCGCGGCTGGAGAAGTATCTGGCCGCCATCCGTGACTCAGGCGAGCAGGATAGCAAGACGCTGCACGAACGCGCGCTCATCCTGGCACGCAGCCTCAGCATCAAGGTCAACGAGGAATGTTTCGCTAAGCCTGCCATGCAGCAAGCCTCCTGCCTGATGCAGAACAGTGATCAGCTCGTGCTCGACGACGGGCACGGTGCATCAATGGTTTCCACCTTGACTGAGGGGCCGGGGTCGGATTTGCTCGGCGCCATCAGCACCACCAAGGCTGCCGGGGGCGGAGCCTACAGTCCCTATGTTGGTGTGGTGGTGGACCTGGCAAGACTGATGGAAAACCTGCATACGGCGAAGTATCAATACATTTCGGCGCTGGCGTTGCCGCAGGGAGACGAACTGCATCTGCGGCTGAACTACCCTCCCTCCTTTCATAAACCGCAGTCGGTGATCGTCATCGGCCTTCCGGTGGTGCAGCCCCCGGTACCTCCGGCCATGAAGCCGGTTCCGCCGGATGCAGTGGATTGTGCGCAGAACCCCAAGCTGGTTCTGGGTGCCGACGGCGCACCGCTGGTCTTCTCCTCGGAACTGGCCCACAATCTCACGCTCCACCTGGAAAACAAAGATGGCAAATCGGTGGAGATTCCAGTGGTCGCCAACGCTCTGCTCGGCGGCTTTGTGCCAACCGAGGCGCTTCCTTCGCTGGATTGGCTGCCGCTTTCCTTCACCGGCAAAGTGCACGGGCAATGGGGCTTTGAGCCCTTCGACGGTCCGTCCTACAAGATGCAGCGCTCGGATCTTGCGGTGAAGTGGGCGATCCCCGAGGACGATAAGGCGGTGTCCATTGCCGGACACGACAGAACTCTGCAGCTGGCTTCTGCGAGTAACGTTTGCGTAGAGGAGATTAGCTTTCGCAACTCCAAGGGAGTGGTTCAGAAAGCAACGTGGAAAGCTTCCAGCGGCAAGTTGGAAGTGAAAGTACCGCTGGCGAAGGCGCCAGTTGGAGAGAGCGCTCTGCTGTTGAAGCAGTATGGCGTGGCGCAGGCCTCCGAGATGCCGCTGCAGGTCTACGAGGAGGCTTGCCGCCTCGACCAGTTTGAGGTTCATGCCGGAGATGCGCAGGGAGTACTCAAGGGCACTTGCCTGGACAGCGTGGCAGCCTTGGAGGCGGCCGGAGTACGTTGGACCGGAGACGCTGCGCCATCAAAAGACGGCTTGGCGATGAGCACCCAAACTCCGGACAAGCTCACTCTGCACGAGAAGCAGACGCTTACCGCCAGCGCGCAGCTGAAAGACGGGCGTGTGCTGGATGTGCGAATAAGCGTGCTGGCACCGCGTCCAAAGCTTGTGCTGATGAGCAAGGTGATTGAGCCCTTGGCCTCGCCAATTCATCTGGACAGCCCGGAGGACTTGCCCGTGGACGCACGTCTACACTTCCGTCTCAAGTCAGAGCAGCCTTCGAGCTTCGGCACGGCGGAAAAGGTGGAGGTGGCAAGCGCCGACGGTTTCTACCATACGGAGTTGAGCCTGGAGAACGGCGGCCTGATGCGCCAGAACCCGCATACCGTGATGGCAACCCTTGAGATAGCTGGGAGCGTGGGCGCATCGTCATTCGGCGCGCTGCGCTTCCGTCCGCTTGCCGCAGACGGCGTTGCTGGAGATTGGCAGCCGTTGGCGACGCTAGTGCGCCTGCCTGTGCTGACTGAGTTGCATTGTCCGGCAGAGAAGGACGCGGCATGCACCTTGAGCGGGAACAATCTTTTCCTGATCGAATCGGTTGCATCCGATGCCGACTTCCAGCACGCGACTCAGGTGAGCGAAAGCGCGATGGATGAAAAAGTCGAGGTTCCCCGTCCGCAGGGAAAGCTGCTCTATGTAAAGCTCCGCGATGATCCCTCCGTCGTCCATGTCCTCGCAATGCCGATCAAGAAAGACATGCCGGTATCTGCGAAGGGCGCCCCAAAAGACGTTGCCAGAGATGTCGCTAAGGACGCCGCAAAAGATACTTCTACGGACACAACAAAGGACACAGAGAAGGATCCTACGAAGGGTGTGCCGAAGGAGTTGGAAAAGGATGATACCGGTGCGCCTTTGCCGGACAAGAGCGCAAGCCCTGCACAACCTCCGGCCGAGCCGCCGCAACCAGAGAAGCAATAAATTCAGATGTTGTGTTTAATCGCCGCCGTTGGCGCCCTTGCTTCGCAATTCGGTGCTTGCTCTTTCGGCGCGGAGCGCGCGAGCGGTGGCCCGAAGCCGGAAAAGATGCTGCAGGTAATCGACGAAGACCATCGGCGACGCCTTGCTTTCATCCCTTTGCCGCGAACGGAACATGTATCCCACTTCCACGATCTTCTGGACGCGTGAGCGAACCAGCAACTCCACCAGGATCTTGTAACCAACTGGTGCCAGTGGCACGTCCTGAATCGCACTGCGGCGAATCACAAAGAATCCTGTCATGGGATCGGAGACCTGCCCCAGCACGCCAGGCAGCAGAAGCTTTCCAAGTGTTCGTGACCCGCGGGAGATCAGCAGACGGAGAGAGCTCCAGTCGCTGGTGCCGCCGCCTTCGGCTTCACGGCTTGCTACTGCCAAATCGGCACCCTGCCGCATCGCTGCAATCAACCGCGCGGTGACCTCGGGAGGATGCTGCAGATCGGCGTCGATCACGCCGAGCAACTCGCCGCGAGCCGCTTGCCAGCCACGTACCACGGCAGTCGCCAACCCGCGTTCATCCATGCGGCGCATAACCACTACATGCGGATCTTCGACGGCCATCTCGGCGGCAACCTGCCAGGTTCCGTCCGGACTGTCGTCGTCCACCACGATGATCTCGTAGGAATCGCCGGCTTCGGAAGCAATCGCGGGTTTCAGCAATGCAATCAGTTCGGCGAGGTTATGGCTCTCATTGCGAGTGGGTACCACCAGAGAAAACGCAATCCTCTCGCGCTCCGGCACCGCCCGCACCACAAGTTCGCCCGTTGGCACTGGCGTCAAATTGGAAATCGCGTTGGTCGATTCGCAGGGCATGGGGTAGATAACTTCATTGCATCACACCCTCGCCTTGGAGTCTAGCCAAGTGCCCCGAAATTCCTGGTTGCACAAATCCGAAGCTGCACATCGAATGATTCGCGCCGTTTATTCAGGCTTGACTTGCTCTGCAGATTGCGGGCGCAATGCGAAACTACCGCGGAAACCCGGGGTTTCTTCCGATCACGAGGCCGAAATGCTGAGAGAAAGCTCAGCCCGGCAACTCGAAGTGGAGAAAACGATCATGCGTGGAACTTGGATCAAAAATACGGTGTTGTTGTTGGGAATGACTTTGTCCGGAGCTGCGTTACTCGCGCAGCAGTCGCCCGCACCCGCACCGGAGACAACAACCCAGAGCACGGCAAGCAACAGGCCTCAGCTGACCGCGGAGCAGAAGCAACAACTGCGCGGGATGCGGCTCACAGCTCGCGATCAGGCGGCCATTATTCGCAACGACCAGACGTTGACCTCAGAGCAGAAGCTGGCCAAACTGAAGGAACTTCGCGCCAGCACGCGCGAGCAGATGAAGTCCGTGCTGACGCCCGCGCAGCAGCAGGCCTTTGCCGCTCGCCGTGCAGCCCTCAAGGCGCGCATGGAAGCGAAGCTTGGCCTGACCGCTGACCAGCAGAGCAAGTTGAAGGCTCTCTTTCAGTCGAATCGCCAGCAGCGTCAAGCCGTGCTGACAAACGCCTCTCTCACTAACGAACAGAAGCAGACGCAACTTAGCCAGATTCGCCAGACCTCTCAGGCGCAGCTATCAACGATCCTGACGCCAGAGCAGCTGACAAAGTTCCAGCAGATGCACTTCCGCCGTCGGTTTGCAGCTAGAGGGTAAGGCCAGCGCTAGTCGCCACACGCGCCAGTAGGCAATCGAGGTTGAGCTTCTCGTTCGCACCGGGAAGTACAGGCCGTCCGAAACTGGGCGGCCTGTTTGCATTATTGCGGCGGTGCGAGACATCCGATGCCCCGCCTCAGAAGACCGAGCACACTATGCACTTCAGATAATGCGTCTCCGGAACGTTGAGCAGCACTGGATGGTCGGCTGACTGCGCGCGCTTTTCCACGATGTGCAAATTGCGTCGGGCATCCAGCGCGGCGCTGGAGAGCATGGCAAGAAAGTCCTGCTCACTGACGTGGAAAGAGCACGAGCAGGTGACGAGCACTCCTCCATTGCGCACCATCTTGAGCGCGCGCAAGTTCAGCTCCTTGTAGCCGCGCAGCGCATCTTCGGCGCTCTTTCGAGATTTCGCAAAGGCCGGTGGATCGAGCACGATGGTTTCGTATCGCCGCTCGGTATCGGCGTACTGACGCATCAATTCAAAGGCGTCGGCTTCCACAAACTCGATTGGTCTCTGCTCGTTCAGCGTTCGGTTTCGCTCGGCTACCTCCAGCGCCTCGGCGGATACATCAACCGCCGTAACCTGCTCGCAGACGCGGTTCAGGTGCAGCGAGAAGCCGCCCTGGTAGGTGCAGATGTCCAGCGCGCGGCCTCGCCCGTAGCGTTCGGCGGCAGCATAGTTTTCCCGCTGGTCAAGGAAGGCTCCAGTCTTTTGCCCCACACTGCCGTCATAATGAAAAGCAAGTCCATTGAGGTGAAAGATGGTCGCCGTCTTGGCCTTTTTCAACCGCGAATAGACTGCCCGATCTTCGGCGGCAGGCAGCCCTTCGAGCTCGCGAATCCGAGGCTCCACGCGCTCCAGAATCGTCTCCGGCTGGTACGCGGACTGCAGCTCCTCGATCACAATCTGACGCGCCAACGGCGCATCCATCGCCTGTGTCAGCACCTGGAAGCTGATTACGTCGTTGTACTTATCCACAATCAGCCCGGGCGTGAGGTCGGCCTCGCTGAAGAGTACGCGGAAAGCGTCCGCGTCCCGCACCACGCGTTCGCGATAAGCAATCGCCTGGCGGATGCGGTAGCGCAGCAGATCGGGATACTTCTCCGGCTCAACCGGATTGGGCGCAACCATGCGCAGCGCAATCTGTGAACTGGAGCTGTAAAGCGCCGAGCCATATGGCCGGCCGCGCTGGTCTTCCACCCGGACCAGCGCTCCGGGCAAGGCTTCATCCAGTCGCTCAACGTCGGACTTGAATATCCATGGATGGCCACTGCGCAGCCGTGCCACGGCGTGTGCGTTCACAATGGCCCGCGCAACAACCAAGCGGGCAACCGGAGCCGGTGATGTCTTCTTCGCAGCTTTCATCTGGAGTTGCGTGGGTTACTGCTTGGGAAGCTGATGCCGCAGGTCGTCCAGCACCTCGGGCGGCAACTGTTCCTTATATTTTTCTTCGAGGTTTGCCTCATCCACAAACAGGTTGCGCGCGCCGCGAATCTCATCGGCAAAAATCTTCTGGCAGATCGCGTTCTTCTCTACCCGTCGCGCAATAGCCTCGCCGGTCATGGCATCATAGGCCTTCATAGTGGCGTTGCCCTTGTGGTTGATGAAGACCGCAAACGCGCCATTGCTGCCCATCGAGGGGACGAACATCCACTCGCGCTCAGCTTGGTGTGCAATTCCCGTGGCGTTTTCGGCCACCGTCTTCACATTGTGCTCCGGCACGTAGTACAGCATCCGCCCGCACGAGTCGCAATGCACAACCTCTTGCGCGGCGCGTATGTTGGAGAGCACCTGTGGGCGCAGCATCACCTGGCAGGCCGTGCAGCGATGCTCTAGCACCTCGGCCACGGCATAGCCGCGCGACTTCAGAATGCGGTCGTATGTAGCCAGCAACGTCTCATCTACGCCCTTGCGCAGTTCCTGACTCCGGGCTTTCGTCTTGGTGGCCGCAGCCTTGTCGGCTTCGCCCGCTTTCTCGGCTTCTGCCTTCTGGCGTTCCACTTCGGCAGACTCGGCCTTGAGTGCGGCTTCGGCCTTCGCCAGTTGCGAGTTTAGCGAATCGGCGTTCAGCATGACTTCGAGGATCTTCTCTTCAAAGCCTGAGATCTCGCCTTCGGCGTGGGCAATCTCTGAAAGCAGCGCCTTGTACTGCTCGTTGTTTTTTATGCTTGAGGACTGCCCGCGGAACTTGAGAATCTTCTCGTTAAGAGACTGAATCTCCTGTTCGTACTGACGTTTGGCCGTCTCTCCCGCCTTGATGGCCGCGCGTGCGTCCTCTACGCCCTTACGGGCGGCAGCCAGTTGAGCATCGATACGAGCTAAGGTCTTGGGTATGGCCGCAAGCTGCGCATTGAGGCGCGCAAGCTCCAGGTCAACCCTCTGTAATTCGACGAGCTTTTCAAGATCAGTTGGCATGAATTCCCGGAAGGCTCATGAAGAGCAAAGTTTAACACGTTGGAGCGTACCAAGGCTCTTTGTCTCCCCGCCTAAGAGTTTTGACGGATGGAGACAAGACCCCTTCGCCGCTATCTTGATCCCATGGTCATGGATTTTACCCGGGTCCTGCTTGGTCTTGCCATTGCGCTGTTTCATGCGCCACTGGCGGACTTTCTCCGAAAGCAGGATCGCGAACTGGCAGCCGCGTTCCGCGAACGCGGCGTGCCGATGCCTGGCGGTTTGCCAAAACGGGCCTCCCATGACCTGTTCTTTCTACTCGGCATCGGCGTTGCCTTGCTCAGCCTCGCGCGCATCTGGTTCGCACTGCGCTGATTCAGCGAGCAGCGGCGGCGTCAGTCGCCGCGTACCCGCCGTGAAACCCTGTCAGCCGTACTAGCCGCATAACCCCCGGCGAATCCCTTACCCAATCCAGCAACCTAGCTTGCAAATTCTCCCCGCTCCAATTTACCTTCGCCAGATGGAACGCATGCCTTCGATGAAGGAAATTCGTTTGAAGATCGGCACTTTGGGGATTCTCGCGCTCACAAGCGTGATGGCCATGGCGCAGTCAGTCCCGGCGTCCGCGACCGGAGGGCCGTCAGTTGGCCCGCACCCTACATCGCTGCTTCCGGCGTCCGCAGCCCAAAAGCAATACACCGTGGAGGCGATCTTCGCGCCCGAGTCCGTCAGCGGAAGCCCGTTCGCCGGATTGCAGTGGAGTCCGGACGGAAGCAAACTCACTTACCTCCAGCGTGGAGCTGGCAGCGAGCAAGAGTCGCTCTACTACTTCGATCCCGCCAGCGGCAGGAGCTCGCAACTGATCGCAGCTGGCAAACTGGCCGCTCTGGCGCCCTCCTCCAGCAACCTCCAGGATGACCGCCAGCGCGAAAATCGTGCCCGCTACGCCGTCGCTGACTACCAATGGGCACCTGACTCCAAAAGCCTGCTCTTCGACGCCTCAGGGCAGCTCTGGCTTTTCGATCTGGCCACAGGAACGGGCCGTCAACTCACCAACGCAACCGAGCCATCCAGCGATCCCAAGTTCTCTCCCGATGGAAAGTTCCTCAGCTACCTGCGCGGTCATAATCTCTACCTGCGCCCAGTCGCTGGTGGCGATGAAGTTGCTCTCACCCGCGGCGGCCCCGCATTGCTTAACGGCGAGGTGGACTGGCTCTACTCGGAAGAGTTGGCCGTTCGCTCCAATTACTTCTGGCCACCTGACACTTCGCAGATTCTCTATCTCCAGATGAACGAAGCCCCTGTTCCGCAGTATCCCAACGTCAACTGGATTCCCACCCATCCCGAGACCGACCAGGAGCGCTATCCCAACGCGGGCGACCCAAACCCTACCGTCAAGCTGATGCTCACTGGCCTCAACGGCGGAGCCACGGAAATTGATCTCGGCGTAAAGGGCGACTTCTACATTCCCCGCTTTGGCTGGGTTCGTCCCGGCCTCGCCTGGGCCGTGGTGCTCAACCGGCTGCAGAACGAGCAGACGCTCTACTTCATCGATACCCGCACCCGCAGCTCACGCCGGGTGCTCAACGAGTGCGACCCCAACTTCATCGAGCTGCACGATGCCATGGGCCGTGGTGAGCACCAGGGCCTGCGCTTCCTAGACTCTCGCGACGAGTTCCTCTGGCTCAGCTGGCGCGACGGATTCACCCATGTCTATCTCTATAGCTTTGACGCCACACATCCTCTGGCGACCGACGCAAAACTGGAACGGCAGTTGGAACGCGGCAGCTATGAGGTCAACAACATTCTCGGCGTCGATGAGGCCAAAGGCACCATGTACCTCGAAGCGAACAAGGGCGACGATCGCCAGGAACAGCTCTTCGCCGTGCCGCTCACCGGCGGCGACGCCACGCCCTTAACCCGTCAGCCCGGCGTCCACACCGTCTCCATGTCTGCCGATGCAAAGCATTTTGTGGATATCTACAGCAAGCTCACCACACAGCCAACCATGCAGATCTGCGCTGTCGCCGGACACTGCACCAAGGTCTGGGCCTCGCACGCATGGGAAGGCTACGACACAATCACTCCCCAGTTTGTCGACTTCACCGCCGCAGACGGTACCGTGTTGCACGGCGTGATCCTGCTGCCTCCAACCGGGGCCGTAACCGAGGTCAATGGCAAAGTTCCGCTGATTCTCAATCCTTACGGTGGACCGCGCGAACAGGATGTGCGCGACACCTCAGAGGCCATTGGTCCCTTCGACCAGGTGCTCGCACATCACGGATTCGCCGTGCTCAAGGTGGACAATCGCGGCATGGGCAATCGGGGCCGCACCTTTGCCATGGCCACCTTTCATCACCTGGCAGAGGTGGAACTCAGCGACAATCTCGCCGCGCTAGACCAGGCCTTGGCCCGTTTTCCGCAACTTGACCCCACGCGCCTCGGCTGGTGGGGCTGGAGCTATGGCGGCACCATGACCGCCTACGCCATGACTCACTCCAATCGCTTCAAGGCCGGAATCAGCGTCGCTCCCGTCACCGATTGGCGCAACTACGACACTACCTACACCGAGCGCTACATGGGCCTCCCCGGTGACAATGCCGAGCAATATGACAAGACCAGCGTCGTAAAATCTGCTGCGAAACTGAGTGGACGTTTGCTGCTGGTGCACGGCACCAGTGACGACAACGTGCACCTGCAGAATTCAATTCAGTTTATCAATGCAATGATCGCCGCCGGAATCCCCTTCGATCTGCAACTCTATCCCGGCAACGCGCACAGCCTTACTGGTCCGCAGGCGCGTACTCACCTGTTCAACCGCATGTTGTGGCAGTGGGAGCAGTACCTAGCCAAGTAGCTCGCAGCGCAAACCCGGCTGGGCGGAGCTTTTCCCGTGATTACTGTTTTGCGCTTAGCCTTGTGAGCGCCGGAATTCAGCACAGGTTGCAACCTCGTCCTGCTGCTTCGCTTCCAAACTTTCTATCATGATGATTCAGCCGCAGGTGCCCGTGGATCGGCGACGGCACGATCCAGATTTGGTGGAACGCACCAACAACGGAAGCCCGAAAGCGCTTCGCAAAGGGACATTCCGGTCCATTGGATTGGGACTCATTACCGGTGCGTCCGACGACGACCCCTCGGCGATCGGCACCTATGCCAGCGCGGGAGCAAGCCTCGGGCCGTCGTTCCTGTGGACGGCTCCAATAACCTTCCCCATGATGTTCGCCGTGGTGTACCTCTGCTCCAAGCTGGGGCAAGTGGCAGGCCGCGGATTATTCGCCGTGATTCGTCAGCACTACGCGCGTCCCATCCTGTACTTCTTCCTCATCACGGCTGTGGTCGGCAACATCATCGAAGCTGGCGCCGACATTGGCGGAATGGCCGCAGCCTTGAATCTGCTGCTTCCCATCCCGATTGGCTGGATCGTAGTGGCAATCACGCTGACGATCCTTGCGCTACAAATCTGGGGCTCCTACACCTTAATCCGCGATATCTTCCGCTGGTTGGCCTTGGCGCTGCTCGCCTATATCGGGTCGGCCTTCTTGGCCAAACCTGAGCTGCTCCCCACTCTTCGCGGGACTCTGATTCCAACCATTCAGTTCAACAAAGACTTCCTGGCAATGCTGGTAGCCGTAATCGGCACAACCCTGTCGGCCTATCTCTACTCCTGGCAGTCCAACCAGGACGTGGAAGAAGACATTTCGATGGGACGCCGCCGCCTCACCGACCGCTTGGGGACCACGAAAGAAGAGCTGCGCCACTCGGCACGCGACGTTGGCTTCGGCATGTTCTTCTCCAACATCGTGATGTACTTCATCATCCTCTCAACCGCCGCAACGTTGTTCAGGGCTGGCCAGCACGATATCAATACCGCCGCCGACGCCGCGCAGGCTCTCCGGCCACTGGCGGGGAAATCGGCGGAACTGCTCTTTGCCATCGGAGTAATTGGTGTAGGCTTTCTCGCCGTTCCGGTCATGACGATTGGTGCCGCCTACGACCTCTGCCAGTCCTTTGGATGGAAGCATGGCCTACACGTGAAGCCCAACGAGGCGAAGCATTTTTATGCGGCCATCGTGGCCTTCACTTTGATTGCAATGTGCCTGAACTTTTTCGGCATCAATCCCATGAAGGCCCTTGTCTTTGCCGGCATCGTGCAGGGATTTTCAACCCCATTCCTGATGCTGGTTCTGATGCTGATCACCAACAACCCCAAGATCATGGGACGATGGGGCAACACCCTGGGCATGAATGTGCTCGGCTGGCTCACTACGTTGGCAATGTTCGCAGCCGCGATTGGCTTGGTGATCACCTGGCTCAGATAAATACGCGAAGTGGATACGCCAAATCGATACGTCAAACTGCGGCCTGTCCCCGCCGGTGCCGCAAATACGTGTACGCCGCGGCGATTGCCACCAGCGTTCCCAGAGCCCCTTGCAGCAGATCCATCTGCGCATGATCAGTCAGCAGGTGGATCGCCCACAGCACGGGAACCTGCCACAGCTCGACAACCCTCGTGTAGAAGGCTCCCAGCAGTGCCATCACGGTATTCATGTAAAAGTATCCGGTCAGGCCGACGACCGCCGCCAACAGCATTGCGCCCCATAGTTGTGGCGAAAGCGTCTGCACCGCGCTGTGCGCAGAGAAGCTCAAGAACATGCCGCCCAGCGCCGCGCCCACCAGCGCCGGAGCAATCAGCCAGAACAGATGCTCGTCCTTGCTCTGCGCGCGTTCCCACACCTTGTAGGTAGCTGCCCGCGAGGCCAGCGCGATCAGCAGAAACCCGATGCCCCTCGGAGCGTTCAACACCGTGCCCGGCTCGCGCACTGCCTCGGCGGCAAACAGGATAAGCGCCGAAGCCAGCACCAGCAAAGTGCGGCGCTCGTAAGCCCGGTGCTGGCCGCGCAGGTAGGCAAGAATCAGTGCGTCGAGCAGAAGCACCGACTGCGTAACGCGTCCGCTCAGCAGCCCGATGGCTCCGAACCAGCCCACAAACGTGAGTCCTCCGGTGACCACCCTGATCCACGCCAGCCGTGGTGAACGTGGCCGCCACTCGCTGCCCGATGGCCGCACAATGAGCGTCAGCAGCACCAGCGCGAGCAGGGAACGGTCAACCAGAATCGTCGCCAGCGAAAGGTGTGCCCGCCGTGCGAGCCACTCCACCGAGACCGTAATGGCGACCTCCGAAGCGACCATACCGGCCAGCGGATAACGGCTCCAGAGGGAATGTTCACGAGGCTGCACCTTACGATTCTAACTGGCGCCAATAAAACGAGGCGCCGAAGCGCCTCAGTGTTGCTGTCGTTTAGGAAATTCTATTCGAGTCCCATCTCTTCCATCGCCATGCGCCGCATGATGAACTTCTGCACCTTGCCGGTCACCGTGGTTGGGAATCCTTCCACGAACTTCACGAACTTCGGCACCTTGAAGCCTGCGATCTGTCCGCGGCAGAAGGTTCGGATAGCCTCGGCGTCCAGCGTCACTCCTTCATGCGGAATGATCCACGCCATCACTTCCTCGCCATACTTTTCGCTGGGGACCCCGATTACCTGTACATCCTTGATTCCGGGGTATGAGTAGAGGAACTCCTCGATTTCGCGGGGGTAAATGTTTTCTCCGCCGCGAATAATCATCTCCTTCAGCCGTCCGGTAATTTTGACGTACCCGTGTTCGTCCATGCTGGCCATGTCACCGGAGTGCAGCCATCCATCGGCTTCAATAGCGGCTTGGGTCCCCACAGGATCGTTGTGATAGCCGTTCATCACCAGGTAGCCGCGTGTGCAAAGCTCGCCATTCTGGCCGAGCGGAACCGCTGCCCCGGTTTCCGGATCGATGATCTTGACTTCGGTGTGTGGCAAGGCGCGGCCAACGGTAGTGGTCTTCCGCTCCAGTGTGTCTTCGGTTGTCGTCTGCGTGATCACTGGCGACGCCTCGGTAAGTCCGTAGCAGATCGTGAGCTCGTTGCAATGCATGTCGCGGATTACCCGCCGCATCAACTCGATCGGGCACAGCGATCCGGCCATGATTCCCGTGCGCAACGAAGTGAAATCAAACTCTGCAAAGCGGGCATGCGAAAACTCGGCAATAAACATCGTCGGCACGCCGTAGAGGGCGGTGCATCGCTCTTCGTGGACCGTTTGCAACGTGGCCAGCGGGTCAAAGTAATCGGCCGGGATCACCATGGCGGAGCCGTGCGTCAGGCACGCCATGTTTCCCAGCACCATTCCAAAGCAGTGGTAGAACGGAACCGGGATGCACACCAGGTCGCGCTCCGTCAGCTTCATCGAATCGCCAATGAACTTGCCGTTGTTTACCACGTTGTAGTGGCTCAGCTCGGCGCCTTTCGGTTGGCCGGTCGTTCCGCTGGTGTACTGGATGTTGATTGTGTCGTGCGGCGTGAGGCTGGCTTCGCGGGCGCGCAGCTCAGCCGGAGTCACCTTGTCCCCTGCGGCGAGCATCGCGCTCCAGCTCAACATTCCCGCCGGAGGATTCTCTCCGATGTAGACCACCTGCCTAAGCTCCGGCAACTGCTTGGCGTGCAGCTGGCAGGGAACAGCGGAGTCGAGCTCCGGAGCAAGCTGGCGCAGGGTTTCAACGTAGTCACAGTCGCGGAAGGCGCGCTCCATGACGATCCCTTTGCAGCCGGCCTGTTTCAGCACAAATTCCAGTTCATGCGACCGGAAGCGGAGATTCAGGTTGACCAGCACAATGCCGGCCTTGGCCGTGGCAAACTGCATCAGCACCCATTGGGAGATGTTGGTCGCCCAGATTCCGACGCGTTCGCCCTTTGTAATGCCCAGCGCCATCAACCCGCGCGCCGTGCGCTCCACTTCGGCGTGCAGCTCAGCCCATGTATATCGCAAATGTTCCTGGCGGAGAATGAGGGCAGGGGAATCCGGAAAGCGTGTGGCCATGTCGTCGAGCACCTGGCCAATGCAGAGGTCCATTAGCGCGGGATGGTTGGCGCCACGGCAGTAGCTGGTGGCAGATTGCAGCACCTGAGTCATACAGCTCCGTCTCCTGCGAACGCCCACCCCGAGGTTCGCCCAATTAATCGTAAATCGAAAGATCATTCGCTGCGCTTATGCTCTCTCGACTTTTTGGAATACTACCGTCCGCCCGAATCCGGAGCGCCACCGAAGCCCCGATTGAGCATCGCAGGCGTAACTCCTGTAACGTAAGAAGAGGTTGGTCCCTTTCTATGGGGGCTCGCAGTCAAGAGGATCAAGTGAATGTAGCCGGGCAGCACCAGCGGAGCTTCGCCGCATGAAATACCATTCCGACGTTTTAGTGCTGGGCGCAGGCGCCGCAGGACTCATGTGCGCCATCGAGGCCGGAAAACGCGGCCGCTCAGTCACCGTGCTGGAGAGCTCGAACCGTGCAGGCCAGAAGATCCTGATCTCCGGTGGCGGCCGCTGCAACTTCACCAACCTCGGCAGCCGGGCGGAGAACTTCATCTCCTCCAATCCGCACTTTGCCAAGTCATCCCTGGCCCGCTACACGCCGGAAAACTTCCTCGCCCTTATGGAGCGCCACCGCATCCCGTGGCACGAGAAGAAGCTGGGCCAACTCTTCTGCGACCGCAGTGCCCAGGACATCCTGACCATGCTGGAAGAGGAGTGCGTCCGTGTCGGAGTGCGCGTAAAGCTTTCCACTGCGGTAAAGGAGCTGCGGCATGACGGCCAGTTTATGGCCGTCACCAATGAGCACGAATTCGCCGCCAATTCTCTGGTCGTTGCCACCGGAGGTCTCTCGATTCCGAAGATGGGCGCAACTCCCTTCGGCTACGAACTCGCCCGGCAGTTCGGTCTCCATGTCATCGAACCGCGTCCCGCTCTGGTGCCCTTCACCCTGAACTCGGCGGACGCCAAACGCTTCTGCGACCTCGCCGGCGTCGCGACCGAAGTGGTCGTCAGCATTGGCCGCCAAAGCTTCCGCGAGAAGATGTTGATCACCCACCACGGCTTCAGCGGTCCTGCAATTCTGCAGATCAGCTCCTACTGGAAGCCGGGCGAGCCCGTGACCTTGGATCTTGCGCCCGAGCAGCAGGTCTTTGTGGGAATGATGGGGGGAACGGTTGCGACAGGTACGGGCCAACCGACGGCCCCCCGGCCGCAGGCGCAGGGTCGTCGCGACGCCGTAGCAGCCTCAGCTGCCTTGCGCGCCGTACTTCCCATCCGTCTCGCCGAGCGCTGGTTGGAGCTGCACCCATTTACGAAATGGACCAACGCCGCGCTGGAAGAGGCCGAGCGCGCCTTGCATCACTTCACATTTATCCCCGCCGGTACTGAGGGCTTCGCCAAAGCCGAAGTCACGGCTGGCGGCGTAGACACCCGCGAGCTCTCCGCCAAGACCATGGAGTCTGTGAAGGTTCCGGGACTGTACTTCATTGGCGAGGTTGTCGATGTAACCGGCCACCTTGGCGGCTACAACTTCCAGTGGGCCTGGGCCTCAGGCTTCAGCGCAGGACAGGCCGTCTGATCGCGCGGCAACCTTTGTCGTCTTGGAAAAAATATGGGGTGCCTGAGCCAGGCACCCCATTCCTTCTGTAGCTTGAGATCGTGCGAACTTAGCGCACCAGTTTACTGACTTCCTCGTTGTAATATTTGTGGTACAAAATGTTCCATTCCGGCGTCCCTTCCGGAATGATTCGCCGCTGGCTTTCGATCTTCAGCCGCGCGGCCTTGTCGAGTTTTTCTTCGTTTGCCAGTAGTTCTTCGAGCAGCCGGCGCATCTCCTGGCGGATATCGTCGTAGCCTTCCAAAAACTCCACGTTCTTCAATCCGGCCAGCTGTTCGGTGGAGGCTGAGGCGAGCTTGTTGAGTTTTTCGCGGGAAAGTCTCATAGCACCGCCTTGTACTTTTTCACCAGTTCGTTCTTCACCTTCTTGAACATCTCCTGGTAGTTGGCGCCGCGGCTGCGCATCTCCTCCGAGTAGGCTTCCAGGATGACCCTGACTTCGTCATTGATGCGGTCCTCCAGGCTCAGTTCCTCGACCATGGAGCTCTGGACGCGCTCGACGACCTTCTCGAGCTCGTGTGTTTGAATGAAATGATTGTCCTGCAGCCGTTTAACGACCTGCCGGGCTAGATAGCCCACGTATTCTTTTGAAAAGAGCATGATGTGTGTGTCGAATCCTGCGCTACAAACACCAAATTTTAGCACAGCCACATTCAGAGTTCCTCATCGGCTGCGAGCTTGGCTTGTCCTGGCTTGCTTTGCTTCATCCGCGAGCTGGCAGAGCGAACACTCCGCAACTTGAATTCCGGATGACAAAATCCAGCGCTGAACGAAGCCGGAGAAGCTGCCCCAGAGTATGATGGTCGGACGCCGGTGTAGCCGCCAGCCGCTTGCGAACCGAGGGTGAGTTCTTCGATCCTACCTCTCGCCGCGCGGACCAGTTGCAGCCGGGCTGTCCATTTGTTAGAACAGCAGAGCGATGTTAGAAGACCTTTCCAGCATTCACGACGACATGCACGCATTCACCCAGGGGCTGGGACTGCGGCGCTTCCACGGATACATTCCGGACGAAATGCCCAGTGTGCTATGGGATTCCGGCGACGAAGGCGGCGACGCAAACGAAAGCTGGAAGGATTTCCTGGAACTGGCGCGAGCCTCGGGCGCTCCCTTCATCACCATGAACGCCGTGCAACTGGAAGCCGATGATGTCGAGTTCCTGATGGCGGAGCTACGCCGCTCCAGCTTCAGCCGCGAAGAAGACATGGAAACCGCCCGCCAGTTGCGCTCCTATTACGGACGCATCGGTTTCATTCAGTTGGGTTTTCCCTACCAGGGTGTCATGTTTCTCTGTGAGCTATCCACCGAGTGGTATGAAGGCTACAAGGCGCTGCAGGAGATGGCCGACGATATGGGCGGCATTATGATCGACGGCTCCACCGATGGTTCCGAGGAGGACGAACGCTGAGCACAGCGGCGTCCGATGCCGCGCTCTGGACTCCGCGAGCCCCGGAACGGTTGAACGGCCATAATCCAGTTGAGATGGCGTCTCTGCTCGCGGCGGCGCTTGACCTGCCTGAGGTCGTCGCCTCTTTGCTCGCCGCACGCGGCATCGCTTCAGTGGATGAGGCCACCCGTTTTCTCCATCCCGCATTGGATCAACTGCACTCCCCCATGGAAATGCTGGGCATGCGCGCCGCCGTGGAACGGTTGGAACGCGCCATTGCCGCTCGCGAACCCTTGTTGATCTATGGCGACTACGACGTCGATGGCACCATGGCCACCGTGATTCTGAAGACCGTGGTCGAGCTTCTCGGCGGCCAGTGCGATTTCCACGTCCCCCACCGCCTGCTGGAAGGCTACGGCATGCGCGATGAGGTCATCGAGCGCGCTGCCGCCAACGGTGTGCGCCTCATCATCAGCGTTGACACCGGCATCCGCGCTTTTGCCGCCGCCGAGACCGCTGAACGCGCAGGCGTGGACCTCATCGTCACCGATCACCACCTCGTAGCGCTGTCCGAGGGAATTCCCAAAGCGCTGGCCGTCTTGAATCCCAACCAGCCCGGCTGCGGATATCCCTGCAAGCATCTTTGCGGTGCGGGAGTGGCTTTCAAAGTCGCACAGGCATTGCTGGAGCGCGCCGGCCGCGCCCGCCTGATTCCTTCTTTTCTCAAGGTGGTGGCCATCGCCACCATCGCCGACTCTGTGCCGCTGCTGGGTGAGAACCGCGTCTTCGTCTCCCTGGGTCTCGATGGCCTGAGCAAGGTCGTCAATCCCGGCCTCAATGCGCTGTTGGAAGTCTGCGAGCTGAAGCTCGGCCGCCCTCTGAGCGCCACCGAGGTCGCCTTCCGCATTGCACCGCGCATGAACGCCGCTGGGCGCATGGACGTGGCCAAAGACGTGGTGGAGCTCTTCACCGTCAAGGACCCGGCGCGTGCCAAGGAACTGGCATCACGGCTCGACAATCTCAACTCCGCCCGCCAGCAGGAAGAGCAACGCATCTCCGAGGCCGTGTTGCGCCAGGTGGAGGAAAGCCCTGAGTTGCGTCAGGCATTCTGCATGGTCGTCGAAGGCGATGGATGGCATCGTGGCGTCATCGGCATCTGCGCCTCGCGCGTGGCCGAGCGCTTTGGCCGTCCCGCGGTTGTCATCTCCCTCGATGGCGATGAGGCCCATGGCTCTGGCCGTGGGATTCCCGGCTTTCATCTGCTCAACGCCTTGGAGTCTGCCAAGGAGCTCTTTCTTCGCTTCGGCGGACACGCCGCCGCCGTAGGCTTTGCCATGCGAGCTGAGCATGTTCCCGAGCTGCGCCGCCGCCTTAACGACTACGCCCGCGCCTACCTCACCTCCGAGCAGCTCCACCCCGTGCTGGAGTTCGACGGCGAGCTTTCCCTTGAGCAGATCACACCGCGCTTCTGGCAGCAGTTGCGTACCCTGCAACCCTTTGGCATGGGCAATCCCGAGCCGGTCTTTGTGGCCCGCGGCGTAACCCTGATCGGCGAACCTAAAGTGATGCGCGAGAAGCATCTCAAACTCAAACTGCGCCGCTATGAGAGTGCGGCCCGTGAAGGCTTGGCGCGTGGCCTCGATGCCCTGGGCTGGCGAATGGCGCATCGGCTGGCCTCCGACCCCTTGGCGGGCGGAGACGCCTTGGACGTCATCTTCCGCATTGAGCAGAATACTCACAAAGATTTCGGCGGCGGCTTGCAATTGGTGCTCTCCGGCTTCCGCCGGGCCGCGTCTGCGGGTGACGCCGGTGTGAAGGTCACCGCGGCCTCCAACATCGATTCCTAGCCCGAAGGTGGCCCACATCCGCCTTCTGTTGGCGAATGTGGGATCGTTGGCCTCGCCTGCGCGGAATTCCCAACCACGGAATCGTGCGCGTGCTCGGGCGCTCGCGTACACTGTCTTAGCAATGTCTCTTTCCATTCCGCACCTGCGAATCTGGTTTGCCGTCACGGCTCTGGCCGCTGTAACGGTGGTCGCGGGTTTCTATCTCCGGTCGCAGATTGCAATGCACATTGCTCTGAAGAATCTTCCCGGAAAACTCGGCCTTGATATCCAGCAGACCAGCGAAGGTTTCACCCTTTCCAAGAGCGAGAACGGACGCACCCTCTACTCGATTCATGCCTCCAACGCAACCCAGTTCAAACAGGGTGGCCGCGCCGAGCTGCACGAGGTCAACATCATCGTCTACGGACGTAAGTCGGATCGCTTCGATCAGATCTACGGCCATGACTTTGAGTACGACCAGCAAGCGGGAACTGTGGTCTCCAAGGGTGAGGTGAACATCGATCTGGCTGGTAACAGCGAAGGGCTGAAGCTGGCAGACCAGGCAATGCCGCGCGAGATGCGCGATCCCATCCACTTGCATACCCAAGGGATGGTCTTCAATCAGAAGACTGGCATGGCGGAGACCGATGGAGTCGTGGATTTTCGCGTGCCGCAAGCTTCAGGCACCGCGCGCGGAGCCACCTACGACTCCCAGAAGAACGAGCTCACCCTGCACTCCGAGGTCGATATTCAAACCGAAGGTGCGCAGTCCACGCACATTCTCGCGCACTACGGAACCATCAGCAAAGAGCCCCGCGTGCTGACCTTGGACGGCGTGCAGACAGATGGCGCAGGCCGCACCATGCTGGCCGACCACGCAATCATAGATCTGGCTGCCGACAACTCAATCCAGGACATACACGCTGCGGGCAACGTGCACCTCAGCGATCAGGGTGGCCTCCAGTTAAGCGCGCCCAAAGCAGACCTGACGCTAGGCGCAAAGAATCAGGTGCAGTCCGCGCTATTTACCGGCGGAGTGGATTTCGACTCCTCCTCCCAGTCGGCCAGTGGACACTCCGGCGAGATGCTCATGCACTTCGCTGCGCAGCCGGCGAACGCAAAAGCCGGGAGCAGCAAAGCCCAGTTGCAGACGATCTATGCACGCCAGGGAGCCACCCTCCGGCAGGAGCCGCGTGCCGACAGCAAGAATCCGCAAACCACGACCATGAGTTCGGATGCGATGACCTTCGAGCTGGGTGAGGGACAGCTTTTGACCTCGGCCCGCACCGAAGGCCCCGGAGAGCTGACCATGACGTCCGCCTCTCCCAAAACCGCAGGCGAGCAGACGGTGGTTGTCGCGCGGCACTTTACGGCTGAATTTGGCGACCAGAACCGCCTGCACACGGTGCATGGCATTGGGGCAGTCAAGGTCACCAGTCGCGCCCCCACGCAGCCGGACAAGGTAAGCACCAGTGACACCTTGGTGGCGGAGTTCACTCCGGCAGGCGAAATCTCACGCGCCGTGCAGGAGGGCAACTTCCGCTTCACCGAAGGTCAAAGTTCCAAGGACGAGCCCGGCGGCCGCACCAGCACCGCCCAGCGCGCCACCTACCAGCCGCTCGACGACTCCCTCACCCTCCTCGGCAATCCGCGCATTGTCGATGGCGGGATGACCGTGACGGCGGACAGCATTCGCCTGCTGCGGCGTACCGGCGAGTCGTTCGCCGTGGGCAGCGTCAAGACCACCTACAGTGAGCTAACCGTCCAGCCCGACGGAGCTCTGCTGGCAACCGCCGACCCAATTCACGTAACCGCCCACGCCATGAACGCGAAACAGTCCTCTGGCTTTGCCCACTACACCGGCTCGGCCCGCCTCTGGCAAGCCTCCAACATCGTCGAGGCTCCGGCCATTGACTTTGACCAGAAGGCTCGCACCCTCGTGGCCCAGGGTGACCGCAGACATCCTGTTAGCAGCGTCTTCTTGCAAGTGGATGACAAAGGCAAGTCTTCCACCATGCTCGTAACCGCGCCCAACCTGAATTACACCGACAACGAACGCCAGGCACGCTACTCCGGTGGAGTAACCGCTCGTGGCGAAGACGGCGTAATGACCGCCGATCATGCCGACGTCTTTTTGAATCCGGCCGGCAAAACCCGCAGCAGCGGCCCCAGCCAGTTAGACCACATGGTAGCCACCACCAACGTTCTGGTGCGCCAGCAGGAGCGGCGTGCCGAGGGCGAAAAGCTGGTGTATACCGCATCCAACGGAGCTTTTGTCATGACCGGAGGCTCGCCCCTGCTGAGCGATCCGGTAAACGGTACCGTGCGCGGCGATTCGTTGACCTTCTACAGCCGCGATGATAGGGTGGTCGTCGAGGGCAAAGGCTCTTCGCGAGCCACAACCCACACATACATTTCCCACTGATGCAGACACTTTCCACCGATCAGATCGGCAAATCCTACCGCGGCCGCCGTGTGGTCAATGGCGTCTCCCTGACGGTGAATCGCGGCGAGGTCGTCGGCCTGCTCGGCCCCAACGGCGCCGGAAAAACCACCAGCTTTTACATGATCGTGGGCCTTATTCCACCCGACACCGGGCGGGTTATGATCGGCGACACGGATATCACCGCCGTTCCCATGTATCTCCGGGCGCGCAACTACGGCATCAGCTATCTTCCGCAGGAAGCTTCGGTCTTCCGCAAGCTGAGCGTGGAGGAGAACATTCTTGCCGTGCTGGAGACGCAAAGCTCCACCTGGCAGGAGCGTCGCGTCAAACTGGAAGCTCTTCTCGATCAACTTGGCCTGGCTCACATTCGCAAGAACAAGGGCTACGCACTCAGCGGAGGCGAACGCCGACGCGTGGAGATCGCCCGCGCCCTCTGCATCAATCCCACGTTCATTCTGCTCGATGAGCCCTTCAGCGGCATCGACCCCATCGCAGTCCTCGACCTGCAGAAGATTATCTTCAGTCTCAAGGAGAGCGGGATCGGAGTCTTGATCACCGATCACAATGTGCGCGAAACCCTCTCCGTGGTCGACCGCGCCTACATCATCAACGAGGGTTGCATCTTCCGCACCGGCACTCCCGAAGACTTGGGTAACGATCCCGAAGTTAAGCGCGTCTACCTTGGCGAGAGTTTCACTCTGGTCTAGCCCGTGCCCCTATCAAACTGTCACGTTTGGCTAGGGTGGAGGAGTAGACCTTGTTCTTGTTCTAGACCGGTTCCTGAGTAGTTATATCCGGGAGAGATAAAGTGGAGTAAGTTTG
>CAZLJQ010000028.1:0-67663 GCA_964559875.1 uncultured Acidobacteriaceae bacterium
GCAAGGAAGTGACGGTGGTGGTGGAGGTGAAGGCGCGCTTCGACGAAGCTTCCAATATAAAGTGGGCGCGCGAGCTGGAGGACGCGGGAGTACAGGTCTTCCACGGGCTGGTGGGATTGAAGACGCATTGCAAGCTGACCCTGATCGCACGCAAGGATTCCGACGGCGTGATGCGAAGTTATGCACACCTGGGGACGGGAAACTACAACCCGAGTACAGCGGCGTTCTACACCGATCTGAGCCTGCTGACGGCGAATCAGGAGATGACGTTTGCGGTACACAACGTCTTTAACTTTCTGACCGCATACTCGGAGCAGCCAAACTACAATCCTCTGCTGGTTGCGCCGGTGGACTTGGCGGAGCGGGTGGCGAACCTGATTGCACGGGAGGCTGACCACGCACGGGCCGGCAAACCGGCGAGGATCATCGCCAAGGTGAATGCTCTACTGGACAAGAACGTGGTGCAGGAACTGTATCGCGCCTCAGAGGCGGGAGTGCAGGTGGACCTGATCGTACGGGGCATCTGCTCGCTGAATCCCGGCCTTCGCGGCATCAGCGACCGAATTACGGTACGAAGCATTGTGGGCCGCTTCCTGGAACACAGCCGCATCTATTACTTCCAGAACAATGGCGAAGAGGAGATTTACCTGGGCAGCGCCGACTGGATGCCGCGCAATCTGCATGAACGGGTGGAGGTGGTGTTTCCGCTGCGCGATCCGCTGCTGCGCGACCGGGTGAAGAATGAAATTCTAGCCGCGTATCTGGCCGACAACGTGAAGGCGCGCATCCTGCTGCGTGGCGGGGATTACACTCACGGGGACACCAAGGGGAAGACGGCTCCATTTAGTTCGCAGGAATTCCTGATCGACGTTGCCGAGGGAAAACGCGACCCGTCGGCGATTCCGGTGGCGCCATTGCGGGCACCGCGCCGCCGTGCGGCGAAACCGAGAGCCCGCGCGAAGGCAACAAAGGTAAGCTAAACCAATGATCGTATATTTTTTGCGCCACGCCAATGCAGGACAGAAACGGCTGAACCCAGTGCAGGATGAGAAGCGTCCGCTGGACAAGGAAGGCATTGGGCAGTGCCGCGATGTGGGCCGGTTCTTGAACTCGATGGACACGCACGTGGACCTGATCCTCTCCAGTCCGCTGAAGCGTTCGACCCAGACGGCTTCAATGGTGGGCAACGAAATTGCCTACGAACAACGAATCGAGATGACCCCAGCGCTCAGCCCCGGCGCGGCATTCGAGAGCTTCCGCCAGTTGCTGATACAGGTTGGTAAGTTGGAAGCGGTGATGGTGGTGGGGCACAATCCGAACATGAGCAAATTTCTCTCGCTGCTGGTGACGGGCGGGCTGAGCGAGCGGGCCATTGAAATGAAAAAGGGCAGCGTGGCGCGAGTGGAGATTGGTCCCAAGCGCAGTGTGCTCAACTGGCTGGTGACACCCCGCCTGGTGAAGAGCGCCTACACTTCGACGCAGGTCAGCTCGCGGTCAAAAACCTCTAAGAAATAGTTGCGCTCCCGCTCCAGGGACCAGAGTTCCAGCTCGGCACCGGAGGGACGGGTGACCAGAGTGAGGCGCACGCTGCTGGGCTCAAGCTTTGCGCGCAGACTGAGGACAGCTCCGCGCCTTCCCTGCTCCAATGCGCGGGCGAGGCGGAGCAACAGGACAACGCGCGGCAATAAAAGGCGATCGGCAGGCGTGAGTACCCTGACAGGCGGACTGGTGGGTATGATCTTCGACTTGCCGAGATATCGCGTGATAGCGGCAATTACCCGCCGTTGCGGCAGGCTGAAGCCGAGCAGTTCGGAATGGGCGAGGATGTAGTAAGCATGGCGGCGGCGTCCGGCGCGGCTGATGAAAGAACCCACCTCATGCAGGAGCGCGGCGGCATTGAGCAGACTGGCATATTCAGGCGCCAGATGATGCACCGGGGCCAGAAGCTTGAAGAGACTGCGAGCGTGTTCGGCAACTCGAGTGGCGAAGCGCAGATCGACGCTGTAGTGAGCGGCGAGATTGAGAATCGAATTATGACGTTCGCTGGCCAGTTGCTTGCGCAGCCCGATGTCTTCCTCATCGGCGGCCATCTGCGCCAGGATGCCGTCGCGCAATCCGAAGGGCAGGTAGCGGAAGCTGGTCAACTCCAGTTCGGAGAAAAGCTCGGCGAAGACATGGGCTCCGGCCAGGATGATCTCAGCCCGGCGAGGGCCAATGCCCTTGAGGGCACGCCGCTCATCGACGTTGAGGGCGGAAAGCTTCTTGGTAAGGCGCAGTAATCCGGCGCGAGGTACAGTGCTGGTGCTGGTTTGCTGACCGGCGGCCCAGAGTTCGCTGAGTGCAGCGGGGGTTCCGGAGGTAGCGACGGTGAGGTTGATTTTGTGTTCGGTGAGATCGCGGCGCACCCTTCCAATCTCTTCGCGAATGTAGCTGCGCATCTGATCGAGCTCGGTTTCGGTGGGCGGGTCGTGCTGAAGAAATTCGCGGGTGAGCCGGACGGCTCCGAGGGGCAGACTGTAGATGTGCTCGATCTGTCCCTTGTAGGAAACGATGAGCTCACAGCTTCCGCCACCGAGATCGATGAGCAGGACGCGTCCGGCGCTGGTGCGAGAGTTGGCCATGACCCCGAGGTGAATGAGGCGGCCTTCTTCAACGCCGCTGACGACCTCGACGCGCCAGCCGATGGCAGCATGCACCCAGTGCACGAAGGCCGCGGCATTGTTGGAGTCACGCAGGGCGCTGGTGGCAACGACGCGCACCTCGGTGACGCCGTGGGCCTGGGTCGCCTTCTGGAAGCGCCGGAGCACGCGTAAGGTCTGCTCCATGGCGGCCGGGTCAAGGGCTCCGGTACGGAAGACGCTCTCACCGAGTCGCACAACCTCGCGGTCCTCATGCAAGACCTGAAGATGCCTGCGCACCACACGCGCAATCTTTAACCGCACTGAGTTTGCGCCGATGTCTACCGCGGCCAATATCGCCATGAATCTATCTTATCTTGTGGATCAACAGCTGAGGTTCCTGATTGGGCACCAAGACCACGGGGTTGCTTCCGGGTAACCAGCTTCGCACGCCAAGGCAGCACAACGAGCTTTGCCATGACACGGTGGCTACTGGGTGGCAGTGACCTCGGCCTGTTTTTCGGCGAGTGACGGGTCCGAAGTTTTGGAGTGCAGGCTGAGAAAACCCTTCGCGCCTTCTTTGCCAAGATAGCGTGCCAACAACTCTGGGTTGGCCTTACGCAGATCGACCATCAGAAGACCGTCAAGGACGTTGGAAAATTTGGCATCGACGTTGAAGCCGAGAAATTTCCCGCCCAACTTCATGTAATGCCGCACCAACACCGGCACTCCTTTGCCATCGCTTTCAAACATGCTGACCCAATCGGAGATGTCGTCGATGGAAAAGACCCGAGCGAACATCTCAGGCTCATGGACATTCTCGGAGACGGCGCGGGGCGGATGCTTGGGACGCAACATCTTGAGCAGCTCGGCATCGACAGAGTGGGCGCTCAAGTAGCTGGTCAGGACCTCGCGCGACGCCATGGAATAGTCTGAGCTGATGCTGACGGCGCCGAAGAGCATGGGGGTCTCGGGATGGCGGACGAGGTAGCTGCCAATTCCCTTCCAGAGGACGAGCAAGGGCGCGTACTGGCGCTGGTAGTCGAGATGGATGAAAGAGCGTCCGAGTTCGAGCGCAGGGCCAACGCTGGCGAAGAACTTGGGCTGGAAGCGGAAGAGCGTGGCGGTGTAAAGCCCGCGCTGTCCGTAGCGGCGCAGCACATACTGCACGTTACAGACGCGGTAGGCACCGGCGATTTCCTGGCGCTCGTCATTCCACAACACGAGGTGGGTATAGTAGGCGTCAAAGCGGTCGAGATCGCGCGCTTTTCCAGTGCCCTCGCCAGAGGCGCGGAAGGTGATCTCGCGCAGACGGCCAATCTCACGCACAACGCGAGGCGCCTGGCGCGAGCTGAGAGCATAGACACGCATCTTGCCAGCTTTTACAAGCAGGGCATCGGCGGGTAACGAGCTTAACTCGCGCAGCAGGATGGACGGGTCTTCGGCGGGAGCGACGGCGTGTTTAGGCTGCCAGTTGCCGTGGAAGAAACGGGTGCGGGGCGAGCCGATGCGGTCACGCAGGGAGAGCAGCGAACTGTTCCAGCGCAGCAGGTCGATGGCTTTGTCATCGTCGCTAATGGCCTTGAGGGTTTCGCCCTCAACCGGAGCGCCGATGCGAATTTCCATGCGACGGCCGCGCTTGTTGATCAGTTCGTGAGGCAGGAACAGAGTTCGGAGGCGGGGATTGATCATCCCGACAAGATGGAAGCCGACACTGTTGGTGCCCGAGATAAAGGCGGGGATGCTCTTGGCGCCGGTCATGCGAGCGATGCGCGCCATGTTGCGATTCCACTGCGGATCGAGCACGCGGCGGTGATGGCGGCTCCAAGAGGCGACTTCGCCGGCGGGGAAGACGATGAGCATGTGGCCTTGCTTGACCCAATCGAGGGCTTCGCGGATGCCGCGGCGATTGGCGGACTCGTGGCCTTCGCCCATCATGTTGTCAACCAGGATGCAGTGCCGCGAAAGCTCCTGCATGCAGCCGAGCAACTGATTGGCGAGCAGCTTTACGTCAGGACGCAGGCGCAGCAGAAATGAAGCCATCGCGATGCCGTCCAACATGCCAAAAGGATGATTGGCGAAGACGACAGCGGGACCTTCCAGCGGCACATGCTTCAGGTCTCCCGGACGCACGGTGTATTCCACATCCATCTCGCGCAGGATTCCGTCGAAGACATTTCCTTCGGGGTGAGCCAGGGCGCCGGCATAGATGCGATCCAGACGCCGGATGGGCAGGAAAGGGCGGGCCCAGGGAATCTGCTTTCCGAGCTTGGCGAACGGGGACGAGTCTTGTTGCGTAATGCTGTGCGGCATAATCTTTAGATCTTGCCCCCGGTAGCTTGCGGGGCCATGACACCAGTGTAAATCTTTGGTTAAAGGAGTGACACTATGCGCGCCACCCCATACTCAAATTGATTCCTCCTAATACACAGGTCAGAGACCTTAGCCGTAAATGATGCAGCCTGTCAAATGCCTTGTGACAAGGCGTTTGAGCGGATGCCATTGGGGCAAGGGACGACTCTGCGGAGGTGCACGGGAGGTAACGAATCAGCTTCCCTGTTTATCTTTCACGCAGCATTTCACGCAACATTCACAACTGGTTTATCGCTGCTTAACCGCGCTCCATGCAAGATGGAGGCGATATGGTCGAGCAAGTGATGGACACCCTGATTCTCTCCGACTTGCACCTTGGCAGCGAAGTGAGCCGGGCGCGTGAAGCAACAGAATTGCTGGAGGAGGTGAATTTCCGGCGGCTGGTGCTGCTGGGCGACATCTTCAGCGATTTGAATTTCCGGCGGCTGACCAGCGACCACTGGAAATTTCTCTCCCGCATCCGCAAGCTCTCAAACCCGAAGCGCAAGGTGGAAGTGGTGTGGGTGGAAGGAAATCACGACCAAGGACTGTCGCAGATCATGTCGCACCTGGTGGGCGTGCCGGTGTATCAGCGCTACGTCTGGGAGTTCCAGGGCAAGCGCCACGTAGCGGTTCATGGGCACCAGTTCGACTGCTTCTGCCGGGAGAACGTGCTCTTAATCCGCCTTGGAGAGCGCATCTATAACGAGTTGCAGAAGCTGGACTTCGGGAAGAAAAGAATTTCGCGGCTCATTGACCGGGTGAATACACGCTGGCTGCGCATGGAAGCACGCGTGGCCGAAGGCGCATTCCTCTATGCCCGCGCCGGACGAGCAGACCGCATCTTCTGCGGACATACCCACGTGGCCACGCACAGGAACCGTCACGGCATCGACTACTACAACAGCGGATGCTGGACCAACTCCAACCCAACGTACCTGACGGTCGGCGACGAAGGCGTTCGGATTTGCGAGTATGCGGGACCGAAGTACGACTACGCAACCGAAGTAAAGCCCGAAGCCGAACAACTGCCGCTTGGGGAAATGTTCGATCCGACGAGGATGCCCGCATTCAGCGGCTATGAGAGCGTGCGCTGCTAAAAGCCGCGCGTCCCATCTAAACGAACACCGAGTTAAGAGGTCAGGCCGGAGGTTTCTCCCAGCGCTCCAAGGTTTCGCGCCGGATTCCTTTGTCGGCGATGATCTGGCGATAGATTTCGGCGCTGGGGCGGGCGATGCGCTGCTGAGTTGTTTCGTCGAGCGAGTAGAGACCGAATCGCAGCTGCCAGCCCTCACTCCATTCGAAGTTGTCGACCAGGCTCCAGTGAAAGTATCCGCGCACGTCGTAGCCTTGCTGCCACATGTGGCGCAGCTCCTTCAGGGAATTCACCAGCAGCCAGGGACGAATGCGGTCGGCACGGTCGGGAACGCCATTCTCCAGGATATACATGGGACGGCCGAGAGCGGCATAGGTTTCAATGGCCGCGGAGACAGCCTTGGGATAGGCCTCGCCGTAGGCGGCCAGAATGCCGGAGTCTCCCTGCGGAACGTCACGCGGAACGTAGAGGCCGCCGGGGCCGAATTTCTCTCCCAGTGGGGCGCGCACGTGCAGCCGGTTGTAGACGTTGAGGCCGACAAAGTCGATCTTGCCTGCACACTCGGGGACGCTGGCGGTCATCATGGCGAAGGGCAGCGGTAGAGGCTCGCCCTGCAGGCAGCTGAGCGCGCCGCGATTAAAGAGCGCGTCGTAGGCGGCGGCAAGCTGGCGGTCGAGGACGTTGTCGCGGGCGGGCTCAAAGACCGCGTAATGCAGCGCCATGCCGACGTTAGCTTCCGGCTGCTCGCGATGGAGCACCTCGTAGGCGGCGGCGTGGGAGCGCATCATGCCACTGAAGACACTGAGCGCCGAATGCAATTCGTTGAGACGTCCGGGAGGAAATTCGCCGAAGAGATAGCCGAATGCAGCATATACATTGGGTTCGTTGAAGGTGACCCAGTCGGTAACCAGATCGCCGAGGGAACGCACCGCACGCTTGGCGTAGTGGCGGAAAAGCTCGGGCGCCTGCGCGTCCAGAAAGCCGCCACGCGCCTCAAACCAGCGCGGATGGGTGAAGTGATGGAGGGAGACGAAGACCCTCATGCCGCGACGGCGAGCCTCGCGAATGATTTCGCGATAACGGATGACGGCGGCATCACTCCAGTGAGCGAATGCCGGCTCCATGCGGCTCCACTCAAGCGAAATGCGAATGGCATTGAGCCCGAGATGGGTGCAGAGATCGAGGTCGCGCTCGGCATTGAGCCACCAGTTGCAGGCGTCGCCACAGGCCGTGCCGGAACGGATGCGTCCAGCCCGCTCCCAGTCATACCACTGGTTCAGCGTGTTGCCTCCCTCGAACTGGTGCGAGGAGGTAGATACACCCCAAAGGAAATCGCCTGGAAACGATACGGGAATCGCGAGCATATTCGATATCGGGCAACAGAGATGCCAGACTAGCACAAAGCACCGCAGAGGGGATGGCCGTGAGATGGGTTTTCACATTCCCGGAACAGGCGCAGGGCTGGCGAGCGGTCAGTCTTTTACGACCTGCAGGTTGTTGATGACTTGAAAAACGCCGGGGACGCCGCTGGCGCGCATAAAGGCCGCGTCCTTATCCGCCTGGCTGTCAACGATGCCTTCCAGACGAACATGGCCTGCATTCACGATGATATGGATGCTGGGCACCGCCGACCAGAAGTAGTGCGAAAGGCCTGCCCGGCTGGAGATGGCACGAAGCTCGGCGTGGCGGATGCGATTATCACTGGGAAACAGCGGCAACTGGTTGATGTGGTCGACGACTTTCTCGACACCTTCGACATGCTTGACAGCGTTTACGGCATCGCTCTTGAGCCCGTTTGTGATGGCGTCGCCCAGCAACTCCACGGTGTTGCCATCGACGCGGAAGGCCAGCCAGTCAAAGAGAGTGTACCGGGGCAGCATGAGAAGCTCATGACGCACCTCGTGCACGATGTGGGTTTCCGCGGGAACGGTGGCATGGTGAGGCGGGAGCACATTCTGCCCGGGTTCCTGAGCAGCATTGGATTGGGATTGCGGGACGCGACGGGCCAGCAATGGCGAGGCAAATAGCAGGGCTAGTGCAAGGAGGCAGAGTTTTGCGGTCTTCACACCTTCTCTCCTTCGTCCGTTTAACCATAGGACGCAGCAGACCGGGCAAAGTTGTATCGGTTCATGCGAATAGCGGAGCAGCCTGGCAGAGACGGACGAAGTTGGAGAGGATCTGCATTCCGTTGCTGGTGAGTACGGATTCAGGATGGAACTGTACGCCTTCAATGGGCAGGCTGCGATGGCGTACCCCCATGATGATTCCGCTGGCGGTGGATGCGGTGACCTCAAGCACCTCCGGACAGGTTTGGGGCTCGATCACCAGAGAGTGATAACGGCCGACCTCGATCTCATTGGGAAGGCCGTCAAAGATGCCGCGCCCGTCATGGGTGATGCGGCTGGCTTTTCCGTGGACCGGGCGGGGAGCACGCACGATGCGGCCACCGAACGCTTCGCCGATGGCTTGATGGCCGAGGCAGACACCGAGAATCGGCATCTGGCCCCCGAGTTCGCGGATGGCGGCCAGGGAAATTCCGGCACCCTTGGGTTCGCCGGGGCCGGGAGAAATTACGAGTCCGCGATAGCCGCCGTTGGCGATCTCGGCCACGCTGATCTGATTGTTACGGCGCACTACGGGTTCGGCTCCCAACTCGCCGAGGAATTGCACCAGGTTGTAGGTGAACGAATCGTAGTTGTCGATGACGAGCAGCATGTTTACTCCTCCGCCTCAGCCAAGGCCACGGCGCGACGCAGGGCACGGGACTTGTTGATGGTTTCCTCCCACTCAGTAGCGGGAACCGAGTCGGCGACGATGCCTGCTCCGGCCTGCACGCTGAGCTCATCGCCGGTGAGCTCCATGGTGCGGATGGTGATGCATGAGTCGAGATTGTTGGCGTAGTCGGCGTAGAGCACCGCGCCCGAATAGGCTTCACGCGCGCCACGTTCAAGTTCGGCAATGCCCTGCATGGCGCGAATCTTGGGGGCGCCGGTCACGGTTCCAGCAGGAAAGCAGGCTCCGAGAGCGTCGAAGCGGTCGAGCTCGGGACGCAGTTCGGCTTGCAACTCGGTTACCAGGTGCTGCACGTGCGAATACTTCTCGACGGTCATCAGCTTGCTAACCTTCACGGTTCCGTAGCGAGCTACGCGTCCCAGATCGTTGCGTCCGAGATCGACCAACATCATGTGCTCGGCACGCTCCTTCTCGTCGGCGAGGAGTTCCTCGGCGAGAAGAGCATCCTGCTCGGAGTTGGCACCACGGCCTCGGGTTCCGGCGATGGGGCGGTAAGTCAGCTGGCGATCACGGCAGCGCACTAGCATTTCGGGTGAGGCGCCGATGAGCGCCTGTTGGTCACCGGTATCCGGCGAGGCACCCAGGTTGAGCAGAAACATATAAGGCGAAGGGTTGGTGGCGCGCAGGGCGCGATAGAGGTCGACGGCGTTGGCCGTGGTTTTGCGGCGAAAACGCTGCGACAGGACGATCTGAAAGCACTCACCGGCAAAGATCAGCTCCTTGCCTTCGGCGACCGCTCTCTCGAACTCGGCTGGCGCGAAGTTGGACTCGAACTGAACCTCGCCCGCGCTGGCGACTGCAATCGCATTCAGCGGCAACTCGACGGCAGCGCTCAACTGGCGAACAACTTCGCGATTTTTGGCAGTGGCTATGTCGAATTGCTGCTTGAGCTCAGCCTCGGAGCCACCGGGTTCCACTTCGGCCAAAGTGCGGATTTGAATCTGCTGGCGGGCATGATCAAAGGCGAGTACGGTGCGGAAGATGAGGAAGCAGGCATCGTCGCCCGAGCCGGAAACAGCTTGCATCGCCGGATCAAACCAGCTCGACGCCGCATAGCCGAGGTATCCAACGCATCCTCCGGCCATGGGCGCGACGTTTTCAGCCGCCGCCAGCTTGCGATGGGCGAGTTCGCGGCGCAGAACATCGACGGCGGTGCCGGGCTCCTCGTGTGTGCCGCTAACATCCTGCACGGTGGTGCGGCCAAGGCGGCTGCGCACCACCATGGCGGGCTCGGCGCCAAGAAATGAGTAGCGCGCCAGGTGCTCGCCACCCTCCACGGATTCCAGCAGGAAGGAACGCGAGGCACCTTGAGCTATACGCAGGTAAGCCGAGAGCGGCGTAAGCAGATCGGCTGAAACCGTCTCATTGACGGCAACCAGGCCGCCGGAGTTCACCCGGGAAGCAAGGCGGCAGAACTCCGCAAATTGCGCGCTGGCCGTCATTTCGAAACTCCCGCGTTAGCCGGGTTGGAGTGGGGCTCGGCAATCGAACGGCCCACCAGCTCCGCGATGCCGCGCAGGTTGCGCACCATGGCGGAGAATTGATCGGGGTACAGCGACTGGGCGCCATCCGAAAGGGCATGGTCGGGATCGCAATGCATCTCAACGATCAAACCATCGGCACCGACGGCAACTGCGGCACGCGCCAGCGGCACAACCGTATCGCGTTTGCCTGCGGCGTGGCTGGGATCGATGATGATGGGCAGGTGCGTCAGCTTTTTCGCCACGGGAACTATGCCGACATCGAGAGTGTTGCGAGTATGGTCGGCAAAGGTGCGGATGCCGCGCTCACAGAGCACCACGTTATAGTTGCCCTCGCTCATGACGTATTCGGCGGCCATCAGCAGTTCATCGAGAGTGGCGGCCATGCCTCGTTTGAGCAGCACCGGCTTGTTGGCGCGTCCGGCGAGCTTGAGCAGAGCGAAGTTCTGCATATTGCGGGCACCGATCTGAATCATGTCGGCGTATTGCACCACCAAGGCAAGGGATTCGTGATCGATTGCCTCGGTGACCACCAGCAGGCCAAAGGCTTCGCGGGCGGCAGCCATGATCTCCAGTCCCTGCTCGCCCATGCCCTGGAAAGCGTAGGGCGAGGTACGCGGCTTAAAGGCGCCACCACGCAGGAATCGCGCTCCGCCTTTGGCGGCAGCCTCGGCGACGCGGAAGAGCTGGTCTCGGCTCTCGACCGAACAGGGCCCGGCCATCAACGCCAGTTCCAATCCGCCTACAGTGGCATCGCTGCCCTCAAAGCGAACGATGGTGTCGTCGGGCTTCATGTCTCGGCTGACAAGTTTGTAGGGCTTGGAGACGGCGATGACCTCGGCCACGCCGGGCAACTGACTGAGCGAATCAGCTTCCACTGCGCCGTGATTGCCGGTGATTCCAATGGCGCAACGGGTTGCGCCGGGCAGCGGATGAGGCCGGTATCCCAGTTCCTCGACACGCTTACAAACGTTCTGCGTCTGCTCTTCAGTTGCATTCACATTCATCAATACAAGCATTGCCTTATGCCTCCACCGCTTGCGACGCGAGCAACTCGCGCACAAAGCGTTCCACTTCCACGGGAGCATCTGCTCCGAATTCTTCGATCTTCCTGACGATGGCTGAGCCCACGATCACGGCGTCGGCACCTTGCGCCCAGGCGGCGCGCGCCTGCTCCGCATTGCTGATGCCGAAGCCGACGGCGACGGGCAACGAAGTAACGCGGCGAATGCGGCTGAGCAACGCACCGGCATCAGCACTCAACTGTTGCCGCGTGCCGGTGACTCCAGTGAGCGAGATGGCGTAGAGAAAACCGGTGGCATGTTGGGCAATCTGCGCGATGCGCTGCTCGGTCGAGGTGGGAGCGACGAGCGAAACCAGATCCAGGTTGCGGCGCTGCAAGGCGAGAGAAAAACCTTGCGCAGACTCTGCCGGGAGATCGGTGACAAGCACTCCGGCCAAGCCGGCATCCGCGGCGTCCTGGGCCAGGTTTTCAAGGCCGTGTCGCAACAGAGGATTGAGATAACTGAAGAGCACGATGGGAACGCCAGTGGCGGCGACCGCACGCCGGGCCACTTCGATGACATCGTTCAGTTTGACGCCGCGCGACAGGGCGCGTTCGCAGGCGCGCTGGATGACTGGACCATCCGCCGCCGGATCACTGAAGGGCACGCCGAGTTCGATGGCGCTAGCACCGCCGCGAGCCATGGCGACCAATAATTCGTAGGTGGACGCAAGGTCGGGATCGCCCGCAGTAATGTAAGGCACCACGCCCTTACGTCCTGTTTCCCGCAATGCTTTGAAGGCCTGCTGCAAACGTGTGGTCATTGCACACCGCCTTGCTTGAGATTGGCTACGGTATCCACGTCTTTGTCGCCACGTCCCGATAGATTCACAATGATCAATCCACCTTTCCCAATCTCTTTTGCCAGCTTAACCGCGTAGGCGATGGCATGGGCCGACTCCAGAGCGGGAATGATTCCCTCGCGGCGCGAGAGCAGATCGAAGGCTTCGAGCGCTTCGGCGTCGGAGGCCGAGACGTACTCGGCGCGCTCCAACTCGCGAAGATGGGCGTGCTCCGGGCCGACGGATGCATAATCGAGACCGGCACTTACCGAGTGAGTCGCGGCAATCTGTCCGTCGTCATCCTGCAACACGTAGCTATAGGTTCCTTGCAACACACCTGGAGCGCCACCTCGGAAGCGCGCGGCGTGATCACCGAGCGATTCGCCACGGCCACCGGCCTCGACGCCAACCAGCCGCACATTCTGATCCGCGATAAACGCAGTGAACGCGCCGATGGCATTGGAGCCGCCGCCAACACAGGCCACAACGGCATCGGGCAGACGAGCCTCGCGGTCGAGCACCTGTTGGCGCGCTTCGTCGCCGATGACGCGCTGGAACTCACGCACCATGGTGGGATATGGATGCGGGCCAAGGGCTGAGCCGAGCAGATAATAAGTGTCACGCACGTTGGTGACCCAGTCGCGCAGCGCCTCGTTGATGGCATCTTTCAAGGTCTTGGAGCCGGCTTCGACGCCGCGCACCTCGGCACCCATGAGTTGCATGCGGAAGACGTTGAGCGCCTGGCGCTTCATGTCTTCCGTGCCCATGTAGACGATGCACTCCAGGCCGAAGCGTGCGCAGACCGTGGCAGTGGCGACGCCATGCTGTCCGGCGCCGGTTTCAGCGATGATGCGCCGCTTGCCCATGCGCCGCGCCAGCAAGACCTGTCCGAGAGCGTTGTTAATCTTGTGGGAGCCGGTGTGGCCAAGGTCTTCCCGCTTGAGCAGGATTCGCGCGCCGCCCGCGTATTCGGTGAGGCGCTCGGCGAAGTACAACGGGGTGGGTCTTCCGCTAAAGTCGGCGAGCAAGCAAGCCAGTTCCCGCTGAAAAGCCGTATCCTGGCGCGCAACAGTGAAGGCGGCGGTTAACTCGTCGAGCGGCTCGATAAGGGTCTCGGCCACGAAGCGCCCGCCGTAGGGGCCGAAGTAACCCTCACCCGAGGCGACGAGAAGACTCTCCAACATTGCTGCGTCCTTCGTTGCTGCGTGCTTCATTGCTCCTGCCTCTCCGCGACCCGTACGGCCGCCACGAATTTGCTTAGTTTTTCGAAGCTCTTGATACCCTTGGACGCCTCGACGCCACTGCACACATCGACTGCGTCGGGATGCACTATGGCAATTGCCCCCGCTACGTTCCCCGGGTGCAAGCCTCCGGCGAGAAATAACTTTGACGCAGGTGCGGCACCACGGACACTCTCCCACTGCATAGCCGCCCACCCAAAACTCTTGCCCGAACCGCCATGTCCCGCGCTGGGAGCATCCAGCAGCAACCCGTTGCAGCTTGCAAATTCCTTAGCTAGCGCTTCGGTGAATCCTTTATCCACTTTCAAGGCGCGAATTACGGGAAACTCGGCAGCCAAGGCTTCACATTCGGCGGGTGATTCATCTCCGTGCAACTGCACCGCATCGAGCGGCACCGCGCGGGCAATGCGCTGCACCTCCGATACATTCATATTTACGAATACGCCGACAAGTCGTGCACGTCCGGCAACGACGTGAGCAATCTGTTGCGCCTGCTGCAAGGTGATGCAGCGCGGGCTCAGAGAATAGAAGTTTAAGCCGAGCATGTCGGCACCCAGTTCGATTGCGGCCCGCGCGTCCTCGACGCGAGTGATGCCGCAGATTTTGATCTCTACCGGGCTCATCGCTTTGGCTCCGGCGGAACGGGCGCGGGTGCTTCGGGGAACGCTGCGCTGCCGGCCGCAGACGCAAGGCCCTGCAAATCCGCGAGCGCTGAAAGCGGATCGGGGGCGCGCATCAGGGTCTCACCGATGAGGAAGGCCCGGTATCCGGCAGACTGGAGGCGCGCGATATCGGCGCGGGTGCGCAGTCCGCTCTCGGCCACGAGGGTTGCGTCCGGCGGAGCCAGTTCGGCCAAGCGCAGAGAAGTCTCGAGATCGACCTTGAGGGTTTTCAGGTTGCGATTGTTGACCCCGATGAGGCGGGCACCCAAGGCCGCGGCACGGTGCAACTCCTCGGCGGTATGGACTTCGACGAGCGCATCAAGGTCGACGAGGTGGGCGGCATCGAGCAGTTTCAAGGCATCGGCGTCGGTCAATCCCGCGATGATGACCAACACTGCTTCCGCTCCGGCGATGGCGGCTTCATACACCTGGTGGCGATCGACGGTGAAGTCCTTGCGCAGAAGTGGAAGTTTTACGGCCGAGGCGACCCGGCGAAGATCGTCGAGCGAACCATGGAAGTGCTCGGGCTCAGTAAGCACAGACATAGCCGCCGCACCACCGAATTCATAGAGGCGAGCAAGCGAGACCGGATCGGCTCCGGCCTGAATGTCTCCGGCGGAGGGCGAGTGGCGCTTGAACTCGGCAATGATGGCGGTGGGGTGGGAAAGCAGTTCACGGTGGAAACGTGGCGCACGTCCGGAGCGCGCCGAAATTGCGGCATCGCGCACGGCTTCACGCTCGGCGTCGGAGAGCAAGCTCATCTGGCAGCGTTTGTCGTCCATCACGCGCTCAAGAAATTCGGCGCTCATAAATCCCCCGTTTCTGGCGCGGGTGCCTCGCTGCAGGGCGACTGTGACATGGCAATCAAGGCCTCCAGTTTGGCAAGCGCGGAGCCATCTTCAATTGCTCGCTGCGCGCGCGCGGCGCATTCGCGCAGGCCGTCTCCGGTGCGCACGTGCAGGGCGGCAGCGGCGTTCAGCACCACCAGGTCGCGTGCCACGCCCAGGTCACACGACGCGGTACGCCGCTGGCCCAAAAGCACGGCGCGCACGGTGGCCGCATTGTCTTCCACGCTGGTGGCCCGTGCGGCAAGAGTGGGCGATTCGGTAAGCCCGAAATCTAGAGGCGATATGGTGAGAGGCTGGTTGGCTTGGCCTGCGCGCACCTCCAGCACCTGCGTTGCGCCGTTGGTGGTGATCTCATCGAGTCCATCGGAGCCGCGCAGCACCCAGGCGCGGGCAACTCCGATCTGGCTGAGGGCGCCAGCAACATCCGAGATGCGCGCCTGGTCGGCTACCCCCAAAAGGCGATACTGCGCACGAACCGGATTCACCATGGGACCTACAAGATTAAAGGTTGTGCGAATTCCCAGCGCACGGCGGATGGGTGCGACACGGGCTAGAGCGGGATGGTACTGGGGGGCGAAGAGAAAACAGATTCCCAGCTCGCGCAAACATCGGACGGCGATCTGCGATTCACAGTCGATGCGAACGCCAAGTGCGGTCAGTACGTCGGCGCTGCCGCTTCGACTGGTAGAGGCGCGTGCTCCATGTTTGGCGATGGCGCATCCGGCAGCGGCGATCACAAAGGCCGCCGCTGTGGAGACATTGAAGGTCTTGACGGTGCTGGCGCCAGTTCCTGCGGTGTCCAAAAGGTCGGAGGGAATTTCTATGGGCCGCACATGCAGGTAGAGCGCATCGGCAAAACCAGCCAGTTCATCCGAACATTCACCCTTGGCGACCAGCAGGGTGAGAGCCGCCGCGATCTGGGCATCCGGGGTTTCGGCGGCCAACATGGCACTGACTAATTGCGCGGCCTGAGAGCGAGTAAGATCGATCGCCGCCAGCAGCTTGGGAAGCAACTCACTCAAGGTGAGCGTGACCGGTACATTTTGGGAGGCTGCCTGCATGGTATTCGTCCCGAGATTAAGCGCAATACGCAGATGCGTTGCGGTAGAGAAATTCTTTAGTCGATTGAAGGGTAAGGCGAGAGAACGTGCCGGACTAGAGGCACACGACGGTGTGGGGCCACCATCGACGGGAGGAGCAAACAGCGGAGAATAGAATTACGGTGCTCACATAAAAAGACTACGACGGATGGAGCATCGCGGTCAAACGAAAAAATCCGCAGAGAAAATCTCAGTGCAGCTTCTCGGCCACCTCAATCACGGCCTCCAGCCCCATCTGCCTTGTGCCCTTACCGGCTGTCACCGCGAAAACGCTCCAACGAGCACCCTCGAGCTCGCCCACGGGTAGCAGACCGTGCGCGCTTTGCAATGAATCGCGCAGTATCCACGGTGCAAAGATGGCAGCTTCGGCGGCAAGTGCGTAGTGCTCCGGATGAGGCATGTCCGCCAGCTTCTCCACAGGGAAGTTGCGCTCGTCGAGCCAGTGCTCGACCTCCTGGCGCAGGGTACCAGCCGGTGTCATTAGGACAGGAGCGCCTTCCAGACTTGAGGGAAAATCCTTGCGCAGGGTGCGGGCCAAGGCTTCCGGTGCAAAGATCGCAATGGGAGTTTCCAGCAGCAACTGGCTGTGCAGGCCCGAGCTATGGGCAAGCGGCGCATCCGCCAAGGCAAAGTGCAGGGAGCGCGAGACGAGTTGTGCAGCCAGCGACTCAGGCGAGCCCTCGACAATGGTGAACAGCGGCCTTGGGTGCACTCCAAGAACCGTTTGCAGAAGAATTGCCGCCAGAGCCGGCGGCAACGAAGAAGCAACGCCGACGGCCAAGGTGGGAGCGGCTTCGCTCTGTCCGTCGAGCGCCGTCAGCAAATCGCCGCCCAGGGCAAAGATGCTGCCAGCATATTGCATTACAGTCTCTCCGGCGGGAGTGACCTTGATGCCGCGCCCGCTGCGTTCAAGCAGCTTGCGGCCCAGCTTCTGCTCCAGGGCATGGATCTGCGCGCTTACTGTGGGTTGGGTAAGACCCAGCCGTTTGCTGGCACGGGCAACCGAACCCTCGCGCGCGACCGTGAAAAAGTAAAGCAGATGATGGTAGTTCAGCCGATCCATGTCTCGATGAATGTAACATCTTCGGCGCTGCGTCCGAAGCTGGATTTGGTGGAGTGGCATCCCGTTGTGTGAGGGCTGTGGAGCTTTTCTGCAGAGGAGAGAACTTGGAGGCGCGGGGCGGAATCGAACCGCCGCTAGAGGTTTTGCAGACCTCTGCCTTACCACTTGGCGACCGCGCCTCATTGCGAGCAGGATGTGGGCAACGTGTTAAATGCTATCGTGAGCTGAGCTTCTGCGCAACGGCCCATAAGTCATTTGCTGCAACAGTTTCGCTCCGAGTACAGCTAGGCGACGGGTACGGGCCAAAAGCTGGCCCTCCGGCCGCTGATGCCGAGCTAAATTCCGGCGCCGTAATCGGCAAATCCGCTCTTGTCAAACTCGCTGCGATACTCCCGGCCGTCCCTGTCTTCCCTGGACAGGCCAGCCACAACGCCGTCTACCGGCACATTTTCCGCCAGATGAGAGAGTTTGTCGAGACGCGAGCGCAGCTCACTCACGTCGCGGGCCAGGGCAATCAGGGCACCGCTGAGCGGGTCCTGGATCTCGCGCGGATCGGTGATGAGCACCCGCTTGCCATCGCGATAGACGATGTGTGCGGGCACACCTACGACAGTTGAGTTGGGCGGCACATCACGCAGTACCACCGAACCGGCACCTACACGGGAGTTGTCTCCTACGACGATGTCACCCAGGACGCTGGAGGTGTTGCCGATGACCACGCCATTGCCAAGGGTGGGATGGCGCTTCTTCTTTTGCAGGCTGGTGCCGCCCAGGGTGACGCCGTGATAGAGGGTGACATCGTCGCCGACGATGGCGGTCTCGCCAATCACGACTCCCATTCCGTGGTCGATGAACAGCCTTCGTCCGATGGTTGCACCGGGATGAATCTCGATGCCGGTCCAGAAGCGGGAAACTTGCGAGAGAAAGCGCGCCAGCCAACGCAGACCGCGTCGCCAGAGCCAGTGGTTCAGGTGATGCGCCCAGACGGCATGCAGGCCAGGATATAACAACACGGCCAGTGTGCCGGTCGCCGCCGGATCGCGGTCCAACACGGACTGTATATCCTCACGAATGGTTCGCAGCACGCGGCCGCCTTTCCTCTGCTGGACCTGTCCCGGGAGATGTTGGACGATCTGCTTCTCGCCCCGGAACTGAACTATGTAACTACACTATGAAACTACGGCTTGCATCCTGCTGTCCACTTTGGAGGCTGGCCCATGCGCAGTTCCGCTTTATGTGCTGCGAAGTTTTGGCATTCGGCGTCCCCTGGTGAGCGAGGTTGAGGAATTGAATCATTTGATATAATTGCAGTATTCGACTGCTAGTGCCAACCCGGCGGCCATCGCGCAACATTCATACATAGAAACCGAAATGGGTATTCGATAGATGAGTGATTTACCAGCAGGATCGCCTGCGGCAACTTCAATCCCAGCCTCAAACCCGTGGCTAGTGGCTGTCTCAGTGATGCTGGCAACCTTCATGGAGGTTCTGGACACTTCGATCGCCTCGGTTGCACTGCCCTATATTGCCGGATCGCTTTCAGCCACCAACGATGAAGCTACCTGGGTTCTGACCAGCTACCTGGTGGCCAACGCCATCATCCTTCCGGCCAGCACATGGTTCTCGCAGCGCTTTGGACGCAAGCGTTTTCTGCTTACCTGTATTGTGATCTTCACAGTTTCGTCTTTTGCCTGCGGCGCCGCCGACAGCCTGGCAATGATTCTGATTGCCCGCGCCGTGCAGGGAGCTGGCGGGGGAGCGTTGCAGCCTCTGGCGCAAGCCATTCTCCTTGAAAGCTTCCCACCGCACAAGCGTGGTCAGGCTATGGCCGTGTATGGTCTCGGAGTGGTTGTTGCCCCGGTGCTAGGACCCACGGTGGGAGGCTGGCTGACGGAAGCCTACTCCTGGCGCTGGGCGTTCTACATCAACATCCCGATCGGCATCCTCGCGATCTTCATGATCATGCGCTATGTGCATGATCCTATTTACATCCGTGATGCAAAGCCTGGGCGCTTTGACTCAATCGGTTTCGGACTGCTGGCCGTTTGGCTGGGAGCCCTGCAAATCGTGCTCGACAAAGGGCAGGAGGACGACTGGTTCGGCGCAACCTGGATTCGCTGGGCGGTTGCGATCCTGGTGATATGTTTTGTCGCTTTCCTGGTGTGGGAGTTGAAGCGGCGCGAGCCACTGGTGAAACTGCGCGTCTTCCTCAATCGGAACTTTACCCTTGGCTGCCTGCTGATTGGGCTCTTCGGCGGCGTCATTTACGGATTAATCACTTTGCTGCCGCTCTTCTACCAGGAACTGCTTGGCTACAACGCACTAAACGCTGGAATGGCGGTCAGTCCGCGCGGCATTGGTGCGCTGGTTGCGATGCCGCTGATTGGATTGATCAGCAGCCGGATCGATAACCGCTATCTGTTGGCGGCAGGCTTCGGAATTTTCGGCTTTTGCGGCCTGTATTTTGCCCGAGTCAATCTCGATTTATCGCAGTGGAGCATGCTATGGCCAGTCGTCATCAGCGGCTTTGGAGCCAGTATGGTCTTTGTCCCCCTGGCCACTACCAGCATGGCGGGACTGCCCAACGAGGAGATCGGCAACGCGGCCGGCCTTTTTAACCTGCTGCGCAACATCGGTGGCTCTATCGGAATCTCCATTGTGAACACGGTCATCGCGCGTCACGAGCAGCTCCATCGCGTGGAGATGTCTGGCCACATCAACGCCGCTAACACGGCCTTCCAGCAGTTGCTGGGCGGAGCCACAGCCCTCACCGGACGCGTGGGCGGATCGCCCTTGCAGGCGTATGGAATGATCAATGGAGTGCTCTCGCAGCAGGCACGGCTGCTGTCCTATGTCGATGACTTCCAGTACCTGTCAGCCATCTGCTTTCTCTGCATACCCATCGTCTTTCTGCTTCGTAAAGTGGTTGGCAAGAAGGGCGCAGTCAGCGCGGCGCATTAAAGACTTCGCGACGGTAGATGGCGGCCTAAATCTCGTGATGAAACCAGGGGTGGGTCACCACTTCGGCGAGGATCAACAACAGAGCGGCGATTGAGGTGCCAAGCTGCATCCAGCGCTGGCGGCGCTGCCTCGGCGTCAAAGGCTGCAGACGCCACTGCGCCGCGGGATTCTGCCGAATTCTGTTTTCATTCCACAACAGCAGCAGATTCAGAAGCGCAATCACTCCCGAGGCCCACAAGATCGGAACACGCAAGGCTTCGCGATGAAAACCATGCGCGGGACCAGCGGCGGTGGCGGCGATCAGCGAGCTCATGCCCAGAACGACTCGGACTCCACTGAGGGCTACAGCGGCGGCGCAAAGGGATTCGATGGCGGCAAGAAAGAGCGAAGACCAGCCGAGAATCGTGCGCTGCATTCCGCCCCCGTTTGCGTGCTCGTCCGCGCTCATTGCGACGTTCCTCCGATAGGTCAAGACCAACAGGCTTCGCAGCCGGGTACGCGGCAACAGACGCCGCTCCGGCCGCAGGCGCTCGGCTATTTCTGCTCCTGCTCGACGGCGTGTGCGATTCGGATCACGGTTGCTTCATCGAAGTGCTTGCCCAGAATCTGAATTCCAACTGGCAGCCCCTCGCCATTGTTTCCGCAGGGGACAGAGATGCCCGGTACGCCAACCAAGTTTGCGGTGACCGTGTAGATGTCACTTAGATACATCGACATGGGATCATCGGTTTTCTCGCCAAGCTTAAAGGCAGCGGTAGGCGTAACTGGGGTCACGATGGCATCGACACGGGTAAATGCATTCTGAAAGTCCCGGGTAAGAAGAGTGCGGACCTGCTGGGCTTTCAGGTAGTAGGCGTCGTAGTAGCCCGCGCTTAGAGCATAGGTTCCGAGGAGGATACGGCGCTTGACTTCGGCGCCGAAGCCCTCATCGCGGCTGCGCCGGTACATATCGGCGAGCGTCTTTACCTGGGGCGCGCGGGTGGTGTAGCGGACGCCATCAAAACGGGCGAGGTTCGCCGAGGCTTCGGCGGTGGCAACGATGTAGTAGACGGGAATTGCGTACTCGGTGTGCGGCAGCGAAACATTGACGATTTCGCATCCGGCAGCGCGCAGCCCGTCGATGCGGCGCTCGATGGCCTGACGAATCTCCGGGTCAAGCCCTTCGCCAAAGTACTCACTAGGAATGCCGATGCGCATTCCTTTCACTTCGCGTCCGCACTCCGGTGAGTATTTGCCTACCGGCACATCCGCCGAAGTAGAGTCGTGCGGATCGCGTCCGGCGATTACTTCTAGCAGAGTCGCGGAATCCTTCACCGAGCGCGCCAATGGTCCCACGTGATCGAGTGAGCTGGCAAAGGCGATCAGTCCATAGCGCGAGACGCGGCCATAGGTGGGCAACAGTCCGACCACGCCGCAGAAGGCCGCAGGTTGACGAATGGAGCCTCCAGTGTCAGAGCCCAGGGCCGCGACCGCAAAGCCTGCCGCAACAGCCGCGGCGGAACCACCGGAAGATCCGCCGGGAACGCGGGTGGTGTCGCGCGGATTGCGCACCGGATGAAAGGCCGAGTTCTCGTTGGACGAGCCCATGGCGAACTCATCGCAATTGAGTTTCCCAAGACAGACGGCGCCGGCGGCTTCCAACCTCTCGACGGCGGTGGCGTCGTAAGGGGCGACAAACTTATCGAGGAAACGCGAGCCTGCCGTGGTACGCTCGCCGCGCGTCATCAGAACATCCTTAATGCCGACGGGAACTCCGGCCAACGGTGGCAACGGATCGCCTTTTTCCGCGAGGCGGTCGATGCGTTCAGCCTGTGCCAGGGCACGCTCACGCGTAAGGGTGAGGAACGCACCGATAGTCTGGTCGCGGCTTTCGATCTCCGCGTAGTGCGCTTCGGCCAATGCGCGCGCGGAGAGCTGACGGCTCTCGATCAGCGAGCGTGCTTCGTCAATGGTCAACGTATTGATATTCATTGGTCTTTCTCCCCTGCTCGCTTAGCGCTCAATGACCTTGGGAACCCTGAAGCAGGTTCCATCGGTGTCTGGGGCATTGGAGAGAGCGATGGAACGGCTCAACCCCGGTTTCACCTCGTCTGCGCGCTGCGCGTAGGCAAATTTTTCGCTGCCCGAGAGCCCAGCGGAGGCAAATGCCGAGACGACCTCGGCGAGCGGCTCCACGTTGCTGGTGTCCAACTCGTTGAGCTTGTCCATGTGACTCAAGATGGAGTTCAGATCTGCGACCATGCGCGTGCTCTCCTCCGGCGTGAGTTCGAGATTTGCCAGGTCGGCTACGTAGGCTACGTCTTTCGCGGTGACCTTCATGCGATCCTTTTCCTATGAATGCAAGTGTCGGTATTAAACTTCTCGCGGCGGTTTTGCAGCCGTGCGTGCGCCAACCGGCGCCGCTCCGTCCGCGGGCGCAGGCGGGCGGGCGAGTCTGAATTCGATGCGCTCAACTGGGACGAACTGGTTGAGGCGCGCAAGAAACTGCGGAGCCATGGCGTAAAGTTGCGCGCGCCAGTTGGCGTCTGGAACTTCGACCAAGAGGGTTTGCTTCTCACAACCAAGAACGCGGGTCTTCTCCGCAACGGCGCGGCCAGCAGCAAAGTCCCATGCAGCCTGGGGCAACTGCTCCGGAGGCAGACGCTTGATTGCCTGCACCATGATCCGCTGCAATGTGCTGGAAACCCGCTCCATCGCTCGATTATAGCGGAGAGAGGAGCGGGTGGTGGGCAAGCAGATGATGTCACTTCTCGTTGTGCCTCTCCTATGAACGGCAGGTCGCCAACAATTGCACTCCTGAAGTACAATGCGTTCGCGAATCGGAGGGGCAGACAGTGCGTGTCTTACTCATATCTGGCAACCGGGAGGTATCCGGAGTAATGACTCCGCTGCCTCTCGGGTTGGCCTGCGTTGCTGCGGCCACTGCAAAAGCAGGGTATGAGGTACGTTTTCTGGATCTGCTCTCGAGTAACGACTGGAAATCTGCGGTAAGGGATGCGATCGCATCATCGGGCCCAGAGGTGATCGGCTTGTCTGTACGAAACATCGACGACCAGACGATGGTGAACGCGCGATTCCTGCTTTCACCGCTGAAGGAGGTTGTCGCGTTATGCAGAAGCGCCTGCAGCGCTCCGATTGTTATCGGTGGAGCGGGCTTCAGCATCTTTCCTGAAAGTTCGCTCGCATACCTGGGGGCGGATATGGGGATTCAGGGCGAAGGCGAAACAGCATTCCCCAGGCTGCTCTCCTGGTTGGAAAACGGGCGGCAAGGTCCCGCCCCGGCGGGAGTTTATCTGGCTGAGCAACCGAATGCACATGTGCCGCGGGTGATCAGCCCTGACCTTGATGCTTTCCCCTTGCCCGCACCTGAGACATGGCTGAATTCCGAAATCAGCCCCGAGTGGCGAATCCCCGTACAAACCAGGCGCGGCTGTCCGCATGATTGCGCCTTCTGCTCTACAGGTCAGATCGAAGGCAGGCAGTTGCGTAGGCGGTCTGTGGAATTAGTCACAGATTGGCTGAGCAGCTACCGTGACCAGGGTTTTCGCAAATTCTATTTCGTCGACAACACGTTCAATGTACCTCTCGCTTACACCAAAGAGCTCTGCCGGAAAATCATCGATGCGCGGCTCGACATCGACTGGTGGGCGCAGATTTACCCGAAGTCAGCGGACGAGGAGTTGGCATATTTAATGGCAAGGGCTGGGTGCACGCAGGTGAACCTCGGCTTCGAGAGCGGATCTGAACCGGTATTGCGTCTGCTTAATAAGAAATATAAGCCAGCCGAAGTAGCGGAGATCTCCGCGATCTTCAGCACCGCAGGCATGAAGCGAAACGGATTCCTGATGCTGGGTGCCCCTGGTGAAACCAGGGAGACAGTGGAAGAAAGTCTGGCGTTTGCCAAATCGCTCCATCTGGATGCACTGAAGATCTCGGCAGGAATCCGTATCTATCCGCATACAGCACTTGCTACCCGCGCGGTGGCCGAAGGGATCATTGAGAGCGACGATGATCTGCTGTTCCCACGCTTCTACGCGGCCCCGGCTGTTCGTGACTGGCTGCCCGAGCGGATCGCCCGCTATAGCTCTACGTAAGTGGCTACTGCAGCCACGTCCAAAACGGCTCCTACAAGGGTGGAAAGTTACTCGCAGCGAATCCCATGGCCTCGTCATGAGTCGCTATGGTGCCTTCCAACTGCGCGTCTTCCACTGCGGCAAGAATCTCGGCAAAGCGCGGGCCGGGGCGGAATCCGGCGGCGATGAGATCGTGGCCATTGATGAGCGGCGCGGGATGTACCTCCGCAGCGGGCATCGACGCCAGCCGTTCGCGGGTGTAGTCGTAAAGATCGAGGTTGGCATGGCTGGCCAGGCAGTCGAGACGATGCAGCGCCAGATGCTCGTCGAACTGCGGCAGGCGCACGAAGCGTTTGAATGTGGAGTCCTTCATCTTGCGCACGTCAGCAAAGCGCATGTGATTGGCCACGAGGGCAAGGATCTGCTCACGGTCGCGATTGCTGAAGCGCAGGCGGCTGAGCAGGTCATCAGCGATGCGGACGCCGATATCCACGTGACCGTCGAAGCGAATGCGGTCTGGAGCGCGCCGGAAGGTGGCGGGTTTGCCCACGTCATGCAGCAGGGCGCCCCAAGCCAGGGTCAGGGAACAGCCTGCGGGCAAACCGCCGAGCAGCAGCAGTGTGTGGATAAAGACATCGCCCTCGGGATGGAATTCGGGAGGCTGCTCAACGCCTTTCATGCGCGCAATCTCCGGGAGTGCATGGGGCAGCAGACCGGTTTCGTCCAGCAGCAGGAAGGCTCGCCGGGCGTGGCCTTCCATCAGCATCTTGGAAAGCTCGTCGCGAATCCGCTCGCTGGATACTTGGTGGATCTGCTCGGCAAGCTCGCGGATCGCCGCCATGGTAGCGGCCTCGATGGTGAATTCGAAGCGTGCAGCAAAGCGCACGGCGCGCAGCATCCGCAGCTTATCTTCTGTGAAGCGCTGGATGGGCGAACCGATGGTGCGCACAATTCCCCGCTCCAGATCGCGCTGCCCTTCCACATAATCCAACAGCTCGCCGCGTGGCGTGTTGGGCGTCGCGGAGAGAGGATCGAGCAGGAGTCCATTGATGGTGAAGTCGCGGCGCTCCACGTCATGGCAGGCCGAAGTTGTGTAACGCACCGAGTCGGGATGCCGGCCGTCGAGGTAGGCGCCGTCGGAGCGAAAAGTTGCCACCTCTATATGTCCACGCTCGTCGGGGTAGCCCAGCGAGCTGAGCGGAACAAGAACAACTCCGAATTGCGCCCCTACCGCGTAAGTCTTGGGAAAAATGCCCATCACCTCCGGCGGCGTGGCCGAGGTAGCAACGTCATAGTCGGCAGGCTCGCGCCCCAGCAAAAGATCGCGCACACATCCGCCCGCCAGTAGTGCCTGGTGGCCCTGCTGGCGGAGATGGCGAATGGCAGCGAGCGCAGCCTGAAGGTGCATAACGACATTGTAGATCGAAGGCGGTATTCTCTAAGAGTGGACAACCGTGGATTGATACTGGGGATTGAGAGCTCCTGCGACGAGACAGCGGCAGCCATCGTGCGTGGCGGCGAGGAACTGGTCTCCAGCGTAGTAGCCTCGCAGATCGCCACCCACTCTCCCTATGGCGGTGTAGTGCCGGAGCTGGCCAGCCGGGAGCATCTACGAAACCTTGTGCCGGTGACCCGCGCCGCTCTTGCCAAGGCAGGCATGAGCTATGCGGACGTGGACGCCATTGCCGTAACCAACGGTCCGGGACTGGCAGGGGCGCTGCTGACCGGCGTAAGCTTCGCCAAGTCACTGGCATGGGCGCTGGAAAAACCGCTGATTGCCGTGAACCACATCGAGGGCCACATCCATGCCGTACTGCTGGAGCAGCGCGAAAAAGGCGAAGGCGCGTTGGAGTTTCCGGTGCTAGCGCTGGTCGTCAGCGGCGGACACACCCACCTTTTTCTGGCGGAGCAGCGTGGCGGCAGCTGGCACTACGAAAACATTGGACACACCCGCGACGACGCCGCCGGTGAGGCATTCGACAAGACCGCAAAGTTGCTGGGACTTGGCTATCCCGGAGGACCGATCATCGATCGCATCTCGAAGTTTGGCAGTCCGAAGGCGGTCAAGTTCACCTTCGCCCAACTGAAGCACGAGGCGCGACAGGAATCCAAGCGCGCGGGAAGAATCGAACAGGACCACAAACGCTTCGACTTTAGCTACAGCGGAATCAAGACGGCCGTGCTGCGTTATGTGGAAGTTCACGAGATGTTCGGGGCGATCGAGGCGCGTCGCGCCGCTCTGTTGAAGATCGCCAAGCCTACGGAAGAAGACTACAAAAGACTGTGCGACCGCCGAACGCTTGACCTGGTTTCCAGCTTCCAGGCTGCGATGGTCAGCGACTTGACACAGCGAACCATGGCAGCTTGCCAGGAGTACGAAGTGCGGACCCTTCTGGTGACCGGCGGCGTGGCCGCAAACAGCGCGCTGCGCGCGAGCTTCGAAAAACGCTCCCTGGGCGGCGGAGCACAGGTGCACTTCCCTTCGCGCCTGATGTCCACTGACAATGCCGCCATGATTGCCGCCGCCGCCTATCCAAAGTGGATTGCGCGAGAGTTCTCCGGACTGGATGTCTCTGCGGAGGCGAATCTGCAGTTGCGCTAGGTGGCCGCGGAATCCAAATTCTGCTCGTGCGCAAAAAAATGGAGGTGGCTTTTAGACCACCTCCATTCGAGATCAAAAGGCCCACACCTCAAAGCTAGTTACTCCTCCCCCCGGAGGCAAGCCATCAAGCAGGCCCTTAAGCCCTGAGGTGAATATAGGGCGAGTCCGGAGAGCTGCATACCTCCCAAACGGGAGGTACTTTTATTACCGGGTGCTGGAAGGCAGCCTAGTCAACAGCCTCATCAGCTGTCCTTGTCCCCGGACGCCGGTTTTGCGGTAAACGCATTTCTGATAGTAGCGAACCGTGTCCACTTTGATCCGGATGGCTTCGGAGATTTCGGCAACTTCCATGCCGTGCATCATCATCTCCGCCACCCGGCACTCGGCGGGAGAGAGCGCGAACATCGAATGCCAGAGCCGGTGCTCACCGCGCCCCTGCTCGTCGGGAGTTGTGATAAATACCAGTGCGGCAGGACAGTCCTCCAGAAGCGCCCAGCCGGAGTGATACGGCAGTACCGATACGTAGAGCGGAGCACCTTGCCTGGAATGCAGCACCACGGCGCCCGCGCCAGGATTGGCCGATCGTCCGTCTCCGCAGGCGCACGCCGGTACGATGCAGAGGTCGAGGGCGTTTTGCTCCAGGGTGAGCGCCGTCATGAGATGGCCGTCTTTGACGCGGAGCGCGCCGCCACCGGCAATCAGCGCCTCGGCACGCTGGTTCATGGACAACAGCCGGCCGGTACGATCCAGGGTAATGCAGGCCGCACCAATCAAATCCAGGGCGCTTTGCCCAGCCGCGTTCTTGATCCGAAGTGCGGCCAACGTGCGGTGGACTTTGAACACTCGCCCCAAGTGCGGCAGCAGTTGGCGCAGCAATTCCTTGTCGTCCGCGCTAAACGGAGGTTCTGATTGAGAACGCGTGACGGCTAAACTGGGGATTGTGCCTTCAGGACCGAAGACAACGGCGGCACCAGCCCACTCGATGCTGTGCTTGCGGAAGAAATCTTTGTAAAACCTGGTACGGCGAAACGTTTCCAGAGGAAGAGTGTCTTCTGGAGAACCGCTATACGAACCCGTTTCACGATACTTTAATATCTCGGCCGTCCACAGGTCGCCCCCGATCAGTTCTTCGGCGTCCCTGCGCATCTCATCCGTGCATCCCAGCGCCGCTCTGACGGCTGCCGCACCTGTTTTGGGATCGTAGACAATAAACGCCGCGTGATTCGCGTGGAATACCTCTGAGGCCTTCCGCAGGAATACCTCGCACATCTCAGGCTGCGTTGCCGCCTCGTAGAGGGGATCCAGTAGCGCTTTTGTGATTCCCGGGCTAATCGGCTCCAATGCAATACCCCGACTCAATGCAAGCAGAATAGCAACATCGCGGCCTTTGCTGGAAGCGAGTTCACACCCAAGTTGGAATAAGAACCTGAATACGAATAGACGATGAGTCTGGCTGAGCAGCGCAGAGCAAGACGCGAGTTGACTTAGGCAAGAGTGGAATCGAGCGCACAACCGAGCTGCTCTTCAATATCGATGTCCTTGAAGATCACGGCTGCTATCCCGGCCGGCATCTGCGCGGAGACATCGCTGGCGCTGCGGCGCGCTGCCAGAACGAGAATAGGGGTATCGGCAAAGACTTCAAGCTTCCGGATTCTGGCGATCAGCTCTGCTCCGCCCATGCGCGGCATGGAAAGATCGGTAAGGATAATGTCGGGCACAAAATTGTCCAGCACCGCCAGAGCCTCGACGCCGTTGGTAGCCGACTCGACGATGAAGCCACGCTCTTCGAGAAAGCGGCAGACACTATGGCGTATGAGCATGGAATCGTCGACGACTAACGCTGTCTTCGGGATGGAGGATTGGGTAGACATATTTCGGGGACGGGGCCTAACCAAGGCTCCGATCACGGATCATGTATAACACTTCCCGAGGAGTTATGCCGTGACAGAGCAGCAATGCGGAAAAAAACACACGACGGCGTAGATTCACAACCGATTACTTTCCCGCCCGGCTCAAGCTTCGCCGGAAGCGGATTCCTCGATGGCCATATCCTTGAATTCGCTGCTGTCGAATACCTCACGGCATTCCAGACATTCAACGAATTCCGAATCCTCCGCACGGGCAACAATTTGCACGCGCGGATGGCGGCACTGCTGGTTCATGGGACTGCTCACTGACGAAACGGGTTTGCGCTGAAGTTGCGGTGAAGGCATAAAGGAAAATACCCCGCCAAAGCGGAGGGTGCAGGTATTTTAGCTTGGCCAGTCCGAAAGTCAAGCGGAGAAAGGTAGGAAATCAGGATAACGCCCTGCAGCAAACCGGAAGCAGAGTCGTCCAGTACTGGCCTAACCGCCATGACTAGTGAATGTCCTTCATCGCCAACAGGGTTCCATAATCCTGGCCGGTAGATGTGGTGGCGCGAGCCACGATTCCGCTAAAGGCTTGGCGTAGTTCCGGAGAGCGGGCGACCACGGCCTGAATGACGGACGTATTGTCTTGAAATGCCATCGCCGTATTGCTGATGTCAGAAGCCCAGTACTTGACTACAAGCGAAAGCTGGCCATGCTCATCGGGCACGGCGAATTCCTGGCTCAGGTTATAGGTGCGTCCGTTGGCCGCAGTCAGAGACACCGGATCAGTAATGGGAACGTCGGCCGGGCGCACCTCCTGAATCTCGGCTGAGAGCTTATCCAGTTGAAGGCTGCTCATGAAATCGACGGGCGAATAAATTTGCCAGGCGAGAACATAGTAGAACCAGGCATTATGCAACTGCCCCTGCTGCTTGTAACGCCGTGCTTGCTGTACATACCAGACGGCATCATGACCGGCAACTTCCGTGGGCTTCGGATAGTAGCCCGCGAGCATCCAACGACCCACGAGATTCTGCAGAACCACCGTGACCATATAAGGAGTCTTACCTCCATTCGCGTTGGTCAGCACCAGGGCGTAACGGCCCGGGTCAAGGTTCGGAATAACGAAGCCGGCGCTTGACGGCGTGTGTCCATTGGAGCCATACACACCACAGAAGAACTCTGCTCGCGGTAGCACGGCGGTGGACTTAGATGCGTCCAGAAAGTAGTCGCGGCGAATCGTGACCTGATCTCCCATCAGTCCCCTATCACTGGTGATCGCCTGCTGAACGCCATCAAAGGAAGAAGCGAGAGCAGGGATGGAGTCTTGGCGGAGACTCTGCACATCACCCCGGGCGGCATACTGGATGAACTGGATGGCTGCGCTGTCGATGGCAGCCCGCGTGCCGGGTTCAATCTCACTGGCCTGCGAACACTCCTGCGCAACCGCCGATGACGAGACAACGAGGCAAGCAGTGAGGATAATTCGCGGAATGAATCGCGCCAAGTGGAAATAGCGAAACATGGTCTCTCCAGTCATGGGCCGATCGCCAACAGAATACATCCACCAAACCAGGAGCCCGAGAGCGGGCCACAATGGCGGGCGCCGGTTAAGCGAAGCCTAAGCAGAATAGATGCCGGACGGGCAAGGACAGATGTTCGGCTTGTGCGGAGCGCGCCCGGCGGCTACCGATTGCGGAGATGAGGAAAGCAGATACACAAGCTGGAACAGCAGGGACAGGTGCATCCCAATTGCGGAACGGGATAGAATCATGCGCATAAGCTGCACGGCAAGGCGGAGCCCGCAATGAGACGAACGATCGCAACGGCGTGTGTGCTGGCACTGATTTCGATCGGGGCCTGGGCGCAGCAATCCGTCCCGCTAACGCCCACGCCGCAGAAGACGGCCGTGCCGAAGAAAAAGCCCGCGAAGATAAAGACCAAAACTCCGGCAATGGCTGAGCCCCGGCAGGTTCCCGCACAGACCATGCCGCCAGTCCCGGCTACCCTGATGAACAGCACTCCGGTAAAGCCGAACGTGACGATGGAGGGTGGACTGCTCACCATCGATGCGCCGAACTCGACCTTGAGCGATGTGCTGAGCGGAGTTCGCAGAGCGACAGGCGCTACGATCGAGGGAGCTTCGCCGAATGAGCGGGTCGCGGTGCGGTTGGGTCCCGGCAATCCCAGGGAGGTCATCGCCGCCCTGCTGTACGGCACTCCCTATGACTATGTAATTCTCGGATCACAGGACAGGCAGGATGCGGTTACGCGCATACTACTGACGCAATCCTCGAACGCTGGAGCGAGCAACTTGCAGAGCACGCAAAATGCGAGCGCTCCACAGCCTCCGGCGCAGGAATCGGTCGATGACAATCCGCCGGACCGCACAGATTCCGGAGATACGACGGAAGTGCCTGGCACAAGGGTCGGAGCAGATCAGGAGGCTCAGCCACAGCCGGCGCAAACTCCAAACCAGCCGAAGACTCCGGAACAGCTATTTAAGGAATTGCAGCAGCTGCAGCAGCAGAAACCGCCACAGTAGATTATCTTTGCGGAAAGCGGACACCGAAGAGCGGACCACGAATGGGGTGCGCCGTATGGCAGACATTCTCATCGCCGTGCAGGAGCGGCGGTGGTACGAACCGTCGACTAGTCGCCGCCTGTGGAAGTGTCGAGGACACGCGCCGGAGCGGCCTTGATCGCCTGACGGCTGCGGTCGAATACGTAGAGGATTCCGAGAATGACGGCGTAGCCGAGTCCAACTCCGGCTGCGAGTGAGAGAACGATCACGGCAGATAATGCGAGCAAAATTCCTAGCGATAACACTGTGTACCTTTGTCCTTCTTACCGGGCTCTGTGCCCGGAATGCGCCAACAATGACACCGGACAATGACCCATAGTAACTCTGGCGTCATTGCGATGTGGTGACCGGAAACACGAAAAAGCTTCAAATTCATAAACATTTCGCATCCGGACCACCACTGGAATGCTCCGCTCCTGCTTCCGGTGCGGCTGAAACCAATATGCGTGGGTTTGACCCCAAGCGCTATTGGCAAATAAGATACCTGAGTTGAACTATCTCCCAGCCCTTTCTATCTCGTCCGTGGGACCGCGTCCAATTACGACTGGCCCTGTACTAAATTCGGCAGCGGAGTGATTCAACTGGAACCGATTAACATGGGCATCCGCAACATCACCGTGCGCGGCGCGCGCCAGCACAATCTGAAGAACATTGACGTCGAAATTCCGCGCAATACGCTGACCGTAATTACCGGGCTGAGCGGATCGGGCAAATCGTCGCTGGCCTTCGACACCATTTACGCAGAGGGACAGCGGCGTTATGTTGAGACCCTTTCGGCCTATGCCAGGCAGTTCCTCGACCAAATGGAGCGGCCCGACGTGGATTCCATCGACGGGCTGAGTCCGGCAATCTCCATCGAACAAAAGACTACCTCGCGCAGCCCCCGCTCCACAGTCGGTACAATCACCGAGATTTACGACTATTTACGCTTGCTCTACAGCTCAATTGGGGTGCCTCATTGCCCGAACTGCGGCAAGGAGATCACGCGCCAGTCGGTGGAGCAGATTGCTGCGAGGGTGATGGATCTAGCGGGAACGGGCGGCACGGGAGCCGAGCCGCGCGTCATGCTGCTGGCGCCCCTGGTGCGCGGACGCAAAGGCGAATTTACCAAGGAGTTGGAGAAGCTGGCGGCCCATGGATTTAGCCGGGCGCGAATCGACGGTGAGCTGCGCTCGATTGAAGAAGAGATCAAGTTGGACAAGCGGCGCAACCACACGATTGAAGTCGTGGTGGATCGCCTGCTGGTGAAGGAAGGAATCGAGCGGCGGTTGGCAAACTCAATCGAGGTTGCCATGAAGCTGGGCTCGGGACTGCTGGTGGTAAGCGTGGTGGGCGGCGATGAACACATGTACTCGTCGCGCATGGCCTGTCCGGAGTGCGGCGTCAACGTGGCGCAACTTGAGCCGCGTTCGTTCAGTTTCAACAGCATGTATGGCGCATGCCAGGAGTGCAACGGACTGGGATCGAAGTATGACTTTGACCCGGCGAAGGTGATCGTAGACTGGTCCAAGCCGCTGCTCGACGGCGGACTTGGCCCCGGTGCGGGATCGGCTTCGCTGCAAGCAATGATCAAGCGCGCCTCCGAAGAGAAAGGAATAAACCTGGCCACGCCGGTGGAGCAACTGCCGGAAGAACAGCAGAAGTTTCTGCTCTATGGCGATCCCTCCAGGCGCATCCGCTCCGGCTTCAAGGGCATCCTCGCCTTCCACAAGCAGACGCTGGAAGAGGTGACCACCGAAGGGTATCGCGATTACCTGATGCAATACATGTCGGCCACTCCCTGCCCGGTTTGCCAGGGGCGGAGACTGCGCCCGGAGAGCCTGGCGGTGAAGGTGAACGGCATGAGCATCGCTGAATTCACCTCGCTTCCGATCTCGCGCGCAACCGAGGCCGCGGCTGGGATACGGCTGGGTGGGCGGGATGAAAAAATCGCGGGGCGCATTGTCGGAGAGATTCGGGAGCGGCTTGGATTCTTGAACCACGTTGGACTCGGGTACCTGTCGCTGGATCGCTCCGCAGCAACCTTGAGCGGCGGCGAAGGCCAACGCATACGGCTGGCAACGCAGATCGGCTCCAAGCTGCGCGGTGTGCTATATGTGCTCGACGAGCCTTCGATTGGACTGCATGCGCGCGATAACGAAAAGCTGCTGCAATCACTGGAGGCACTGCGCGAGCTGGGGAATACCGTGCTGGTGGTGGAGCACGATGAGGAGACGATCCGCCGCGCCGATTACGTAATCGACCTAGGCCCGGGCGCAGGCAAACTCGGCGGGCAGCTGGTAGCTGCGGGCACTCCAGCGGAAATAGCAGAGATCGCAGGTTCGCTGACCGGGCAATACATCTCTGGACGAAAATCGATTCCGGTACGCGAGGAGCGGCGCAAGGTCAACGGTCACTCAATCGAGGTGCTGGGGGCGCGCGCCAACAATCTAAAGAACGTGGATGTGAGCTTTCCTCTGGGTGTGATGACGGTGGTGACTGGCGTTTCGGGCTCGGGCAAGTCGACCCTTGTGAATGACATTTTGTACGCCGCGCTGGCACAGAAGATTTACAAGTCACGGCAGGAGCCGGGCGCGCACAAGTCGATCGTCGGAGCGGAGGAGATCGACAAGGTGATCCGCATCGACCAGTCGCCGATTGGCCGGACGCCTCGTTCAAATCCGGCAACCTATACCGGCGTCTTTACCCAGATTCGGGAACTGTACGCGATGCTTCCGGAGTCGCGCGAGCGCGGATACAAGGCGGGGCGCTTCTCCTTCAACGTAACGGGCGGACGCTGCGAAGCCTGCCAAGGTGAGGGCGAGCGCCGCATCGAGATGAACTTTCTGCCCGACGTGTACGTGCTCTGTGAGGTCTGCGGCGGCAAACGCTACAACCGCGAGACCCTGGCCGTGCATTACAAGGGATATACCATCGCCAACCTGCTGGACACGCCAATCAGCGAAGCTCTCTCAGTTCTTGAAAACATTCCGCAGGCGCGCCAAAAGCTGCAAACGCTGGTCGATGTGGGACTAGGGTACATTCACCTGGGTCAATCTTCCGTTACCCTGAGTGGCGGCGAGGCACAGCGCATCAAACTGGCGCGAGAGCTGAGCAAACGGCAGACCGGTCGCACGCTCTACCTGCTGGATGAGCCAACCACTGGCTTGCACTTTGAAGACGTAAACCGCTTGCTTGAGGTCCTCCACCGGCTCACCGACCTGGGCAACTCCATCATCATCATCGAACACAATCTCGATGTAATTCGCAATGCGGATTGGATTATCGACCTGGGTCCGGAAGGCGGCGAAGAGGGCGGCAGAATCGTCGCACAGGGAACTCCTGAGCAGGTTGCCAAGATGAAGAAAAGCTACACGGGGCAGGCCTTGAGCGCCGGAACCAATCACTAAATTTTTGACAGTAACGATGAGCCCGCCCCCGAAGCGGCACTCCTGTTGTGCGTTAGCAACGGCGTGGAGATCGGCCGAGGACGCGTGCTGGAAGAAAGATCACGGCGCGGACCAATTCGAGCACGCCATCTACGGCCATTCCGATGATTCGGAATGGCAGCAGAAGCAACCACACGATGGGATAGAGCAGAATCGCGGCCAGAGCAATTGGCCAGCAGAAAAAGAACACGATGATCCAGAGGAAGAAAGTCATCATGACGCGCCTCTGCTCATGGTACGCAAGAACAGGGCGATTGGTTCCACGAGAGCACGGGGAAGGGCGCGGAGAAAATCCGCGCCCTTCGTGGTTTTTTGCGCTGCTAACCGGCGGCTAAGGTGACCAGCGCTCGCTTGTCGGTCTTGCCGCTGAGGGTGCGCGGTATCTGAGGAACAAACGAGAAGCTGCGCGGAATCTTGAAATGCTCCAGCATCTCGCGACAGGCGGCCCGCAGCGCTGCATCCGTGAGCGCGGCACCTTCGCGAAGCTGCACAAAAGCGTGCAGACGCGCGCCGTGCTTCTCATCCGGCAGGGCGATGACGGCGGATTCTTCCACGCCATCGATGGTTTCCAGCGCGTTTTCCACCTCGGATGGATAAACCTTTTCGCCGGATACCTTCACCAAGTCATCGGCGCGGCCCACCAGGAAGAGGAAGCCTTCCGCGTCGAGATAGCCTTTGTCGCTGGTGTGGAGTACGCCGTTGCGGATCTTCTGCGCCGTCGCCTGCGGATCGCCCAGATAGCCAAGCATGACCGAAGGGCCGGAGACACAGACCTCACCGATTTCGCCGGTGGGCAGAACCTCATCGTTTTCGCCGCGAATGGTGACTTGGATGTTGGGCAACGGCCGGCCCACTGAACCGGGAGCATTGTCCTCAGGAGGACTGAAGGCGACTACCGGCGACATCTCAGTGGTGCCGTAGCCCTGCACCAGTGGATATCCAAAGCGCTCCTGGAATGCCTCGGCTACATGCTCGGGCAGGCGCTCGGCTCCGGCGATGACCAGCCAGAGCGAGCTGGCATCGATGGGAGTGGGGTCCTTGATCAGGACGCGATACTGGCCGGGTACGGCGATGAGACAGGAGACGCGATGTTTCTCGATGAGTTGCAGAATCTGCCGCGGAACAAAGCGCTCGGGCACCACAACTGAAGCGCCCACGGTGACCGGCAGCAGGGTTGTCACGGTGAGTCCGTAGGCATGGAAGAGCGGCAACACGGCGAGCATCACCTGGGCATCGTCGAAGCCAGTGGCCTGTATGAGTCCGTCGATGTTGGCAAGAATGTTTCCCTCGCTGAGTGCGACGGCCTTTGGACGTCCCGTGGTTCCGGATGTATAGATCAATGCAGCCGCGGCAGACGGATTTGGTTGCTGAGGAATCTGGCCAGGCTCAAATTCAGCGGAAGTATCGCCAATCCAGCAGTTCATTCCCACAGCCAACATTTGCGGGGCCAGTTCCTCGCTGGTAATAACCAGTTCGACCTTGGCTTCCATGGCCATCAGCTTGAGCAGAGGCGGCGGTGCCAAGGTTGGTAGCACAGCCACGGTCTTGCCCGCCCAGACTGCCCCCAGGAACAACGCAGCAAAATCCGGCCTATTCGGATAAAGCAGGGCCACGGTGGGTCCCGGCACGCGGTCGGCAATTCGGTGGGCGACGCTGGCGGCACGCCGCTCCAGCTCGCCGTAGGAGATCGTGTAGTCTGTGCCGATAATGGCGGGGCGCTCCGGATAGCGGCTGACTGCCTCACGGAAGCGCTGAAGGATGGCGCTTGTCTGCATTGTTCTGGCTCTTTTTGTTTCGTGAAGTGATAGAACGTTGCGGGGTAAGTTTAGCACGCAGGTGTGCGCTGCACTAAGTAGTCGGGGCTGGAGCCGGAGGCAGGATGCAGAGACGTTCGGGAGCGGATGCAGCAAGCGACAGAGCGCGGTCCAGCCGGTTAATCCATTCCGTAGCGGCATCTTCGGGCTCAAAGCCAGCGGATGGGCCAGCCTCTGCGATTCCGGCTGTTATGGTGACGGCGATGGGCTCGAGCATTTCGCGCAACTGTCCTACCACTGCCTCGGTTGCTGACGCTCCCATACGAGGCGACAGCAGCGCCACGGTGTCATGATCGTAGCGGAATGGCATCGCCTGGTCCCGGGCGATGGATTGCAAGGCTCGCACCAGTTCGGTGACGGCAGACTCGGTCTGCGACTCCGCGGTGAGTGAGGAAACCTGGAGCAGTGCAAGCGTGCTGGAGAAATCTCCCGCGGCACGCTGGCGGACAACATCGGCTACCACGGCGTCTATGTAGGAAGAGCGCTTCAGCAACCCAGTTTTTTCTTCGGCCACGCCGAGAGTGGACACCAGCGAGCGCAGACGCGCGCCGTGAACGGCGATCGCAACCTGGTCCGCCATCGAGCGCAACAGCTCAATATCTTCGTTTGACCAGCGGCGGCGCACACCGCACTGCTGCACGATGAGCAATCCGATGGGTTCGTCCTCGTTGAGCAATGCCAGGATGACTAACGAATTCACATCCAGGCGGATAAGCTCCTGGCGAATTGGCGCCAGTGGTTCAGAGAGCTGCACGTCAGCGGCACGAAAGACGGGCCCTTCTGCGAGCAGGCGCTGGCTGAGCGCAAGCAGACGCACCATGGCGGCACGCTCGGACTTGGGCACCTCCGGCGAGCAGTATTCCACCACCAGCGAGGGAGGCTTGCCAGGAGTTGCCAGGGCAGCGAGGCAGCGGCTGTATTGCCAACGTCCTCCGATCTGGTTGACCGCCGTTACCAGCACTCCACGAGGATCGGTCTGGCGCGCGATAATGCGGCTGACTTCGGCGGCACGCAAAACGGCGTCGTTGGGAGTTTTACTCTCTGCCGGTTGTTCTTCCCGTAGCGCGGGGACTGCAATTCCCGCATTGACGAAGAGCTGCCGAATCCGCGAATCACTCTCCACTTCCACAGGAAAAGAACGCTTAATATCCTCAATCTTCTGCAGGGCTTTTTCCCGCATTCCGTATTGAAGGAAGATTTCAGCCTGCAGAGTCAGGTCCTCGAGGACGCGGGGCGCGGGGGTCTGCTCCGGCGAACTGTGTTCCTCAATATTGATCGCAACGCGCTCGGGCGCATCAATGCCAAGGCGCTTGGCCAGCGCCTGCAAATGGTCCTCCGGGATGTGGCCGGCCAGCTTCTGCATCCGGTCTTTGTGTTCGGCTGCGTAGGAATCGATATCGACGGCGCGATCCAGTGCATCCAGGGCCTTGGCGTAGTTGCCAGCTCCAAGATAGAGCTCGAAGAGACGATCGAGTATCTGCGAATACTCATTCTCACGATTGGCGCTGTTATACAGCTCGGCAAGATACTCGAAAAATTTGATGCTGGGCCGGCTATTCTCGGCGAGTTGAGCCATGTCACTCATGAACTCACCGCGGCGTCCGGCCTTACGGAAGAATTCTTCCAAGCGGCGAGCCAGGACAAGGGCGCGATCAACGCGGTTGAGATCGATTAGGCCGCGGATCGCCGAGTGCATGGTCGCGAGATTTGCGCCCGGGTTGCGTTCGAACATTCCCCAGACAAAAGGCTCAGCCTCCTCTACGCGCCCCACGGCCAGCAGAGCAAGCGCATAGGGCTCGCGTGCCTCTTCAGGACTGGAAGGATAGGTGGCCAGCGGTTGCAATAGGTCGATGGCCTCGGCCGGGCGGCCGCACGCGATCAGTGCGCGGCCATGCCCGAGCCGGGCTGCCAGGTTGGAGGGATCATTGGAGTAGGCACGCGCATAGGCGTCAGAGGCATCCTGCCCCAGACGCTCGAGCATAACGCCAAGGTGCACCAGGGCCGCAGCGGCGAGGACGGGTTCATGCAAAGCCTCCGAGATGCGGGCCTGCTCGCGGTAATCCTCCAGCCTCGGGTCGAGTTCAAGCGACCGCGAAATGCTGTCAAGCGCACGACGGGGATCGTGAAGGCGTTGAAACTCCTGAAATGCGACACGATAGGCCTCGGCTGCGTCACGGCGGCTGGTGTTTTCGCACAACTCCGCGTAGCGACTGACCGCCTCCGGATCAAGAGCTTTCATCCGCTGCAGCTTGCGAAAGGCCACGCCAGCATTGCTAAGCTGCTTACTCTCAATCGCCAGGACAAAAAGGCGGCGGAGCAAATCCGAAGACAAACCAAGCTGTCCGATTGACACGGCAAGATCGGCAACCTTCTGCAGGAGCTGTTCATTCTCGGGCTGCAGTTCGATGGCCGCGCGGAACTCCGCCAAAGCCAACTCGGGCTTACCCTTCTCCAGAAGCTTTTCGGCGCGATCAACGATCTTGGCGATGTCAGCCATAGTTGCTAGCGATTTTAAGCTGCATTGCAGATTGGTGCACCTCAGGATGGCCCTTGTGGGGTATCTGGGAAGGAACAATCCGCGAAGTCCATGTTGACACTTCGCTTTTCATTCGCCAAACTATTCGAACATTGCGTGGGGCTAAAGAAAGGTCGGCCATGGCTTTGACAAAGCGGCAACGTCAGATGTACGACTTCATCGCTGAATTCGTGCAGAGCAACGGCTACTCTCCATCTTTTGAGGAAATCGGCGCGGCGATGGGACTCAGCTCGCTGGCCACGGTGCACAAGCACCTTAACAATCTTGAGACAAAAAAAATGCTGCGAAGGGACTACAACCGCAGTCGCTCGATTGATGTGCTTCCGCTTCCGGAAGGAATTCCCAGCCGCGCCCGACCGGTGCAGGTAAGTTCGTTCGAGCTGCCTCTGGTGGGAAGAATCGCTGCTGGTCAGCCAATCGAACAGGTGGAAACTCCCGAAACCATCTCGCTCTCCGATTTCACCCGCGCCAAGGATGTTTTTGTGCTGCAGGTGAAGGGAGAAAGCATGCAGGACGAACACATCGTGGATGGCGATTACGTCCTCGTGGAGAAGACCGACAGCGCCCGCGAAGGCGAGATTGTAGTGGCGCTGGTGAATGGCTCAGAGACCACGCTGAAACGGCTATACCGCGCCGGTGAACAGATTCGCCTGCAGCCCTCCAATGCCTCCATGCAACCCATCATGGTTCCGGCCGAGTCTGTGCGGGTGCAAGGGCGGGTGGTGGCTGTACTTCGCAAGTACTGAACGCTACCGGGAAAGAATCTCTGCGACCTTATGACAGAGGGTGGGTGGAGGGAAGGGCTTTTGCAAGAACTCCATCTTGCCCTCGACCACGCCCTTTTTCAGCACCGTCTCCTCGTTGTATCCGGAGACATAAAGCACCTTGAGGCCGGGCCGAAGCTGAAGAAGGCGTTCGGCAAGTTCGCATCCTGACATGCCTGACATCACAACATCGGTCACGAGCAGGTCGATTTTGCCCTCGTGGGCCGCGCAGGCCACCAGCGCATCGGCGCCGCTGGCGGCTTGCAGCACAGTGTAGCCTTCGCGGATCAGGACGCTGTTCATCACGGCGCGAACCTCCTGCTCATCCTCCACCAGCAGAATGGTTCCCAACGCGGAGGGAGGATTCACCTTCTTGGTGTTGGCCGCTTCGCTGGGCAGCTCTTCGACAATGGGGAGAAATGCTCTGAATGTTGCGCCGCAATGCGGCTGGCTGTCCACCGTGAGAGATCCGCCGCTCTGTTTGACGATGCCGTAGACGGTGGATAATCCCAGCCCAGTACCCTTGCCAGCTTGTTTCGTGGTGAAGAACGGCTCGAAGATATGCTGCTGAATCTCCTGATCCATACCCAAGCCATTGTCTTCCACGGTTAAAACCGCGTAGGAGCCCGGAGCCCGAAGGCCCGCTAGCGACGAACTCTTCTCCAGATGTAAGCGAGAGGTGCTGATATTCAGCTCTCCGCCATTGGGCATCGCATCACGGGCGTTAACGGCAAGGTTCAACACCACCTGCTCGAGTTGGCTGGAGTCACCCCGCACGAGGCAGCCCGAGGGTTCCAGATTGATGCGAAGAACTATGTCATCGCCGAGCGTTCGTCGCAAAATCAGCTCGGTGCCGGTGATTACGGAATTCAGATCGATGACTCGCGGCGCAACCAGTTGATGGCGGCTAAAGGCCAGAAGCTGCCGGGTAAGCGCGGCGGCGTGGTCCGTGGCGTGGGTGATTTCAGCTGCACTCCGGAGCACTTCCTCGGGTAATCCCTCGCCTAAGCTGATGACCTCGCTGCAGCAACCAATCACCATGAGGAGATTGTTGAAGTCGTGTGCAATGCCCCCTGCAAGGCGTCCAATGGCCTCCATCTTCTGGGTTTGCCGAAGCTGGATTTCAAGGGCGCGGCGTTCGGTCATGTCGATGACCGCACATAGAACTGCAGGGCGCTTATCGACCGTGATCCTTGCGGCCGTGTACTCGACCCAGCGCATTTCGCCGTTCTTCGCAACCATGCGCGCTTCCCAGTGTTTCTTGAAATCCTCGCCGCGCTGCCGGCGCTGCGCGCGCCCCTGCAGTTCAGCCACGTCATCGGGATGGAACATGCACCAGGCCGAACGATTCAGCAGTTCTTCGCGGGAACGGCCAGTGAGCGACTCGCAGGCGGCGTTGAGGTAACGCACCTGGCCATCCTCATGAATAAAAATTGCTATCGGCACGGTCTCAGCCAGAGTGCGGAATTTAGCTTCATTTTCCACCAGAGCTATCTCGGCTTTGCAGCGAGTAATGAACTGACTGAGGTGAGTGCAAATCCCTTCCAGCAGCTCGCGCTGGCCTAGCTCTGGCGCAGGCTTGTGGGAAGCTATCAGTTCCAACACGCCCAAAACCTGCTTCTGTGCATCCACAATTGGGAATGCTGCCAGCACACCGTCGCGCAGCATGCATGCGTCTCTTTCCGGACAGGAGTCAAACGGAATAAGATCGCTGATCCAAATGGATTGATTGCCGCGTGCAACCTGCTCGGCGTTGATGGCGCACTTTTCGCCCCGGCCTTCAGGGCCGCGACTGCAGAGAAAGTTCTGTGGCGCATGAGCGTGAACGCACTCCATCCCGTTCTCGCTCAGTTGCCAAAGTCGAACCGCATCCCAGCCAAGCTCCGCGGCCACCGCGGGCAGTAACTGTTGTGCGGCTTGCTTCACTGAGCCGGCGGTTGCTATGATCCGCGTCGCTTCCATGCGCAGGTTACGATAGCAGGCGTTGCGATTCACCTCGGTGAGGTCCCGGTAAATGACAACCATTCCACCACGGAAGCGTCCCGAGGCAATGGGCTGCGAGCTGACCCTCACCTCCAGTAACGTTCCATCGCGCCGCATTCTGCGGGTCTCTAGGTGATGAATGCCACCACCATTCAGCCGCTCCATGCCGGAGCTGAATTCGTGCTCGCTGCCGGGAGGAACCAGAACCTCCGGCGATTTCCCGCGAAGCTCCCCAGTGGTGTAGCCAAACATTTGCTGAAAGCGAGCGCTGATCTGCACGATGTTACGCTCAGCGTCGAGGATGACAAGGCCGTCAAAAGCCGAGTCCAGCATTTCGTCGAAGGTGAGCTCGGCCGGCACGCCAAAAACAGCCGCGGGCTGGGCCAGAATCAGACGTTGCGGAGGGAGCGATTCCCGCAGCAAGGCGGCGGAAAAAAGCCAGTGGTTGCGTTCTCCGTTGGGCAGGGCGTGAAAACCAATCCGCAGCTGTGGCGAACGCAGGCGTTCAAGCGACTCCGCCTCCAGCGACGCCGGAAAACACGACAGGAACTGCGTGTCGCCGGAAAACGAAGCGGCTGCGGAGTTGCGCTGCAGAACTCGAAAGTCGGAGCACTCGACAATCCAAGCGGGACCAGGCAACGCTTCCAGGAGCTGGCTCGGAGTGAACACCGGCGTATCACCGCTTAGCTTTTCCAAGCAGCCGCTCAAACTCTTCTCTTCTAAGGGAGGGTCACAAGACATACTTGCCCACTCTCACCAGCTATGATCAGAGCATTGAGCTTACAACATTCGTGCGTGTAGGCAATCAAAATCTACCGCTCGATCGTTACTCCAGAGGAGCCTCGCAGCGTTACACCGCGATTCTCTGGGGCCGCCGGTGCTCCTTCGGCTGTAAGCGATTTGTTTGCAGACGAGAAAAAAGCCCAGCGAAGGCCGGGCCGCCGAATCAGGCTCTGCTCAGGCAAGCTTTTTCCAGTGCCTTTTCTATGGTTTCCTTGGGAACATATCCGACGATCTGCTCCTGCACCTGGCCGCCCTTGAAGACCAGCAAGGTTGGAATTCCACGCACACCATAGCGCTGCGGAGTCGCGGTATTGTGGTCCACATCCATTTTGGTGACCTTGACCTTGCCTAGATAGGACTTCGCAATCTCATCCACCACCGGGGCGAGAGCGCGGCAGGGGCCGCACCATGTAGCCCAGAAATCAATCAGCACAGGCTGCTCACTTTGGAGCACTTCCTTGTCAAAGTTTGCATCAGTTACTTCCAGAATTGCTTCGCTTGCCATTCTTCCTCCGGTTACGAGAACTTGGGTACCGCAACGTTGGCGGGTAGCATTGCTAGGTCCTTATCGTAACACTTCAATTCGATGCGCAAACATGGCATTGGACGCAGAAGGAATCTGGACCGGGAAAATTGTCCTGAATCGCGACAAGGCACCATAAAAATCCGTACCGGTCAAGCAGCATTCCCGGCATTCATCCCGCCGTAGCCCAGAATGCGCCCTCTGCTTACAATAGGGAGCGGAGGATTCATGCGCTACCTGATCGCTGTTCTTGCACTGGCCGGAGTTGCGGTTTCCTGCTTTGCCCTGCGCGAACACTTCCGCACCGAGCCGTCGCCATGCAGCATCAACGAACGCTGGGATTGCGGTGCGGTAAATCACAGCCCCTTCGCAGAAATCTCTGGCGTAATTTCCCTCGTTAGCCCTAGCGCATCCAACTTCGTTGCCAATAACGCTGTGTTGGCTGAAGCCGGCACCGTTCCGGTGGCTGCCGTAGGAATTGTGGGCTATGCGTTGATTGCGGGCTTTGCCTTGGCGCGGCGCTGGTGGATCGTGTTGCTGCTTACCACCGGAGCCGTCGGCTTCTCAATATATCTGACCTACATCGAGGCGCGAGTTCTGGAAACCTACTGCATCTGGTGCGTCAGCTCGGCGGGAATTATTTCGCTCACTGAGATTGCGGCCATTGTGGCTGTGGTGCGAAGGCGTAAGTAGCACTGTCTCGGAGTGGCCTATGTCCTCGCTTGCGGAATTCGTCAAGAAGGCTGCGCTCGACGAGGGCTTCTCGCTCGCCGGCATTACACCGGCTGCGCCGCTCCGTGAGCTTGACTACTTCCCTGCCTGGATAGAAGCCGGATACCACGGCGAGATGGACTATCTCGCGAAGACAAACGACGCAGGAGAGCTGCGGCGGGCGGCGTTGGCCAACGTCGCTCCGTGGGCGCGCTCCGTTGTGGTCTGCGCCGCAAATTACAACTCGGACTCACCGTACTCCACACAGTGCACCGATCCGGCGCGGGGATGGATCTCGCGCTATGCGTTTATTGAGTGTGACTACCACGAGTTGCTGCTTGCTCGCCTTCGCCGCATTGAGCAGCACATGGTGGAGCGCATCGCCATGGACGGCCATGCCAGCCCGCGCACTTGGTGCTACGTGGACACCGGCCCGGTAGCAGAGCGTGCGCTGGCCGCGCACTCCGGCATCGGCTGGACGGGCAAGAACGGCTGCATCCTAAATCAGCAGCTTGGCTCGTGGCTTTTTCTTGGGGTGATTCTCAGCTCGCACGCGCTAGCGCCTGACCTTCCGGCAGCCGACCGCTGCGGCTCCTGCACACGCTGCATTGATGCTTGTCCCACACAGGCTTTGATTGCGCCGCGCCAACTCGACGCCCGACGCTGCATCTCCTATCTCACCATTGAGCAGCGTGGGCCAGTGCCGGAGGAGTTGCGCGCGAAGATGGGACGGCATCTTTTCGGCTGCGACATCTGCCAGGACGTTTGTCCGTGGAATCGGCGCGCGCCCGCTTCGCCCGATGCTGCCTTCGCACCGCGCACCCAACTCGTCAATCCCTCTCTGGAGTGGATTTCAGGTATGAAGGTGGAAGAGTTCCAGCGCAGTTTTCGCGGCTCTGCCGTAAAGCGTGCGAAACTTCGCGGACTTCTGCGCAGCGCCGCCATTGCCATGGGCAACAGCGGAGACGGAACATATCTGCCGCGCTTGCGTGAGCTGGCGCAGCACGAAGACCCGGCCATAGCCGAACACGCACGCTGGGCCATAGCAAGATTGGAGACGACACCCAATGCCGACCCCGTTCCGTAGACAGTCTTCTCATTACGCCAGCCGGTTGTTCTCCCGCCGCGCGCTAGATTTGCGCGCCCAACTGGTGACGCTGCACTCCACGGGCGAACGCATCGTCGTTCACGGGCGAACCTATGACGTTTCGCGCACGGGCGCCGGGGTGACACTGACTCGCGAGCTGCCTTCGGGCACCGAAGTAGTGCTCAGCTTGCGGCTTCCTGGCAGCGGCATCTTACTTAGCCTGCGAGCCGTCATTACGCGGCGCCAGGGATTTCGGGCGGGATTGCAATTTGTGGAGCCCTCCCTTGAACAGCGCCTGCTGCTTTCCGAACTCTGTTACGCCTGAACGCGCCTGCGCAGCATCGCATCCTAAAGATTCAGGACACACGTTCCTGGAGGGAAGGATCGATGCGCGCGCGATGGCTGTTGTTGACTTGGTTGCTGTTGGCGTGGGTGCCGAGTGCTTCCGCACAGCAGTGGTTTTCAGTGCGGACCGATCACCTCATCAGCTACTCCGACGGCAGCGACCGGGGAGCAAGGGATGCCGCACTGCGCGGCGAACAACTCATCCGTGTATTCGAGGAAATTTTTCATCGCAACGAAATCACCTTCGCCGCGCCACTGCGCATTCTGGTTACGCATCCGGCGAGTGGCCCCGTGCTGGTGCGCACGCCGATAGCCAACTTTGTAACCGTGGACCCCGCGCAACCGGATTCGTGGACGCAGGCAGCGAAGTCGATCGGCGCGCTGATTCTGGAAGATAACTATCCGCGCGCGCAGCCGTGGTTTGACTCTGGAATTGTCAGCTACCTGGCCGGCGTGCGGTTCAACGGCGATCAGATGGAGTTGGGCAAAGCTCCGCAAGGAATGGTTCTGCCCCAGGCGGACGAGTGGATTCCGCTGGCCAAGCTGCTGGAGAACAGCGGGCAAGCGCCGCTCCCGGCTGCGCAGCGCGCGGCCTTCGAGGCGGAATCCTGGGCGCTGGTGCGATGGCTGATCCAGGAGGGCCGGCTGGCGCAGGCTGGCGCCTACTTGAACGCCGTACAGTGGCGTGGAGCCGCACCGGAGCAGGCGTTGATCCAGGCTTTTTCCGTGAGTTCCTCCGATCTCGACCATGAAGTACGTGAGTCGATGCGAAGCTTGACGACGAAGACGATGCCCACGCCCCGCGTCGAAATCGCTCTGATCAATTCGCGGAAGGTTTCCGCCGAAGACGCGCACGTGCTGCTGGCGAACGTTTCTCTATTCGCCAACACCAGTGGAGCAACGAACGCCGCTGCGGCTGCGGAGGCGGATCGCACACTGCACGAACTGGTTGTGTTCATGCGTCAGCACCAGGAGAATGCTGCGGTTCACCGCTCGCTAGCCTGGGCCTATATGCTGCGCGGCGATATGGAGAACGCGGTGGAACACATACGCCGGGCGTTGGCCCTGGACGATTCCGATCCTTCGATGCACTACCTCTATGCCCGATGGGTGAACCAGGGTGAGGAGAACGGCATCCGCGTGGAATCGGCGGAAACCCGCATGGGCAGCGAACTAAAGGCGGCGCTGCAACGCGATCCGAACTACGCAGCCGCGCGAGAGCTGTTAGGGCTGGCACAGTTGGGTAACGAAAACCCGAAGCCGGCGCTGGAAAATCTTCAACGCGCGTCGGCATTGCGTCCGCGCAGCAGCCGCTACTACCTGAACCTGGCGCGTGCCTACGAGGCCGCTGGAAAGCTGGATGCTGCGCGCAACCTGATGCTGTACGCAAGCACCGGGAACGACCCAGTAGTATCTACTGAGGCCACGGAGTTGATGAGCAAACTCAGCAGGGAGCAAAAGCAGCGCGAGCAATGGAAAGCCATGGGATTGCAGGCAGGGCCAGGCGCAACGCATAGCAAGTACGACAACCTGGACGAAGCGATTGCTGAGGAAGACCGGGAAGACGCTAGAAGCAAAGCCGCGGATACGCCTGCGGACACTCGCAAAGTCGAGTTTCTGAAGGGGCGCATCGTCGGCGTGCAGTGCGGAGCGGCGCCGGAAGCGATGCTGACCGTGAACTCGGAAGGGCGCATTTGGAAGGTGCATGTAGCGGACCGCAATGCCGCCGTGCTGATTGGAGTACAGAGCTTCGACTGCGGCTGGCACGGCGAGACGGTCACGATTAACTACAAACCCAGCGGAAGACTCCAGGGCGACATGGTGTCATTGGAAATAGATTGACATATGTGAATATATTTGAGACTTTCAATGCCTTAAAAGAGGCCCTTGGGGGATGAGGGCCTTCTTTCTAGAATTGCGTTATAAAACAGTTTTTCAGAAACTAGCCACGGCTCACGTTCTGGGCCTGCAATCCTTTCGGCCCTTTAACGCATTCGAACTCAACCGTTTCGCCTTCATTTAAAGTGCGATAGCCATTTTCCTGGATTACAGAATAGTGCACAAATACGTCTTCACCGGTGCTGCGCTGAATGAAGCCGTAACCTTTGGCGCCGTTAAACCATTTAACTGTACCCTTCTCCTTCACGACATACTCCTTTCACGTCTTTCAAAGAAACAGTACTCATGGAACGTAAGCGTTTTCTTTAAAGTCTGAAATCCGCTCGATAGACAAATCCGGATTCCAGCATCCTTTCAGACAGAACGAGCGCGGCCCTCGTTACGGAAAGGATGCTGGAATCCGGATTTGAATACCGTGCCGACTGCTGACTGCACATCCACTTCCCTTGCCTGCATCGCTGAATGGCGATTCAGCAGGTATGGAATGTGTACCGCAACCGCCCGAGGTTGGCAAGGGAATGTTGCTGGATTGGGTGGCAATGTTGCAAAAAACGTTGAAACCAGTGCAATTGGTGTACTTCCGTTTGGATTCCGCAAGCGCCAAGGCCCCCGGACGCCGCCGAAATCTGCTGATTTCGCTACAATGGAAGAAGCCATCATGACAAGCACAAGCACATCGACTGCCGCAGCAACCGCGGTGGCCAACGACGTTTCTTCCACCGGCAACGATCCCATTGAACAACTGCGCAGCTCAATGCTGCAGACATTACGGCGTAACGGCTGGTCGACCTTGAAATACCTGGGTACGACCGAGGTGCATACGTATGCATTTTCCGTGGCTGCCAACGCGATTCTGTCGTTCTTCCCTGCCGCGGTTCTGCTGCTGACGTTGAGCCGGAGGGTCTTCCATTCGCCTGCGATGGTGACCGCAATCAAGCGCATGCTGGGAGCGTATTTGCCGAGCAATCAGGACTTTATCGTCGGCAGCGTAGTCGCCATGGCGGGGACGCACAAGGTTCAAATATTCTCGATCATCATGCTGTTCATTAGCTGCACGGGCGTGTTTGAGCCTCTGGAAGTGGCCCTCAACTCGGTATGGGGATTCAAGTCCCGCAACTACCTGATGAACCAGGTTGTATCGCTGGGGCTGGCGCTGTGCTGCGGGGTGTTGGCGCTGCTGAGCGTGGCGGGAACAGCGGGAGTATGGGCTCCGGCAGCAGCGGCGCAGGCTTGGCTGGGCAGTCACATTGGCACCGGCATGGTGTACTCGCTGGTGGACAAGGTGAACGTGACCATTCAATTCATTGCGCTGAAGATATTTGGAATGATCGCCAGCGTGCTGATCTTCTTTTTGATTTACTGGCGGCTGCCGAATGGGAAAGTGCCTTATAAAGCAGTACTGCCGGCGGCAATCATTACGGGCGTGGCGTGGGAGATCGCGAAGCTGATCTACGTTACATGCCTGCCAATGCTGGATTTCCGCGAGTCATATGGACCTTTCTATGTTTCGGTGACGCTGATTTTCTGGGCATTTTTCTCAGGTCTGCTGCTGCTGGGAGGAGCGCATCTCTCGGCGCAGGACCTGCGAACGGCTCAGAGGCTGTCGCTGATGACGCCGACGGCGGAGACACAGACGGCAGCATCTGTTAACCAATCAGAGAATCGTTGAAAATCGCGAAGTTAGTATTTGGTTAATGGTTGCGCGGAATTTACAACAATTTACCCAAAAGACAACAGGCACCCACTTTGGGTGCCTGATTCGTTATAAGCGCCTCCGATACTAATCGACGGGCGGCGGAGCGGTGTGGGGATGCTTGCCAGGGTTTGCGATGAACCAATCGACCCAGTCGGTGACGGTCTTGTACCAGAGCTGTGCGTTCTGCGGCTTGAGCACCCAATGTCCTTCGTCGGGAAAGTAGAGCATACGGCTGGGAACCTTGAGGCGCTGCAGGGTGGTGAAGAGCTGGAAGCCTTCGCTGACATCGAGGCGATAGTCGAGCTGGCCGTGGATGACAAGGGTTGGAGTTTTGAAGTTCGGTGCGGCAAGGGCAGGCGACCAGAGGCGATAGAGCTCGCGGTTGGTCCACGGAGTTCCCTTGAACTCCCACTCGTTGAACCAGAGTTCTTCGGTGGTGCCGTAGGCGCTCTCGGAGTTGAACATACCGTCGTGGGAAACGATGCATTTGAAGCGGTCGCTGTGGCCGAGAATCCAGTTGGCCATGTAGCCGCCGTAGCTGGCGCCTAGAGCACACTCGCGGTCGCGGTCGACGAAGGGAAATCTGTTCTCGGCGAAGTCGAGGCCGAGCATGAGGTCTTCAAAGGGACGGCCACCCCAATCGCCGTTGATGTCGTCGACGAACTGCTGTCCGTAGCCGGTTGAGCCGCGCGGATTGATCATGATGACGACATAGCCAGAGGCAGCGAAGAGATTGGGATTCCAGCGGAAGCTCCAATCATCGTCCCACGCGCCCTCTGGGCCGCCGTGGATGAGGAACTTGACGGGATACTTTTTGGAGGGATCGAAGTTGGGCGGCTTGAGGAGGAAACCCTGAACCTGCTTTTTCTCCGAGCCCGTGAACCAGAAGGGTTCGATGGGCTGCATCTGGATGTGCGCGAGGAGCGCGTCGTTGACATGGGTGAGCTGGCGAGCAGTAGCGTGCTGCGCGAGAGTGGAGTCTGCGAGCGAGATGGAAAAGAGTTCGGTGGGATAGCGGACCGATTCGCGAGCGAAGACGAGGGTCTTGCCGTCGGCGGTGGGAGTGGGGGAGAAATTGAAACCGCGAATGATTTCGCGAGGCTCTCCGCCGGTGACCGGGATGCTGTAGATGGGCGAATCACCGGCGTCTTCCGTGGTGAGGTAGAGCTTGGATGAGTCTGGGGCCCAGGCAATGTCGTTTACCCAACGGTCGAAGTTTTCGGTGAGGTTGGTGATCTTGCCGGTGGCGCGTTCGATGAGCTGGAGACGGAAGCGGTCGCTCTCGTATCCGGCCCGGAACTGGGAGCGGATGGCGATGTAGCGACCGTCGGGCGAGTAGAGAGGCGTGGAGTCCGAGCCGTGATTGGCGGCGGTGAGATTGACGGGCCTGGCCTGCGGATCAGTAAGCAAAAGGGTAAAGACATCGTTGTTGGTCGATGTTGCCGGCACTTCGTCGAGGTTGGCGGTGTAGGCGACTTCGCGGCCGTCGGGAGAGAACTGGTACTGGTCCTGTCCGCCGAGCGAAAAGGGCGGAACGTCATGATCGCCGGGAGTGAGGTCGCGGGGGATGCAGGACGCGGCGGGCTTGCACGATGCGCTGATGAGGAAGAGATGCGAACGCTTGCCGGTGCCATAGGCATCCCAATGCCGGTAGAGCAGGTGATCGAAGATTTTGGCTTTGACCTTGGATTTTTCGGCGGCTTCGTCGCGGGATTTGTTGCAGGCATCGTCGGAACAGGTGGGATAGACGGCAGAGAGGAAGAGAATCTGCTGGCCGTCGGGTGACCAGGTGGCACCTTCGGCTCCGGTGGAGAGGTTGGTGAGCTGGCACGGAAGGCTGATGAGGATTCCGGACTTTGTGTGAAAGGGCTGCTCGTAGATTTGGGAGACGCCGTTGCGGACGGCGGAGTAGAGAAGCATTTTGCCGTCGGGCGAGAAGCGCGGACGATCTTCGGAACCCTGACTGGGATCGGTGAGGCGGCGGGCTTCGCCACCGGTGAGGGGGACGATCCAGAGATGAGAGCGCCGGGAGTTGTCGGAGAGAGAGACATCAACGGCGGCGAATACGAGCCAGCGGGAGTCGGGAGAAACGGTGAAGTCGCCGACACGTTTGAGGTTCATCATGTCCTCAAAGGTGAAGGGGCGCTGTTGAGCGCAGGCGGAAATAGAGGCTAGTGCCAGGATGACAATGAAACAACGACGCAGCATATGGAGATCTCCGAAACGGGAGGGAACATAGAAGTTTACAGCATGGCGGGGGTGGAGGTGGGATCAACGTCTTCTCTCGCGCTAGGCAAAGCAGAGCACGCGAGCTACGGCTTCGGAGCGGAGGCTTAGTTCGAGTTTGGCGGAGCGGTTGATGGGACAATTTCGCCGTTCTTGTACTTCCAAAAATCCACTGACATCACAGCCTCAACGGGAATAGTTTGCCCGTCCTTCTTTGCTGGCTGGAGGTGTCTGGAACGAACGGCTTCTACCGCCTTGGAATCCAGTTCCCTGCTTACACTGTGCAGCACTCGCACATCGCACACATACCCAGTGTTGCTGATCGTCGCCAGCAGCGTCACAGTGCCCTCATAGACGTCATCTGGATAATGTGGCGTTGGCGGAGTTTTCCTCGGCATGGAAGGAGGAATCCTATCGGGAAACGATGGACAATAACCTTTGTCCTGGGCTTGCGTCAGGAGAGGTATCGCGATGATGAGGGCGAGCAGAGCGAGGCTGCGCTTCATCGGGGGATTGTACTACTTGGGATGGAGTGAGCTGGTTGAAAAGCCTCTTGGGCGGGGCTTCAGATTTGTACTGCGCTGGGGTCCCTCGCTACGGCTCGGGATGACACGCGAATCAAAAATCAAGGGCGGCCCCGCGCGGAGTTGGAGGCGTAGAGGGGATTCCCACATTCGCCAAAAGAGGGCGGATGTGGGCCACCCGGAGCGCAAATCAAAAACTATGGCAGAACCTCAGCTCCATCTCCGGTTAGTTTGTGTTCGAGGCGAGGATTTGCTGGGCCCAGGCGCTTGCCGTCTGCTGGGTCCACTGCAGGGAAGTTTGGTCGCCGCCGGAGGCGTAGATATAGGCGAAGACAAGGCGGTCGCGAACTCGCAACAGGACCGAGGCATTGATCACTCGTTTGGTGGTTCCTGCCGAAGTCACCGGAACGATCATGGCAAAGGCATAGACATTCGGACTCTGGAAGATGGTTCCGAGATTGGACGGCTGGTCGAGCGAGACGTCTTTGGAGTCATCAATTGCCTTGAGCTTGCGATTGAGTTCCTCTCCAGTTGGCTGGATGATCTGGTTCATTTCTTTGGTGTCGCCAAGTTTCGCTTTGACGGCTGTAATGATTTCTTCGAAGTCAGCGCTGGGGACTTCTTTCTTTGCGTCATCGTACGACTGTACGGTTTCGACGAGCATGTAGCGGTCCATGCCCATGGCGGGCTTTTTGAGAGTTGGCAAAAGGTCGACGGGAACAAAAGCGCAGAGCAGGCGATTGCCGGTGGGAACGAGCCATTCGAAGAAATCGTGCTTATCGATTCCGACCTCGGTGAATTTTGCCAGCGGTACGGGAACTACTACCGCGATTCCACCGACGGTTGTGCTGCAGTTGGAGGCATGCGCCATCGCCGGAACGAAGGGCAGAATCAGCAGGATGCATAGCAGAAGTCTCTTCATGACGCTTCGTCCTCAAAGAGCGAGATTGGCCTAATGATTGAATCCGCAGGACCCCACGTCCAGCGGTAGGAGCAGTGTACGTGCTCTGGAGAAAAATTCAACCACTATTGACTACGTTCTTTGGAACACGGCGAGATGGAACAGCAGATGACAATTGCTGGTTGGAGGCGGGGGATATAACATCGCGGAATGGGCGGAAATCAGGAAGAGCGGGCGCGATTGGTGGCCGGTGGGCCACTGGAGGGCGAAGAAGGATTTGAGCTGAAGCTGCGGCCTCAGCGGCTGCAGGAGTTTATCGGCCAGGCGAAGGTGAAGGAGAACCTGGCGGTGGCGATTGCGGCGGCACGGGCACGGGGCGAGGCGCTGGATCATATTCTGCTATATGGGCCGCCGGGGTTGGGAAAGACGACGCTGGCAACGATTATCGCCAATGAGATGGATGCGGCGTTTCAGCAGACTTCAGGGCCGACGCTACAGATCAAAGGCGATTTGACGGCGATTTTGACCAACGTGCAGGCGCGGCAGGTGCTGTTTGTGGATGAGGTTCACCGGCTGCAGCCGGCGCTGGAAGAGCTGCTGTATTCGGCACTGGAAGACTGCCGGCTGGACATTATGGTGGGACAGGGGCCGTCGGCGCGGACGCATTCATTTGAGATTCCGGCATTTACGTTTGTGGCGGCGACAACGAGGATTGGGCTGCTGTCAGCTCCGCTGAGGTCGAGGCTGGGACTGGTGCTGCGGCTGGAGTTTTACTCGCACGAGGATTTGAAGATCATTCTGAATCGCTCGGCGCAGATTTTGAATGTAGGAATCGACGACGATGCGGCGCTGGAGATTGCAACGCGGTGCCGCGGAACACCGAGAGTGGCAAACCGGCTGCTGCGGCGGGTTCGGGACTATGCGCAGGTGCGGGGAACGGGACACATTGACCGTCCGACGGCCGAGGCCGCGCTGGAGATGCTGGAGGTGGACGAGCATGGCTTCGACGAGGTGGACAGGAGGCTGCTGCTGACGATCATCGAAAAGTACCAGGGCGGGCCGGTGGGAGTGAATACGCTGGCGGCAGCGTTGGCGGAGGAGCCGGACGCGATTGAAGAAATCTACGAGCCGTTCCTGATACAGATCGGATTCTTGGACAGGACTCCGAGGGGACGGGTGGCAACGCAACTTGCGTACAAGCACTTTGGGGTGGAGCCTCCGAGGAAGCAAAACACATTGTTTTAATGCGGGCACGGTAGAATTGGGGCCTCTTCTCATATCCGCGCCGGAAGACGCGACGCAGATGTGGGCCACCTGCGATAGAGATAGAAACTCAGAGTCGGAAGTTGGGTTAGTAACCACGAAGTGAAAAGCACTAACGAGGGAACCAATACGATGAAGAGCTATGCAAAACTGGTTTTGATGGCGACATTCGCGGTTCTGCTGATGAGCGCGTTTGCCGCAGCCGACACTCCGGGAGCACATCCCGCTTATCTGCACGCCCTGACCGATCTGCGGCACGCGCGGGCCCACCTTGCGCTGGAAACTCCGAACTGGCGGATGGACAGAGACGAACAATCGGCAGTTAACGCCATTGATGCTGCGATCCGCGATGTGAAGGAAGCGGCGATCGACGACGGCAAGCCATTGAGCGATCATCCTCCGGTGGACGCACACTGGAACAGGGCCGATCGTCTGCACCGGGCGCTGGAATTGCTGGACAGGGCGCATGACGACATCAACCAACACGAGTCGGATGGATGGGCGCGTGGACTTAAAAAGCGCTCATTGCATGATATTGACGAGGCGCGGAAGGCAGTTCACCACGCCATTGACGCCGAACATCACTACTAAAGACAAGCTCCCACATTTGCGCCGAAAGAAACGACGCAGATGAGGAACATACTGACAGCGGAAGGGCGGCCATGGCGGCTGCCCTTTTGATTGATACGGCGCAGGACGGATCAGTTGCAGCGTTTTGCCAAATCACTGGCTTGCTGCTGCAGGGCTGCGGCCTCGGCTTCGATCTCCTGCCTTCGCTGCACACATTGGTAGTGCGCGGGGGAATTCTGTGGGAGTGGGCGCGCACAATCCTGGTTGAATGCCTGAACCTTCACATCGTGGTTCCGCGCTCTTTCCATTAACGCAGCTTTCTGGTCGGCGCATGAATTGGCAGGCGCGGGAAGGGCAGACGGCGCGAGGAACAGTAACGTCAAGACGATCCAGAAATATTTCATGGCATAACCTTCCTATGCTTAGGATGTTGGAGCCCAGGACTGTTCTGCGTGAGTGCATGTTTTGACGCGAGGACTATATGCCGGATGGGTGAAGGGCGCAAGAGATTACGTAGGGAAAAGAACAGGGCAGCCACGGCGGCTGCCCTTTGATTTGTGTAGGGATGGGAGGCGTTGCAGTCCCACATTTGCGTCCCAGAGAGACGCGCTTCGCCGCCGGGTACGCGGCAACTACCGCCGCTCCGGCCGCGGGCGCTCGGCCAGTTATTCTTCTTCCTCTTCCTCCAGACCGGCGCCAGCGGCCTTGGCGGCGGCAATGATCTTTTCCTGCTGCAAGGCGGGGACGAAGTCGTAGTGATCCATTTCCATGTTGAAGGAACCACGGCCCTGGGTCATGGCGGTGAGGTCGGTGCCGTAGGTGAGCATTTCAGACATGGGGCAATGGGCGCGGATGACAGTGTTTCCGGCCTTGTTGTCCATGCCCTGGATGCGGCCACGGCGGGAGTTCATGTCGCCCATGATAGCTCCGGCGAATTCGTCGGGGACGGTGATTTCAACCTGCATGATGGGCTCCAAGAGGGTTGGCTTGGCGACCTCCATGGCTTTCTTGAAGGCGATGCGGCCGGCGGTCTTGAAGCTGAGTTCATTGGAATCTACGTCGTGGTAGCTGCCGTCGAAGAGGCTGACCTTGAAATCGACGACGGGGTATCCGGCGAGATAGCCACGAGCGGCAGCTTCGAGGATTCCCTTTTCGACGGCGGGGATGAAGTTCTTGGGGATGGCTCCGCCGAAGATGTCATTGGAGAACTCGAACTGTCCTCCGCGAGGCAGGGGCGACATGCGGATTTTGCAATCGCCGAACTGGCCGTGTCCGCCAGACTGCTTCTTGTGGCGGCCTTGAACCTCAGCGGTGCCGCGAATGGTTTCGCGGTAAGGAACCTTGGGCGCTTTGAGAACGACCTCGGTGTGGTAGCGGCGCTTGAGTTTGCTGACGACGACTTCGATGTGCTGCTGGCCGGTCCCGGCGATGAGGAAGTCCTTGGTTTGAGGATCGCGGTAGAAGCGCAGCATGGCATCCTCTTCCATGAGCTTATGGACACCGACGCCGAGTTTGTCTTCGTCGGCGCGGGTCTTGGGCTCGATGGCGAAGGTGATGGCGGGCTCAGTAAGGGTGACGGCCGGGAACTGGATGGGCGAGGATTTGTCACCCAGGGTATCTCCGGTGAGAGTTTCCTTGAGCTTGGCGACGGCGCCAATGTCTCCGGCTGAGAGCTCGGGAACGGGCAGGAGCTGTTTGCCGAGGACGACGGAGATGTGGGCGAACTTTTCCACGGTGCCGCGCTGATAGTTGGTGACCGATGCGTCGTTCTTGAGGACTCCGCTGACGACCTTGAAGTAGGAGATGCGTCCGGCGAAGGGGTCGCTGACGGTTTTGAAGACGAAGAGCGAAAGCGGCTCAGAGGCAGCGATTTTGCGCGTGGGCGGCTCGGCATCGGGCGAGGCGGGGACGCCGGCGACGGTCTTGCGTTCGGTGGCCGAGGGAACGTAGTCGAGGAGAAAGTCGAGGATCTCGTCGCTACCGATGTTGCCAAGGCCGGAGGCGAAGAGGACGGGGAAAAGACGGTCTTCGCGGATGGCGTTGTGGATTCCGGAGACGATGTGCTCCTCGGCGATGGTTCCGGTATCGAAGAATTCGCTCATGAGATCGTCATCGCCTTCGGCGACGAGCTCGACAAGAGCTTCGTGAGCAGCTTTGGCCTGCTCGGCCATGTTGGCGGGAATGTCTTCGACGCGGGCGCGGCCGTTGCCGCCGATCTCATAGTAGTAGGCCTTCATCTTGACCAGATCGATGACACCCTTGAAGTTCTTTTCGGCTCCGATGGGGAGCTGGACGGGAACGACCTGGCGACCAAAGGTGGTGGTCAGCGAGTTCATGACGCGCTCAAAGTCGGCGCGCTCGCGGTCCATGCGGGTGCAGACGACGACGCGAGGAAGACCGAGCTTGTCGGCAAAGTTCCAGACCTTCTGGGTGACGACCTGAACGCCGGAGACCGAATCAACGACGACGAGAGCGGTATCGACGGCGGGCATGGCCAGCTCGGCTTCATGGACGAACATGTTGAAGCCGGGAGTGTCAATGAAGTTGATCTTGGCCTTGTTCCACTCGACGGCGGCGAGGGAGGCGGAGATGGTCATTTGACGGGCAATTTCTTCCTCGTCGTAATCGGTGGCGGTGGTGCCGTCATCGACCCGGCCAAGCCGGGGAGCGCTGCCTGCGGTGAAGAGCAGGGCAGAAACAAGAGAGGTCTTGCCGGAGTGGGAGTGGCCAATGACAGCCACGTTGCGGACATTCTCACCTTCGTAGGTCTTCACAAAAATAACTCCCGAGAGCTTTGATTGGAAAACCAGCAACACGCGTGCGAGTTGCTGAACTTTTCGCCTACGGCGCCAGCCTGAAAAAGCGGCGAGCGTCTTACTGCGTACACCAAGCTGCGTATACCAGTTGCTTTCCCAGATTTGCGTCGAAAAGCACGACGCAGATGTGGGCCACCTAACAAACAGCCATTCCGCGGTCCGGAGACGCGCCAAGCGCGCCAAAAGAGCTCCCAAGAAATGGGGCGGAAGGGCAAAACCAGATGCACCCTGCGGCAAAATGCCGAAAATACCTAAGGCAGAGCATCGTAGCACAGGGCCAGAGTTGGCTCAATTTTCACCAGACCGTGACAATTCTCTTCACTAGGTGTGATACACGAGGGCGGGGGTTGCTGCCATAGGGCTGGGTCACAGAATGATGTGATGAGAAGAGAAATTGCGGCAGGGTTGGAGGACATTGCTGGTCCCACATTTGCGTCGAAAGGCGCGACGCAGATGTGGGCCACCTGTGAGAGATAAAAGCAAACACAACCGCAAGGTCAAATTCCCCACTCAACTTTAGAGGTTAGGGCTGGGCGATTGGTGCTTGAAAAGCCTCTGATGCGGTACACGAGATTTGAGCGGCGCTGGGGTTCTTCGCTTCGCTCAGAATGACCCCATAATCTAAAACCGTGGCGCTGAATGACGCACCAAGTTCGGAAGGACAGCGTGAAACACTCTGGTACACTTCGGGGGACGAAGACCGCTCGTCCTCCGAAAATCTCATGAACACACTGGAAGCCGTTCGCATCGCGCTGCAATCGCTGTGGGCCAACAAGTTACGCAGCGTGCTGACCCTGCTGGGCGTGGTGATTGCCGTGGCGACGGTGATTGCGGTGATGACGTTTGTCAACGGGATTAACGGGTTTGTGGCGGAGAAGATTTTCAACCGAGGACTTTTTGGCGGTGCAGGAGGCGTGCACGGCGTGCAAAAACGTGGGCGCTTCCCTGCGGCTGAACAACGTGCGGGTGAAGTACAACGAGCAGAACAGCAACGACACGATTGCGAGGGGTTGGACGCCGGGGATGACGGCGATCTATGACCTGAATTTGAAATCTGGGCGCGGTCTGACAGAGGCCGACGTGAACGCCGGCTCGAACGTGGTGGTGATCGGCAGCGACATTGCCGACAACCTGATGCAAGGAGTGGACCCGCTGGGCAAAGAGGTTCGCATCAACGGGATGATTTATACGGTGGTTGGAGTGGCAGAGCGGAGGGGCAAGGCTCTGGGACAGAGCCTGGACAACTGGGTAGTGCTTCCGCTGACGAGCTGGTACAAGCAGTTCGGCACGCAAAAGGTTTCGGTGAGCATTTGGGCGAAGGGCGAGGGCGTGGGCGCTCCGATGAAAGCGGCAATGGACCAGGTAAGGGTGGTGCTGAGGGCCAGGCGGCACGACGCTCCGGGAAAGGTGGATAGCTTTGTGATTGAGACGAATCAGAGCTTTCTATCGATCTGGGCAGCGCTGAGCGGGACGTTCTTCCTGGTGGCGGTGGCGCTGGCCTCTATTTCGCTGGTGGTGGGCGGAGTGGTGATCATGAACATCATGCTGGTTTCAGTGACGGAGCGGACGCGGGAGATTGGGATTCGCAAGGCGTTGGGAGCAAGGCGGGGCGATGTGCTGCGGCAGTTTCTGATCGAGTCCTCGACGTTGTCGTTGGTAGGCGGGGCGATTGGAGTGGTGCTGGGGATCACGGTGGCAAAGGTGGTGACCATCCAGATTGGAATGCCGAGCGAAGTCAAGCTGTGGACGGTGTTGGCGGGATTGCTGATGGCTGGCTCGGTGGGAGTATTTTTCGGGGTGTATCCGGCACGGAAGGCTGCGAAGCTGGACCCGATTACGGCGCTGCGGTTTGAACTGTAAGGAATAGAGACGGACATGGCATCGAAGGGCGAGTTCAAGGAGATCTTCCGGCTGGCGGGCGAGACGCTGGTGCGCAACAAGATGCGCTCGGGATTGACGATCCTTGGCATTGTGATCGGAGTGATGACGGTGATCACGATCTCGTCGGTGGTGCGCGGGCTGAACAACAATGTGCAGAGCATGGTGCAGCAGATGGGCTCGAACGTGGTGTTCGCATTCCACATCAACATATTCAACTTTGGACATCCGACGGCGGAGATGCTGAACCGGAAAGAGCTGACGTATGAGGACGCGGTGGCGGTGAAAGGGCTTCCGCATGTGAAGGCGGCGGCCGCGTCAATACGAATCTTTTTGCCGCAGTTTGGGGTGGGCAGCTATTCGGTGAAGTACGAGGGGCACGTAGCGAAGAACACGATTCTGGAAGGCGATGAGGCCGACAGCATGGAGGTGTTCGACTACGCGGTGGACAAGGGACGCTGGTTTACGCAGACAGAAGACGAGCAGCGGATGCCGGTGATCGTGATTGGACACGACACGGCAAAAGAGCTGTTCGCGGAGACGGACCCGATCGGCAAGGAGATCAACATCGAGGGCGAGTTGTTCACCGTGATTGGCGTGTCCGAGAGGAAAAAGAGCGCGTTCAGCGGCGGATCGAATCCGGAAGACAACATTGTGATGTTTCCCTACTTCACATTCAGGAAGCTGCACCCGGAACAGAAGCAGAACTGGATTTCGGTGAAGGCCACGTCGCAGCCGGAGATGACGATGGCGATGAACGAGATGCGCGACCTGCTGCGGCGGCGTCGGAGATTGAAGCCCCAGGAAACGGACAACTTCGAGGTCTTCAGCCAGGATTCGTTTGTGGAGACGTGGAACCAGGTGACGGGAGGAGTGTTTGTCTTCATGTTCGCCGTCTCCAGCGTGGCGCTGATTGTGGGCGGCGTGGGAGTGATGAACATCATGCTGGTTTCGGTGACGGAGCGGACGCGGGAGATTGGAGTGCGCAAGGCAGTGGGAGCGCGCAAGAACGACGTGCTGCTGCAATTCACCATGGAAGCCGTGGTGCTGACGGCGGTGGGCGGAGTGATTGGGATCGTGATCGGCGGGGTGCTGACCTACCTGATTGCAGCACTGCTGCCGGCGCTGCCGGCCACGATGAGCTGGCGGTGGGCGGTGTTTGCCTTTGCCAGCTCGGGATTCATTGGGCTGGTATTTGGGATTTATCCGGCGTGGAAGGCGGCAAACCTGAACCCGATTGAGGCGCTGAGGTACGAGTAGGCCCTGAGGACAGGAGAAAGCAGGGCTGAAGCTGCGCGGAGACGGGCGGCGATGGTAGAGTGTGTTCGATGGGCGGGATGAGTGTCCTCAGGCCCATTCAGGGCAGCTCTGTAAGGTGTTTAAGCGGACGGTAGCTTCGCGGCAGGGTATGCGGTGACAGACGCCGCGCTGACAGCAGGCGCTGTGACGGTGAACAGAAGGTTACGGTGCGCCTGGGACGTATCCAGGCGCGTTGCTATCACGCGGCTGGCGCATGGTAATCAAGATGTTTTGTGATGGGGGTCACAGAACGGATGGGCATGGTGGCGCACCCTAGAAGATGAAGAGTTTTTCTTTAGTTAAGTGAAGGGGTTCCATAGTTAGTGAAGGGTTTTTTATTCATAGAGGAATGCATTTATGACTCGAATACTTGAAGTTACGGAATTGATCCTACGCGACGCGCACCAGTCACTGATGGCGACGCGTATGGCGATGGAAGACATGGTCCCCGCATGCGAGGACCTGGACAACGCCGGCTACTGGTCACTGGAGTGCTGGGGCGGCGCAACGTTTGACTCCTGCATACGATTTTTGAACGAAGACCCGTGGGAGCGGCTGAAGATGTTCCGCAAGCTGCTGCCGAAAACCAAACTGCAAATGCTGCTCAGGGGCCAGAACTTGCTGGGCTACCGGCACTACGAAGATTCAGTAGTAGAGCGGTTTGTAGCCAAGGCGGCTGAGCACGGAATGGACGTGTTCCGCATCTTCGACGCACTGAACGACCTTCGCAATCTTCAGACGGCGACAAAGGCGGTTAAGAAATCGGGCAAGCATGCACAGGGAACAATTTGCTACACGGTGAGCCCGTTGCACACGACAGCAGCGTTTGTAGAGATGGCGCAAAAGCTGATGGACATGGGTTGCGACTCGATCTGCATCAAGGACATGGCGGCCCTGCTGAAGCCGCAGGCGGCCTATGACCTGGTGAAGGGGATCAAGGAAAAGTGCGGCAAGGATACTTTTGTGAGTATGCATTGCCACTCGACCACGGGCGTGACGCTGGTGAGCTACATGAAGGCGATTGAAGCCGGAGTGGATTGCGTGGACACGGCGATCAGTTCGCTTTCGCTGGGACCGGGACACAACCCGACGGAAAGCCTGGTGGAGATGCTGGAAGGCACGGGCGTGGAGACGCATCTGGATATGAAGAAGATGCTGAACGTGCGGAACTACTTCAAGACGATTCGTCCGCGTTACAAGGAATTCCTGAGTGACATCACGGGAGTGGAGACGGAGATCTTCCAGAGCCAGATCCCGGGTGGCATGATCAGCAACATGGAAAGCCAGTTAAAACAGCAGGGCGCCGGCGACAAGCTGACGGAGGTTCTGCTGGAAGTTCCGCGGGTGCGCAAGGCATCGGGTTATCCGCCACTGGTTACGCCGAGTTCGCAGATCGTGGGCACGCAGGCGGTGTTCAATGTGCTGATGGGACCGTACAAGGTTTTGACGGGTGAGTTTGCCGACCTGATGCTGGGTTACTACGGCGAGACGCTGGGACCGAAAGACGCCGAAGTGCTGGAGAAAGCCCGGTTGCACGCGAAGAAGGAACCGATCACCTGCCGTCCGGCGGATTTGCTGAAGCCGGAATGGGAGGCGCTGCGGGCTGACGCGCTGGCACTGAAGGGCTGCAAAGGCACTGACGAAGACGTACTGACGTTTGCGATGTTCCCGCAGGTGGCTCCGAAGTTCTTTGCCACACGCGACCAGGGCGCAAAAAACCTGGGCAAGGACCCATCGAAAGCGGCAGCAGCGGCACCGGCGGCAGCAGCAGGTGCGCCAAAGAATGGCGCAGCGCAGCCGACTGGTCCGGTGAAGTACGCCGTCACCATCAATGGACAAACGCACAACGTCACCGTCGCCGCGGCGCGGTAGAGCGAAAGGGATTGGGTAGCCAATGGCAACCACGATGGCAGAGCAACCGAAATTGAAGACTATGGAAGAGCGCATCGAGGCGTTGCGCGACAAGCGCGCAACGGTAGAAAAAGGCGGCGGCGAGAAGCGCATTCAAAAACAACACGATCAAGGCAAGCTGACGGCCCGCGAGCGAGTGGAAAAGCTGGTGGACCCGACGACGTTCCAGGAAATTGGGGCCTATGCAACGCACCGGGCGACACTGTTCGGGATGGAAGGGAAAGATCTTCCGGCGGACGGTGTGGTGACCGGATGCGCGCGGATTGACGGGCGGTTGGTGCACCTGGCCAGCCAGGACTTTACGGTGGCCGGCGGAGCGGCAGGCGAAGTTCACTCCGACAAATGCGTGGACATGATGAAGTCGTCGCTGAAGACCGGCTCGCCGTTCATCTTCATCAACGATTCGGGCGGGGCACGCATCCAGGAAGGCATTGATGCGTTGGGCGGTTACGGCCGCGTGTTCTTCAACAACGTGATGCTGAGCGGAACGGTGCCGCAGATTTCACTGATTTGTGGACCGTGCGCAGGCGGAGCGGTATATAGCCCGGCACTGACGGACTTCATCATCCAGACCAAGCAGGCACAGATGTTCATCACCGGACCTTCGGTGATCAAGCAGGTAACGGGCGAAGTGGTAACGGCCGATGCGCTGGGCGGTCCGGCGGCGCAGATGAACAACTCGGGCGTAGTCCACTTTGTGGCGGAAAACGACGAAGACGCGGTGTACATCTGCCGCCGGCTTCTGAGCTTTTTGCCGTCGAACAACCTGGAAGATCCGCCGCGCCTGCAGTACGAGTTCCCGATGGAGGACGACGAGTCGCTGAACGGAATTGTTCCGGTGGACCACAAGCAGTCGTATGACGTTCGCGAGATTTTGACCCGCATCCTGGATCACAACGACTTCATGGAAGTGCAGCCGGGCTATGCGCCAAACATTGTGATTGGCTTTGGCCGGGTGGAGGGACGCTCGATTGGAATCATTGCCAACCAGCCGAACTCGAAGGCCGGGGCGCTGGACATCAACGCCAGCGACAAGGCGGCACGCTTCATCCGCTTCCTGAATGCATTCAATATTCCTATTGTTACCTTCGTGGACGTTCCGGGCTTTTTGCCGGGCGTGGAGCAGGAGTACGGCGGGATCATCCGTCACGGGGCGAAGATGCTGTTTGCCTACTCGGCGGCAACCAGCCCGAAGATCACGATCATTCTGCGCAAGGCTTACGGCGGTGCGTATCTGGCGATGTGCTCGCGGGATTTGGGCGCGGATCGCGTGCTGGCATATCCCACGGCGGAAGTTGCGGTGATGGGAGCCGAAGGCGCGGCAGAAATCGTTTTCCGCAAGGAGATCGACGGAGCGGCGGACAAGGGCGCGAAGCGGCAGGAGCTGATCAATCTGTATCGCGATGCGTTTGCCAACCCGTTTGTGGCCGCTGGCCGCAGACTGGTGGACGACGTGATCGAACCTTCGCAAACTCGGCGGGCCCTGGCCCAGGCACTGAGCGCGCTGGAAACCAAGCGCGAACTACGGCCTTCCAAAAAGCACGGACTGATTCCGCTTTAATCGCGGCAGGAGAACACACACCATGGCAACGATAGCAATGGATAAGAACACCGCGACCGAAGCAGAAGTGCAGGCATTGCAGGCTGAACTGGATGCGCTGAAGAAGGAATTCTCAGCACGGATCAGCGCGATGGAAGCACTGCTGCCGAAAAAGGCGGAAGCAGCCGAAGAACAGATTCCGGCTGAGACGCTGGCAGTGATCGCGGTAGCGGTAACGGCCTTCCTTGGCAAAAAGGTGAAGATCCGGGCGGCACATTTGATACCGACGGCAAATTCGTGGGCGCAGGCCGGACGGGCAATTGTCCAGGCCTCGCACAACCTGAACCGCTAAGGCGACGAGACCCAGGAGCGCTCCGGCCCCCGAGCGGGAGCCCTGGCCGCGAGGTATGTTGATGCGGCGCTCCCCTGACCGATACGGTGCGAATGCGCGCCGAATACGAGGAGAACGACTTTGAAGCTACAGATCGGAATCGACGGAAAATCCTATGAAGTCGAGGTAGAGATCACAGAGGACGACGCGGCTCCACGGCCGCATTACATTCCCGCGCAGGCGGGGCCAACGGTGTTGACCGCAGGCGCTCCGGTGGGAGCACCAAAGGCGGCGACGGATGCTCCGGTGGCGGATGAAGCAAAGGTTTGCCGCTCGCCCATCGCAGGCATGGTGACGCGAGTGAACGTGCAGGCCGGACAGCAGATTCAGCCGAACGACCTGCTGCTGGTACTGGAAGCAATGAAGATGGAAACTAACGTGACCTCGCCGGTAGCCGGCAAGGTAAAGAACGTGAAGGTTGCACAGGGAGACGGCGTGCAACTGCATCAGGTTCTGGTGGAGTTTGAATAATGAGCACAGCGACAGAGCATAAGGAATTGGCAGAGGAATTGAAGGACGTACCGGGATTCCAGTTTATCGACCACTTTGCGATTACGGTACCGCAGGGACAACTGGACGGACTGGTAGCAGCGTATGAACTACTGGGCTTCAAGCAGATTCACCGGGAAGAGGTGTTTGGCAAGGATATGGTTCGCGAGGTGCTGCTAAAGATTGGCGACGGCCCGAACCTGATCCAGCTGGTAGAGCCGATGGCACCGGAGAGCCCGGTACAGAAGCTGATCGATAAGAACGGCGGACGAAGCGGCTTTGGACATGTTGGTTTCCGGGTGAAGAACGCGCAGAAGGCGTTCGACTATTTGAAGGCCAACGGCTTCAACATCATTGACGCCGCTCCGCGCAAGGGATCAAGGGGAACAACCGTGTTCTTCATGCATCCGAAGTCGCGGGCGGAACATGCGTTTGGATTCTTGATTGAGATTGTGGAAGATCCGGCGTAATTCGCAATTTTGCAGAGGACGGGAGCGCGAAGAAAACTCGCGCTCCCGTTTTATTTTCGGACAACGGTTCAACAGACCCACGTATGCTGAATACGGCAGATGCGAGCACCAACGGGACACTAACTATGGAACTTCGATCAGCTCCAGTTTGCCGTCCTTGCGCCGATGCAGAACGCGCACAATGCTTTTCTTATCCCGGAAGATGAACACTCCCCGATCACGGAACTCGCACTCTTTCACTGCCTCTTCAATCGTCATGGGCTGCAAGGCCACCGCTTCCTGGCTCCTCACCAGGTGAGCTTCGGTCACCTTGGGTTTGGCCGGAAATTTGTGCACCACCACTGGAACTGCGGTGACCGCCGTGGTCCCGATCGCGATGGGCAGCTCCTCCTCGGGCGCCTCGCGCTTCCATGTGGCCTTCACCGCGCGCTTCACGTCGCGCTTGCGCGTGTTCAGCTTGAGCGCCTGCCGCTCAATGTGTTCGAGGGCTTCGTCGACGGCCACGAGCATGTCCGTGGCCTCACCACGCCCCACCAGCGTCTTGGTGCGCCGTATCAACGTGATCTCAGCGACGCGGCGCTGCTTCTCCGCTGTGAGGATCACCTTGCTGCTGCAGTTATTGCCCACAATCTTTACAAGCTTCGCCAGCCCTGCTTCTACTTCCTTGCGAATCTTGGGAGTGATGTCGAATTGCCTACCGGTGTAATCCACTTCCATTCGATTGACCCTCCTCGCCACGAAAACTACCGTGGGCGATTGGTTATATCAGATGCAGCGTGGCGCTGCCAGTCCTGAAGACCTGTGGAGAAAGGAATTTATTTCTTGACGCGCCGCTGATGGGTCGAGGGAATCTTCATGTCTTCGCGGTATTTGGCCACGGTTCGCCGCGTTACCTGAATGCCCTGCGACTGCAGAATCCGCGTAAGCTGCTCATCGGTGAGGGGGCGCGAGGGATCTTCGTCCTCGATTAGCTTCTTCACCCGGCGCTTCAGGATGAGCAGGGATGTGGCACCACCCTCCGGACCGTTGACGCTCTCACTGAAGAAATAGCGGAGCTCGAATACCCCCTGGGGAGTGTGGGCATACTTGCTGGCCACGGCGCGACTCACTGTGGAAGGATGCACTCCGATTTCCTCGGCAACTTCCTTGATCATCATCGGCTTGAGGTAGTCGATGCCAAAATCGAGGAATTCGGTCTGGCGTCCGATGATGGCGTAGCACACCTTCAGAATGGTCTGCTTGCGCTGCTCGATGTTCTTGATGAGCTGGATGGCGCTTTTGTAGCGTTCCTTGACGTAGGTGCGCACATCCTTCTCGTTGCCTTCGCGGCTGAGCATCTTCTTGTAGGTCGGATTGAGGCGCAGCTGCGGCATGTCGTCGTCGTTCATCACGACCAGATATTCGTCGCCCTGCTTGATGATGGCCACATCGGGCTCGATGAGGCGTGTCTCGGGCACGTTGTAGCGCAGTCCGGGCTTGGGGTCGAGAGTGCGGATGAGGGCCACGCAACGCTCTACGCGATCCATGCTCTTGCTCATGGCTCGGGCAATCTCGCGGATCTGCTTGTTCTGAAGCAGGTGCAGATGCTTGTCAGCGATGACCATGGCGTCTTCGAGCAGCTCCGGCATATCGGGCTCTCCACCGCGCTCGTCGTGCACCCGCAGGAGATCCTTGAGTTGAGCCATCAGGCACTCGCGCAGATCGCGCGCCGCCACACCGATGGGGTCCATCTGGCGGACCAGGTCCAGAGCTTCGTGCAGGGCATCGCGTCCAAAGAGCGCCTTGCAAGGCTGATCCGGTTTGGAAAGCAGCTTGGGCTGCTCAGCCGATCCGTTGTCAGCGGGAGCACCCAACTCCTGTTCCAGTGCCGCACCACCTTCGAGCACGCTGAGCGATCCGGCGCCCAAATCCAGCAACTCCTCATCGGTGCAGAGCAGGTAGCCATCGTCACCGAGGTTGCCGATGATCAACTCGGCGGCGGCCAGCACGTCATCCTTCACGTGCATGGCCCCAAGTTGCCACATCAGGTGATCGGTGAGGGTGGCAGGCTTGGAGAGAAAATTTTCGAACGAAGGCTTCTCAATGGATTCCAGCTCGGTATTGCTGCGGTAGCCAGGGTCCAGGTAGTCATTGAAGAACGAGCCGAAATCAACTTCCTCGAAGGGATCGCGTTCCTCGGGAGTGGTTTTGGGCTCTTCGGCGGCTGCGGCGGCAGTTTCACGCTCGCGCTGCTCCTCGCGGGCAGCGATCTCGTCGATGGTCGGCACGGACTCCAGGTACTCGTCGAGTACCGGGTTCTCGACCATCTCTTCGTTGATCATGTCCTTGAGCTCAAGCTTGTTGAGCGCCAGGACGCTGACCATCTGCACCAATCCTGGGGTGAGGATTTGGCGTTGCGAGACCTTGAGATTCAGCTTTGTCTGCAGAGATACCATGAACCAGCGATAGCGGGATGTTTCCCAAACTGATTCTAAACTAGAAAGATCAGTTTCACACGGAGCTTCGGCATTCAGAGTGCTGTAATAAATGCTTAGGTCTAAGCATGAGGACGGTACTAAAGTGGGAAGCGATCTTGAAGCCGGGAAAGCAAAAGCTAGAGCGGTTTCATGGTAGCTGTATCCGATAACCGCAATGGTGGAACCAAGCT
>CAZLJQ010000029.1:0-64956 GCA_964559875.1 uncultured Acidobacteriaceae bacterium
AGACTACCCCCGAACGGAGCCAACGTTGTTATGAGATCAAGCGCAGCGAAGGACCCCTACCCCGCTCAAATCTCCCGTGCCGCAAGAGGCTTTCCATCCAGCTCTTAGTCCTTGCCCTTCCAACGTCGGCTCCTTCGACGTTGCACCTTGCTTTTACTTCACCACTCCGCGCTCGCTCTTCCTTATGAACTCCACCAACTCCTTCACGTCCTCGGTCTGCTCCACTTCGAGCTCAATCCGCTCCAGAGCCTGTGTCGTGTTCAGCTTCGCCGCCAGCAGAATCCTGAACGCCCGCTGGATCGCCCTCACCCGCTCCTTGCTGAAGCCTCTCCGTTCCAGTCCAATCGAATTCGCTCCATACGCGTGAACGTCCCTCACCGCGCTGGTCTTCGAGAACGGCATCACATCCTGCGTAATCACTGTCCCGCCGCCAATGTAAGCGTGCGCCCCGACTCGCACAAACTGGTGGATCGGTGCCAGCGCCGCCAGCTGCGCCCAGTCTCCCACCGTAACGTGCCCGGCCAGCGTCGCCGCATTCGGCATAATCACATGGTCCCCAAGGAAGCAGTCGTGCGCAATGTGCGCATACGCCATAATCAGGCAGTTCGACCCAATCTTCGTCAGCCCGCCGCCCTTGATCGTTCCCCGGTGAATCGTCACATACTCGCGAATCTCGTTGTGATCGCCAATCTCCAGCCGTGTCGGCTCACCCTTATACGTCAGGTCCTGCGGACCCATCCCCACCGTAGCAAACGGATAGATCCGGTTATGGCTGCCCAGCCGTGTCGGCCCCGTCAGCACCACGTGCGACATCAACTCGCAGCCTTCGCCCATCTCCACGTCCGGACCCACCAGGCAGAACGGTCCAATCGTGCAGCTCTCTGGCACGCGCACGCTCGCGTCCACCACGGCGCTCGGATGAATGGCCATCGCTACTCCGCCACCGTCTCTACCGCTTCGTCCTTTTTCAGGCTCACCAGTTGGCAGGTCACCGTCGCCTCGCACACTACTTTGCCGTCCACCCTGACCTTGCCTTCCATCTTCACCGCCAGCTTGCGCCACACAATCACGTTCACCTCAATGCGCAACTGGTCGCCCGGAGTCACCTGCCGCCGAAACTTCGCCCGCTCAATTCCCGTAAACACCGTCAGCATCTCGGCGCGGTTCGGAATCTCGGTCATCAGCAGCGTTGCCCCCGACTGCGCAATCGCCTCCACCATTAGCACTCCCGGCATAATCGGGTTTCCCGGAAAGTGTCCGCGAAAGAACTCTTCATTTGCCGTCACGTTCTTGATGGTGACAATCCGCGTCTTCCGCTCCAACTCCACTACCCGGTCAATCAGCAGAAACGGATAGCGATGCGGCAATATCTTTTGAATAGCGACGCTGTCGATGGGCAACTTCTCCAGCACTTCAGGCGTAAGTGTAGCGTCAGGACTACTATGCAATTCGCTCATGGACCATCCCGTTGGAAACTTAAAGTATATCAGCCACCATTGCTGAGTACGAGGCAGGATATCGAGCGTCAATGAGTCCGCTTCCGAATAGCCGACAATCCGAGAAACTCTATTTGCGGAGACTTAGGCGTTTCCCGGGAATCCACTTGCGGTTAGTATTCAATCGAGGACGCGACTGTGGCCTGCTTACACACCAGCTTGAGGTGTCTTAACCCGTACGAGTTCATTCGGAAGTATAGGTGCCTAACCTGCAACGCGGTGATGATGTGCGACTGCGATAGAGAGATAGGCACAGCTTTCTTGTCCCACCAACTGCGTGAGGGTGTAGATCTTGAAACTCAAGAACGCATCCCCGTGACGCTTGGATTTCAGCCAAAAACCTGCTGTGAGTGCAGAGGCCTCGTTCCAGAGCCTCACCCTGTGAGCGCCGCACCCGGAAGGACAAGCAAGATCAAACGCTACTACTGGAGAGAGATCGCATTTCGGCAAATGCAGCTCTATGCTGAATGGAAGAATCAACATCCCAAGGACGACTCAAGTTTGGAGAGCTGGATTACCCAGACTGACTTCCAAGAGCAGGCGTTATTCGAAATCAAACAGTTACACGAAGCTCGGCCTAAATACCAGTTTGAGGAGCCCTCTCAGAGAGACATCATCGAGCACTTCGCCGTAGAGGTAGTTGACCTTCATGCCACATATGCGCCTGCCGCAACCGGGAAGGCTCAGATTATGGACGGCTCCGAATTGTTTACAGTCGAAGAATACGTGCAACGCCACTTTCGAAGCATGGGCTACGAAACCATCTTTTCAGAGAGTTCTCCGTTCCATGTTCTTTTCGCAGTATTTCTCTGGTCGCTAATCCAAGAACAGGCTGATCCGAAGGTCAGGATGGTTGGCATCGCGGACCGTAGTGCCCCACCCGGTGAGAAGACCCGACCGATGTGGTTCTTGCTGCCGGACGACTTCGGAGCGCCTGGATATGGAGTTCGGAGGCGAGCTGATATCGAGGACTATTTCCTGAAGGTTCTGCCTCAAACTAGAAAAGAACTCCTCTGGCTCTTTGACTATTGGACAGCACCCAGTCAAGAACTCAGGCAATATCTTTGGGCGGAAGAGGCGCATGCAATCAGTAAAACCAGAGTGATCGTCGGAATGCTTCCTCCCGAAGTCCTACGCCGAATATTGCGATACCTCATCGATTCTTACTGGCGCAACTACTGTGGATGGCCGGATCTGCTTGTTTTCAAAGGTTCAGAGTTCTTCTTCGCAGAGGTGAAATCGTCACACGACAAGCTCTCGGAAGACCAAAAACATTGGGTGGCGGAAAATCAATCTCATTTGATGTTGCCCTTCAAAATCGTGAAGGTGCATCGAGTAAGCTCACAGGCCGCCTCGAAACAGCACCGCTAGTAAAGAGTATGCGCCGTGTTACCAGCTTGCTTCCCCCACTCTTTCCAGCATCGCGCAAACCCTTGCCACCGGCAGCCCCACCACGTTGAAGTAGCATCCCCGAATCCGTGGAATCCATCGCGACGCTCTGCCCTGAACCGCATACGCTCCGGCCTTATCCATCGGCTCGCCCATCGCAACGTACTCCGCAATCTCCTCCGCGCTCATCGCCGCAAACTCCACCTCGGTCACCTCGGCTTGGGTTTCGGATTGCGCCTCGGAATGCGCCGCACCATTTCCGCCGCTCCATGCCACGCACACTCCGGTCATCACCTGGTGCGTCCTTCCGCTCAGCCGCGCCAGCATACGCCTCGCATCCTCGGCGTCCACCGGCTTGCCCAAGCTCTCTCCATCCACCACCACCGTCGTGTCTGCGCCCAACACCACCGCGCCCGTCTCGGCCGTTGCCAGCACCGCCAACGCTTTCTCCCGCGCCAGCCTTTTCACATACTCAATCGGATCTTCTCCCGCACGCATGCTCTCATCCACATCCGCCGGACGCACCTCAAAACAAATTCCAGCATTCCTCAGCAGCTCTGCCCGCCTGGGCGATTGCGAAGCCAGTATCAACATCCTCCCATTCTACTCAGGACCCCGGGTGGCCCACATCCGCCCTCCTTTGGCGAATGTGGGAACTCGCCAGCTGCCCACCTCTGCGTCACGCCTTTCAACTCGGGTGGCCCACATCCGCCTTCCTTTGGCGAATGTGGGAACTCGCGTGTCGATTGTAGAAACTCGCAAGCTCCTCAACGCAACCTCCCACCCCATCCCGTCGTCCTAGCCACTGTGCCCATCGTCGCTCAACGCCCAACTCTGGGAGCCACCATCCGCGGCGGCCTCGTGGACTTCCATCTCTGGGCGCCGCGTCTCACCTCGCCCATCATCCGTCTCCGCCGCCGCAGCTCTCCGCCGGAAGATTTCCGCATGCTCCCACTCGGCGACGGTTATTGGGGCATTTCTCTGCGCGCCTCATCTGGAGATCGTTATCAGTACGTCATCGGCTCGCTCACCATTCCCGATCCTGTCTCGCGCCTGCTTCCTGAAGGCGTCCACGGCCCCACTGAAATCGTCAATCCCAGATTCCCCTGGTCTCCATCGGAAGCCTCCTGGCACGGCTGTCCATTATCCGACTACGTACTCTACGAACTCCATGTTGGCACTTTCACTCGCGCCGGTACTCTCGATTCCGCCATCCATCGCCTGCCTTACCTTCGCGATCTCGGCATCACCGCCATCGAACTCATGCCGCTCAACGCCGTTCCCGGCCCGCGCAATTGGGGATACGATGGTGTCGGCCTCTACAGTGTGCAGTCCAACTACGGAGGCCCCGCCGCGCTCTGCCGCTTCGTCGATGCCGCCCACCTTCACGGACTCGCCGTCATCCTCGATGTTGTTTACAACCATCTCGGCAACGAGGGCAATTACCTCTCGCAACTCGGTCCCTACTTCACCTCTCGCCACAAAACTCTCTGGGGCGACGCCATCAATTACGACGACACCGGAAGCTCGCACGTCCGCCACTTCATCCGGGAAAACGCTCTCTACTGGCTGCGCGATTATCATCTCGACGGACTCCGCCTCGACGCCGTTCAGACCATCCAAGACGATTCCCCCACGCACATCGTCGCCGAGATCGCCGCCCGCGTTCATGACTTCGCCTCCGCCCAGCACCGCACCATCGTCGTCATCGCCGAAACCGACGAGAACCATCCTCGCTACATTCTTCCCGCATCGCAGGGAGGCTACGGTGTCGATGCCGTCTGGAGCGACGACTTCCACCACGCCATTCATGCTCTGCTCACCGGCGAGCGCTCCGGCTATTATCAGGACTTCGATTCCCCCGCACTTCTTCCTCGCGTGCTCTCCGAGCCCTACGTATTTCAAGGCGAGCCATTTCGCTTCTGGCAGGGCCGTCCTCGCGGAGCCTCCGCCGCCGGACTCCCATTGCCCTCGCAAATCATCTGCATTCAGAATCACGATCAGGTCGGCAACCGTGCCTTTGGCGAGCGCCTCACCGCGCTCGTTCCCGCCGGCGCGCGCAAACTCGCCGCCGCCTTGCTTTTGCTCTCGCCCCACACTCCGCTGCTATTCATGGGCCAGGAGTACGATGAAGCCGCGCCCTTCCAATTCTTCACCAGCTTTGACGACCCAACCGTCCAGAAGGCCGTCTCCCAGGGCCGTCTGCGCGAGTTCGCTAACTTCGGCTGGACTCGCGTCCCCGATCCTCAGGACCCAGCCACCTTCGCATGCTCCCGTCTTCAATGGCCTCAAGGATCGGCAAATCTTGAGATGCTCGCTTGGTATCGCGACCTTCTTCACCTGCGCCGCGAATTCATCCTCCACGCTCCCCGCACCGCCAGCGCCGCGTGGAGCGCCCCCAACCAGCTCACCGTGCAGATCCCCGCCCAATCTCCGCGCCTCAAAATCGTCGCCACTTTCCCCGGCAAAACATACTCCATCCCCGCCGGCGCGAGCCTTCCCTTCACTTCTACTGAAGATTGGATTTTGAAGTTAGAAAACCAGCAGGACGGCTACCACACGCAGATCTTCCTGCAAGCAAGTTAACGCGTACTAATCGATCCGCATGTCGCTGTCGTAAGCCACAACCAGAAATTTATCCGTAACGTGAACCTGTCGAATGTCGAGCCTTTCGAGGGTTAAAGGATAGCCGCTCGTCTCGGTGGACTTCGTCAGTATTTCGCGAAGCATCGTCGCCGCGTTGATCTGGATATTGGCAGGCAGTTTGTGGCTGAGGAATGGCGAGAGGATAAAGTTCAATTCCGCCGAATCGCTTACACGATCCAGACGCGCATCGGTTACGCCAATCGTCTCACCTTCCGCGATCGGAGCCAGCGAAATCACAGTATTCACCGACACAGGGAATCCGATGCAGCGCCCAGCAATCTGCTTTCCATATTTGCCGCCGGTGTGCACTCGCACCAGAATGCGGTCTCCAGAAAAGAAGAGGTGCGGGTCTTCGGCATAAACATAGCAGGCGGAATGGGCGTCTCCGCGCAGGTAATAACGTTGGTCGGGAGTGTTGAACAGCCGCGCCTTCAACGTGCGCTCAAGAGCGCCGGAGGAAACCTTGAACTCTTCAGCCTTGCAGACCGGAACACAACAGACGAACAGGCAGCAGCACAACAAAGCAGTACGAATCGACATGGTCCCTAAATATGAGTTGCTCCCAGAATTCAGGATGCGATCCGGCACGCGGCATAGTGCCAACTCCGAAGCACAGGTTGAGGAGAAGCTCTGCATCAAGCTTACTCTTCCGTGCGTATGACTCACAATCTTAGCTCGGCGCTGCGGCTTGACCCGCCGCCCAACCATTGCTCAATCTGGCAATGGTTGGAATGCCTGCGGTAACCGTATTGGCAATCCTTTTTGAAATCCGCGCAACCATTAGCAAAGACGTAAACATCGCATTCTCAACGATTATCCATCTCGCCAATCGTCTATTCCTGCTTCTGCACCCGTTCTTCGCTGTATTTCTACTTATACGAGCTGTCGTCATACGCTGACCGCGAGCGGATTCGCAATCGCGGGTCGTTGGTTGGAAGGATTTGAATCGAGTGCTGCCCCACTGTTTGCGCGGGCAGATCGTAGCTCAGCACATATCCGCTATGCAGGTCGTCCAACACCATGCGCAGAACTGCCTTCACGTTTTGTCCCGGAGCAAAGCTCAGCCCGCCCGTGTTCGCCGCAAGGTAGCCCAGCACCGCGTCTCCATTCTTTCGTAAGGATTTCACCGGGCGCGAGTTCACCGAGTAGATCATCGCCTGCAGCTTTTGTGCCGCCTGCACTGCGTCCTTCACCGAATGCATGCTGATCGTGTCCACGCCATCGGAGAACAGAATCATCGCCGGACGCAACTCGGAATCGCGATTCTGCCCCAATATCTCCGCGGCCTGCAGCAGCGCATCGTAGAGCGGTGTTACGCCGCTGGCGCGCAGTGCATTCAGCTTCGTCTGCGCCGTTTCTCCCAGGCAGTTGCGCACACAAAGCAGTTGCGGACTTACTCCACCGAATGACAAGATCGATACTCTGTCGCGCTCCTGCCACGATGAATGTTCAACAAAGTCTTGTGTCTCGGCGATCTCCGCCGGTATTTGCGATGCTACCGAATCGCTGGCATCAAGCAGAATCACAATGTCCAGCGGGCTCACCGACGCAGGCTCGAAGCTGCGGAACTGTCGAATGATTGTCCCGTTGTCTACCACTGCGACGTCGCTGCTGTGCAGCACTTTTACAATGTGCCCATCGCGGTCGGAAACCGTGAAGGCAATTCGCACTTCATTCGTACGGCTGCGAATCGTGTATCCGTTATCGTCGGCTGCAAGCAGAGGAATGGAACAAATCGCGAGGGCCACGATCAATGAGACAAGAAAAAGTGCGATTCGGCCCTGCGTGGAAAGTTGCATCGCGAACTCCCTCGTCCATCCTCACTGCCGAATTTCCTTCGGAGCTGCGGCCCATCATCTTGCATTGGCTGAGACAACGGAGCTCTGCATAGGATTGTGCAACGCGGAGTTTGCATTGCGTTCCATCATTCGTTCTTCGCGTTCCCAATCTTCGCGGACCTTCATCTGCTGAATCAGAAAGTGTGACTTCGTCTTCTCATTCCCGGAAAAGATCATTAATTCATTCTTGCGAACCACGAAATCCATCTCCTCCGAGAGTGGGATGAACTCTTCAGCGCGCCGTCCCACAACCACGTACACAACCTTATCGGTCATCACCGTGTACTCAGGACAGCTGGTTCCGGCCGGTACTACGCCGGACATGGTGGCCATAAAGCCGTGCTGCATCACGCAGTCGGTCATTCGCATTTTGATCACCGTGCCCCTGAATGGCCAATTTCCCTGCGCTTGCAAAATAGCGGTCGTGCCCAGTATGAATACGAACAGCAAAGTAATGCGCTTCATTTCAACCTCTTAATAAGAACCGGCAAACGAACTCCGGCGGAGTTTGCATCGCCTTACTTCTATAACGGCAAAAAACCCGGCAACCTACAATGGCCCAGGTAATGGCGACACTTTTTTCCTATCAGCGCAAAAGCAGTGTGTTCTTCATTTGGGATTGTGACAACGAAAAAGAATAGGTGAAATACGAGGAGAGGAGTACGGGAGGACTATTCGCAGACTTTCACGTCAACCTTGGAGTTGAGTTGAAAAAGTTGCTGGATTGCGGTGGCCAGTTCCGGACGCCCCGGCGTTTCTTTCAACTGCCGGGCTAGCGTTGCCGAGATTCGCTGCGCGATGTGCGCCGACAGAGCCTTTAGCGCGAGATCCTGATCTTCCGTGAAGGGACCGAATTGATCCTTCAATTGGTCCCTCTCCTGCTGGCAGATAAGTTCCAGCCGCTCCCGCATCGCTGAAATCGTAGGCAGGATCGATTCCGACAGAAGCTTCTTTCGGAAGCCCGCGGCCTCTTCGGCAACAATGTGTTCGGCTAGTGGCAGCGCGACACGGCGGTGCTCATGCCTTTCCATCGCGTTGCAAAGATCGTCGAGGTCGTATGCGATCACTCCATCCAGCGTGCGAACGTTGGAATCCACGGTGCGCGGAACGGCCAGATCCACAATTACGATGTGTTTGTCCTTGCGCTCGGGCAGCACGACTTCCAGTTCTTCGCGCGTCAGCAGCACCCGCTGCGAGACTGCGGAAACCACCGCGTCCGCCCACAAAACCTGCTCCCAGAGACTTTCAGCGTGTGCGGCCTTCACCTTGCACTGACGCGCCAGTTGCTGAGCGTGCTCCCAGCTTCGATTCACAACCGTGATCTCGCCGGCTCCGGCGCTCTGAAGCTCGCGAACCGCAGCCAGCGCCATCTGTCCTGCTCCCAGGACGAGGATGCGCCGCTGTTGCAGGTCGCCAAGAGTTTCGCGACAGGCTGCAACCGCCATCTCCGCAACGGTTACCACGTTTGAGGCCGATCCCAGTTCCTGCCGAACCCGGCCGGCAACAGCGAAAGCCTTGGCCATCAGCGCATCCAGGAAACGTCCCGTCGTGCTCGCTCGCTGCGCCAATTGCCATGCGCCCAGGGTCGAGTTCGTCGACTCCGATTCGCCGAATACGGCGGAATCGATTCCTGAGGCCACGCGCAGCACGTGAGCCACGGCCGCATCGCCCACCAGGCGGTAAAAATTCGACCACTCCACCAGTTTCAGATTGTTCGACCTGGTCAGAAAACGAAGAACAGAGTTGGCGGCTTCGGAGGCGTCCTGAGTCCAGACTAGAAATTCCGTGCGGTTGCAGTTGGAGAGAACAATGACCTCGTCAACCGCTTCCGAGCGCGCCAGTACGGAGAGTGCTGACGATCTCTGAGCGGAGTTCAGCACAAAGCGTTCACGCATCGCCAGCTTGGCACTGCGGAGACTGATGCCGATCACCACCAGAGTCGGTTCCACAATTTTCTCCTTCGACTACAGTGATAAAGCACATCGGGTGCCAAACAACTTACCGGTCGCAGCGGATTAATCTCCTTATTTTCAAGTGGTTAAAAGTGTCGCTAGGTAAGGTTAGTGCAAGCCTTGCCGCCGCCGGTGTGGGAATTGCCCCAAGATGTGAGGCTGATTCCTCAACTCTGGATGGGGCGCCGCGGCTGTCAACACATGTTGGGGAGCTACAGTTCTAGTGCGGCGGAGTACTTACTTCTTCGTCTTCGGAATGCATCAGGCCGAATTTCTTCAACTTGTAGCGCAGCGCATCGCGGCTGATATCGAGCAGTTTTGCCGCCTGTGTCTGGTTGCGACTGGCCTGCTGCATGGCCAACTCGACCAAGCTACGCTCAATTTCTTCCAGGCTCGTGCCACCCTCCGGAATCGAAAGCCGGGGCAGGTTCTTGCCGTTAATGATCTGGAACTCCGGTTGTTGCGGGTGATTTGCGTTGCCAGCCGCGACGTTACCTCCCGACGAGACCTCAAATGCTGTCAGGCTGCTCAGCGGCGAGCCCACGGAGAACGGGAGGTACACGGGACGCAGCATGTCATCGTCTTCAAGAATCATGGCGCGTTCAATTGCATTTTTAAGTTCGCGCACATTTCCGGGCCAGTCGTACTTCGACAGCAGCTCGCGGGTTTCCGGGGTAATGCCGCGGACAGACTTGCGGAAACGCTTGTTGTAGCGCTCGATGAAGAAGTGCACCAGCGGCAGAACGTCTTCGCGGCGGTCGCGAAGGGGCGGCAGGAAGAGCGAAATGATCGCCAACCGGTAGTACAAATCCTGGCGGAATTGCCCCTCGCGCACTGCACGCTCAAGGTCGCGGTTGCTGGCGGCGATCACGCGCACATCCACTTCCTGATCTTTCACGCCCCCAACTCTGCGGATGACCTGTTCCTCCAGCACGCGCAACAGCTTGGCCTGCAGCAATCCGGAGAGTTCGCCGATTTCATCCAGGAAGAGCGTGCCGCCATCGGCTTGTTCAAACAAGCCTTTCTTCATCGCTTTTGCGTCAGTGAACGCGCCCTTCTCATGGCCGAAGAGCTCGGCCTCCATCAGGGTTTCCGGAATCGCAGAGCAATTGATGACGATCAGAGGCTTGTCTTTTCTACGGCTTTCAAAGTGTATTGCGCGTGAGATGAGGTCCTTGCCGGTGCCGCTCTCGCCCTGGATCAGAATCGTCGTAGCTTCGCTGGAGGCGACCTTGTTGACGAACGACATCAGGTCTTGCATGCGCTGCGATTCGCCGACCACGTCATGGTAAGCGGCGCGGCGGCGCTGCAGAACTTCCTTCTTCAGCGTCTCGTTTTCCGAGCGTAACTTGGTGGCTTCCAGCGCGTTCTTAACCGCAACACGGAGTTCGTCGTAATCGATCGGTTTTCCGATGAAATCGTAGGCGCCCTGTTTCAGGGCCTGTTTCACGTCTTCCAGTTGTGGGTCAGCCGTAATCATGATGACGGCGCGTGCGTCGCCGGCCTGCTTCAGTCGTTGAAGCACCTGCAAGCCATTCAGGTCAGGCAGGCGCACGTCCAGCAGCACAAGGTCGGGAGACTCGTTGCGGGCAAGGCGCAGTCCGTCTGTGCCGTTCTCCGCCTCAGATACCTGGTATCCCCACTCTTCGCACTTCTGCCGCAAGGACCAACGCACTAATCTTTCGTCATCGACGATTAAAATTTTCTCGCTCGGCATTTATTCGGTTGCCCGGAATCGGCTTTTGAGAGTATCACGGACCCGGCATTGCGTGGAGGGATTCGTGAACTTCGGCTGACCGATTATGATTCAGTGGGTCTGTTTTTTGGAAGAATCAACGTGAACTGGCTCCCCTTGCCAAGTTCACTGGTTACTTCCAGCCGCCCTCCGTGATCTTCCGCGATGCGGCGCGCCAAGGAGAGTCCCAACCCCGTTCCGTTCCCCTTGGTAGTAAAAAATGGCCGAAAAATGTTCGGCAGCACCTCCGGCGGAATTCCCTTGCCCGTATCGCTCACGCACGCGCTGACGTTTCGTTCGTCCGAGGAGAATTCAACGCAGACACTCCCACCCTTATCGCACGCCTGCACTGCATTCAACAAAAGGTTCAATAGAACCTGGTGGATCTGCCCGCTATCGAATTCCAGCAAGGGAAGCGAATTGTTCCGCACTACTTCCAGGCTCACCTGCTTGGCTGAGGCTTGATCGCGCGCAAATAGCGTAGCGTGCTCGGTCACGGCCACAAGGTTTGCCATCTCGTAGGTGGGCCGCTTGGGACGCGCAATCTCTAGCAGTTCAGTCACAATCTTATTGATGTGAATGACCTCGTGCCGGACCTCGCCCAGCACGCCTACCGCCGCTGAATCGGCGGGCAAGTCGCGCCCGACGATCTCCATGACCCCGGCGATTCCAGCCAGCGGGTTGCGGATCTCGTGGGCTAATCCTGCAGCCATCTCGCCCAGTGTTGCCAGGTGTTCGGCGCGAGATATCTGGGTGCGGTGCAGGCGCTCAATCTCTTCGCGGCTTTCACGCAGCTGCTGAACCATTTCGTTGAAATGCCGGCCAAGGTCGCCGATTTCGTCGTTTCGCCCGGCAAAGTCCACATTCACGAACAGATTACCTTCGCGAACCTGCGCAATTTTCTGCTGCAACTCCAGCATTGGACGATGAACCACCACTGCCAGAACCATGAACAGAACCGCGCAGATGGCCACGGCTCCGGCAACGGCGACGGCCAGAACCTGATTGCGCAATGGGTCTTGTAAGGTGAGCGTCACTAGCACGAACAACAGCAGTCCGTTCAGCAACACGAGCGCTACCGGTAGCAAAGTCTTGATTTGCCAGTTCAAACGAACTCGGCTCACCGGGTTCTCCTCAAAGAGCGATCATTTCTCCAGCATTATAAAGCGCCAAGCATCTTCGAATGGAGGACGGAGCGCCATCCGCCAATGCGTTAGCGTGTCCAAAGGTAAGATGCAGGTTTCCAGCTCCTGCACTGAAAACAGTTCTCATCGTGCAACTCTGTGACGAATCGGCGCCGTCCAAGTGAGTGACAAGGGGCGGAGGCGGGAGATTGCCGGTGCTCGGTGTGACGTGCCTCCGAGCTGTCCAATGCATTCGGCTTCGTTACAGGATTACGCCATGAAAAAGTTAATGCTAGAAGTCCTGTTTGCCCTCCTCACCATCAGCGTAGCGAGGGCTCAAACTTTCATCCCGGGTACGGACGTTCTGGGTGCACACAACAATGGCGGACGTGGCTGCGCGAGTTGTCATGCTCCTCACAGCGGCGGACGCGGTTCTGGCGGAAATGTCATCGGCACTGGCACCGCCGGAGTCTCGGGCATTCCTCAGGGCGATCAGGCTCTGTGGGGCACCGATCTTGCGCCGATCACCGCGCAAACCCTTCTGACCGGCGGCGGCACCTATACGGTGAACTTTGGTGGCGTGCAGCAACTCACCGCCGCATCCTCGCCGCTCATCTCCGGCATTGCGACGTGTTTGAGCTGCCATGACGGCAACATATCGAAGGGCGCCATGATGACCGGCCAGTCCTACGAACAAAGTGCAAACCTGCTGCCGATCGGCCACGGCACCGGTACCACCACAGGTCCGCTCTTCGGCGGCGCCCCCATTCCCACTCTACTGGGCAACGACAGCGGGGTTCCCGGCGACTACACCAACGATCACCCAATCGGGCCAGCCGCGACCATTACCGCGGTTGCCGGTGCTTCCGCTGGCGCCAACCTGACCTTTACCCTTGGCGCCAATGGCACCTCGAACACAATCACGTGGACCACTGCCGGCAACTATGCCACCTTCGTTTCCAACTACGGCTTCCCGGCTGTAAATGCGATGGTGGTCGATAGCACCTATCGGGTTCCCTACGTGGTCTGCACCACCTGCCACAACCAGCATCTTATGAATGTCTATAAGTCCAGCGCCGCCGGGAGCCCGACCACCAACGGCATCGCCGGCTATGCTGCGGGCAGCACCTTTGCAACCTACTTCTTTGTCAACTCTCCGTATAACCCGGGCGCGGCATGGACTCCGACCTCTGCTCCTTCGACCACTCAGTTCTGCCGCCAGTGCCACTTCAGCCACGCCAACGAGTACTATGGCGTCACCACTGTGACAACGGCGTTTTAGCTTGAAATGAGCTGGTTCGAAAAGCAAAAACAGTGAAGGCAGCCGTATCGTGGCTGCCTTCTTCATTTTGCAAAAGTCTTAGCAATGGATCTTCGTAATCGCCGATACCAAATCAGCCAGCAGCGTACGCATGCAGACCTGGCAGCAGGTAGGTCACGCCGAAGAAGGTGAAGATCACCACGGCAAAACCCAGGATGGCAAACCATGCCGCGCGGCGGCCCTTCCAGCCACGGGTGATACGCATGTGTAGATAGCCGGCGTAGACCAGCCAGGTGATGGCCGCCCACGTTTCTTTCGGATCCCAGCTCCAGTAGCTTCCCCACGCCTGGTTCGCCCAGTAGGCTCCGGCGGCAATCATCAAGGTTAGTAGCGGGAACGCGATACAGATAATCTTGTACGTCACGCGGTCGAGGTCGTCGGACGAGGGCATCATCCTCTGCAATCCTTCCCGCCTCCACAACAGCAGCAGGTAAAGCAGACCGGCGACAATTCCGCCCACCATCCCCGCCAGCAGGAAGGGATTGGCCGGCAGCGCGCTCGAGTACAGCCCATCCGCCTCCGGCGCGCCATACTGCCCCTGCTTTACGCGTGTGATAAAGATCGCAAGCCCCGCTGCCTGTAGCAATAGGGTAAGGAACATGCCCTTGCTGGCCACATCGAACAGCGATGCATCTTTCTTCACCTGTCCAGCAATGTAGAGCGCCAGCGGCGCCAACGCCGAAAGCAGAACCAGCAGATACAGCCAACCCAAGTCAGGAATGTGGATGAACAACGGACGCCCGCGCGACATCATCACTTCCGCCTTTGAGTCGATGTCGTAAGCGGTCACAGCCAACGCACCGGAACGGAAGCGGGTCAGCAGGATGGATGCGTAGATTGCAATCATTCCCGCCGAAGTCAGCGCTTGGAAGGACTCGGTCTTCATGTTGTCCTGGATCAGGAACATCATGGCCAGCGCAAAGCTGACCGCGCACGCCGCGTAGGATAGCATTGCCAGCGTCACGTGCACCTGCAGCCAGGTGGATTGCAGCGCCGGAACCAGTGGCCGCACATCGCTCGGAAGCAACTGCATCAGGATCACGGAAACCACTGTGATCGGCATGGTGATCGAGCCGATGATCTTTACCCTATAGGCCCGCTCGGCGATCAACGTCAGCAGGGCTAGGGTCCAGACAAAGCTCAGCAGCATCTCGTACATGTTGGAGAATGGCGGACGTCCGGCCACCGACCAGCGATGTATCACCGCTGCGGTGTTGGCTACGAATCCAAGCGCGGCCAGCAGTGACGCAGCGCTGACGTAGCGTTCGATCCCGGTAACGCCGTAACCCATGTACAGCGTTGCCGCGCCGGCATACAGCACCAGCGCTGTGTACAACATATTGGCCTCGCCATAGATCGGACCAGAATGTGTTTTAGCCACCGCCAACAGCGCTACCAGCAGCGCAAAGGCAACTCCCAGTCCTACCAGAACCAGCAGGGAAGCTCCACTGGCCGCCCGTTGCTGTTCTACTTGTGCGTCTGACATAACTCTTATGACTCCTGCGTTGAACCTGGGCTCTATGCCTGGGTCAGCGTTTTCTCTTCAGTCTTCCGATCGGTGTTGGCCGTGCCGTCGAGTTCCTTGGCCAAGGCCGTCTTGATCTGCTCAAACTTTGTCTGGAAGCGGTCGCGGTTCTTGTTGGTGGTGCCGCCCATCCACAACAGCTTTCCGCCTTTGCCGTCTTCGACAATCGTGGCCCAGATGCGGACGTGCTGGGTGTAGAACGCAATCACCAACCCGATGGCCATAAGGACGACACCAATCCACACCCCGAACTGCCCAGGTTGGTGCGATACCTCAAGCCCGGTGAACTTCGCCCAAGTTGCTCCCTTGATGGCGAACTCATACGGCGCATCCTGTCCCTTGGTGCTGTTCATCTCCGAATACAGGATCCAGAGTTTCTTGGTTTCACCTTTGGCGTTGGTCAGTCCAAGCTGAATCGCCGGATTCTCCGGGTCGTCCGACTTCTTGTAAACCTCGTTGTCCTGAACGTAGTAATCTGGAACCCAGCGCAGAACACTCAGGCTCTCACCGTCTGCCAGCGTTGCCTTACCATCCAGAGGAACCTCCACTGCCGCGGCTTCTCCACCTTTGGTTGGCGTTGCCGTAAAGGTCAGCGTCTTGGGTGTGCCGGACTGCCCCATGCTCGACTGATAAATGCGAATTCCCTGAAACACAAATGGATCGTTGACCACGATGGTCTTAGTGGCCACTTCTTTGCCGCCTTCAATCAGCGCCAGCTTGGACCACCATTTTTTCGGACTTCCGTCCGCGTATGTCTCTTCTCCTGCGCCATCGCAGCGGATCAGGAACGGAAGCGTCTTCTTGCTCTCGCCGCCGCGATTGTCGCGCAGCGTGATCTGGCCGAGCGCTTGTCCTTCCGGAACCTGGATGTTGCCGCGGTAGCCGACAATGCCATCGGCGATGTATCCGGCAAAGATGCAAAGCAAGCTGAGGTGAACCAGATAGACGGCAAGGACAGAAAAGCGCTGCTTCTCGGCGTATAAACCAGTCGCGCCGCTCTCCGTTACGCGTTCCGGCCTCAGTCCTAGACGGCTCAACACGCGTTCTGTAACCGACAGCGCACCACCTTCGTCAGACACCGCAATTTTCACGGTCTGGGGCAGGGAAACCCGGAAAGCTGGCGTAGCAAAGCGAATCGGCTTCGCGTACACCTTCCATGCGTTCGGCCATCGATCCAGCGAGACGAAGATCAGACAGAGGCAGAACAAGCACAGCAGCAAAAGGAACCACCAGGCATGGAAGATGTCGGTAAGACCGAGCCGGTCCAGCAATGCCAAGGTCTGCGGCGAATATGCGCGCTGAATATCCTCCGGCTCTGAGGTGGGACGCTGCAGGATGATGGTGCCGACTGCCGAGAAAACTCCAACTACAATAATCAGAATGATACCCGTTCGCACTGAAGCGAGCGTTTCGTGCACTTTGGTCCAGATTGACTTCAAACCCATGCCGGGCTCCTACTTTCCAGAAAGCTAACAGCCTTGATTTGCAACTGTCGGGCCACTCGCTATAAATCTAGCAAACGGTTTGCTTCGAGTGAAATACGCAGGTTGTAGAAACTGCTTACGCGGTAGGTCATGGGGCATATCGCGCATATATCGCGTCTGTTCACTCACGATTTCCAAAAGCTCATCGAACCGAGCCGCACAAGCCTTCAAGTACCGTGGGCGATATTCCCCAGCGCGCACAACCGTCTTTACTTGCGGCAGCCATGCCTCGTCTCTGGCCATTACTCATGTGGCAAAACCAGCGTAAGAGAGCGCGATTTTCCACAAGACTCCCGGCGAGCCGAGCCAATCTATGATCCAACCACCTGTAACAGATTGAAATATAAGGCGAAAATAATTCTTGTCAAGAGATTAGACTTTGGCACATCGGCTGCCACTAGGATGTTAGCAGTACTGTTCTGTATTCTTCTCCTCGTTCCGCCGTTTTCCAAGCGGTCAGGCGGGAACCCATATTCGGGACGTACTTTTTAGGAGCAATTGGAGTCACATGAGCGAGAACAATCAGACCGCCAAGACCGGATGGAGTTCGGTTCAGGTCTACACCTTGTCCGTGCTTTGTTTATTGGTTGGCGTAGCCGTGGGTTTTCTTTTCCGGGGATCGACGGCAACGCAGGCGTCCGTGCCTGCCGCAGCAGTTCAACCCGGAACACCCAACACGACGGCCGCCGCGCAGGCAGGCCCAATGGCTCCAGGCGTCACGCCAGATCAGATAACCCCCGATCAACTGAAGAGGATGGTCGATAAGCAGGTGGCGCCGCTACTGGAAACGCTGAGCAAGAATCCAAAAGATACCGATACCCTGACGAAGGTCGGCGCGTACTATTTTGCGGGCCGGCAGTTTGAGGATTCGGCCAAGTATTACGAGATGGCCGCCAACATAAAACCGTCGGCCGCCGCGTGGACAAAGTTGGGAAATGCGCAATACTACGGTGGCTCTGGCGACAAGGCGATTGCATCCTTGAACAAAGCACTGCAGATCGATCCCAAGTCTGCCAATGCACTCTACAACCTTGGAATGCTTAAATGGCAGGTTCAGGGTGACGTGAAAGGTGCCATCCAATGCTGGGAGACGCTGGTGAATACGAATCCGCACCATCCGCAGGTGGAGCAGGTAAAGAAGATGATCGCTCAAGCCAAAGAGCACGAGAAGGTGCCGGCCGGGACGAAGACCGACAAGCCAGCCATGTGACTTGGCTTTATGCTTAGTGCGTGAATGCTTGAATCGTAGCCCGGCTCGGTCGAGGTATATTTCAAGTTATGAGTGCGTTTCAGGAATTGCGTAGTCTTCTGCGATTGCGCATCCTGCAAGTGTTCGCCCTTGCGTCGTTCCTGGCCTACATGGCCGCCATCGCCATGGTCTCCCGAACGACCGTTCGCGATCCCGACATCTGGTGGCATCTCAAGGTTGGCGATTGGATTGTCGAGCACCACGCGGTTCCCTATGTTGGCATCTTCTCCCGCACGGCCGGAACGCATCCCTGGATCGCCTATAGCTGGGGCTACGAGGCACTGCTCTCACGCTGTTATGCATGGTTTGGGCTGCTGGGATTCGCGTACTTCGGAGTTGTGCTGACGGTTGCCGTTGCCTTTGTACTCTTCTGGATTCTGCAACGGCTGTGTGGACGTTTCTGGATGGCATGGATTCTGTCGTTCGTCGGAAGCTTCGCATTCTTGTTCAGCCTCATGCCCCGGCCCGTGTTTTTTACCATGATCTTTTATGCAGTGTTGCTGATGCTTCTGCTGGAAGCTCAGAACACTGGCAAGATTCAGCCGCTCTACTGGCTGCCATTGGTCTTTGTGCTCTGGGCCAACATTCACATCCAGTTTATTTATGGGCTGTTTGTGGTCGGACTGTTTGCCGGAATCAACCTTACTCAGCGATTGGCCACTGCGGCAGGGCTCAAGCTAGACTTCCTGCGCGAGCCTTCGCTTCCATTGCTTCCGTTATCAGGAATTTTTGCCGCCTGTTTCGCGGCTACCTTCGTTGGTCCTTATTCCTACCACTTGTACGGCGTGGTAGCAGCGTATTCGAACTCGCACGTCCCCTACTTCATGATCCAGGAGTTGGCGGCCTTCGCATTCGACAACTTCACTCATTTTCTTTTGCTGTTGCTGACTGCAGCCGCCTTCTTCGCCGTAGGATGGCGCAAAAAGCTGGACCTCTTCCAGCTTTCCCTACTGATTGTTGCCAGTGTGATCGCCTTCCGCACCAAACGCGACGCGTGGTTTTTGGCCATTGCAGCCGCAGCCTTTCTCGCCGACCTGCCTTCCGGAGAATCTCCAAGGACAGCACGGCTGAAGCTTCCGGAGCTGGCTGGCGTGGGAGCTTTGGTTACGATCCTGGTGGTTCTGATTGCGGGCAACATTGGCTTCACCACTCGCGCCCTTGACCGCAGCATCAGTCAAGAGTATCCGGTGAACGCGGCCAATTTCCTGCGCCGCAATCCGATTCCCGGGCCACTTTACAACCATCTTGATTGGGGTGGTTTCCTGATCTGGTATCTGCCGCAGTATCCGGTCGTGGTCGATGGACGCAATGATCTGTATGGAGATGAACTGGACCTGCGAACCTATCAAAGCGCACAAGGCGAATCGTACATGTCAGACTCATATCTGAATGAGTCGGGTCTTGTGCTGATGCCTGCGAAATCCCCGCTGGCGAATCTGCTGACCATCGATCCGCGCTTTCAACTTGTTTATCGGGATGCGGTTGCCGTGATCTACGCCCGCCTCTAGCACAGGGCTGCGATCCGGCACGCACGGATGCCCTTTTCCCAACTCACAGTTAAGAGCTACTGCCGCACCAGAACCGTCGCAAGATCGTCCTGATACACCACTCGGAATTGCTGGCTCAAGGCTGGGAGAGTCGTCAGCGCTTTCGTTAGTCCAGCCTTTCGCTCCAGCAAGATCGTCTGGGCGCGGGAGAAACTTTGGTCTGTTTCAAGACGCTCGGCGCCGCTCATCACTTTGAGGTGTGCGGTGGTGAGCTTGTCACCATATAGGTTCGAGCGGCTGTCTATTGCAACCGGATATTCCGGTAAATACCAGGTCAGGAACCCACCCCAGGAAATAGGATTGAACAATGGTGGCGGAAGCTGATTGTTCCGAATGAAATCGCAGGCCTTCACCGGGAAACTTTGACTGACGCGCTGCATCAGCATGGCTCTGCCGGGGACGCGAGCGATGGCAGCTCCCAGTACAAGCAGAACCAGCGCTGCGACAACTGGCCGCTCCCACTTCCAAGCCGGGTGGTTCGGAGGTCCAGTCGCGTGTTGGCGTTCGGCCAATGCATCGGCGATGACTGCAATGGACGGCAGAGCCACACACCACACGTCTCGCTGCACACGGAACGCGAGCATGACAAACACGCCCATTACGCCGAGTTTGAAGAGGTCACGCGAACGCTGCCGCCCCAACGTAAAGAAGGCCGCCATCACCAGCAACATCAGCGCGAAGTGCTGCGGCCGCCGGAATGCCATGGCGTGCATCTCCGGGAGATATCCCAGCAGTACGCTGCTGTAGACCGTGTTGAAAGCGGTCCGGAAGAGTTCAAGCGGATATGGCGTCAGCAGAGTTGCTGCGACTGACAATCCACTCACCAAGAAAATTTTCCCTAGAGAATACTCGGCCGCCCGGGGCCCAGCCGTCCGAGGCAAAGTAATGCCGCTCGAGTAGAGCAACCGTTCCGCAATCTCAGCCAGCAGAAAAAGACCTAATAACAGGAGGCCATTTACAAACTGCATGTGCAAGTTGGCCCAAAAGAAAAATAACAACGGCAGCCAGTAGAGCGGGCGCACGTCACCATCCCGGCGGCTGCGGAAGAGCAACATCAGCTCCACGCCAAAGAAGAGAATCGAAACAGAGATCGGAGTTGGCTGCAAATCTACAATCGCAAACTGGGCAGCCGCCGAAAGTGCAACCGCGCCCCAAAAGTTTCCGCGCCTGCCACGCGCCAACAGAAAGCACACTAGCGCCAGCGCTATCTTCAGGCTCATTAGCAATGCGGGAATTGCGCGCAGCCCTAGTAGCCTGTATGCCGCTGCAAGCAGAATGTCGTATCCCCAATCGGTGGCAATCCACGGCGAATCAGGATACTGGGAAAACAAACCGGTGCGCGGGATCGCGTGGCTCTGCAGCATCCAGAGCCCAGTGCGCAAGTGCCACCAGATGTCGGAACTTGAAACGGCTGTGAGGCGGAAGCCCTCGTAGATTGCGGCACACGACAGCAGTGCCAGCAATGCGGTAATGCGCAAGGTAGAGCGTATGAGATTACTTTGTCCCAGGCGCTCTACGTTCCTCTCAGCGGTCTTGATCGCCATCGCCGCTATTGTAGCCGCCTCAATGTTTGGGGGCGATAGTGGTTCTAGATCCGACCGCAGCGATCGCAGCCGTCACTGAACCATCAGCGTTGTGATTGAAGTTGTGGCACTTGAGGGTGCATGTATCGGTGCCGCTGTTGTAGGAAATCGGAGCATTCGAGAAATCGTTCCGGCCCACGACCGCCAAATCGAAATTCACCAGTCGCGCCCCCGTCACATTCGTAGAGTCCGAGCCCATGCCATGCGAGGTGTGGCATACCGAGCACGAGAACCCGGCGTTGATGTGGATGCCATGCTTGGCAAAGGAGCTTGCGCTGGAGACGATGTTGGACAGGTCGTGACACTTGGCGCACAAGGAATACGGCCCACCGGCAGCAGGATCAAGCACCACAGGCTGAAGATTCTGAATTGTGCTTCCCGGTCCGGCGTTGGGCGGGTTTCCCGGCGCAACTTGGCTGAACTCGTAACGTCTTTCCAGAATATGCGAGTACTTTGAGCCATGCGGTCCGTTCGGTCCGGCTCCACCGAATTCGCGATTGTCGTCGCTGTTGTGGCAGTCCGTGCACAGGATTCGGGTACTGATCGGACGCCCTTGCGTGTGGCCGTCCAGGTTCCACATAAACTTCAGCAAGCTGGGTTGAGGCAAGGCGCTGTTGCTGTCGTGCATTACCGGGTGGCTGGACTTCACGGTTACGCCGAACTGCGGGATCAAATTCAGCGGATCGCCGCCGGTAGCCGCTCGCACCGGCATGTAGCCAAATACCGTCAAAGACTGCTTGCCCGGACTGGTGCCGTGGCAACGTAAACAGGTCTCGTATTGATTGACGGCAGGATTCACAGAACTTGTGCCATCCGTCGCGCTGACCCCGGGCGTACCGTTCTGCGATGGACGAATTGTCGTCAATGCAAAGCTTCCGGTCTGTTGTGTAGCGTGCGGTTCATGGCAATCAACGCAGGTGGCGTGGCGGTTGTTCGTGAGCACCAAACTTTCGTTCGAGGTGTGCTTGTTGCTTCCCGCGGGAAATGGATGGCCGGTCTTGGCAAACTCTGCGAACACGTTGGGAATTGCGGGGGAAATGTTGGAGCCGCCGTTGTGGCAGGTGCTACAGCTCTGCGTCGTCGCATCCATATTCGGAATCGCTGGAGTCGGTCCGTTCAGCAATTGCGCCCCGCCGGGAGCGTTGTGAGTTTTATGGCAGGAGGCGCAAGCGTTCTGCTGCATATTGACGTACGGCCCCAGGTTGGCGGTCTTGGACACCTTGTATGAGGCCGTCCCATGGATACTCTGCCGCCAGGCAGTGAAGGGGTTATACGGGCTCCCAACGGTGGGGCGCGCAACGCTCCCCTTTGTTTCGCTTGCCGAGTGAATCCTGGAAGCCGTTATATTTTGAGCCGGCTGGCTCACATGGCAGGCCAGGCACAGAGCCGAACTCGCATTGCTCATCACCAGGAAATCCCCGGCTACCGGGTCATTATTCTGAATGTGTGGATCATGGCAGCTGGTGCACTGCACGTTGTAGTGCATCTTTACCAATGGATTGCCGGTAGTGCCGCTGCACAGACTCGTCACAAGATTGTCGTTATCGCAGTTCAGTGGGAGTTTGAAATTGAAGGGATGCACCCCTTGCAGTGTGCCGACAAACAAATCGTTGCTGGCCATCGTGCCAGTCATCTTGACGGTGCCGTAGGGGACGGTCTGTCCAGGCGCGACCGTGCCATCATGACAGCTAAGGCAGAGATTGCTGGCCGAGCCCAAGGTAGGCTCCTGTACCGTGTTGACCAAAGTCGTGCTGGAGTAGAGCGTGTAGGTCGTGTTTGTTGAGAGCTTCTGGGCCCACAGCGGTGTAAAAGGCATGGTGATGCCGGAGTGCGGAGCATGGCAGAATTGGCAGGCGGGCAATCCCCCGGTAACTGGCCCAGGCCCTCCCGGTCCCAAATTATGAGTGCCCAGAATATCCTGCCCCTGGAGGGCGGCGGCAACAAACAGAGCGCAGACGATCAGAAACTTCTTCAATGCGTTCCCCCCTGCACCTGCTTTGGCAGTCCGTAATAGCGAAACACCTGCACGCGCCGATTAAAAGAATCCACCACATAAATACGATCGCCACGGTCTATAAACAAACCCGAGGGCAACTGGAACTCGCCTAACCCAGCCCCCTTTTTCCCGAAGAAGTACAACAGACGGCCCTCGCGATCGAAAACCTGAACCACACCCCAGAGCGCATCGACCACGTAGAAATGCCCCTCCGAATCTTCTCCAACGCCTTTCGGCCGGAACATCTTTCCTGTGGTGTCACCGACCTGTCCAACCGCTCCCTCATAATTCCCGCTGCGATCAAGAAACTGCACCCGGAAATTCATTGCGTCTATGACTAACAAATCGTGAGCGTCCAAATGAAGTTCGGTTGGAAAATAAAACTCGCCGTTTCCGGTACCGTGCTTTCCAAAGGATTGAAGCACCTGTCCTCTCATATCCAGCACGAAAATCTTGTCCCTCAACGTGTCGGTCACATAGATCCGCTGCGCCTCTGAATCGACGGCGATCCCGGTAGGCCGTTTGAAGTAACCCTCGCCGCCCTTCAGGCTGCCGATCGTATGCTTGAACTTTCCGTTGGCCTCAAAGACAAAAATCTTCCCCGACTCGGAATCGGTGACATAGATATTATCCTGAGCATCCACGGCGACACACTGCGGGGCCAGCATCGGGTCCTTGTCTTTCTCCGCGCGTTGGATGAACTTGTACTTGTGCTGCTCGAAATCAAAAATGTGAACTCCCTTGGCGCCGGGATCTGTAATGATGGCTCGCCCATGCGAGTCGACAGCGATGCTATACGGGCGAATCATTTCGTGGTACTCGGGCTCGCCCGCCACAAAGTTTACGAGCTTGGTCCAGAACCCAGGCTTGCCCCGCACCTCTTTTTCGGAGCTGAATGCTCGCTCGAAGCTAAGCTTGCGGCCGCCCTCCATCAGCAAATCGGGTGGCGCCGGTACCATCGGTGGACCGCCCTTTTTCGCGGCCAACGCAGGGACAAGAAGCAGCAGCACTAAGGAAGCAATTGCCCACCTGCGCTGATTTCCAATCATCCAGCCTAGAATGCTTTGAACCATCTGGTAATCCCAAAGAAATACGAAGTTGCCGCAGTGGGAAGAGTACCGGAACCGGTAAGGCTCTGTACATATTTGGTGGCTCCCGCACTGATCAGCAGCTTTCTGAGCTGGTACGTCGCCAGGCCGTAGTACACAGTCGAGCTGTTATTCGAGGTCAGGGTTGGGCTTTGGGTATTGCCGTCTGACTTCGAATAAGAAGTGGCAATTGATATCGCCCGGGTCGGATGCACATTCAAGGTGCCACCGCGGCTTGTACCGTTATAAAGGATCACATTGCTGACCAGCGGTGGCGGCAAAGGCACTCCAACCAACCCACTGCTGGTGAGGAATGACGTACCGTTGGATTTCGCATAGTTGCCCGACAACACGGCAATGCGCCATCTCACGATGCCGAAGAAATTCTCGGATGTGTTTCCGTCACCGGACTGTTGCACAAAGGCGCTGTGGTTGGCATTGACTCCGGCAAATACCGATAAACCATGCTTGAAGTTGCGCCGGATATCGCCTCCGTAGTTGATATTAGAGGTTGTATAGGTCGCAAGAAGGGTCTCGGTATCCTGGTCGTATGCGCCAAAGAGACTAGTCTCCCACTGGCCAACAGCCCGGTGGTAGGTGATGCGGCCAATCGCCCCGGCTCGGCTGTTACCTTCCTGATTGGCCGTATCCACCAACCCGACAACGATCGTCAATCCCTTGATCCGGCGCAAAACGTTATAGCTTGCATTCAGGCCAACTTGTGTCAGCCCAAAGTTCTGGCCAGCGACGTAATCCTCTGTGCGGGTCACGTAGCCATTCAGCACCAGGTTGGGCAGCACCGTATAGAAAGTGCTGGCCGTGGTGATGAGTGAGTGCGACGTGGGACTCGCAAAGCTCGTAAGAGGTGTTTCCCCGTTACTGATTAGCTGTTGTTCCAAGCTGCCAAAAAGATTGTCAGTGTAGTTGGCGGTGACCGTCACCGGCAGCCGGCGGAAAGGCAAGCTCAAATTCACCAGGGCGTTGTCGGTCGTGCCAAAGGTCTGCCCTCCGGAGATGGTGTCGGTGTAGCTGGTCCGGTTAAAGCCTGCGGAAATGTTGCTCGTCGCCAAGAAGGGAAGTTTCCGTGTAGCGTTTAGATAATATAAATTCGCCGAGTTGGACGAACTAGCCGTACTGTCCCCGCCTGCCAGAAGTCCCCCGACAGATGAGTCCGTGTCCTGATGAGAGTAGCCGCCGTTCAGGTAAGTGCCGAAGAGACGATAGCTGCTTCCAACGCTGAAGACGCGGTTCGTAAATGTGCTCGAGGAATCGCTGCCCAACACCGAATTCGATCCGCTTCCATTTGAGAAACCTAGCGTTAGACTCGGCAAGTCAGGCAATTTGATATTCCAGCCAAGGGTGACCTGGTGGCTATTTTCCTTTGTGATCAGCCCTGTAATGCCTGGAATTCCGAACGTTCCCGTTCCATTCCATTGCTGGTTAAAGCTCACAAACGCCGGAAAGTGAGTGCCGTTAAACATGTTGACAATGCCCGTGTATCCGCTGCTGTCACTGATGGACTGCGAGGTGGAATTGTCTTGCGACCGGCCGTAATAGGGCAGAACGTTGAAAGAGATAAACTGTGGAAGGTAATAGTATCCGCGGACCGAGCCATCGCCACTTACGTCAATGGAATGGTCCGACGATTCCTGATTACCGAAATCCCCGTTGTAGCCAGCCGTAATTTGCCCGTCCATCGTTAGATGCAGGCCGCCACGGCTGATCTGCGCCGTCATGGGTAGCGCCCATAGGAGCACAAGCCCGGCCAGATAATGGCAATTCAATTTAAATTTGCGCATGAAAGCTCGGCACGTAACACGTACGAAATGTCTCTCGAAGCCCTGAGTTAGGACCACCCACTACATCTCTTGCACGTTCGCGCTCTTCCTCAACCTCTCGTCAAATTCGGCGCGAAGGCGCTCATGCTTGTCTTTTTCCAGGTCTTTGAGCAGACGGCTCTTCACCGCTTCAAACGTTACCTTGCCAGGCGGTGTGTGGGCGTTCAACCGGAACAGGGTATAAGCCTCACCGAGTTGAATCAGCTCGCTTACCTGCCCCGGCTTCATCGCCAGCGCAGCTGCCACAATTGGCGGCGGCAGCTTGTCGCGATCCACCGCCTTATGGTCTCCCATGTTTACATGGTAGTCATCTTCCGAAAGCTTCTCTGCCAGCAGGCCAAACTCCTGATAGCTCTTGGTGGCCTTGGCCTGGCGTAACGCATCCTCTGCCCGTTTGCGGGCTTCCTTCTTCACTGCGTCTCCGCCATTGGACGGCGGCAACACTGAAATAGTTTGGATGCTGAAACTCTCGCCGTATTCAAAGAGCTTTGGGTTTTTATCGTAAAATGCATGGGCCTCGGCCGCGCTAACCGCCGATTTATGATCCACTTCCGCCTTCAGCAGAGCGTCAATCAGCAGCGAGCGGCGAATTCGCGCACGCAACGCCTGCCGGGAGCCCTTCAATTCGGTTTTCAAATACTCATTAAAACTCTCTTCGGTTGGGAACTGCCTGCGGTATGCCGCTACGGCCTGGTCCAGGCGCGCCGCTGGAATCGTCATCTTCCTGCGTTCTGCTTCCTGGTACACCAGTTCCTCGAACTCAATCATTTTTAGCGCGCCCTGCCGGATCTTCGCTTCCTCTCCTTTCGGGAAGCCGTTATGTTGGCGGGCGTATGGGAAGATATCGAACATCTCACGCAATAGGTCGCGGTCGGACAGCACGGTTCCATTGACGCGCGCCACCGGCTTGTCACTGACCTGCATTGCCGGGCTGGGAGCGTCGCGGCGGGCGGCGGGCGGCGCAGTCGCGTCCCCCATCGACTTCATCGCCGTCGGCGTATGGGAGGCGACCTGGGCGGGAGAGGAAGATGCTGCCAACGCAACCAAGGCAGCGATCAGGAATCTGTTGTTCGCAATTTTCAATTTCATTCTCAGTTCTGGAGGTCGGAGCAAGAACTGGGGGAGAGTAACCTCTCCCCCGGGAAGACGAAGCAGTTCAGTTAGAACGCGGTGGTCACAGTATTCACGCCATAGTACTCATTGGCGTGGCTAAAGTGGCACTGGCGGCAGAACTGGGTGGTTGAAGGAGCAGCTGTCGGAGTCCATGCCGCACCTGGATTATAAGGAGCGTTGATGAAGAAGTACGTCGCGAAGGTGCTGCCGCTCGGGTTGCCCGCGATGGCGTTGGGAGAAGCGGAGGACTTGTAGACGTTCATGATGTGCTGGTTGTGGCAGGTGGTGCAGACCACGTACGGAACGCGGTTGACACCATCGACTACGGCGCCATTGACAGCCGGGAAGCCGTAGTTGGCAACGAACTGGGAATAGTTGCCGGCGGTGGTCCAGGTGATCGTGTTGCCGGTGCCGTTGGAACTCAGGGTATAGGTAAGGTTGGCGCCAGTCGCGGAACCAGCAACCGCAGTAATGGTAGCCGAAGGTCCGATTGGGTGGTCGTTGTTGTAGTCGCCGGGGGTGCCGCCGTCGTTGCCCAGCCAGGTCGGAATCGGAGTGGAGCCGTACAGGGCTCCCGTGCCCGTGGCTCCGGGCCCGTGGCCGAAGGGCAGCAGGTTCGCAGCCTGTTCGTAGGACTGACCGGTCATCATGGCGCCCTTGGAGACGTTTCCGTCATGGCAGCTCAAGCAAACTGCGATGCCGGAGATGAGCGGCGAGGAGGCGGAGGTGTACTGCTGCGCACCACCAAAGTTCACCGTGTAGGTACCATGGCCGCTATTGCCGGTAACCAGCGTCTGCGAAGTGATGATCGAAACGTCGGTGCCCCAGAGAGCCATGTCGCCTTCGACTCCGCCTGTGCTGGTGCCCGTGCCGCTAAGCTGTCCACCCGAGCCGCGTCCGCCGCTATGTGGAGCGTGACAGCCCGCGCAACCACGGCCGCCGTTATTGTGTGCACCCAAGGTATCAGTACCCGGGCTGAAGCTTTGCGCCATTGCAACGCTCATAGCGAGAAGGGCGAACAGGACTGCTAACAATACTTTCTTCATAATCTAAGAGCCTCCTGATAGAACACTCATGACTTAGCTGGTACTGCTTATTGCGGCGCGGACTTAAAGTTCGCCCGGTCCGTATTTGGCTGCCTAGGAACTGCAGCGTCTTTCTTCACTCCCGAACTTTGAACCCCAGTGCAGGTCCACTCCTGAGTTCGTCCCCCTCATATAGGCAATTGTGTCGCCGTTGCATAATTCATCATCTGATTACATGAAAAATTATCTTTAATCTATTGTTAATAAAAGACATACAATTCTGCTGATCGTGTGTAGTAAAGAATTTAATCAGGCCGCAAATGAGCTTACCTGGCGGCACCGGTGCGGCATCCAACCCAGCAACTCGCTTGGTATTGGTGATATTCCCCACTCCCAAGGCGTCAGCGAGCGCCGGAGGAGGAAAAAGTCGCAAAGCAGCAGCGAACGCACGTCGGTTTCAGCAAACCACGACTCCGTGCTCACACAGCTTCGGAGAATCGGGCGGAAGTCTCTGGCAAGCAACCTATAATCAAGGAGATACATGGTGAAAATCGCGAACGCTATGATTCTGAAGCTGACTGACCGAGTCGTCCTGCGTTGGGCCGTGTTGTTGCTCTGCGGATTGCCGGGCCTGTTGCATGCGGAGACCGGCAAGATTCTCGTCCATGTGCAGGACGCCCAGGGGAAGCCGGTTCCGGGTGTTGAAATCGGGGTGAATGGACGTAGTGACTCCAACCCCACAGGTTCGGATGGCGAGGTGCTTCTTTCGGTTAAGGCAGATGAAGGCGACTGGGGCGTAGTCCAGATCGTGCACTCTCCGCCAGGCAAGCAATACGAGATCATCTCTCCTTGGGATGGCCGGACGCAGATCTCACCATCCAAAGACGGATCCGGGGGCGATGTGCTGGTGATGGTCGGGCAGCGGGGCGACCGGGAGCAGCTGACCAACCGAAACGCGGTTCGTGCCTTTGCCGAGAAGATCAATCAGGCAAACGCTCCTAAAACGGTGGGGACGCGGCCGGGAGGTGACGATCCAAAGGCCAACCTGGAGAGGATTGCAAAACAGCACGGACTGGCGCCCGAAGACCTTGACGCCGCGATCCGCCAGTGGAGTGCGAAGGCCAAGGATCCTTATGACGTGGGCATGGGTGCGTTGTACGAGAGGAACTACGCAAAGACCACGGCCAGCCTGCAGCAATCCCTGCAGCAGAGAGAGGAGCTGACGGCAGCCCCAAAGGACATTTGCGACGCGGCGTTCTTCCTCGGACGCTCTCTCTACGCTCAGGGAAGATATCGGGAATCGGCAGGAGCGTACCAGAAAGTGCTGGCTTTCCGCCCCAAAGATGCGGCGGTGTCCAACGATCTCGCATTAAGTTTGCAAAGGTCTGGCGACTATGAAGGTGCCGAGGTTCTATACCGTCACGCGCTGTCAATTACTGAAAAGACCTCCGGGTCAAAGCATCCGAGTGTTGCCACAGCCCTCAACGATCTTGCCGGACTGCTTCAGGACAAGCGCGACTATGCGGGAGCCGAGGCGCTCTTCCGGCGCGCCCTGCAAGTCGATGAAAAGGCGCTTGGTCCGGAGCATCCCGAGGTCGCCAGGGACCTCAGCAATCTTGCCGAATTGTTCCAGAGCGAGCGAGACTATGCGAGTGCCGAACCGCTCTTCCGCCGTGCCCTAGCGGTCGATGAAAAGGTGTTTGGTTCTGCGCATCCTGCTGTGGCCACGGCCCTCAACAATCTTGCCGTGTTGCTGCAACTCAGGGGCGACTATGCGAGCGCGGAGCCGCTGTACCGTCGTGCGCTGGCGATCCACGAAAAAGCGCTTGGTCCCGAGCATCCCGATGTAGCCAAAGACCTCAACAATCTCGCCGAACTGCTCCTCGTCAGGGGTAATTATGCGGGAGCGCAGACACTGCTGCATCGTGCGCTGGCAATCGATCAAAAAGCGCTAGGGACAGAAGATCCAACTACGCTTCAAATTCAGAAGAATTTGGCTGCCTTGCCGACGGCAACCTTGAAGAAGCAATAACATTGCCGTAGCCGGTCCTGTGGCAGCTTACTTTGCCGCCGAACCCTGCTGCGGGACTGCTGCGGGCGCTTCCTGTGCCGCGGCTGGCATCGCCGTATTCTTCTGCGCCTCTGGCGTCACCTCAGTGGAGGGTTGAGCCACACTCGCCGGTGCTGCTGGAGTGCTCTCCGCAGCCTGCTTTCCCGCCTCCGCCTTGCGGCGCTCAAATTCGGCGCGCGCATCAACGTCTGGGACATAGCGGAACATCTGCACGCGGCCCATATATTGCTCGGAGGTGAAGAGACGGTTCTTCGAGTCAATGAAGAGCCCGGTCAGTCCCTGGAACTGCCCTGGAAACTCGCCGAATCCGCCAAAGCCGAGAAGCACCTGGCCCTCGGGGGTAAACACCTGCAAACGGTTCAGCATGGCGTCCGCTACCCAGACGTGGCCGTCGCGATCCACGGCAATGCCTTTGGGACGGGCAAACTCGCCGATACCGTCGCCGTTTTTCCCAAATGCACGGATAAATCCTCCGTCGGCGTCGAAGACCTCAACCCGGTCATTCAGCGTGTCTGCAACGAAGAGGTTGCCGTCCTTGTCCACCGCGACGTTGGTGGGCTTGGAAAACGTGCCAGGTGCGGTAAGCGTGTGATCTTTACCCGGGACACCGATCTTGCGCAACAGCTTGAAGCTGTCCGCGTCGTAGACCAATATCTGGTCCGTCCCCGTGTTGGCCGCATAAAGAAAGCGGTTTTCGTTGTCTATGGCAAGCCCGGCAACATCGTTCATCACGCCTTCGCCAAACGCGCCCTCCAACTTATGCTGGGCGTTGAACACCAGCACGTGATTGTATAAGCCGTCAGAGACGAAAAGCCGGTCTGAGTCATCGATGGCGAGGCCAAATATGTGGCCGAACTTGGCATCCGAGCCATTCTTGATAAGCGTCGTGTCGTCAGTCTCGGGATTGACGACAAAGATGGCTCCCACCTTGGTGTCCGCAATGTACAGTATCCCCTTGGAATCCACCGCCATCCCGTAAGGAGTAAGCAGCTGAAACAGAGGTGTCCTTCCAGCCTTTCTATCCGCCTCTTGCTGGCTGACACCGGCTAGGCGGTCCATCCAACTCTTCTTCTTCTCGGCCTTGGGAGTTGCCGCAACCGTCGGAGGCTTCTGGGCAGAGAAATAATCCAGGTACTTGAGCCGTGGGATGGCCGGTGGGGGCGGCCATACGTAGACCGACGTGTCCATCCTCTTTACCGGCGCGGGTTCTGGTGCGGCAGCGGCGGCTGTCTTGTTTTTCTTCTGAGCCAGGGCCGGAGACGTCCAAGTAGCGGCCAGCAACGCGAACACAACCGCAGTGGTGATTCCACCGCGTATCGACTTTTGGCAAACGTCAAACATTCTACAGCGCTCCAGGTTTACCGGGGGTAATCATACCCTTGTGACAGGTCTGGCAAAATGCCGTCCCATTCGCTTGATCCTTTACCAGCAGATCGGGTTGTGCCGACGCGTGAGGCTGATGGCAAGTCAGGCAATTCAATGGGATGAGAACTTTCTTTAAGTCGTTCGGATCCATCCGGTCCGTGACCGGGTGGCCCTCCACCGGGTGCCCCAGACCAAACGCAATCGGCAACACTGGCACCTTGGCGAAGTAATCTTCTGGCAACTTCACTTTGCCGTCGAAGATCGTCACCAAGTGCTCGCTCTCAAGTTTCGCAGGCTTCGCATCCGGACCGTGACACTCCAGACACAACGCATTGGGAGTCTTGGCGCGCAACAGGTGTTCATTGTCGTTACCGTGCGGATCGTGACAGGTGGCGCAACCTTGCACAAAAGCCGGCTGATGAACGTGCGCCTTGTTGCCCTGCTCGGCCTGATCGGTGTGGCACCCCAGGCACACCGCGACCGCATTCGGCTTCGGGAATCCCGGAGAGCTACCGGCGTGCGGATTGTGGCAATCCGTACAGTCCCCCGCCGCGCCCGGATGTTGCACCTTCGCCTTCTCGATCTGCTCGCCCTTATCCGAGTGGCAGGTAAGGCAAATTTCTTTCGGAGTTGCTGCTATCAGCACCACCTTGCCGTCTTTGGCCGGGGCGTGGCAGGTATCGCACTGTCCGCCGGCAAATGGCACATGGGTAAATTGTGCCATCAGCTTCTTGCTGCCCGAAGAGTGCGGATCGTGACAGGACAGGCAATCCGCTGTCTGGAACGGCTGGCCCTGGTGTGCCTTTATCAGCGTTTCATCCTTCGGGTCGTGGCAGTCAATGCAGAGCGCCGGAGCATCCTTGGTCAGGTGGAAATCAAACTCACGCTTGCCGCGCTCGCCGGTCTTGTGCGTGACGTGGCAGGTGTCGCATCCCATGTCCAGCGCGGCATGGCGGCTGCCGTCCTTCGGGACATCAACGCCAGTCTTGTGGCAGCTAAGGCAAAGGTTCGTATCCTTGCTATCGCCGCTCTCGGGCTTAAGCAACTGATATTTATTGTCAGAGGTATGCGGATCGTGGCACTTTACGCAATCGCGCACCGCCGGTGGGTGAACCTTCCCTTTGATGTCAGCAGCCTTTTTGTCGGCATGGCACGTAACGCAAAGAGCCGCAGTGGTGGTGGTGATGAGCTTTGTGCGGGTGATACCTCTATTCACCCGGATCTCGTGACAGCTGGTGCAGCCCATGGCAATCGCCGAATGGACCGACTTGCCCTTCGTCTTATCCTCGTGGCATTGGACGCAGGTCGCAGGATCCTGTTTGGGGTCGAGGGGAACCGGATGCACTCCCGCCCAGGCCACCGCACAGAAGGCGCTGGCTAAAGCCATCACTGAGATCGATTGCAGGACCCTTTTCACAACCACCTCGCACGGTTTCAGTATGCAATCGCGTCGCCGTTGTCGCCTAGCCTCCGAATTCCTTCTTGGGGAATTCGTAAGCGATTGAGACGATAGTATATACAAATCTCCCGCAGCCGTCTGAGCGCCACAAAACCGCGCAATCCTTGAACATTTCAGATGCGCCGTCGCGGCTTCTAACACAGACCGCCTCCGTTTACTACGTCAAATCCCCCATGATCAAAGACATAGACATAGCCTCGCTTGTTCGTGCAAGCACATCACATTCGGCTGACCGCCTCACCGGCGAGAAGATGCGGTGCCGCAAGCGACTGCGTGTAGCGACGGATTGGCAACAAGGTTGGGCCTGTTCCAGACCCAACTGCCGGGATCGCCCCACACAGGATCGGCGTTTGTCGCCACCAGCACGTTGATCTGGAAGGCATCGCAAAAGCTGTCCAGGTCCCAATTCCGCACGGCATTGGGATCGTTAAACACTGCGGCAACCGAGGGGAATACCGCTCTGCACTTTTCATAATCGCCTCCGAAGGCGCTCCCACAGCCAGCGTCCCCCATCACCGCCTGTCGCGTCGAATACAGGTGAGCGATTAGAACCTCGTCCCGCACCGGGTTGTACTGCACCGAACTATTGGAAGAGGTCAATTCGTTCAGACGGCCGAATCCCTCCCGCATCCAGTACGTGCGCCGCCCGAAGCCAGGCGCGCCGAGAAAGCGCTCCGTGCGCACGATCTTCCCCGCATCCGCCAGCGGCGCATACCAGCGCAGTGCCAAAAGCTGATAAGCCGTTCCTGCCACGCCCAGAACGAGCGTGCAAATCAAAGAGGTTTTGATCCACCGCGCCCCAAGTCCTGCATCCCTTCCGAAGAAAGCGTCGTGCACAATCGGTGCCGCCCATATCAGCAGCACAAACTGGACCACCAGCATTCCCCTGAACCCCAGGTCGTTGGCGCCGCTCGTGTCCGACCTCATGATGCTCAACGTCAGCAGGCAGACCGTGAACATCATCCAAGCCATGCGTCGCTGCCTGCTCAATGGCACAGGGCTCCGCCACTCCCGCCGCAGACACAACACCATGATCAGCGCGAAGAATCCAAATTCGAGGACGTACACGAACAAGAGAATCGGCAGCTTCGCCAATTCGAGCAGCAGATGGTTGTGTGCTCCCATCCTGCCGAGGAGTTCCAGTGCATCCGGATAATCGCGAATTGCAAAATAGGCGAATCGTTCGCCATGACTGACAGTACTCAAGCCTGTGTCCACCGGCTTTGAGAGCAGGTCCCGCAGGTACGGCCATGAGAGCAACAGTGAAAATATGCCGCTCGCGACATAAGCCATCAACGTTTTGATTCGCTTCTCGCGAAGAGTTTGCAGCGCCCACAGAATCGCAAAAACGGCGAAAGCGAAAGGCACGTAGACCGAAAGCCCCGCCGCGCTGGCAAAGGCCAGTCCCGCCAAACCCGCGGCCCAGATGGTTTGGCGAAGCGGACTGTCTTCATCAATCGTGGACAACACCAGCAGCCCAACCATGCACGCCGTAAGCGATGCTACGTGATGCGGCACCCATAGCAACGAGCCCAGCCAGGACGTGATCTGGTTCGGATCCCACCACTCCATATCCGGCGGAAAAACGTGATAGCGATGGACCATCACGGCATAGGGAAGAAGATCCAGCCCAGTGACGGCCAGCAGCGCAATCCCAATCACGGACTTTTTGCGAAGATGTTCAGTCTCGCCGAGAAAGTGCTTCAGAAAAAGTGGAATGGCGGAGGCCAACCCCACCCCGCTCCAGAACACGCTGGCGTCGAAGCACGCCTTGGCGCTCAGGCCGAATAGCTGCATCGGCAATGCGCAGACCACATACCAATAGTAGAAATAACGAAGAACAGGAATCTTCCCCAGCCCATAAAAGGGATTCAAGGGCGGAACTCCGCTCCTCGCCGCCGCCTCCACGAAAGGCACCCGCACCGAATGGTCGAACGCCACATAGCTGACGTACAGGCGATTGCCGATTTGCAAATCGGCCAGCGAGAACTGCACCAGCAGAAACCAGGCCAGCATCATGCCCAGCAGAATCCATGTGCTGCGCCGAATGCTGGAAAAGAATCCAGCGGGAAGCGGGAACCTGCGGACGATCGTCGATATCGAGATCAGGGCGAGCAGGAGAAACACCGCAAGTGTGACCTTGTAGGAAGAAACCCTTGTTACCAAAACGGCCAGGATGGGAGTGACCGCGACGGAGAACGCCGCACTAAACAATAGCTTCTCCGCCGCCGAACGGCTGCGCATTCCGTGTACATTGCCGGCTAGGGCCACCAGATATCCGGGAGGAAGGAGAAACAGTGCAAAAGCAACAGTCGCGAGCGTGGTCTGCACCAAGTCGGCAACCGTAAAGTTATGCATTTAGAAATTCCCGATCGTTTGGATTAACGAATGCTCGCTTCACACAAGTCTTGCCAACGGCCAAACTCGTGGCCAGTACCGTGGCTTCATCGGTCACTACTAAACGGTTGGACTCACATCGCCGGTTTGTCGGTCTTCTGTCCCGGTTTAATGTTGGAGTGTTTCTTGGCCTCTGCCATATACATCCGCACCTGGTCGGCCTGTTCGTAGTTGGGGTTCTGCTTCAGAAGCAGTTGCCAGTCCGCCACGGCCCCATTGACATCCATTTTTCCCCGCCACTTCACGATTCCGCGATTGAACAGTGCATTGCTGTTCTTGGGGTCATCCTTCAAGGCGTGATCAAACTCCGCAATGGCGCGATCCGGGTCGTTGGAATAAAACATTGCGGTCGCCATATCCGTGCGCACGTTCGAGTTCTTCGGCGTAATGGCGAGAGATTTCTGGTAATAGTCAATTGCCACCGGGAAGATCTGCGCGTCGTAATACATATTGCCGATCTGCGCAATCAGCTCCGCATCGTTCGGTCTTGACTTCAGCTGTTCCAGCAGTGGCGCTGCCTGCTTATCTGCCATCGCCTTCATCTGCGCCGGGGTTGGCGCCTGCTGTCCCATGCCACCTTGCGGCATGGGCTGCGGCTGTTCATTCGCTACGGCTGGAGCCGGTGCGGCCGTGCTGCCGCCGCCCATCGAGCCGCGCAGCAGGTAACCCACCGCGCATCCTACCAGCAGGCAAAGAACCGCCATGACGTATGCCTGCGTGCTCGTCCAACTCTGAGGGCTCTTGACCCCATCTGTTTCTGCCATTCTGTTCCGTCCTTGGTTTCATCTGAAGCTTTGATCTGAAACTCTGATCAGTAGCGGTCCCGGCGCGGTTGCCGCCTTGTGCCTTGCAAGAAACTATATCTTTTTTTCGCTTTTCAGTCGTCCGAATTATCAAAAGCTCATTTCTCGCTCGCGGGAATCTCCGGCTCCAAAGGGTTGGGATTTGCGGCGGCATCTGGATCGACTCCAAAATCCCAGACATACGAATTGAATTCATTTGGACCGAGCATTTCCACGAGCGCGTATTCGCCGGGCTCCAGAGCTGCAAGTGGAGTGATCTTCAGCCAGCCTTCTTTGAAGCCTGCAACGCGCGTCGAAACGTACTGCTGTGACTGGCTCTGCTTGCCCAGCACACTCACCTCCACTTTCATAAGCACCCGCGAGTTTTCGTTCGGTTCGAGCCGCAATATACGGAAGTGCTCAGTCCGTGCAATCTGCTGCGCATGTGCCTCTTCGTCAATGTTCACGAAGATCTCCGGAAGCGGAACATGAGCCTGCACACGCGCGTGCCGCCCTTTCAGCTCGAACCGTTGCTTGGTGGAAGCTTTCCGATTGATGGGTAAGCGCAAGATATTGCGGCCAGTCTCGTTACTCAGCGCGCTTCCGCTCTGCGCAAGCTCGTCAAGCGACGGCTCACCGGAGAACCTGTCGAGCATGAATACACCGCCTCGGACAGGAAGTCTTAACCCAGGCGCGACGGCAGGTCTCTTGGCTGCGTCCGCTTCGCGCTCCGCCTGTTCTTCCGCTTCGAACTGTTTCAGCTCCGAAGATTTTTCGTTCCGTCGTGCGTTCCAAGCTTCGGTAGCCTTCCAATCGACAAGTTCCCTCGGCAGCTCCTCCCACTCCGAGCGCTGGGAACTGAAGTAGCGCACTCGGTCTCCGTGCAACTCGTACTGAGTGATTTCCTGCCAACTGCCATCATTCAAAATCAGACGCCTTCCGCTCTGCGCAACTGTGTGCGTGGCCAATCCCACGACGAGCAAACAGATTGCGGCAAGAATCGCGAGCGTCCGACTGCCTGCTTGTCGCATGTTTTGAGCGTCCGCCATCTCAGTGACTCATCTCTTTGCATTGCAGATTGTAAGCCCGCCGGGAGTGGAGCTTCTCTGCCTTCGAGCACTGCTTGCTGCTTATTCAGTCAGAGACTCTCAATTGCGCCTGATCGCTCGAATGGTTGAGTCTTTTAACTCGGTTCATGGCATCCAAGATGCTCAGCCAGGTTACCTTGCGTTGCGAAGATCATCTCTGGAATCGCTTGGCAAACTAGGCACGGGCCAACCTCAGGGTTTGAGATCGCCAACTCTCGATTGCGTGCGCGTGGCAATCCAAATGCACACTGCATTTCCTGAAGGAAAGAATCGGGGCTCGCCCCTGGTTGTGGCGAGTTACTGCTATGGGTGGGGAAGCGGGAAATGGCTAGTTCTTCTAAAACAAGAATGGATGTAACAAACCCTGCTTATCCCAGAGTAAGTGCCGTCCTATTTATGAGCCTAATGCTGCTAGCCACAGCCGAGTTTGCTCATGGCCGCCAGTCGCCCAGCGCTGCTGGCGAAGCGCCAGCAGCAAAGCACTCCAAACCGGCAGCTCGTGCGTTTCCTCGGGTGGAACTTGGAGCAGGCCGCCGCCTGGAGTATGTGGGTGCGTTTTCCCCCGATGGCAAGTTCAGGCCCCTGACCAAGCTCGGCTCGTTCGTTGATTCCATGGTCTCCGCATCTCGATCTGGCCAACCCGAACCCTCTAGTGCCCCGCCTGACCCAGCTAAACTGATCGAAGAAGACCCCACGAAGCAGGTGCCACCGAACATACAACTTCGCCGCAACGAGCAACAGGTTGAAGACTTTCAACCGCCAGAGCGTGCCGTTGGAGTGGCGAAGGGGCAGTCGGTATTGGGAGAGGTGCGCGATTCCATCGTCTCCCTTGCATATGGCCCACAAAAGTTCCTGATGGTGCCGCAATCGGTGACAACCGACTCGCGGCGGCGCGTCATCGTCACGGACCCTGTTGCTCACGGCGTACATGTGCTCGCTTATACCGCGACGGAATCATTTCAGATTGTTGGCGGGAAAGGCAGACGGCTTCAATCCCCTAGCGGCGTCGCCGTGGACAGTAACGACAATATTTACGTCTCTGATTCTGAGCGCGGAATGATCCTGGTCTACGACTCGGAGGGTAGGTTTCTCCATGCGATTGGAAGCTCCGGAGACGAAGGGCTTTTTGAGCGTCCCTCGGCCCTCGCCATCGACAGCAAAGCCGGTCGCTTATACATTCTCGATCCTCCCCGTCATCTGCTCTTCATCTTTGACCTGAAAGGAAATGTACTTGCGCGCATTGGAGCCGCAAACGTGGCGGGCTTTAGTTCCAGAGTTGGAAGCACGGAGCCGGGAAAATTCAGTGACCCTAAAGCGGTTTTCGTCCACAACGACGAACTGCTCGTGCTTGATTCGACGCGTGTTCAGATTCTGGATCTGCAGGGAAATTTCCTGAAGGAATTCAAGGTCTCAAGCGGCGGCTTGCCCAATGGCCCGAGCCCAGGCCTGTTTATGGACGATAAGAACCACATCTACATCAGCGACCCAGGCAGCGGAATTGTTCGAGTGTACGACCACGACGGCAACTTCCAGCAGGCGTTCGGCCGGCCCGGCACCAGAATGGGCGAGTTCTATGCGCCGGCTGGAATGTGGGCTGACTCGACCGCTCTTGTATACATAGTGGACGCCCGCCGGGTTCAGATCTTCCGGTTCACCAGCCACAAGTGAACTTCCCCTCCGGAGCAACTTCGAGGTTTCACTAAGCGTTGTTGCCTTCATTGCACCATGGCGATCCGGTCCAGCTCCCGCTGCATCACTTCCAGCGAACAGCCTGAGCCCTCCACCGTAAAGGCAGCCGCCCGCGCCGCCTCCAGGGAGACCCCATATCCTCTGCCCATCAGAAATGTCTGCATCAGCTCCGCCGCATCCCGGGCATCCATTCCGCTCTGCAGCAACGCGCTGCGCAGCTCCGCTACTTCCAAAACCGAGAATTTGTCGGCGTACATTGGGCCACCTCCATGCACTCCTAGTAACCCGTTAGACTCTGGAAGGTCGCGCTTCGATGCACACATTCCTTGTCGCCGCCGATTTGGCTCATGCTCTGAGGCCAAGAATTTGTCTGGGCAGGATCAGCCTTCGGTCCATTGCCCACCTTCCACCCCCATCTAAGTGATCCGGGGCGTACCCTATTCATCGGAAGAAGCCTGCAAAATGTTGAGAGCTTTCCAGTTGATTTCGTAGTTATTCCGCTCCTGCGCCCCGGCCCCCAGCCGGAGGCGCAGCGTTACCCGTCGGCCCGGTCTACTCGGCCTCATGGGCCAGCAGTATCGGGATGCCGTCTTCCACCCGGAAGTGCTTGTCGCACTGGGTGCAGCGCAATTTCGTAAAATCCGCATTAAATCGCAATCTTCCATGGCATATTGGGCATACAACAATCTTCACCAGCTCGGCGGGAATCATGGCTGTCATTCTATCTCTCCGACTCGCATCCCCGTGCCAATCCCGGTACACTTGGAAGGTAGCTACAATTCTCACCTCGGGAGGATCGACCATGCCTGCAACCATTCTGGACGGAAGTGTTTTCGCATCCCAGATCAAGGCTGAGACCGCCGAGGTAGTGCAGCAACTGGCCGCCTCAGGTCTGCGTCCCGGACTGGCCGCCGTCCTGGTTGGCGAAAATCCTGCCTCCCAGACCTACGTTCGCAACAAAGTCCGCACCTGCGAGCAGCTCGGTATCTACAGCGAACTGATCACTCCGCCCGCGGCTTCCACCACCGAGGAGCTTATCGCCCTCATCGAGCAGCTCAACGCCCGCGACGAGATTGATGGCATTCTCGTCCAACTTCCCCTGCCTGCCCATGTCGACGCCAAGCAGGTCCTGCTCTCCGTCTCTCCGGAAAAAGATGTCGATGGTTTCCATCCCATCAATGTCGGCAATCTCAGCACCCAGCGTCCCAGCCTTGTGCCCTGCACTCCAGCCGGATGCATGGAAATACTGCGCCGCGCCAACATCGCCGTCGAAGGCCAGGAGGCGGTCATCGTCGGACGCAGTGACATTGTCGGCAAACCCCTGGCCATGCTCCTTACCAACGCCAACGCCACCGTCACCATCTGCCATTCCCGAACCAAAGATCTGCCCGCGGTCTGCCGCCGTGGAGACATCCTCGTCGCCGCCATCGGCCGTCCCGGCTTCATTACCACCGAGTTCGTCAAACCCGGCGCAACCATCCTCGATGTCGGCATCAATCACATCACTGACCCTGTCCTCTTCGAGCGCTTCTTCAAGGGCGACGAGAAGCGCGAAAAGCAGTTTACCGAGAAGGGAAGCACGCTCATCGGCGATTGCGATCCCAGGGTCGTCCGTATCGCCGGAGCCTGCACCCCGGTCCCCGGCGGTGTCGGCAAGCTGACCATCGCCATGCTCATGAGCAACACCGTCAAAGCCGCCAAGCTCCGCCGCGGCGCCAAGCTTCACTCCGAAACCGCCGTCCAAGGCTAATCCCCACGTCCGCGACCGGAGCGGCGTCAGTTGCCGTCCCATCTTGGGCGATTACTACGGTAGTTACTTCAGTTACGCTCGATTCCGGACGCGAACTCACATTTTTTTCTCCCTGTAATGTTCAATTTCTCTCCGCTCTATACCCTGATACCTAGGGACAGTCTCATTGGTAATGAGCTGTTGGCGGAAACTCGCCTTCCGGGTCCGCACGCCCCAATCCGTTATCCTTCACGATTTCTTTCATAGTCAGGAGTGATCTCCCGTGCGTCAGTCAATTGCGAAGTGGACGATTGCGAAGAAGCTCTCTACCGGATTTCTGGCCATCATCGGTCTGCTGGCTGTCGGTTCCTGCTTCACCTTCTGGCAAATGGCCCAGATCATTCACGTACAGAGGGTCGCCGAGTGCCGTACCCAGGAGATGAAAGCTTCCTACGAGATTCTCTCCGCCGTCAGCCAGATGAATGGCGCTCTGCGTGGCTACATCATCGCCCGCCTCAATAACGATCCCGATGAGACCACCCGCCTGCACTCCATGATCGACCACCTCTGGACCGACATTGACACCGCCGCCGGAACCCTCCAGGCTCTCGATCCCAGCTTTCGCTCTGAAGATGTGCAGCAGCGTCTTCCACGCCTCCTCTCTGACATCCAGGACACTCGCCGCGCACAGTACGAATACCTCCGTCTCGAAGAAAGCGGCGACGAAGGTGCCCATCAGGCCTCGCTTTCCATCAACACCAACTCCGTCCTCTGGGCTGAAAAGGTCCGGACCGGTGCCCGCGCCCTGGTTGATGCGGTCACCACCGCCTCCAATAGCGAGAACCGCCACGCCCTCGTTTTCTCCACCTTTGCTCTTGTCATGGCCATTGTCATCGCCGTTCTCGTCGCCGGAGTCGCTTCGGTCGCCGCTGTTTTTGCCAGCCGCCGTCTGTCCACCGCCGTCCCGGTTCTCATCTCCCACGCCCGCCAGATTGCTTCCGGCGACCTTGCCGTGGGTGATCTCGCCACCAACTCCCCCGACGAGATCGGCGATCTCGATCGCTCTTTTGCCGAAATGGTCGCCTATCTCCGCGAGATGGCCGCACACTCAGAAGCCATTGCCTCCGGCAACCTCGCCATCGAGGTTCATCCCCGCTCCAACCAGGACACTCTCGGCCACGCCTTCGTGCAGATGCGCAACGGTCTTGAGACCCTGGTCCGCGAATGCCGTGAGCGCGCCACCGAAGTCTCTTCCTCCTCCGGCCAACTCGCCGATGCTTCCGAGCGCCTCGCCCAGGTGGGCGAGCACGCCGCTGGCCGTGTCAACCAGGTCACCAGCACCATGCATGAAATGAGCGTCAACCTTCACAACATGGTAGCGAGCGCCCAAGTTCAAGCGCAGCGCGTTGCGGAAAGCTCCAACTCGGCCGCTGAAATGGCTACCTCCACCGACCGAATCGCCGATGGCGCCGGCCGCCTGCTTCAGCTCTGCGACCGCTCCCGTCAAGAGACCGCCAACGGTGTGGATGCCATGCAGCGCACCGAGAGCGGGCTCCATCGCATCGAGACCGTCAACAAGGTCACCACGGAAAACAGCAAGCTCCTGCTGCAGAAGACCGCAACCATCAGCCGCATCTCCTCCTTCATCGAAGAGCTGGCCGAGCAGACCAACCTCCTCGCCCTCAATGCCGCCATTGAAGCTGCCCGAGCCGGAGAACATGGCGCCGGCTTCGCGGTTCTCGCCGACGAGCTCGCAAAACTCTCCAGCCGGTCAGCCGAGTCCGCCCACGAGATTGCCGAACTCGTCGTCAGCATACAGAAGGAAGTTGTCCGTTCTGATGGACAGATCCTCGAATCCACCAGCGCCGTCACCGAAGGTCTTCAACTCGCCACCGAACTCCGCCAGTCCTTCTCCAACATCGCCTCCGCCGTGGCCGATGTCTATCAGCACGCCCAGGAGATCGGTGACGCTACCAAGCAGCAGGCCTCAGGCTCCAATCTCATCGCCCAGGCCACCAACCATCTCAACCAGCTCACCCAGGAGATGGCATCCTCTATCGAACAACAGGCTGTCGCCACTAAGCAGGTTGTTGGCACAATGGACGCCCTCTTGGAAGGTAGCCGCGAGATTAGCTCCAGTTCGTCAAGCCTTGCCGTTTCCGCCGAGCAAATGTCCAAAATGTCCCGCCTCCTTCTGGACATCATGCAGCGCTTCCACATCCCCGAGCAGTTCCGCACTCCGGAGCGGGCCCGCATTCCAGAACTGAGCCGTCCTCTGCAGCGCCGCAGTCTTGCCAGCGGCCGATAGAACTTCCCAAAGGTTCTTGGCCGCGCAGACGCACTGCCAACTGCGGTCAAGCCACACCCATCTCGCAACTTTCCCTTGGCTGGCGCGTCTATAATAGAAGCCAGTGAAACAGGCACGAATCATGAAGGCCCTACGTCCATTCGCTCTCGGAGTGCTGCTCGCTGCGGCATTTTTTCTCTATACCAGCCATCGTCTTGGCCCTGCCGCCTCGTGGATCTCCGGAGACTCCCGTGACCAGCTTCACATCACGGAAGCCCAGGCCGCGCCCGCCCTCGATGGCGATGAACAGAACAACGTCGATGTCTACAAACGCGTTGTTCCCTCGGTGGTCAACATCACCTCCACCTCGGTCTCCTATGATTTCTTCTTTGGTCCTCAAGCTCAGCAGGGCGCTGGCTCCGGTTTCATTATTGATAAGGAAGGCCACATCCTCACCAACTACCACGTCATCGACGGCGCGCGGAAGTTGGAAGTCATCCTTGAGAATAAGAAGCACTATCCTGCCACTGTCATTGGAGTCGACCGCTCACACGACTTGGCTGTAGTTCAGATCAAGGCGCCCAACCTCCAGCCCGTTACGCTGGGCTCGAGCTCCGGCCTGCAGGTCGGCCAGAAGGTGCTCGCCATCGGCAATCCCTTCGGCATCTTCAACGGGACTATGACTCGCGGCATCGTCAGCTCCATTCGCCAGGTGCAGGAGCCGGACGGAACCTACATCGACGAAGCCATCCAAACCGACGCGGCCATCAATCCCGGCAACTCCGGTGGTCCGCTGATCAACTCGCACGGCGAGGTCATCGGCATCAACACCATGATCGCCTCGGCCAGTGGCGGCAGTTCTGGAGTGGGTTTTGCCATCCCCATCAACGCCGCCAAGGCCGTGCTCAATGACTTGGTTCAGTACGGTCGCGTCCGCCGTCCCACCCTCGGCGTCCGTCCCCTGCCCGTGCCCATGAACCGTGAACTGGCCCAGCAACTCGATCTGCCCACTGACTCCGGTGTACTCGTCATGCAGGTCATCCCCGGCTCAGGAGCAGCCCGCGCCGGAATCCAGGGTGGCAATCAGCGCGTCTATTACGGCAACTACGAGATCATCATCGGTGGCGATCTCATCGTCGAGATCGATGGCCAGCCGGTCAAAGACACTCACGACATCGCGCACCTGATGAACAACCATCGCTCTGGAGATGCAGTCACCGTCGTTTTTTACCGCGGCAAGCAACGGCACTCCGTTCGCGTCCAACTCGATGAAGCCAAGAGCGGCACGCATACCTAGACAGTTCCAGACGTGACGCACCGTAGTGTTGGCAGAGACTGGCATGGCGCTCGCGCTAATAGCTGCGGCGTCCATTGCCCTTTGAACTATAAATCGGTCGGTTACTATCTGCGAGGCATCCAGTACCGAATAGTCAATACTTTGGAATTCCGCGCAAGGATTGTCTATCTAGGCAAGTGCCGCTTTTCAACGATTGACCGGAAAGATAATGGTGGCGTCGAGCTGGAAAGCATCCGCCAACCCGAGAAATCTATTCTCAGTGAGTGTTCTGTTCGGCCCGAGTGCCCGTGGATAGTGGCAGCGACGGCTCGTATTCAAAATTGATTCGCTCCTGCTCCACCACAAATGGCCGGTTCTGCACCATCGTGTGGATCGCTCCCACGTACTCGCCCAGTATGCCGAGGAAGAGCAGTTGCAGAGAGCTGAACAGAAAGCCGCCAATCACCAGCGGAGCAATGCCCACGGAGAAGTTCTTCCAGAAGATCAGCTTGTAAATCAAGTAGGCCACCGCCAACGTGATGGAAAGAACTGATCCGCCAAAGCCTGCAAATACAGCGATGCGCAACGGTACCTTGGAGAGGTTGGTGATGCCGAGCATCGCCATGTCATACAGCGAATAGAAATTGTTTGCTGTGATTCCGTGTTTCCGCGCCGGTTGGTGATATGGAATCTCCAGCCGCGCAAATCCAAGCTCGGCAATCATTCCGCGGAAGTACGGATATGGATCGCCCAGCGAACGCACTGCCTCTACCACTCTGCGGTCATACAGCCCGAAGCCGGTGAAGTTCTCGTAGGTCTCAATTCCGGAGAGCCGGTTTACCAGGCGATAGTATTGCCTGCGAATCCAGAACATCAGGCCGCTTTCCTCGCTGGACTCCTTCACGCCGATCACAACCAGCATGCCGGTCTCCCAGGCGCGAACCATTTCGACGATCATCTCCGGTGGGTCCTGCAGGTCGGCGACAATGCTGATGACCACGTCGCCACGAGCCTGCATCAGTGCGTGGTGAGGTGAGCGAATGTGGCCGAAGTTGCGGGTGTTGCTGATGATCTTCACGTTCTTGTCCAGCGCCGCCAGCGCTTTCAGCACTCCCCGCGTGTTATCGCTCGATGCGTTGTCGATGAAGATATGTTCATATACATATCCATCCCCGAGCGATGCGATGGTGGCGCGCACGCGCTCGTACAATTCGCGCACGTTCAGTTCTTCGTTGTAGCAGGGCGTGATGACGCTGATCGTTTTCATTTCCGGTCTGGCTCCGCCGCGCGCAATTACTGCCCTGTCCCTTTTACCTTTGTATTTTTCTCGGGCATCTTCGGGTCGATTCCCCTCGCGTAAATTGCGGCCTTCAGCGAGGCAATGCTGGAATACGGACTGTCAATGGCATCGATCTGAATGGGCTCATCCTTCCGAATTGCCTTGAGCAGAACCTCTCCGCGCATCAGTTCGCGGCAGGAGATCTGACCCTTCTGCAAGGGAATCGCCAGGTACACATCTTCGTCGCTCAGGATGTGACCTTCCGGCAAGTCGGATTTGGCATACACACCGCGTACTAGGGCATCGAGGTATTCAATCTCTGAGCGTGGTAAAAGACGCCTCGCAGTTCCGGGAGCTCCGCACATCGCCTTTGCCCGGTGGAAGGTCTTGAACCATTGATCCACCTGGTCTGGCATTGAACAGTATGGTGAAACCTTGACGCCGTCGCCATCGATATCCACATGCCGCTCGAAGGTGCGCGCGCCCTTGGCATAGGCGATCAGCATGGAAGAGCTCCAGTCGTGGCACTCGTGGGTCGAGAAGCCGATGACATGCTCTGGGTAGCGATCGCGCAGAAAGTCGATCTGGTTCATCTCCAATTCGTGGTCTTCCGACGGGTAGAGGGAAACACAATGATTGATCGCAAGTGGAATGTGGCGATTGTCAAAAAACTGAACCAGGTCGTCGATGTCTTTCAGCGACGAGCCTCCGGTCGAAACGATTACCGGCTTTTTTGCCGAGGCAATCTTCTCAATCAACAGCCAGTCATTCAGATCCGAGCTGGCGATTTTCAGAATCTGAATGCCCAGCTTGCAGCAGATGTCCACCGAGCACTCATCGAACGGTGTCGCCATGCTGATGCAGTTGGCCTGGCGAATCGCTTTCACCAGGACTGAGTAGTCATCCAGGGAGAGCTGCGTTTCCAGCGTTTTCTTGATGTAGCGAATATCGCTGCGATCGCGAAAATCGCGATGGACAAAGTTATCCACGTCGCGCAGTTGGATCTTAATCGCGGCGCGTACGTTGTTGAAGCGAACAACCTGGCCATATGCGCTAATGATCTTCAATCCGCGCTCGACTTTGCCCAGGTGATTGTTCGCCATCTCCAGCACGAACAGCTCGTTGAAAAAATCTGCACCCGTCATAATGATCCGGTCCTAATTGGAAACTCTGATCCCTGTTCTACCTATCGCAAGCTTACCGGCTATTCATCGCTAATCTTGTTCGCCGCCAGTTCCTCGGGAGAAAGAAAAGGATACATATCCTCCAGCGGCGGGGAAACGATGGTGCCATCCGGCAAAACCTTGGATCGTGAGCGTGGCTCAAATTCCTGTTGCGGGTCAAGCATAATCTCAATCAGCGCCGGTCGGGAAGTTGCCAGCGCTGCCTGCACCCTGTCCATCTCCGAAGCCCGCTCTACCCGCGTGCTTGGAATTCCGTATGCCTCGGCGACTTTCACGATGTCGGGAAACGAGACGCCGCTGCTTGAGCTCTCGCCCATCACCCGGCCAAAGAAATTTTTCTGCGTACTGCGGATTGACAGGTAGCCGCCATTATTCAGCACAAAAATTTTAATCGGCAGGCGATGGTGCACCACGGTTTGCAACTCCTGAATGTTGAGTTGCAAGCTGCCATCTCCCGCCAGGCAAATCACGCGCCGCCCGCCGCGCGCCACCGCCGCGCCAATCGATGCCGGCAGATCGTGACCCATGGAGGCCGCACCCGAATTCGAAATCAGCCGCTGGCCTTTGTGAATCTTCATTACTTGAAATGGCAAAATGCAGGCGGTCGCATTCCCGCAAATCACTACATCATCCTGCGTCAGCATGGAGGAGAGCAGTTCCATGAAGTAATACGGATTAAGTGGAGGCCCAGGCTGCCGCTGCCGCTCCTGCACTACAGGATACCGTGCGACGCGCTGGCGGCACCACTCGATCCAAGCATCGTGCCGGGGCGCATAGCTCTCCGCATCCAGCAATTCCACTAGCGTGTGCAAGAACAACTTAAGGTCGCTCGCGATCGCCAGATCCGGCTTCACCAGCGGCTTGTCCAGCTCCGCAGGGTCCACGTCTACCTGAATTTTGAACGCATCGCGGGCAAAGGAAGACCAGTTATAGCTCACCTGTCGCAGGTTCAGCCGCGAGCCTAGCACCAGCACCAGGTCCGCATTCTGCACCGCGAAGTTTCCTGCCCGGTCTCCGATGGTGCCCGGGCGGCCGCAGTACAGTTCATCTTCACTATCGATCAGATCATGAGTCCACGCCGTGGCTACCGGAATCCTAAGCTTGCGAATCGTTTGCTCGAACTCCTCCAGAGCGCCCGCAATCCGCACACCGGTGCCGGCGAGGAGAACAGGATGCTTTGCCCGGCGGATGCGCGCGATGACATCACTGCACTGCCTCTGCAGGAGCACAGTGTCCTGGGCGATATCGTCCTCAGCCGGATCGTAGCCGCGTAGTGTGGCTGGGTCGATCATGGCCGACTGCACATCGATTGGTACGTCGAGCCAGCAAGGGCCGGGCCTGCCAGTGTTGGCCAAATGCCAAGCGCGCTCCAGATGATATCGAATCGAGCTGGGATCATCGACCAGCACGGCGTATTTCGTAATTCCCTTCGCCATGGCGATGATGTCCACCTCTTGGTCGCCCAACTGACGCAGTCCTCGGGCGCCCGAGGTGGCCATGCAGGTCTGGCGTTTCACCTGGCCAGAGAGGATGAGCATGGGGATAGAATCGGTCCAAGCTCCGAAGACTCCGTTCAAAGCGTTGATGCCGCCAGGGCCAGTAGTCACGTTGATCACGCCGGTCTGGCCCGTGATGCGCGCGCACCCTTCGGCAGCCATGGCAGCAGCCTGCTCGTGATGATTGCAGATGTAGCGTATCCGCGGTTCGGCTCCAATGCTGTCATTCAGGTACATGGCGCCGCCGCCGGTCATCATGAAGATGTCACGCACGCCCCAATCCGCAAGCGATTGAACAATGTAGTCGGAGAGCTTCTTCATCGAACATCCTCCAGCGCCGGTGCCGGAGCTGTTCCAAGAAACCACCTTTGGGTTCGGCAGATCGCTTCGCGTAGGGAAACCTCGCAGGATAGCCCGAGCTCGCGCCGCGCTCGGGCAGTGGATGGCACATAGCGCTGAGCGGAACCCGCGCCCGCCGTGCCGAGAACTTCCACCTCCACCGTGGGAGTGAAAGCTTGGGCCACCTCGTGTGCGAGTTCGCGGATGCTGATGGCCTGTTCCGAACCAACGTTGTAGGCGCGCAGTGGCGTGCCGCGAAACAGAATGGTCCAGAGCCACACCATCAGGTCGCCCGCATACATATAAGAGCGCAGCGCCGTACCATCACCGGCTACGCGGATCGGGCCTCCGTGGAGTTGATCGCGGATAAAGTTTCCAATGGCGAAGTGTGCGTCCAGTTTCATGTAGGGACCGGCGAAAGCAAAACAGCGGGCGATCTTTGTCTCCAGCTTGGTGCCATGCGAGGCCAGTGCGCACAGCAACTCCGCTGCGCGCTTGCCCTCGGCGTAGGCCGAAGCTGTTTCCAAGGTACTGGGAGCTCCGTTCCATTCCTCCGCCATATTGCTGATCTCGGGAGGTTGCGGTCCATAGACAGCTCCAGAGCTTAGAAGCAAAAACTTGCGCGTCTCTGCCGCCTGTGCAAAGTCAAGACATCGGCGCGTTCCTTCTACGATAGTGTCGAACATCAGCAGTGGGTGCTTCTGGTTCAGCTCCACGCTGGATTCCGTGGCGGCATGGATCACGTGCGAGAAGTTGCCGGAAGGAAAGCGGAAGGTTCTTACGTCGCCAACGAGAATTTCAAGCGCGGAATTCCCAGCAAGATGAGGGGCCTTCCGTTTGAACGTCTCAGGATTGCGGGTGAGAATGGTCACCCGCGCATTCAACTGCAGCCGTTGATTGGCCCACAGCAGAGTCTCCAGCAGCCAGCAGCCGAAGAATCCGGTGGCGCCGGTGATGAAGACTTGCTGATTGCGGAGTTCCTCCCACAAGCCGCTGGTGCGCGCCAAGCAGTCATCAAGATCGTCGCGGAGCAGTTCTGACATACAATTCACACAGAGCCTTGCAGTCAGCCGGGAAAGCCTTTGCGCGTGCCGGCATTTGGGGTGAATGACCATGAGCATACTGCAAAAGAGTCACTGATGCCAGATTCGCCAGTTTGCGCATCACTCCAGCAATTTATATCAAGCAGGCGGGAAACGTTGTACGCCCGCCACAGCCGCTTCGCCATACGATGGTAGAGAAGGCAGGGGACCAATGCTTAAGGCTATATCGACACATATCCACGTGCGTGAACGGCTTCACCCAGGAATTCTGGAAAGACTTGCCGCGGGTGGAATTACGGGCATCGAGATCTTCGCCATGCGCGGGCATTTTGATTACGACAACTCGCACCATGTACGCGAGATTGCTTCCTGGTTCCGTTCGCAGCCGGAGGTTGAGCTGCAGTCGATGCATGCCCCGATGTTTGCCTCGGGCGAGTGGGGCCACTTCGACTCTGCTCCGCTTAACATCGCCGGACGGGACCGCAAGGAGCGCATCGAAGCGATGGATGAGATCAAGCGTGCGATTGAGGTTGCGGAGGTGCTTCCGTTTCGCTTCCTCGTTCTGCACGCCGGAGTCGTGGGCGAGCCTTTCGATGAGCACAAGTTTGAAGGCGCACTGAGTTCCGTCGAGCATCTGCGAGCTTTTGCCAAGCCGCTCGGCGTACGCCTGCTGCTGGAAAACATACCCAACGAACTCACCGCTCCAGAGAAGCTGGTGGAACTGATCCAGACGCTCCACTATGACGACATCGGCGTGTGCTTCGACCTGGGGCACGCCCATCTGGACCCGGGAGTGGAGGCGGCGATTGAAACCGTCAAGCCGCTGATCCGCTCGGTCCACGTGCATGACAATCACGGCATGAAAGACGAACACCTTTGGCCAGGAGAAGGGAGCATCGATTTCAAGCGCGCCATGGAGTTGTTGCGAACGGCTCCGCAAGTTCCGGCGCTGGTGCTGGAGATCGAGGGCGATCCAGACGGCGATCCCGCCTACGGCAAAACCGTACCGGCCAAAATGCTGGCAGTGTGGGAGACGCTACAACCGTAGGCCCTGCGACCTAATTAAGCGATTTTTTAAGGCAGCTTAAGTGACCGAGGTGGTCTGTCGGCTTGCGGCTTCGCGCGCGGTACTCTGCACGTAGGTGAAACGGATGCGGTGAATCACAGTGATTGTCGAAAGCACTGCGAGAACCCACAGCACGGGAGCCATGCGGTTGGAGAGCGCGCCAATGATCACCAGCACGATGCGCTCGGGACGCTCCATGAAGCCGACCTTGCAGGTAGGGATAAGAGACTCGGCGCGGGCGCGAGTGTAGCTGACCATGACCGAAGTGGTCATGACAAAGGCGACCAGAACCACGTAGAAGAAGCGGTTGGCGCGGGCGTAGTAAACCAGCAAGCCGAAGAAGATTGCCACGTCAGAGTAGCGGTCGATGACGGAATCAAAGAATGCGCCGAAGAGGGTGACCTGGTTGGTGGCACGCGCCACCCGGCCATCCACCATGTCGAAGATGCCCGCCCCAATGATGATCAATCCGGCGTAAATAAAGCGGCGGGGCTGATTGTTGTCAGAGCTGGCGAAGCCAAAGACCATCGCCGCCGCGACATTGATGATCAGCCCGACGAACGTAAGCATGTTGGGCGAAATGCGGGTGAGGGCAAGGCCGTCGACAATCTTGTAGAGAACGACTCCGCAATATTTGCCAACGGCGCTGGTCCAAGTCATGCTTGTCCTTCCGCTCCGGTGTCCACGGTATCGTGCATGGTGGTCAGCTTTAGCACTTCGAGCTCGCGCGTGCCGCCAGGTGTGACCACGGTGGTCACGTCTCCCACTTTTTTGCCCATGAGCGAACGGCCAATAGGCGAGGTGGTGGAGACCATTCCCTGGGTCACATCACTTTCTTCGCTGGTCACCAGTTTGTAGACGATCTCCTCATCCTTGGTGGAGTCGAAGACCACCAGGGTTGAGCCCAACGCGGCGCGATCGCGGGGGATGTTGGAGAGATTCATGAGCGACAGTTCGGCCATTCGCTTCTTCATCATGCCAAGACGGGCACGAACGAACTCCTGGCGCTGCTTCGCCATATGGTACTCGGCGTTTTCGGAGAGATCACCCATCGCCACAGCTTTTTTGAGCTCGGCGGGAAGTTCGTGATTCAGCTCATGTTCAAGCAGATCAATTTCTTCCTGAAGCTTCTTCTTTATGTGTTCGGGCATTCCTTAAGAACCTTGTGGTGCGCGGCCAGCCGGGCACGGGAGAGGAGGTACAGATCGATATTATACCGCGCCGCAAGGATCGAGGCACAGCGCGCTTTCCTTCATTGACCCTACTCCCCGTCGGCACGTATAATCGAGGAGGCAAGTCGCCCGGTGACCCGGGTCTATGAATGAGCACAACACAATTTAGCGTCGGCGAGAAGGTAGTCTACCCTAACCACGGGGTAGGCATTATTGAGCAGATCTCCAGCCGCGCGATCGGCAGCTCGATCGAGCGCTTTTACCTGCTACGCATCCGTTCCAGCAGCCTTAAGGTCATGGTTCCGTTTCAAAACGCCGAGGCAGTCGGATTACGCCGGATCGTAAAGAATTCGGAAGCCCAGAAGATTCTTGAGTACCTGTCAGACGGTAAGTGCGAAAGCAGCTCGGATTGGAAGAACCGGTTTAAGGAAAATTCGGACAAGATGCGGACCGGTTCGTTGTTGGAAGTAGCCGTAGTGCTGAAGGGTTTGTTGGTACTGGCGGCACAGAAGCCGCTCAGCTTCCGCGAAAAGAAGATGTTGGAACGGGCTCGCTTCCTTCTAATCAGTGAGATGGCAATGGCCCGGGGCCGAGAAGAAGAAGAAGTGGAAGAGGAACTCCGGAAGGCGCTGTGCAGGTGCAAACTGCGCTGGCCGGAGGCAGCAAGTATCGAAGTGTAAAGAGGTTCTGTCCAGAAAGCGCAGCCTGCGGGCTGCGCGAATTTACTGAACCCGCAAATAATTCATCACTCTCCGAGCCAATTTCCCCAGGAACGCAGACTATCCACGTGGTCGAAGATGATTTTGACTGCGGCGGTGAGCGGGACGGCCAGAATCAGGCCCATGGCTCCCCAGAGCCAGCCCCAGAACAGCAATGAGAGAGTCACCGCCAGAGGATTCAACTGCAGGCGGCGGCCGATAATTTTCGGATAAAGCACATTCAGGGCTATGACATGGCTGATGGTAACTACGGCCACGATGGCAAAGAAGTTGCTCGCTGTCAGCGATCCCAAGCTAACCACCACGGGAGGAAGAATCGCAAGCACGATACCCAGGTAGGGAAGCAGGCTGACAATGCCGCTGATCATCCCGATCACGTAGAAGAAAGGCACGCCGAGAATCCAGAAGGCGAGGGTACTGGTGATGCCGAGGATCACTCCAATGAGCAGATTGCCCACGATGAAGGCGCGGATCATCTGCGAAATCAATCCCAGGGTGACGTAGACGGTATCGCGGTTCTCGATGCTGAACAGCATCACGGTCGAGGATCGCACGTGTTCCTGCCAGCTCAGCATAAAGAAGATCAAAAATGGGATAAAGGCCGCCATCACCACCACTTCGGTGACTCCGAGAGCGCCACTGGTCAGGTCGTCCAACCAACTGCTGGACTGGCGAATGGTGACGGTTCCGTTCTCAACCTTTTCCTCGGGAAGGACAGTACGTGTTGTCTGGCGGACGCGCTCGGCGCGCAAGCGGACCTCGTCGAGCACGTTGCGAATGCGTCCGGAATACTTGGGAAGCTGAGAGATGAATCCGTTGGTCTGGCTATAGGAGAAGTAGAAAACACCATAGAGCGCGGCACACATCAGCAGGACGGCAAACAGCGAACCGATGGACCTGGGCAAACGAAGCCGCGTGCAGAGCTCAACGACAGGAGCCAGCATGAATGCAAGCAGGACCGAGACAAGCGTGAGCACCAGCACGGCTTTAGCCAGATACATCAAGGTGAGCACGCCGCCGATCGCGAGTACCGCCAGCGAGCTACTCTGGACGCGCGCGTGGCGCCGCCGCTCGGCGTCAGTGAGCATGACGGGGTGGGGTGCCGGTTGCGCCGCCGCCGGTTGAGCCGGCAGAGCAGGCACATGCAACTCAGCGGGTTTCGAGCTCTGATCTTTGAGGCCGCCTGTTGTTCGCTCCATGCAGCGTTTTCTCCCACCAGTGCAGAACGGCCGGGTGTGAACCCGTATATAGGAACTATACTTGTGTTGTGGCAAACAGCGAAGATGAAAAGCCCGCAGGACGTGTTCTGGCGCTCGATGTGGGTTCCCGGACGATTGGCCTGGCGGTTACGGACCCGCTCGGCTACACCGCCCAGGGGCTGCTCACCATTCGCCGCAAGAACAAACGCACAGACCTTGCCGCACTGACCGAGGTCATCGACAAATATGGTGTGGTGGAACTGGTGGTCGGGCTGCCTTTGCGGATGAGCGGCGCCGAGGGTCGGCAGTCGGAGAAGATGCGCGAATTTGTAGCCGTCCTTGAGCGGAACTTCGATCTGCCAATCCATCTCTGGGACGAACGGCTGACCTCGGTGGAGGCGAATCGCGTGCTGCGTGAGACCGATATGTCTATCAAGAAGCGCGCCGCCGTGGTCGATCAGCTAGCCGCCGTACTCATTTTGCAGAATTGGATGGAGGCGCGCCATCATCCGCTGGAACCCTGAGAAACTCTGGGTTGTGGTGGTATGCTTGCGCTACCCACACTTGAGATGACCACGCTTCTCGACAAACCAGAGATGCCTATTCCCGAGGAACGCACGCGGCTGGTTCATCGCGTGATTTTTGGGCTGGCGATTGTGGCTGCGGCCATGTTCGGATCGCTGGCCGGGCTGCTGCTTGTCTATTCAACAGACCTGCCCCAGGTGACCGACCTGGAGCGCTACCGTCCCAGCTCCATCACCGAACTCTATGACCAGAACGGAAATGTGATTGGTACCTTTGCCTTGCAGCGTCGGGTGATTGCCAGGTACGAGGACTATCCCAAGGTTCTGCGCGATGCTGTCATCTCGATTGAAGACAAGGATTTTGAACGGCACTGGGGTATCGATCTATGGCGCATCATGGGCGCGGCCTATCGCGACCTGGCCAGCGGATCGCGAGCCCAGGGAGCTTCCACTCTGACCATGCAGCTTTCTCGCAACCTGTTCCTCAACCCGGACCGCAAGTTCGGGCGTAAGGTGCAGGAGATCATGCTGGCCATCCAAATCGAGCGCCGCTTCACAAAAGAACAAATCTTCACGCTGTACGCCAACCAGATTTTCCTGGGGCACGGGGTGTATGGATTTGAAGCAGGCTCGGAGTTTTACTTCGGCAAGCCGGCCAAGGATCTGACGCTGGAAGAGGCGGCGCTGCTGGCGGGACTTCCGAAAGGGCCGAGCGCCTACTCGCCGATCAACAATCCCGAGAAGGCTCTGCGCCGCCGTAATCTGGTCATCAATAATCTGATGGAGGACGGCCGCATCACCGCCGCGCAGGCGCAGGAGGCTAAGAACCGTCCATTGAATCTACATCTGCAGACGGACCCCAACGACTTGGCCCCGTACTTCATTGAAGACACGCGGCGCTATCTGGAGAAGAAATTTGGGACCGACCAGGTGCACGAAGGTGGTCTTCGGGTCTACACCTCGCTGGACACGGAACTGCAAAAGACGGCCACACGCGCGGTGTTGGATGGGGTTGCGGCCTACGAGCGGCGCCACGGATGGAAGGGACACGTGCGCAACGTGACCGCGGAAGGCGACGACTTGTCGTTGTATGAGAATTCCGATTGGAATCACCGGCCTGAGCCCGGCTCTTATTTCCATGCCCTAGTGACTGGAGTGACGCCAGGTGAGGCCGAGATCAAGATAGGCAAATACCATGGCCAGATTCGCGGGACGGATATGGCATGGACCGGTCATCGCATCCCGAACGAAATTCTCACCGCAGGCGACATTGTGTATGTGCGGGTGACCGCGGTTGAGCCGGATCATAAGCTGCAACTGGCGCTGGAACAAGACTCCGGAGCGCAGGCCGCGCTGGTAGCCATCGACAACAACACCGGGGAAATCCGCGCGATGGTGGGTGGCCGCGACTTCGACGAATCGAAATTCAATCGCGCTACGCAAGCCCTGCGGCAGACGGGGTCTTCGTTCAAGCCATACGTCTACTCGGCGGCGGTGGAACAGGGGGCGCTGCCGGATGACACCATCGTCGATTCTCCGATCAGTTTTCCCAGCGGCACTGGGACTTGGGCTCCGCACAACTACGACGGCAGGTACGAGGGAACGATCACATTGCGGCACGCGCTGGCGGACTCGCGCAATATACCGGCGATCAAACTGGCGCAGCGTGTCGGCATCAAGACGGTGATCGAGTACGTGCGCAAGTTCGGCATCACCTCGGAGATACAGCCCTACCTGCCGGTGGCGCTGGGCTCGGCTGAAGTGACGCTGCTGGAGCACACCTCGGCTTACTCAACTTTTCCGAATGACGGAGTACGGTTGACTCCGCACTCGATTCGCAAGGTGGCCGATTATGATGGGCATATCATGGAGCAGAATTTTGCGGACGTGCGCGATGTGATCAGCGCGCATTCGGCGCGGGTGATGGTGGAACTGCTGCAAGGAGTTGTGCTGCACGGCACCGGCTATGCCGCCAGTAAACTGAATCATCCACTGGGCGGCAAGACGGGCACCACCAACGATTTTACCGACGCCTGGTTCGTAGGCTTTTCACCCTCGATTACCTGCGGTGTGTGGGTGGGCTACGACGAAAAGAAAACTCTAGGTAACAAGGAAACCGGAGCCCAGGCTGCGCTACCGATCTGGATCGATTTCATGAAGGTGGCGATCGCAAACAAGAAGGATGAAAAGTTTCCCGAACCGCCACCCGAGGTGTTGACGGCGCGCAAAGGAAAAATAGAGAAAGCTTCGCGCGCAGTTCCCGACGGCGAATCGCACTGATTCCATCCTGCTCATTCTGCGACGGCGCACCAGTTCTGCCATCCTGCAGCGAGCTCGTGTCACGTTTGAGCAACTGCGGGTTATATACTGTAGCCTCATCTAGTGGAGATAGGTTTTGCCTGAATGGAACGAGCTCGTCTGACAATTATTTTGCTGGCCCTTTGTGTTTGCAGCACAACCGGGTGTTTGTTCCGCCATCACCATGTACAGGCCAAGCTCTCCCCCGTGCCGTTGAAAAGCGCCACGCAAGAAGAGCTGGTTGCAAGGATCGACCAGATGGCGGCGAGTATCCGAACCATGAACGCCACGGTTGACGTTGACACCACAGTGGGCGGCGAGAAGACAGGCGAAGTCACCGAGTATCAGGAGATTCGCGGTTACATCCTGGCAGAGAAGCCGAAGACGTTGCGCATGATCGGGTTGCTGCCTATCGTCCGCAGCCGTGCCTTCGACATGGTCAGTGACGGCGATCAGTTTGAGTTGTTGATTCCGCCGAAGAACCGCCTGATCAAAGGCAAAGACCAGGTCACAAAAATCAGCAGCAACGCGCTGGAGAATCTGCGCCCGCAGGTGATTTACGAAGCTCTGCTGATTCCTGCCATCGACCCGAACAATGAAATCGCGGTACTCGAACAGGGCAAGCAGCAGGTTGTGGACGAGAAGACGCATCAGTCCGTAGCCCAGCCGAATTACCACATCGTTGTGATCCGGCGTGGAGCGCAGAACAACTGGTTCCTGCATCGCAAGTTCTACTTCAGCCGCGCCAACCTGCAGGTCTACCGGCAAACCATCTACGACGACAACGGAGGAGTGGCGACCGACGTCACCTACTCCGAGCCACAGGATTACAACGGAGTTCGGTTCCCTTCACTGATCGAAATCGAGAGACCGAAGGAGGAGTACAGGATTGTGCTTAAGATGATTAAGCTCATCTTGAACGAGCCTCTAAAGCCCGAGCAATTTCAATTGGAAATTCCTCCCGGCACGACCGTGACGGAACTGAAGTAGCACTCTTTGCGGGAGCAGGAGAGCGGCCAAATGGTAGTTCGGTAACTGCGCCCGACTCTTGTACACTGTTGAAAGTCTCATGGAAACTAGGACTCCCTCAACGGGCTACTCTGACGGCCGCAGGCAGGCTGCGGATTCGGCGGAGGCGCGCCGCTACAACCGCCTTGTGCGGCGCATCGGCATTGCCGACATGGCACTGGGACTGGTGTTGATGGGCGTGATTCTAGCCGCCGACTGGACGAGCAAGTTCCGCAATTTTGCGTTTGCCGTGCGCGTAGCCCGTGACCACTATGCCATCGCGCTATTTATCTACACATCCATTCTGTTGCTGTTTACGAAACTCCTTAGCCTCGGTCTGGATTACTACAGCTTCCTCATCGAGCATCGCTATCATCTGAGCAATCAGCGGCTGCGCAATTGGGCCTGGGATCAGACCAAGGGATTTGCCATTACATTCCTGATCAGCCAGGTGCTGGTACAAGTCGTGTACCTGCTGATCCGGTTGCAGCCGCAGTGGTGGTGGGTGACAGGATGGTTCCTGTTCATGCTGCTGAGTGTGTTGCTGGCGCACATTGCGCCGGTGGTGCTGTTTCCGTTGTTCTTCCGCTTCCGCGCACTGGACGACGCCGAGCTGACGGCGCGGCTGATGCGGCTGAGCGAAAAAGCGGGAACGAAGGTGCGTGGAGTCTATGAGTGGATGCTCTCGGAAAAATCCAGAAAGGCCAACGCCGCACTGATGGGACTGGGACGCACACGGCGCATCGTAATCTCAGACACGTTGCTGGCTACCTGCGATCACGATGAGATTGAGGCAGTGATGGCGCACGAGCTGGGGCACCACGTGCGTCGGCACATGCTGAAATCCATTGCGGTGCAGAGCGCGATCACCTTCTTCGGATTCTGGTGCCTGAAGCTTGCGATCCGCTGGGCTGCATTCGACTGGAAGCGGTACGACCAGATCGACTTTGCCAATCTTCCGCTGATGATCCTGGTAGCGACAGCTCTTTCTGCGGCGCTGCTGCCGGCGATGAATGCGTATTCGCGCTTCAACGAGCGGCAGGCCGATGTGTATGCGTGGAGTTCGCTGGGTTCGGTGCAGGCATTCTGCTCCGCGATGGAAAAGCTTGCAGCGCAGAATCTCTCCGAGCGGGAGCCTTCGCGCATCGTGGAGATTCTCTTTCACTCGCATCCGGCGATAGGCCGCCGCACGAAGGCTGCGCTCGATTGGGCGAACTCGCACCAGTAGGCGCAAGGTACAATTTCAAGGTGAGCACCCCATCGCCATCCGCATCCCCAACACAAGAGACCGGCGCAAGATCGCCGTTCACGCTCAGGCAGCGGCTCGCGTTGTGGTGCATCGAGTGGCTGGGATACCTGCTGATTTCGCTGATCGGCTGCACGCTGCGCTTCGAGTACTCGTCGGAGCCGGGTGGCGTGGAGAACGGTGAACCTCCAGGGTTTGTGATTGGTCCGTTCTGGCATCGTTCGGTGATTGTGGCGACGTGGTACTTCCGCCGGCGCGGAGTAGCAGTGATGACCAGCCGCAGCTTTGATGGCGAATACATTGCGCGAATCATCGAGCGCTTTGGGTTCGTGGCAGTGCGCGGATCAAGTTCGCGCGGCGGATCGGCGGCATTGCTGGGAATGAATCGTGCGCTGGCCAACGGACGCATTGCGGCCTTCACAATCGATGGGCCGAGAGGTCCGCGGCTGGTGGCAAAGCCCGGCCCGGTGCTGCTGGCGCGGATGAGTGGAGCGCCGATTTTATGCTTTTATCTGGCGATCGAGCGGCCATGGATTCTGCGTACATGGGACCGGTTGATGATTCCGCTACCCTTCTCAAAGGTGCATGTTCGCTGGACGAAACTGATTTACGTTCCGGCGGATGCGACGAACGAACAGATGAACGAGTGCCATCACCAGATGCAGGAGTCGCTGGAACGCGCGCGGCACGATGCAGTGGCGGCGCTGGGAACAGGCGCGAGTTAGCACCGTCCACTTCAACTCAATGGGGCTTATATGAGTGTGCGTGTTCTGATTTTTCTAGTGGTCGCAGCGCTGCTCGAAGTGGGCGGCGACGCGTTGATCCGCAATGGGCTACATCGCCGGGGAGCGCTGTTTATGCTGGCTGGAGCGATGACGCTGGTGGTGTACGGCTTCATGGTGAACCTGACGAAGCTGGACTTCAGCCGGTTGATGGGACTCTACATCGTGATCTTTTTCGTGGTGGCGCAAGCGGTGGCTGTGCTCGCGTTTCGCGAGAACATCGGCCGTCCGGTGATGATTGGCGGTGGGTTGGTAGTGCTGGGTGGAATTGTGATGACACTGTTCCACGGATAGCGAAAAAAGCAACAAATTGTACCGGAAATAGTGCAAAAACTGGCTAACTGTTAACGAACGGGTTAATCGTTTGCAAGGCCATGTTGACTGAGTTGCATATGGTTGCGCGGAATTGCAAAGGGTGGGCGAGTTAGTACAGGGTGGGCTGCCGCCCGAGTCCGCCAAGCTACGAAATTCACCTTATTTTCAAATTGGTTCACTGTTCCGAATCGATACACGCGCCGATAGATCGTTCGCCAAGGTTTTTCTCCGGCAGGCGCTCTGCCACCACATCGACAATTACTCCCTTGAAAGGAATAGGGCGAACGTGAACTCTCTATCGGTGGGAAACAAGATCATTTTGTGCTTTGTTGCATTTCTTCTTTTATTTGTCGTGTTGAGTGGGGTCGCCTACTCCACGTTTCACAACATGAAGAATGCGTTCGACAACTCAGTTGATAACACAGCGAAGAAGGTTTTTTTGCTCAACGATCTCTCGTCGCAACGAGCCTCGATGAAGATGTCCATACGAGGCATGATCATGTACACGTTCAAGGACAACAGCACTCAGGCCGAAGTAGACCGGAAGGCATTCCACCAAGGGGTCGAGCAGTTTTCCAAGGATCTGAGTGAGCTGAAGCCACTGATCACGACCGAAGATGGACAGCAGTCGATCGCCAAGTTGGAGGCGGATGTTCCGGTGTACCAGGCGCACTTTGCGGAGATCGACAAGCTGTGCCGGGACGGCAAGGCTGGAGACGCAGCCGACTACGCGCTCTCACAGATCCGCGCGGTCACCGACGACATGGCATCGCAGATCGAACTCATGAATCGCCACACGGGAGACGTTTTTGGACACGACCGGCGGACGATTCAGGAATCGTTCAGCAGCTTCAACGTGGTGGGCGGTGTGATGTCCGCGCTGGGGGTGCTGGTGGGATTTGGACTGCTGTACCAGGTGCGGCATCTGACGGTGACCTTGTCGGAGATGGCGGGCGAGTTGGCGGCGGGTTCCGGTCAGGTTGCCGGGGCGGCAGCGCACGTAACCTCTTCGTCGCATTCTTTGGCGAGGGGAGCGACCGAACAGGCGGCTGCGTTGCAGGAGACTTTGTCCTCCGCGACGGAGATTAGCTCGCTGACGGGCCAAAATGCGCAGAACTCAAGTGAGTCGGCCAAGGTGATGTCGCACATGGCGGAGCAGATTGCAGAGGGCAACCGTAAACTGGGCGACCTGATCGTCTCGATGAAGGAGATTGACAGCTCGAGCGGAAGGATTTCGAAGATCATCAAGACGATTGATGAGATCGCTTTCCAGACCAACATTCTGGCGCTGAACGCGGCAGTGGAAGCGGCTCGCGCGGGTCAGGCGGGGATGGGATTTGCGGTGGTGGCCGACGAGGTTCGAAACCTGGCGCAGCGCTGTGCCAAAGCAGCGCAGGAGACGAGCGAGTTGATCGCCGAATCGGTCAGCAAGTCCAGCGATGGCGCACGCAGAGTGGATGAAGTGGCCGTGGCGATTGAGGGGATTACGCGCGATGCGGAGCAGGTGAAGGCGCTGGTGGACGAGGTAAATTCCGGCAGCCAGAGGCAGGCCAGCGGACTGGGCCAAATCAGCAAAGCGATTTGCGAGATGGAGCAGCTGACACAGAAGAACGCGGCCAGCGCGGAAGAAGGAGCTTCGGCCGGTGAGGAGCTCACGGCGCAATCGGAGTCGCTGCGCAGGTTTACCGGACGGCTGAACATGTTTGTGCGCGGGCGGCGCGACGCGGCATAGACGCTGGCGTGGGCCAGGCGTGGAATGGACTCCTGTGGGGCGGAGTTAGTGGGGTAATTCTGGAGGATCGCCTTTTAGCCTCGAAGTCATATCGATGGTGATGGCCCAAGGTTCGACGAATCGACTCTGCTCGGTTCTAACGCGAATGTCGTCTCGCCATGAGTAGTGAAAACGAACTGCGTTCTCCAGCCCAACCGTGAAGAACGGCACTCCGTTGACAATGTCGGGAATGCCCTTGATGAAGAAGACGGCGCGCGGTGGCGGAGTGGGCTGAAAGCTGTCAAGGGAAGAGAGAAAAGTACGCGACTGCTGTGCGGCAGAACGCCAAGCCCCGACATTGTGGTGAAGCCCGATGAGCAGGAGCAGGCTGATGGAAAATGCCCAGGTGAGGCTGACCTTCGGATTGCTGAACGTCTGGCTGAGAAGCACGGCGAGCAAGAGTGAAACTCCAATGGAGCCGAAGTATACGGCTCTGGAGGAGAACAGGCCGGGGTCAGGGGTGCGAAAGTAAAAGTGGGTTGGGATGGGCGCGACAAAGACCCAGATCAGGCAGAACCAAGTGATGCGCCTTCCAATCGGCGTCGGCTTAGCGAGCAGACACAGAGTCAAGAATATTGCGGCTGTGGCTCCGGCAGCCAAGGGGAGAATTCGGCCGCTGGGCTGAAGCCAGTTGTATCCAAAGAGAGTTTCCGCGGGCGCGCGGATGAGGATGCCTACCAGAGACTGCGTGCGGAATGATTGTGCGAGTGGTGAGCCGTCCGTTGTAAGGCGGTATCCGCCAATTCCGCCTAGCGTGTGGAGGCGATGAAACAACATCAAGAGTGGGGCTAGGACGTAGCCGAGCAGCGGTGCGGAGCTTCGCGCAAACGGAGGGCGCAGGGGTTGGCGGTCTTGCGGAATGAGTTCGAGGGCCAGCCATAGGATGGGGACTACGTATGCACTTTCTTTGGAGGTGACGGCGAGTGCGAAGAAGAGGATTGCCATCGCGTAAGAGCTGACCTTGCCGGTTCTCCGGAAGTGCGCGGCAGAGGTGAGAGACCACATTCCGAGGGTGGTTGCCAGTTGATCGAAGCGGCATCCGATCCATGTGACGGCCTGAACGTTGACGGGAAGAACGGCAAAAATCAGCGACGCCGCCATGCAGGTTTCACTTTTGAGCTGGAGCTGTTTGCAAAAGAAGAAGACGGCGGCGATGCAGAGCAGGTGAAGAGAGACGTTCGTGAGGTGATAGCCGGGAGCCCAGTAATGCCACAGCCGAAAATCGAGAAACAGGCTGGCGAATCCAACGGGGCGGTAGAAGATGTAGGCAAGGCCATCAAACTGTCCCTTGGTTAGCTGAGGCCAGAGGGAAGTCATGAATGGATGCCGGATGAGGGCGAGGTGCTCGAAGTCGTCGCAGATGAAGTAGAGCGGAATGGTTGCGGCATAGGCCGAGGCTCCGGCGGCAAGTGCGACGAGTAATCCGGCGAAGCGCGCGGATTGTGGTGCGACGGCGGGTGGCTCCACGTCTGCTGCCTGCCCGCGGCGAGGCAGGTTGCGGAGCAATACCGGGACGAAGAAGACGATGGCGAGGACCTGGAAGAGCCTGAAACGCCATGTTGGATCGCCGACGCAGCTTAAAGGACAGAGAACGGCGGAGAGCAGCAGGGCCGTACCAATGGCGATGAAAACTACGCGTGAGGCGCTGGGGCGACGCTGGGGCTGACGAAGGCCGGAAGCAGCCGGTGCGGACAGAATCGAACTCTCCATGCTTCCTCACTCGCGAGCTGAATCGCTGTGGATTTGTGTATGGGGGATGGTAGCGACTCTGAGGATGTACGGAAAGTGACGAGGGTCACGGGGCGTTGGTATGGAGGGGGTAGATGGGCCGTCCGGCGATTGTGGTGTGGGTGGGCCGTAGTGGGCCGAGACGTTTCTGGTTGAAGTGCCTCTCGGGCTGAGGTGGAGACTTGAGCTTTGCCGGGGCCCTTCGCTGCGCTCAGGGTGACACCTCAAATTAACTCAATGAATTATCCTCGAATGGCGCAGAAAAAGAGTTTAGGGCATTTGTTGACCGTTTGGACGGGGTGTTGATATAGTTTAGAGGTTCTGCGAGTTTGTTTGGCTTGTCTGTGTGGTCTGAGTCGAGCTGTTGTGGAAGATCAGCCCGATGGCGCTTCACGGCGCTGCGGTAAAAAAGGGCTTCCTCGCTGAAACGAATCTGCGCTACCCGTGGCGCTTGGTTACGGGGTATGCAGATTCAGGTTGCGATACGGAATGCTCCCGGCGGAGATTCAAGCGGGAAAAGCGCTTGAGCGATTGTCCGGGGATCAAGCGTCACCGTCGCTGCCTCTATCCAGGAAACGTGAACTTTCCCCGCGAGTTGTGATTGCGGAGAGTATGGCTGAGCGCCGCGTAAGCGGATGGCTGGCCAGCCCCTGAGAAAAGCAGGGTTCTGAGCGGCGGTGCCCGCGAAAAGGTGCGGGTATGGCCGACAGTGACGCCTGAGTGCGTCGGAATCAAAGGAGCTCGAAGAGTGCCTACGTTTAATCAGCTGGTGCGTAAGGGTCGCAAGGCGCCGCGTTACAAGACGGCGAGCCCTGCTCTGCAGGCTTGCCCGCAGAAGCGTGGAGTCTGCACCCGCGTCTATACCCAGACGCCAAAGAAACCGAACTCGGCTCTTCGTAAGGTTGCACGTGTGCGCCTGACGAACGGGATCGAAGTGACGACCTACATTCCTGGCGTTGGCCACAACCTGCAGGAGCACTCGATTGTGCTGATTCGCGGGGGCCGCGTGAAGGATCTTCCGGGCGTGCGCTACCACGTAATCCGTGGAACGCTGGACTCGGTGGGAGTTGCGGGCCGCAAGCAGAGCCGCTCGAAGTACGGAGCCAAGCGGCCGAAGTCGTAAAACAAACGGCTTGGCGACGGGCGCGGGCTGACGCCCTCCGGTCGCTGATGCCAGTCACCCGGCGTTTCGATTGGGAGATGGCCGGGAGTACCGCCGATGAGGCAGGGAAGAGGAGTTTGAATGCCTAGAAAAGGGCACGTTGCAAAGCGCGAACCGATGCCGGACCCGATTTACGGTTCGACACTGGCCAACAAGTTTGTCAACAACCTGATGTGGGACGGCAAGAAGAGCACGGCGCAGGGCATTTTTTATAAGGCCATGACGCAGCTTGAGACCAAGGGCGGCGACGCGGCTCTGACGCTGTTCAAGAAGGCAGTTGAGAATTGCAAGCCGCTGCTGGAAGTGAAGACCCGCAGAGTGGGCGGCGCCAACTACCAGGTTCCGGTGGAAGTGAATCCGGAGCGCAGGACTTCGCTGGCGATTCGCTGGCTGATCTCGTATTCGAGAAGCCGTCCTGAAAAGGGCATGATCGACAAGCTTGCGAACGAGTTGCTGGACGCCGCCAATGGCAAGGGCGCGGCAATGAAGAAGAAGGAAGACGTACACCGCATGGCCGAGGCCAACAAGGCCTT
>CAZLJQ010000030.1:0-64576 GCA_964559875.1 uncultured Acidobacteriaceae bacterium
ACATCAACAGCTTTATGAATTTCCGGGTTGCGGATATTCAAGCGTGCTATGAATTGTGGAAAAGTCGAGGAGCCGAATTCATCACGGAGCCGATACCCAAGTACGGCGAGATTCGCTGCTACATCCGCGATCCTGACGGTTATATTATCGAAGTCGGACAGAGCACCAATCTCACGTACGGTTAACGCTCGGCCCGATGAGATGCGGATTTAAACGCGCGATGCCATGTCCCCGGGCGCATTTAGAGTGGGAGTATCGACGCCGAAGAACTTGCGAATAATGGAGTCCAAACCTTCCGATGATCCGACTGCCAGACTTACTCAGCAATGATCTTGATGTAGTGTTTTGTGGGATCAATCCGGCGCTGAGCGCTGCCCGGGTGGGGCACCACTTCTCAAGCCGTAGCAACCGGTTTTGGCGGGTCCTTCACTTGGCGGGGTTTACGCCACACTTGATTCAGCCTGAAAGCGACTGCACAATTCTGCAATACGGATGCGGCTTGACGGCTGCAGTGGAACGACCGACTGTGAGAGCCAGCGAGCTTATGAATCATGAATTTCACGCAGCTGCCGAGGTACTGGAACAGAAGCTCGAGCGTTATCGCCCGCGCTACCTGGCTTTTCTCGGTAAGCCTGCCTTTGCTGCCATCTTTCGACAAAGAAGGGTCGACTGGGGACAGCAGTCCATGAGGTTTGGTGGTGCGGAGGTCTGGGTCTTGCCCAACCCAAGTGGGCTAAATCGGGCATTCAGTCTCGATGCACTGGTATCCTGCTATCGGGATCTTCGGACTCACTCAGCGCTTCCAAGGCCGGATCAGGACTGATAAGTCGGCTTAGCTCCGGTAACTTCTGGTTGCCCAGCATGAATCCAATCTGCTCAGACCTTCCCTCAACCGCCGCATTGGAGCGGCGTTGGATCAATGAAAGTCGTGAGAGCGCACTTCAGCCTTGCTGATTACCAGCGGGCGAATCGTTGCGGCCTTTACGGAGATGACGTTTTCCTGATTTTGTAGCTCTCCTTCAATCAGCAGAAACTTCTCGTAGACCACCACCTGCTTAAACTGCTCGTAAACAGCGGGCGTGATGATGGCGTTAGAAATTCCCGTCTCGTCTTCAATGCTGAGGAAGACGAAGCCCTTGGCAGTGCCTGGGCGCTGGCGAGCGATGATGCATCCGGCGATGCGCACAGGTTGTTTGTCGCGCAGTGCGGCGAGATCGGCGGCAGAGCAAATACCCATGCGGCGCAGCTTCCCGCGTTGAAAAGCCATAGGATGCTTGCCGACCGTCACTCCGGTTCCGGCAAAGTCGGCGACGAGGCGCTCTTCGAGATTCATCTGCTGCAAAGGCGAGACAGCATCCTCTTCCTCCAGCGGGCTGAGCAACGGCCCTGCCGGGCGGCCCGCATATTCCACCTGCCAGAGCGCATCGCGACGATGTTCCACTTCGCCCAGCGAATTGAGCGCACCAATCTTTGCCAACAATGTGAGATCGCTTTTGCGCAACTCAGGCACGCGCAGGGCGAGGTCTTGAATGGACGTGAACTCGCTTTGTGTACGTGCTTCCAGCAAGGATTGTGCGACATCATGCCGCAATCCCCGAGCGTAGTTCAGACCGAGCCGCAGGGCGAAGCGGTGCGGACTGGATAGCTCCGGTTCCAGCATGCACGGCCAAGCCGAGTGCAACACATCGACGGGCTTTACACGTAGGCCGTGGCGTTGGGCGTCCTTCACAATCGTCGCCGAGGAGTAGAAGCCCATCGGTTGATTGTTGAGCAGCGCAGCGGTGAAGGCCGCAAGGTAGTTGCACTTGAGGTAAGCACTCGCATAGGCTATCAGCGCAAAGCTGGCAGCGTGCGACTCGGGAAATCCATAGAGCGCAAACGACGAGATGGACTGAATAATTTCATCCTGCACCTTGGGTGCGATGCCGTTGGCGGTCATGCCCCGGCGCAGCTTGCCGTCCAAGTCCTTCATGCGTGCCATGGAACGGCGCATACCAACAGCGCGACGCAACTCCTCGGCCTCTCCTCCGCTGAAGTTGGCGACAATCATCGCCATGCGGATGAGTTGCTCTTGGAAGAGCGGAATGCCGAGTGTGCGTTTGAGCACTGGTTCCAGCAACGGATGATAGAAGCTCACTTTCTCCTTGCCCTGACGCCGCTTCATATACGGGTTCATCATGTTGCCCACGATTGGGCCGGGGCGGATGATGGCGACCTGCACCACGAGATCGTAAAAACATGCAGGATAGTTGCGTGGCAGCGCGGCCATCTGGGCGCGGCTTTCCACCTGGAACATGCCCACGGTGTCCGCGGTCTGCAACGCACTATAGGTGGGCGGATCGTTGGGCGGAAGCTGCGCCAGATCGAGCGGCTCGCCGTAAGCGGCGGGTATCACGTCGAGACACTCCTTGAGCACGGCCATCATGCCGAGTCCAAGCAGATCGACCTTGATGAGCTTCATGTCCGCGCAATCTTCTTTGTCCCACTGAATGACCGTGCGGCCGGGCATGGACGCGGGTTCAATGGGGACGATGGCATTAAGCCTCCCGCCGCAGATGACCATGCCGCCCGAGTGCTGCCCAAGGTGACGAGGCAGGTCTTGCATCCGCTGGCAAAGCTCCACGTACTTGGCGATGCGGCGGTGCTGAATATCAAATCCCGCATCATAGAAGTTGTGCGCGAGAGTTTCGTTCTTGTCCTTCCACTCCCAAGCGCTGACGAGTTTGGTAAGGCGGTTCAGCGTCTCGGCGTCAAAGCCCAGAGCCTTGCCTGCTTCGCGTGCCGCCGAGCGTCCGCGATAGGTGATGACGTTGGCGGTCATCGCTGCACCGAGTTCTCCGTAGCGTTGATAGACGTACTGAATCGCGCGCTCGCGCTGATCGCCGCTCGGCAGATCGAGATCGATGTCCGGCCACTCGCCACGCTCTTCGGAGAGAAAGCGTTCAAAGAGCAGCTCCATGCCAACAGGATCGACCGCAGTGATGCCGAGTGCGTAGCAGACCACGCTGTTGGCCGCCGAGCCGCGTCCCTGCACCAGAATGTCATTGCGTCGGCAGAACTGCACAATGTCCCAGACGATGAGGAAGTATCCGGCGAGACTGAGCTTGGCGATGAGTTGCAGTTCACGCTGTGCCTGCTTCTGCGCGCGAGCGAAAAGAGCGTCATCGCTCTTGGGCAGGTAGCGATTGCGAATGCCCTCCTCCGTGCGCTTTTCAAGAAACGACTGCATCGAGTCGCCCTCCGGCACGGGATAGTCGGGGAAGCGATAGCCGAGATCGCTCATCTGATATGAGAGACGCGCGGAAAGCTCCAGCGTGTTATCGATGGCCTCGGGGAGATCGCAGAAAAGCTGCCGCATCTCACGCGGCGAACGCAGATAGCGCTCTGCATTCGACGAGAGCAGGCGGCCAGCGGTTTCCAGCGTGCAGTGATGACGGATCGTAGTGAGCATGTCGAGCACCTCGCGTTCGTAGGCCGTTGCGTAGCTAACACCGTTGGTAGCAAGCAGCGGAAGATGCAACGCACGGGCGATACGCACCGCTGCCTGATTGCGATGCTCTTCTGCGCGGTCGAAGTGGCGTTGCAATTCAACGTACACATTGCGTTGTCCGAAGATATGCATGAGCCGCGTGACTTCTCGCATTGCCTCGTCGTATCCACCCCGCTCCAAGGCCGATGCCAATGGGCCCTCATCGCCGCCTGTCAGGCAGACAAGGCCCTCTGAGTATTCCGTTATATCGGCCAAGAGTGCCGCGCCCTCTGCTTTGTGCGGCTCTCGCAGCTTCATATGAGTAATCAATCGGCACAGGTTCTGGTAGCCCTGTGGCGTCTCTGCCAGTAACGCAAAGCGCACGGGTTCTGCCGGAACCTGATGCGGCAGCCAAGATGGAGGACGCATACGCTCTCCGGCGTTGCCGACGGCAATCTCTGCTCCGATGTGTGCCTGCGCACCAGCCCGCTGAGCAGCGATGTGAAAGCGAGGTGCGCCATAGAGGCCATTGCGGTCAAGCAATGCCATCGCAGGCATATCGAGTTGCGCGCAGCGAGACATCAACAGCTCGGGCAGAGATGCGCCTTCAAGAAAACTGAAAGCTGAACGGGCGTGAAGCTCTACATACATCGTGGTCCTCAAATGAAGTTTCGCGTACGGTGCCTGCCGGGTACGCGATGAATCGCACTCCGGCTGGCGGCGCCTGCTCAGTCATAAATTCCAATGACGTACCAGCAATCCGCTGAGGGGTCGTGTGCCAAACGCAGACAGCGTTGCGGATGCTCCTGCACGGTCACATCCCACTCTTCGCGGCACCACGCGGGATTCGTCCACCATGCGCCACTGGCGCGCCATGGGCCGGAACTTGTTTGCAGCATGAGACGCTTCCCCTCGTAACGCATCGCACACGGCGCATTGCAGCGCACATCCACATACGCTACCTGCGGAGGCCGCACCATGCGTAGCGCCAAAGCACGCTGCTCGGGAGCCGCGTACACAGTGCCGTGCGAAGCCGCCTGCGCAATCTGAAAGCCGGTAAGGCGAAATGCCTCCGGCGCGTGTGAGTCGAGCAATTCCGGCGCACCCACGCGCCCGTCGCCCACCAGCTTACGCAGTCGCGCCAGCAGAATCTCCATGCGCCCTGCTTCGGGAGCCTGCGCTGCAAAGAGCCCATGCTGCGCCGTTTGCGCACGCGCCGGATAAGCAGTGACGTGCAAGGCAATCACCGCAGCCTCCGGTGGATGCAACTCCAGATCAAGCTGAATGAGCTTGAGCAACGTGAGGCGGTCGCGCTCTGGCAGTGTTGGCCGTACGGTGCGGCGATGCGCGGAGCGTGCGGCATTCGAGGGGCCATCAAGCACCAGGCAGGTCTCCACCGAAGCAATAGCCAGCGCTCTCAGTGCGGCACGCTGCAAGAGCTGCTCCAGCATCTGGCTCAACAGAAATAACAATGGTTCCAGTAACTCCACCGGATGCTCCAGCTCCACGCGCTCGGTGAGGGGTGCGTCCACAGGCTCTTCGGTGGGGACCAGTAGAGAGTTGCCTTCGCCGCGTGCCAGTGACTGCAATCGCAAACCGCTTTGTCCCAGACGCGCTGCAAGAGGCTTCGTTGGCAACGCCGCCAGTTGACGCAGAGTGTGAATGCCCCAGCTCTCGAAGGTCTGCGCGGCAACTACATCCGGCTCCAGCACGGAGAGCGGAAGAGGGGCTAGTGTTTCAGCTTCGCATCCCGGAGCAATCGTGGTTACGCCCGGCGTTCCACGCGCTGCCAGCAGAGCCGCCGAAGCTCGATGCGCAGAGGCCACGCTCGCCTCATATCCATAGGCACATACCGTATGCCAAAGCGTTGCGCCAATCTGTGCCGCGCTTCCCAGCAAGCGCTCTGATCCCGTCACATCCAGCACCAGCGTGGCTCCGCAACGCTCTTCCTGCGGAGATGAGATGGTCTCCACTCGTGGCGAGAGTTGCTGCGTGCATCGCATCAACTCTGCGAAGGAGCGCTCTTCCTGCTGCCGGTCACGCCGCACCACCGCCACGGAAAACGACTCGGCCTGCACGCGGCTCATGCCCTCTTCCATGCCAAGTTGCCGGGCCTGCCGCGTCATGGCGAAGACGCGCTCAAGCGGTGGTTCGCCATTCAAGATCGCCAAGGGCCGCTCATGCAACGCAGACTTCGCGCAGGCAATTGCCTGCGCGGCAAAGTCACAGAGATGAAGACAGAGATACAGCGGGGCAGGCATAGTTCATCTCGCCCACGTAGCGGTGCTGCGCCAGGAGGCTGTTGCGGAGACGGCTGGCCTTTTGCGTGTTGGATCAACCGAGCGACGGCGCTCCACGCTCACGCGGTAACGCACTCCAGTGAGCAGCCGTGGACTGTTGCATGTCGCCCCTTGCCACTCGATCTCACCTTGCTCACATTGCAGTGAAACCGCAGCACAGCTATTCGCGCAAAGCACGCGAGTCATCAGCAGAAAAAGCGTGCGCGACTTTTCCGCCTGCAAACGGAAGCGATACCACGTCGCCAGCGGAACGCGCCGCGCCTGCTCTGAAGATACGTCCGCCATGTCAAGCACAATGGCCCTGAAGCCCCCGGTGTTGAGCAACAGGTCGGTAGCACGCAGAGCCTGATCGAGGCGTGTCCACACGTTCTTTCCATGCGCATTGGCACGGCGCGGCGGCGTGTCTTGCAGTTTCTGTGCAAGCGGCATAGGCACAAAAGACACCGGCTGCACACGCTCGCGTGGGATCGCCTCCGAGCAGCGCGGCGTAAAATCCACTTTCTCTTTCGTCACCGTCTGGAAGAGTTTGCCTACAGCATTGGGCAGCCCAATGGTTTCATCTCGCGGATGGCACCACCCCATGCCGCCCACTCTCTTGCTCTCCACCGTCGGAGCTGACGCAGCCACAGGGAAGGGAGACCCTGCGGCCACAGCAGCTTCGCCAGCGCGCACCTCTCCGGTGCGGACCCAGAGCAGGTGGCGCAAATCCACTCCCAGCGCGGAGGCTGAAACCGGGTCCAGCGCATCGGCGACATCCACGTAAGCGCAGCTATCGCCTAACTGTGTGACCACGGCCAGCGTAGAGAGCACAAGCGTTGTGCGTCCGCAGGAGTGAAGACCCGCCAGCTCCGTGATTGCTCCCATAGGAAGCCCACCGGCCAGCGCAGCATCTACCTCAGCTAGACCGCAGGAGAGCCGCTCTGGAGCCGTCGCTAGACGCATCGACAAGGCCGCAGGAATGCGCAGAGCCAGCGCTGATTCCACCTGCTTCCGAAGCTCCGCGGCAATGCCAGTATTCGCCATTTGTTCGCCTACGTAATCTAGCGGCAAATGGGCTGATTGTCAAACTGCCTACCCGACAGTGCTAAATTCTCCAGCCGATTGGGTCCAGCTCGGCACCAGCTCAGTGACAACTTTTCCTGGCAACTGCCGGGTACGAAATGTGCTTCGGCAAGGCCAGCGCAGTGGAGCGATCAGAATTGAGGCGCTCCGACCGGCAGCGTTGCGGAGTTGATGCCTTCGCATGTCGAGTTGTCCACCGTCACATTACCGGCCGCATCAAAGGTCACGATCCAGATGGTGTCGTAGTCGGAGTCTGGCCAATCGGGAGCGGTTGGAGCACCACCATTCGGAAAATAGCTCGCAAGAAGTGCATTGACTGTCGTTGGGATGTGAAGGTGCTCCCACGATAGCAGTATTTTCTGATTGGAGAATGTTCCGCCGTTAAAGAAAAACGCACTGGTGAGTTGAGGCGAATTTGGAGCAGCCAATCCGAAGTTCGAGACGAGATGATATGGCAAGTTATTTTCAATTGCGTAAGGTTCGACGGTCAGAGTTGCCCTAATGTACGACCAGTCGGAATTGCCCGGAGTGATCAATGCGCCTGGAAAAACCTGTGCCGGATCGATGGACCAAACCTCACTTGGGCTGATTTTTCCGAGCAGTGCGTTTGGAAGACTCAGTGCGCGCCATTGCCCCGCGGCGACGTAGTTGCCATCGTCCCAACTGCTTCCTGGGTGCGCCTCAACGTGCCGAATCATGTAGAGAGTTTCGTTTGTGTTGATTCCCGCCGGAATCACAGCGCCATTGACGCCGCTGGTCACGGTGATGCTGAACGGCGTCTGCGCAGTGCATGTACGGCTGACCGAAACAGGAGAAGGCAACGCAGGATAGCTCGAAGGCGGACTCACATTGCTATTGTAGGTAAGCAGGCTGGCGCTTCCCGACGGCGTAATCGAGAACGCATAAATGTAATTGGGGCCTTTATAGTTCGCCGGTAGAGCCAGGTTGTAACCTTCGAACCGATTGATGTTCGTCAACAGGGCGCTAGTGGTCTCCCACGGAGCAGAGAAGACATAGAAGCCGGGGACGTTTGCTTTGATAATAGAGGAAGCTAGGGCTTCGTTATCGCCACCCTCATCGTTGAAGTCGAGCCCCTGGCAACCCGGGCAGGGGAACAGTGGCGCGCCAACCCCACTGGGCAAAGGTCCTGGCGCATACGATACGTTAATTGGGTAGCTGGCAGCAGAAAGTGGTGCCGAGCCGTCAGCCGCACTCGGCAGAGTAATTTGGTTGAGCAGGGCAAACTGCTGAACGCTCTCAAGCGCCGCCATGTCGGGATAATCGTTCGCAGTCTGCAAATGGGTCGTCGGCTCAAGGGCGTAGATACTGGTAACATTCTTGCTCCCCAGCACCTGCTGTTGTAGGAATGGAGCCATGAGCAAAGATCGCTGTAAGCCCTGATTGGTAAGGTTCGCAGTGCTCGGATTGACATCCCCGGTAGCTTGATAAGCCAAATCCGGACTAACGACGAAGACCAGGTTGACGTTGTTGGTGCTCAGTGGAGCGGGATTCGACACTGGCGCATTAAAGCTGGATGAGTTGCTGCACCCCGTGAGCAGCATCAAGGCATGGATCAAGATCGACAACGACAAGACAACCGGAGTCCTGTTCATAATTCACCGAACCGAGAAATGTTTTCAGAGACTCTATCGGCATTTTCTTCGCCGGGCATGAAGCTCTACTCCCACTTTGTTCCTCTTTCAGGCACATCTTGCTGAAGATGGATTGCCGATGTGCCGATCAATTACAGATGCGCGGTTGGGAATTGCTCTGCGCGGCTGAGTGCGGGAGCGACATGTGCGCTGGGAGGCTTATGTCAAACGATTCGAAAGAGAGCAGCAAGATTCTTGCAAGCGACGAAGTACGGCTGGTGCACGGCGTCACCCGCCGGAGTTTTTTCAAAGGGGCCGCCGGGACCGTTGCCGGGGCTGTTGCCGCAGTATATCTCGGTGTTCTCAACACTGGGTGCGGAGACGGCGCCCAGTACGCGTGGTACCCCATCGACACTTCAGTTCTTACGACCACCGATCAGGTGTTGTCATTTTCCATGCCGCCGCAGCCTCCTGGCCCGAACTCAGGTACAGGACTCTATCCGACCGAGCTTCCACAGATCTCTCAATACGCGAAGTACGGTTACGGCAACTACACGCTTGGCGGGGGGCTCGCGATTCAGCAGCGCTTCGACATCATGCCGGCTGGCTATGGAAGCCAACTCCCCAGCAGGCTTCAACAACTAGCGAACTTCTTCGCCATCTCCGATATTCACATCACCGACAAGGAAGCTCCCAATCAAATCATCTACCTTCAGCAGGAAGATCCAGTGTACGGAGCCCCTGGAACTGCGCTCTACTCGCCGATCATGCTCTACACCACGCATGTTCTGGACGCCGCCATTCAAACCATCAATGCCCTTCATGAGAAGAGTCCGTTTGATTTCGGCATCTCGCTTGGCGATACATGCAACAGCACACAGTATAACGAGCTGCGCTGGTACATCGACATCATCGACGGCAAGGTCATTACACCCAGTTCGGGCGCTAATTTGGGAGCGTCGACCATCGATTATCAAAGGCCATTCAAAGCGGCGGGATTGAATCGGGCGATTCCGTGGTACCAGGTGATGGGCAACCACGATCACTTCTTTATCGGAAGCGTCCCGGTCGATGCCGACCCGACTCTTCAGCTACGACAGTCGTATCTAAGCAACAAAATCTGGGCCGCCGGTGACGTCGTGACGCCGAATTCCGGTATATTTCCCTGCATCTTCGATACCAGCGCAAGCATAAAACAGCAAACCTTCTACATGGGCGTACTCGACGGTTCGACTCCGAACGGCAACATCAAGGGCGCCGGCTCGGTTGCCACTATGGGAGCGGCTCCCACGGTGGCCGCGGATCCCAATCGCCGCTCGCTGATGCGATCCGAATGGATCCAGGAGTATTTCAATACCTTGTCGTCTCCGGTCGGCCACGGCCTCAATCTGGTAGACCCTTCCATGGGAAGCGGATTCGCTTGCTACAGCTTTGTGCCCAAGTCGGAGATTCCTCTGAAGATCATCGTGTTGGACGACACACAGTCGGAGACCGATGGCTCGCACGACATCCATGGACACGGCTTCCTCGACACAACCCGCTGGAATTGGCTGCAGGCCGAACTCGCCTCCGGTCAGGCGGCGAACCAACTCATGATTATTGCCGCGCACGTGCCGATCGCAGTCATGAATATCGGCAGCGAAATGGAGTGGTGGGAGTCCGGCATGGACCCGAATGCGACCATGCAGAATGCGGTTTCGTTGACGAACTTGGTTGCCGTTCTACAGAACACGCCGAATCTGCTTATGTGGATGGCGGGACATCGTCACCTCAATACGGTTAAGGCGTTTCTGCCACCGTCTGGCGGCTCCCCGCAGAGCGGCTTTTGGCAGGTGGAGACTTGTTCCCTACGCGAGTTTCCACAGCAGCTTCGAACTTTTGAGATCTACTTGAACAGCGACTACACAATCTCTATCGTGACGGTGAATGTCGATCCGGCAGTAAAGGCAGGCATGCCAGCGGCAAAATCCCGCGCCTACTCCATTGCCGCGCAACAGATTGTGCAGAGCAATAAGGTGCTCAACTGCCCGAATCTTCAAAAGGCGTATGGCGTCATTCCGGTGGGCACGATGGACCCGACCCGTCCGCAGGACGGAACGACCGATCCGACGATCATCTACGGATCGGTCCCCGGAGTCCCTTACTGCGCGTCCTATAACGCTGAGCTGTTCAAACAACTATCCCCAGCCATGGTCAGCGTGCTGCAAGCGCAGTTTCCGGTTTCTTAAGCGCTTCTTGTTCAGTAGGCAAGGGTAGCCTTCGGGCCGCCCTTGCCCGGACCTGAAGCACAGGGACACTGCCAGCCGCAAAGACAGTCGGTGATGACCAACAAGCTAGGTAGCAAGCGCCGTTTAGTCGGCGGGCTCGAATTGGCAGAGCCGGAAAGCCGATCTGGATCAGGAACGACTCATAAGTCTCCTCAATCGAGTTCGGCTCTTCAGGCCACACCACAGTCTCAGGCTGCCTTAGTTACTCCTTGCGCTTTGCTCTCGTATTCCGGCTTATAGACGTGCCGGCGGATAAACGCCACCATGTCAACCGGACGAGCGACTCTAGCCAAACCCGAATCGAAGACAAGTTTCGCCACTCGCGAGGCTGTCTGTATCTCTGCCTCAAGAATGTTCGATTGCGGTGGATACAGGAGACCCTGCTTAAGCAACTCAGACGGTACTTGATCCGCCACCGCCTGCCCAGCTTCGATGAACATCTCGTCCGTGACTCGCTTTGCCTGCGTGGCGAAGATCGCCATACCGACGGCTGGGAAAATGTAGAAGTTGTTCGCCTGTCCCGGCAGAAATGTCTGGCCGTTGTAATGGATCGGCGCGAACTGTACCCCAGCAGCATAGATCGCCTTGCCCTTCGACCAGGTGTAGGCCTGCTCGGGCGTGCATTCGGCTTTCTGGGTAGGGTTCGACAGGGCAAGGATTACAGGGCGCTCATTGATGCGCGACATACTCTCTATGACCTTCTGGTTGAAGGCGCCCCCGATCGTACTGACGCCAATGATCGTGGTTGGCTTGATGCTCTCGATAGCAGCGACAAAATCCCGCGTTCGCTCATGCTTGTGGGCATACGGCTTCTGGAAGTCGACCAAATCTGTGCGAGTGTCCTCCAACAGCCCGTTGATGTCGAACATATAGACGCGCGACTGCGCTTCCCTAAGCATCACGCCTTGCGCAGCAAGCGCCGAGCAGAGCAGGTTGGCGAGACCGATACCGGCCGAGCCCGCTCCGAGGAACAAATACTTTTCGTCCTTCAGCTTCTTTCCCTTGAGTTTGGCTGCATTGATCATGCCCGTAAGCACGATGCCTGCCGTGCCTTGCACGTCGTCGTTATAAACGCAGTACTTATCGCGGTAACGCTGAAGCAGATGTACCGCGTCGGAGCCCGTCCAATCCTCAAAGTGAATGCAGCATTTCGGAAACACCTCCTGCACTGCCTCGACAAACTCATCGACAAACGAGAAAAGTTCCTCAGTTGAGGGACGAGTTTTGCGCAAACCGAGATACAAAGGATCGTGCAGGTACTGCTCGTTGTTAGTGCCTGCGTCGAGGTACATTGGCAGCAAGTATTTTGGTGGCACTCCGGCGCAGGCGGTGTAGAGTTGCAGTTTGCCGATGGGGATTCCTGCTCCGTTTGCGCCAAGGTCGCCCAGGCCAAGGATCCGTCCACCATCCGTGACACAGATGAAGCGCACGTCCTTCTCCGGCCAGTTCCGGAGAATCTCTTTCACCCTGCCGCGCCGTGTGATTGAGAGGTACATGCCGCGTGCTTGCCGGTAGATGTGGCCGAACTTCAAACATGCCTCGCCGATGGTTGGGTCGTAAACGATCGGGAGAAAACGCGCTGGGTCGGCCATGACCGTCCGGTAAAAGAGTGTTTCGTTGTGGTCGAGCAGGTTTACGAGGTAGATGTAGCGTTCAAGGTCCGTAGTCTTCTCGCCCAGTTGCATTATCACGCGTTGCAACTGCAACTCCTCGGTTTCTGTGACGTCGGGTACGAGTCCGAGAATGCCGAGTGTCTGCTTTTCGGCCTCGGTGAAGGCGGTCGACTTGTTGAGCGATGGGTCGCGAAGTAATTCGATTCCGTGTTTGGCGGTCACTTGATTACCCTCCTTCGTTTAAGTGAGTCATTGCTTGCCAGGCGGCGACGTACACGTGGATCATCGAGGGGCGACTGCTTCGTAGATGAGAGCATTGCGAACGGAGTTTGCTGCGAGGGTGGATTGCGTGAGAGCGGAAGGTGCGAGCGCACTCGCTCGTCTGAACAAGTACGTAAGTTACTAACCTAAGTTCAACACGTCAGGGTTGGCGATTATGAAATTGTGCTTGCGAGAGGCAACTGGAACAGCAGCTTCAGGCTCGAAAGCAAAGGAGGCAAGGGGGTGTGCGGGCTTGGGCGGAGCTCGCCGGAGAGCCATTCCACGTTGAGCCCACGGTTCTCGGAGCGATGGCACTGCCGTCGACCTCTCCGGATGGAACAAAGATAAGGCAGTCAATGCAATGGCCAACACCACGGTGAGTTCGATTGTTCTTGAGGTTCCGGACATCTCGTTCGCCAACGCGGCAATCGGGTTCTGGGGCGGTGGCAGAAGGATATAGATGGCTGAACCTTCCATCTTCCTTCCAACCCGCCCAGTTCGTCTTTGCGCATACAATTGCCGCATGCAAAACCTAAACAATCGAATTGCCCTCGTGACGGGCGCGAGTCGTGGCATAGGTGCTGCGATTGCGATCGCTCTCGCTCGGGAAGGTGCTGACGTCGTCGTGAACTATCACGAACGAGCCGATGCTGCTCAGGAAGTTTGTGCGACGATTACAGGGCTGGGGAAAAGAGCGTTAGCCGTGAAGGCCGACGTCTCGGTCGTAGCTGACATTCGCCGGATGGTTGCCGACGTCGAGAGCCAGCTGGGTTCTATCGATATCCTCGTGAACAATGCTGGCATCGCCCAGCCGCGTAAGCTTGAGGAAATCTCTGAGGTGGACTGGGACGAAATCCTCACCGTCAATCTGAAATCCGTCTTCCTGGTGACTCAGGCGGTGGTCGGCGGTATGCGACAACGAAAATGGGGCCGCATCATCAACCTGTCATCCGTGGCCGCTCAGACAGGTGGTGCTGTGGGGGCGCACTACGCCGCTTCAAAGGCCGGGATGATAGGACTGACGCATTCCTGTGCCGCTTCGCTCGTTAAGGAAGGAATCACAGTCAACGCCATCGCACCAGCCTTGATAGAAACTGAAATGGTGACGAACAACTTGAGTGCAACCGCGCAGCTTATTCCGATGGGGCATTTCGGCTCAGTGGATGCTGTCTCCTCCGTCGTAGTCATGCTTGCGATGAACGATTACATGACGGGGCAAACCGTTTCGGTGAATGGCGGATGGTATATGACATAAGCAGTTGTGACTTGAACCTCATCAGCGACCGTCCTGTGCAGCATAGATCAAGTAAATCAGCACCGTCCCAAACACGGCCAGGAACGGGCCGCAGCGGTTCGATCGGATACTGTTGTGGGTTTTCAATTCTCTCCACTGGGCGAGAGAGTGCGAAGGCAGCTTGGCTTCGCAGCACATCGCTGGTGTGCCGAGGATTTTTGACAAAAAAGAGGGACACTGGGGATGCGCCCAGCCCAATTGCACCTTGTTTCAGTTGACGTGCGCCGACGATCTATTGATACCCTCCACACCCAGCGTCTCATTCTTCGAAAGGCGCACTGTCACGGTGTTCCCTGTGACTACGACATAGGGGTGCATCTTCAAGACGCAACATGCACACAGCCATATGTATTCTGTTTTGCGCTCATTCCCGCCCGACATATTTCCGAGGTCAATATCTAAACGGAACAGCTTGCCCTCGTGGCCCTGACGAGGAGTAAGGCACCAGTTATTGGCACATTTACTAACCATGACACCCTGCTTTGGCGTTTGAGTTTCTCCAACGCTAATGCAAAGCAGTAATCAGTTCCGTTCCTTCCGTCACTCATTGGAGTGCGGTCGCTCACATGTGAGTTCCTCTTCTAGCCTAGGAGTCCGAGCACACCTTTCTCCATCTGAGACCTTATCGCAGACAGATGACTTGCAATCTCGGTTAGTAGTCCGGCCAGCCTGGATAGCAGTTGAAACAGAAAAGAGAAGGCAATCGCCCCGAGCCCGCCGAATGTTAGCGACAAACCAATCGCCACTTCGAATCTGCCGACCGCGAGACTGGCGATGCCCAGCAATGCCGCGATAACGCCTCCGATTAACAGCATCGGAAAATTGGATTTCGCCAGCTTAAGGCCTCGTTGAGTAGCATGAGTCATTGCGCACGCCCTCCTGAACCGTTGCCCCGAAGGATACGCGCACTCAGGCGAGAATGGGATATGAATGTAAGCGGGCGTAGTAGAGGGTGTCTCCCTTTAGGGCGGCTTTGAGTGTCTGCTAACAGACAGACACGAATGCCAGCAAGTGACAAATTGTGTATTGAAGGCGAGAAACAAATGGCAAAGCGAATATTTGTTGTGGATGATGAGAAATGGATTGCGGACACGCTGGTTGTGATTCTTGGCAAGTACAGCTATGAGGCCAGTGCATTCTACAACGCACAGAGCGCGTTGGATCAGATGAAAGTTTGCTGCCCTGAGCTGGTTATAAGCGATGTTGTGATGCCGGGAATGAGCGGCGTGGAGATGGCTGTTATTATCCGGGTGCGTCATCCAGAGTGTAAGATACTGCTGCTTTCCGGCCAAGCTGCTTACGGTAGATATGCTCGAAGGGGCTCGAGCGCAAGGATACAATTTTGAACTTCTGGTGAAGCCGGTTTATCCAAAGGAATTGCTGGCACGGGTGGCAAGCGTAACCCTTGAATCTGGAATAAACTAAGAATCACACTACAGACTAAACACACTTTCTACATTACTTGCGCGAGCATTACAGACCCTGTCCTCCTGATGTCCCACTAACCAACAATAGAGATTCAGAGCAGCTCTAATCGGCGAAATTCATTCCGCACCGTTGCATAGCACTCGCAGGCTACGTTCTCAAGTCCTTCGCGATTCCTTATGGTCACATGTCCGCGCACATAGTCAATCAGTCCTGCGTGATTCAGCATTCCTGCCGCCAGGGTAACGGTAGTTCTGGGGGCACCCAGCATCTGGCCCAGAAACTCTTGGGTAAGCGGCATATTGTCGGACTGGATGCGATCATGACAGGTAAGAAGCCATCGCGCCAGCCGCTCACTAATCGTATGCAGGCGGTTGCAAGCCGCGCCCTGCGCGCTCTGGATCATGTGGGCAAGCATGTACTTTTGCAAATGGTCTCGCAGCTGTCCGCTTCGCTCAAACTCAACCTTCAAGTGCTCTGCTTCGATGCGGAAGCCGGAGCCCGCTACTTGGATGAAGGTCTCCCCCGGCATGGTGCCCGCGCCTAGGAGGATGGGAAGCCCGATGACGCCGTCAATGCCGACCACGCCTACTTCAACGGTGGCTCCGCCCGCCAAAGTCAGGACAACGGACGCTAGTCCCTCTTCCATGAAGTATGCGTAGTCGGCTTTGCCGTCCAGCAACTGGGTTCGTAATTTGAGTGTTACCGGTGAAAGATGCGGTGCCAGACGGTCAATTTCGTTCTTGGGAAGTGACGCCAGCACACGATTCTTGTACTGCCTCGCAGGCGGATTCATCGCTGCTCCTTTGCCGTAGCGGCATCTGGACGCGCATATGAACCGCCTTATCAGGACGGGTGAGATGCGAATTAAGATGTGATTCATTTTACGCCAGCACAACCTAAAGCGTATGTCTGACATCGGACAGAAAGTTGCGAGTCCCCCTACGTCCCAGGTTCGGCAGGTGCAAAGCAAAATACAAACCCGTCCGGGGATACCTTCAGCGGAGGGCCAGCTCGCAGCGTCTCTCGCCCACGAGATTCACAATCCTCTCGATTCGGTTCTCAACCTTCTCTTCCTTGTAAAAGCAGAGACTACACTTACCGAGCAGGGGCGCCAGTACCTCACGCTTGCCGAGCAGGAAATACGGCGGGTCTCCCAGATTGCCCAAGCCGCGTTGGATGGCGCTCGGGAGTGGGGCGTTCCACACGACGCGAATGTGCCGGACTTAATGGATTCTGTGCTCCAGCTCTACAAGTCCCGCTTCGAGGCTCGGGGTATTTCCGTGAATACCCGCTACCGGTCCGATGGAGATATTCCCGTCTATTCGGTTCCTTTGCGGCAGGTGTTCTCCAACCTACTGTTGAACGCCGCAGATGCCATGCATGGAGGCGGGCGAATGTACGCGAGAGCAGCCGTATCGCGCGAGTGGTCGGGACAGCAGCGACACGGACTGCGAGTTACGTTCGCCGATAATGGCTGCGGAATTGCCGCGGAGAACCTGCGCAATATATTTGAACCGTTCTTCACAACCAAAGGCTCCGGTGGGAGCGGCATGGGACTCTCCCTGGTCAGGGACGTTGTGCAGAGGCACGGAGGTTCGGTACACGTTCGGAGCAGTACAAAAATGGGTCGAAGCGGCAGTGTGTTTGTAATCTTTCTGCCGTGCGCCTGTGGCAGCGACGCTCGCTCGTTACGCGCAGCATAAGTGGGGGGAGCGTTTCCAAGTTGCACGATGGACGCAACTGCTCGCGTCACACCCAGAATCAGCGTACTTCACCAGATTCAACCGGCTGGCTTTTGCCCTCCGACGCCATTTCACAGGTCACGTTTCTCGGCGAAAAGAATGGCCTTAGTGTGATTTGAGTTCCGGGCTGTCCTGTTTCCCGCGACAATTCCGAAGCATCCCGTTGTGCTATCGTGGTTTCGGCTAATCTGGTTCACCGCAATGACTGCTGCATACGCCCAGGAGAAATACAATGTCGGCTCTTTTCGAATCAATCGTCATGAATGGTATGAGCTTAGCGAATCGATTTGTTCGCTCTGCTACGTGGGAAGGAATGGCCACCACCGAGGGAGCTTGCACTAGCCGTCTTACCGAAATGATGGTCAATCTAGCCGAGGGAGGCGTAGGCCTTATCATCACCGGGCACAGTTACGTGAGCCGGGAAGGGCAGGCTGGCCCGTGGCAGTTGGGAATTCATGAAGACGCTACTTTGCCAGGACTGACCAAGATGGCCGATGCCGTTCATCGCTGCGGCGGCAAGATTGCGATTCAGCTTGCTCACGCCGGGGCTCGGGGCGCAACTGGCCTCTCAGGTCTGGAAGCCCTCGGTGCGTCAGTGGTTCACGCAGATGGCAAGGCTGTGTGCCGGGAGATGAGTAAAGAAGATATTGATCGTATCGTGCGCGCTTTTGGCGATGCAGCGGCTCGTGGCAAGCGCAGTGGCTTCGACGCTGTCGAAATTCACGCGGCACATGGCTATCTCTTGAGTCAATTTCTTTCTCCTGTGTCCAATAAGAGGAAAGATGAATATGGGGGCGCACTGGCGAATCGGGGCCGCATAGTTTTAGATGTGTTGCGCAGTGTACGCCAAACCGTTGGTCCGGACTACCCAGTTTTGATTAAGCTAAACTCAGAGGATTTTATTGATGGCGGATTCTCTGTCGAAGACATGCTGGAGATGTCGGCACTGTTGGAAAGTGCCGGAATTGATGCAATCGAACTAAGTGGTGGCACTGTCGGTGGGACAAGCAAGTATATGACTTCGCGTTTCGGCACCATCACAAGGGAGAACGAGATCTACTACCGGGATGCTGCGCGACGTTTCAAGCAGAGAATACACGTGCCACTTATTCTCGTGGGTGGAATCCGCTCTCTGGATGTGGCTGAGAGCCTTGTGGCCGAAGGAACCGCGGACTACGTCGCACTATGCCGCCCGCTGATTTGTGAACCAGACCTCGTGAACCGCTGGAAGAATGGAGACACGACGAAGTCCGCTTGCGTTTCAGACAATCGATGCTTCAATCCAACCAGAGCGGGCGAAGGGCTTCGTTGCGTGCTCTCGGACGAGAAGGGAAAAAGCGCGCCGTCACATCATCAGCTTGGTTAATCTCTACTCATTGAGTGACGAAGTTCCAGAATGCCTTCACTATAGTCTTCACCGCATCGTGAACCGTCCTCGCCGAGGCTAGCTCGTGTCCGGCGCCTTGAAGGATCACTAGCTCTGTTCGTGCAGGAATGAGCTTCAACGCCTCCTGAATCTCTTCAATCGTTCCCATTCCGTCTCGTGAACCTTGCACGAATAGCGAGGGTGTCCGAAGGTCCGGAAAGTGAGTGGTTCGCGACTGTTCCGGTTTCTTAGGCGGGTGAAGCGGGTATGAGAGCAATAGCAATCCATCGGCCAGTCCCGGTTCCGCAGCTGCCAGCATTGTCGATTGGCGTCCTCCATAGGAGTGTCCGCCCAGGAACACGCGGCCAGAAATCTTTTGCCTCATCACTTCGACCGCAGTCCGTACTCCTGCCTGGTCGCGCTCGGCACTGCCGCGTGGAGGTGGCCCGTGTGGTCGCGATTGGCGAAAGGGGAGGTCACAGCGAAGAACGGTAAGCCCGGATTCGCTCGAGGCGGTTGCCAGTGCGATCAGGAGTGCTGATTGGCAGTCTGCTCCTGCACCATGGGTGAGGACGAGGCCATCGCCGGACGGGCTAGCCGGAACATGGAGAAAGCCGCGCACCGGAACATCCCCGAGTGAAGTCTGTTCGAATCGCCGGATTTCAGACGAATCCATATCGCTTTTCCTGAATCACCATAACATCTAGCGAGCGTCCCTGTTCTCCCGATTGTGCAACCCTATAGCCTGCGTGTAGTTCTAACACCAAACGTGAATTCATTCCCTGTAGGGACTTGTATGGACAGCATCCATGAATTCTTCTTCGCGACCACCCGCATGGCGAATCCTATAAGACTTTCAGTGTGTGCTTTGATCTTCTGTGCTTTCTTCCTTACTAGAGCGTCGGCGCAAAGCGGAATTGCTGTGCCCGACAGTATCAAGCCGCCGAGCGACCAAACGGTTGGTGCTCAGAGGGCACGCATCTGGCAATCAAATCTACATCTGTCAACCTTCGATACGTGGCGATTCTCAATTTGCTTGGGTGCTGAGCGCACCGGATGCGACGCTCACTGACGACAAAGGGACGGAGATTGCAAAACACTTCGCCGGACCGACTTGGCAGTCAACAGACGGTAGTCAGGTAAAAGGAAAGGTCCTCAGCCAGACTGCTCCGGACCCGGAATCGATTCCGTGGCTGCTGCTCATCGCCACCGATCACAATGGCACTGGTGTTATGAGTGATGTCAGCACCATTCAGCGGCTCAACACCAAGGGCGGCAAAGCCCCAGCGACAGGCTGTAACGCCCAACATCAGGATGAGAAGGCGCGAGTCAACTACACAGCGGATTATTTGTTCTACGGCCCAGTAAAATAGAGTCTCTTCGGTTGTTTCCAAAACCAGCCGCAGAATTGGACGCGACACACCTGCGCCGATCTTGGGGGCTCTTCATTCCAAGTATCCCTTGATCTACCCAGAGAAGATGAGAGTGAAGACCATGCCCATGATGCTTGATGTTGACGCTGCCGAGCGGTTCGCAAATCTGGCGCTGGCGTGCGTACACCGTGAGTATCCCAATAAAGTCGCTCATGCCTTAAACAGCGATGCCGATGTATTGCCACCGCGAACGCTTACGCCGGCTTTCTATGGTTGCTACGACTGGCACTCGTCGGTGCATGGGCACTGGATGTTGGCACGACTCGCACGAACGTTTCCTAATGCCGGGTTTACGCCCAGAGCACTTGAAGCTCTGAGGCAAAGCCTGACGGCGGAGAACATATTGCAGGAGACGGTGTATTTGCGAAGTGATGGACGTGCTGCCTTCGAGCGCCCCTACGGCTTGGCATGGCTGCTGCAACTCGGCGCGGAATTGCAGGAGTGGAATAGCTCGCAAGCGCAGCGGCTCGGGGCAAATTTGCACCCATTGGAGATCGTTGTTGTAGAGCGGCTAAAGGGCTGGTTACCGAAACTGCCTTATCCAGTGCGGTCGGGTGAACATTCGCAAACCGCCTTTGCCATTGGCTTGATGCTCGACTATGCACGCATCGCAGGACTTGCCAGTTTTTTCGACCTGCTGGTAGCGAAAGCTCAGCAGTTTTATCTCTGTGACACGGATTGTCCGCTCGCATATGAGCCATCGGGTGAAGATTTCCTTTCTCCGTGCCTGGCTGAGGCAGACGTGATGCGGCGTATATTGCCTCACTCTGATTTTGCTGTGTGGCTGCGAAAGTTCATGCCCAAGATTCCAACGAATGGGGATGGCGGCTGGTTGCGGCCAGTAGTGTCGCCTGACCCGAGCGATGGAAAACTGGCGCACCTGGATGGCTTGAACTTAAGCCGGGCGTGGATGCTGGAAGGCATCGCTGCCGGATTGCCACATGGCGATGAGCGGATTCCGGTCATTCATACTGTTGCTGATGCTCACCGGCGTGCAGGTCTGACGGCGGTGACTGGCGAGCATTATGAAGGAGGTCACTGGCTGGGGAGCTTCGCCGTCTATCTGGTAACAGGACGCGGGACTCCAGAGGAGACACCTGGACGCGACAAGTAAAGTGTGTGCGCAAACACGCGACTACCTGCGCGACATCACATCGGCTCCCGCACGCGCAACCGCTGGAACGGCACGGGCCAAAGCGGCACTATAGGCCATTGTGTCATTCAGCGTTTTGCCAGTAGTCTGTTCCCCGAAAAACGACTGTAGACGCTCTGCTCCGGACTGGTGTTTCTCGCCCCACCAGATGGGATGGACCAGGACCTGGAAAACGTCAACAGCTGGCTTCTCCATGAGTCTGGGAAGAGGTGGGCCCTCCCGCCAGTGTGCCTTCGAGTCCGAAATGTATCCAGCCATTAGCTCCGTGGCGTACCCGTTCACCATCTCCGCGACAACCAGGGGTCCACGGAGAAACCTGGGAATCGGCCGGTGAAAGGAAAACGAAGGCACAGATTCTCCCAGCACCGCGGCAAGCTCGTCCCTTGCGGACATCAGCACTCGCTCAATTTCCTCCGCCGGGGAGTCTGGCATCACGCCTTCCGCCTCAATATCGAAATGCAGACCTACCTCATGTCCGCAGCGCCGCAACTCGCGGACTAGCCGTGCGTTCGGGGCCGCACGAAAGTCGTACAATGCCGCCTTGGCGAGGACCATGTACGTCGCTGGCATTCCCATTTCCTGCTCTACCCGCGCCATGTCCAGTGCCCGCTCAAGCGACACATCTACATCGTGCCGCAGAAGCAGCAGCGGCTGCCCGCCCTTCCCCAGTCGTGCCGGCGCTTCGCCGAAGAGGCAAGGACGATACTGTTCCTGCATCGCCGCGACGAGCAGCCGGAAATAAGCGTAGCTGAAATCGTCCTGAATTCCGGAGGCTCTCGTTTGATTCACTTTTCCGTATCCTCGTCAGCCCACAACGCGCGCGCTGGATTTCCAATGAGGTGTTCGCCCCGCTCGCTGGAGACTAATACTACGGCCCCTATGCCGATTAATGTTTCGTCCGCGATCTTCAGATTGTTGTTTACGCTGGCGTTTGGCCCGACCCACACTCGTTTTCCAACTTGGACGCTTCCGCTGATTTCCGCGCATGCTGTGATCAGAGTTCGAGTGCCGATCCTGACGTTGTGGGCGATATGAACGTGGTCATCAAGCTTCACGTCGTCTTCGAGGATCGTGTCCCCCAATGTTCCTCTCGCGATCGTACATAGGGCGCCAACCTCTACGTCGTCTCCCAGCACCACACCGCCGATGTGTGGCAACCTCAACGGCCGTCCGTCCTCATCGAATTCAATGCCGAACCCATCCTCGCCGATGACCGCGTGACTCTTGATGACGCAACGGCGGCCAATGCGGCTGCCGCGTGCGATTACCACGTGGTGGGCAATCACAGTGTCGTCGCCGATATCTACGGAATCGCCGATCAAGCTATAGTGGCCGATCGAAACCCGCTGCCCCAGTCGTGCCCCGGGATGCACCATGGCTGTGGCGGCGATGTCTCCAACTGGCGGCGCCGGAGCAAAGAACCTCCTCAACACGCGAGCCAGCGCCAGACGAGGCCGCGATACCAGGATGTGACTTACCCGCAAATGGCCCGCATATTCAGGTGTAGCCAGCACCAGGGAGTCCTGCATCGCATTCAGTGAGGCTGCCCAATCCGGCCGAAACTTCTTGACGAAGAACAGGCTGTGGGTTGCCGGCTGCGAAATCGGTCGCGGTTTCTCGACGTTTACGTCCAGCCCTTGAAGGGGCTCTCCGAGAAACTCGGCAATCTCAGACGCGCGTACGACGAGATGGAAATCCTGCCGATCTCCCATCGAGGTTCCCTCTGGAACGGTCATGCGTTTTCCCCTTGCTTTCCATTCAACACGCCGCATCCGCCTTCATCCTGTCTAGCTTCATACGGGTCTATTGCGCTACCTCAAAGCCTTGCGAGACCACCTTCATTGGCGCGAGCTCCGGATTGGCTCCCTCCACCAACAACTCCCAGCGTGTCGTCCCAAAAACATCCTCATCAACCTTGACAAAGCCAAGCCCGGCGTAGTGATTTGCCACTATCTCGTTCCTACCCGTCGGCAGGTATGTGCCGGTCAACTTGCGGATGCCTGCCTTGCGCGCATGCTCCAGGATCTCTCGCAACACCATGTGTTCCACTTTGCGGCCCAGCACCCGGCAACTCATCAACCATGTATCGATGTCCCATACGCCAGCATTCGCAGGCCGGCAGATCACCACGCTGATCATGCCGTTGTCCCCAAAGATATCCTCCAGCCGCACTTGCAGCGTGAATATTCCAGGATCTTCCTCGGCCGCTCTTACCTCCGGATTGGTGTAACGTCGCGTCGTTAGATTGTATTGGTTCGATTTGTTAATCAGTTGCACAATGCGTGCACGCCCGGTTGTATCAAACGGCTGGAAGCTGATGGTCATATCCAGTGACGCCAGATACGCGTCCACGCCGCCCGCTTGCTTCTGCAGATTCGCACGCTTGGCGTTGTCCTGGTAAAAGGCTGCGCGCTTCAAATCCTCCGGGGCGAAAGCGACAGCCTCAAAGTAACCAGCTGCCGCCAGCGTGCGTGCGTAATATGCTGGATCTTCCGGAAGTTCAGGCACGGCCACTTCCGGAACCAGGCTGCGTACCAGGCCCCGCTCCGCCGGGTTATCGTCAAGAAACACCATCGAGTCCAAACCTAGCGAAAGTTCTTCTGCGATGGCCTTGAGATTCGTGGCCTTGTCATTCCAGTTGGCTTGGAACACCGCGATGTGCTCCAGCTTCAGCAACATCTCCGGATGCTTTTCGAATGGCGCTCGCGCTATTTCATCAGTGTTCTTCGACGACACAGCCAGCACAATCCCGCGTTGCCGAAGGTCCAGCGCCTGGCGCTGTACCGCCCGGTGTGCTTCTCCGACAGCGTCGCCCTCTGCGACCCGGATGCCTTCTATCCCATCGTCTCCGATCACGCCACCCCAGATTGTGTCGTCCAGGTCCAGCACTAAAACCTTGCGGCTCTTGCCCCGAATGGCGGCAATCGTGCGGGCCACATGGTCTGTGTAGATCGGAATCAACTCGTCGGAAAAGGCCAGCTTCGCCATGTTCCAGAGGTTGGGGTTATGCCAATCGGCCAGGCCCACTGTCTCCGCCAGTGCAGCCACGTCAAGCAACACATCACCTGAGCCAAGCACAAATGCGGCCAGCTCACAGTTGATGCCGCTGATCAGATTGCGCATCGTTCCCGGCAATCCCAGGTCCAGGCTGCCAAATAGCGTCTCCGGCGGCGGAGCCAGCGTCTGAAAAATGCAGATCGCATTGGAGACGCTCTTGATGCCGTCACGCAGAGTCTTCAGGTAATCCAGCGCCCCTTGCACCGTTGTGCTTGCCGCCTCGCGGTCACCGAATGAAAGCTTCAGCGGGAGCCCGCGATAGTCCAACGAAAATAGCACTGCATCGGGTCTCGAACTGTTTACCTTCGAGTCCGGCTTAAGTGCTTCTTGCGCCACCTGATCATAAGATGGCTGAATCACCTCGAGCGCCACGCCATGCCGCGCCGAACTTGCCACAAGCGCGGGCACCATCATGTCGATCGTCGAGTTGCTCAGCACCGCCAACCGAAACGGAATCAGCGGACTCAGCGACTTGCCATCAGCGCGTAACCTGCCGATGGCATTGGCCAGCCTAGTCAATTGATTCAGGTCGAGGCCGTTTGACGCCAGCGCCCGCAGTTCGTTTCCCAGCGGTCCGGTCGAGGAGCCTAATGACTTCAACCGCTCAGGGTAATCCTTCGGAGGGCGCGGCAGCCATTGCAGTTCTGCGTACAGTCGATTCATCGAAAAAGAACCCCATCCGCATTCGGTAGCCAATACATGTGCATTCCAGCGGTATTCGACCGCCTCCCAGCAGCCCCTAGGTTCGCGTTCTAATCATCTCGACCAAGTCGCCCACTTTTTCCAATCTGCTAATCTCCGTAGTGGAGAATCTGATCCTGAAGGCCTTCTCAACGGTCAGCATCAGGCGAATGTGACCTAAGCTGTCCCACCCGTCCATGTTCGTCGCTGCCAACGCGGGTGTCACGACAATCGAATCATCGTCGAATACGTCGTGGAAGATATCCGTGAGCCGTGCGTAAATCTGAGGTTCATCCATCGTGAAGCATTTCCCCTCGGGCGACCGGCAGCGGCAGGCCGAATGACGGCCACAACGGGGTCTCTTAGCCGCGGAGGCGTACCGGAGTCGCCAGCTGCACTGGTTTTCGTCCCGAATCTCCTTTTAGCGCTATGTCTCTCGCGTGTCGCGGATGGCGAAGGCAATTGCGTAGCAATAGCCCGCACTCACTGTGAGCAGATGTCGCCAGCGCGAGGAGAGTTGCACAAGGTCCGGAAGATTCCTTCCCATAGGGCTTACCTATGGTTAGGGGGGACTGATTAAGCTACTGATGCAAGGGGCTTCTTACCGAACGAAACACTGACAAGTCAGACGCTGGTTTGGACTCGCATTTATGGTTCAGGTATAGCGCGGCGTCTCGACACATTAACTGGCACTTGTGGCACCGAATCGGACCCTTAACTTTGGATGCAGGATTGGTAACTTTCCATTTCAATAGAGCCATTTTCACATTCCCCTTCTGAAGCATTGCGGACCATTGTGCTAATTAGTTGTCTTCCGCGCAAGCTCCGATAGGTGGAACGCGACTCATCCTTCGCCATAGGTTCCATGACCAAGGTACTAAGGTGCTTGATAGAACTCAAGCCAGCTGACTTGGATGGTTTCTCATCAAGCTCCACATGTTCAACCTCGCATGGTCTTCTACGATGTTATCGTCCGTACATACCCATCAATTCCGTCTGTGACAGTACGTGCCCTTTCATGGCGCGTTCCAGTTCACTCCTGCTTGCCATAGCCTTTACGTCGAGCTTGGCATTGAGGGCATACAGCTTGAAAAAGTAGCGATGTGGTTTGCCCTGAGGCGGACAGGGGCCACCATAGCCGATGCGTTTAAAGTCATTTCTGCCTTGACGTACGCCAGTGCCGGATTCGCCTACCTGCGGCACACTCTCCGGCAATGCCGTAGTTTCGGCAGGTATGTTCCAGATAATCCAATGTGTCCACGTGCCCCTGGGTGCATCAGGATCATCCGCGACAAGCGCAAAAGACTGTGTTCCAGCTGGCGTGTCATTCCAGTTCAATGCAGGTGAGATATCGGCTCCATCACATGTGTATTTCTTGGGAATTCCACCGCCGTTGACAAATGCTGTTGTTTTCAGTGCAAAGGACATGGCGCTTCCCCCCTGGAAATCCTGATGAACAGCCTGAGACTGAGTGACATTGCCGGGCTGGGCGGGCGAGTCTGCCAGTGCGCTGTTGAATAGGATCAGCAGCACTGTGCCCGAGAGAATCAATGGCCTGCGTGGATGCCCACTCATCTCTGCGTCTCCAACTCACAACAGTTTACTCTCGACGTGCCACAAGGCTTCCACCCTCAAGAACAGAAGTGGGCGCTTGCGCTCTTCGCGATACTGGCGGATCACCGTCATCGGTCAGTGCACAGTTTTTCCCTGATCGAGTGTGTCGCGCACTTTGCACGCAAGGGTGCTAAGGCTGAACGGTTTCTGCAAGAACGCTGTCCCCACCTCGTGAATACCGTGCCGCAAGAGCACATCACCTGCGTACCCGGACATGTAGATCGTCTTCAGTCCAGGGAGTAGACTTCCCAATATCTCTGATAGCTCTTTTCCACTCATTCCTGGCATCACGAGATCCGTAAGCAATAGATCGATGTAGCCCTCATGCTGACTCGCTAAAGCAAGTGCCTCTTTGCCGGAGCTGGCTACAAGAGTGGTGTACTCCAAGCTGCGCAAATAATCACACACGGCCTCTCTTACGGCTTCTTCATCTTCGGTGACTAGTATCGTTTCCGTTCCTCGAGTCTGCGTTTCGGCTTCTGCTGCCATCTTGGCGGAGGTTTCTCTTTTCACTCTGGGCAGATAGATTGTGAAACAAGCGCCACGTCCCCGATCGCTCTCAACCCACACGTAGCCGTTGCTTTGCTTCACAATGCCGTAAACCGTAGCCAGTCCCAGTCCTGTCCCTTTGCCAACCTCCTTCGTTGTGAAGAAAGGCTCGAAGATTTGCCCCTGCATCTCCTTGCTTATGCCTATGCCAGTGTCAGTGACCGAAAGCCAGACGTAATCTCCAGGATTTACGTACTCCTGCCCGCCAATGCCTCTTCCCGCCACTGTGACATTTCCAGTTGCGATCGTGAGCGTGCCACCTTCAGGCATCGCGTCTCGGGCATTCACGCAAAGATTCATCAGAACTTGAACCATCTGATCCGGGTCAGCCTCAATGGTCCAGAGTGACTCCGCTGCGCCGACTCGAAATTCAATATCTTCTCCGATGAGCCGCTTTAACATCTTCGCAGTCTCATGGATCACCGCATCCAAATTGAGCACCACAGGGGAAAGAATCTGCTTGCGGCTGAATGCCAACAATTGTCGCGTGAGGCCGGCAGCACGCTCGGTCGCTTTCATGATCGCCTGTGTGTTTCTTCGGAGGGTGTCATGGGCGGAAAGGTTTTCGTGCAGCAATTCTGTGTAACTTTGTATGACCATGAGAAGGTTGTTGAAGTCATGGGCAACGCCTCCGGCGAGGCGGCCTACGGCTTCCATCTTCTGAGCTTGGCGGAGGCGTTCCTCACTTTCTCGCAGTGCCTTCTCCGTCCGCTTGCGCTCTGTGATGTCTTCGACCGTGCCTTCGTAGTAGGCCACTTCCCCGGTATCGTCGCGGATCGCTTGGGCACTCTCCCGGACATACAGGGTTGCGCCATCGGAGCGCTTCCATGCGGATTCCAGTCCTTGGATCGTGCCCTTCTCCTCGAGTTCCCTCTTGAATTCCCCTCGCGAGTACTCTGGGGCGAAGTGCTCCGCATCAAGTTTCCACCTCAGTACTTCATCAGGAGAGTCACACCCGAGCATCCTGGCAAGGGCTGGGTTGACCAGCAGGATGTCTCCTCCCGGCGTCGTACGATAGATTCCGATCATGGAGTCGTTGAAGACTCTCCGGTAACGTTCCTCGCTCTCACGCAGCACCTGCTCCGTCTGCTTGCGCTCGGTGATGTCTTCAATAATGGAGACCTTGTGACCACCGTCCAGGCGCGACCCAATGACTCGCACCCAGATTATCCTGCCATCTTTGAGAACGTAGCGCTTTTCAAAGTCGTAGTTCTTCAATGTTCCTAGCAGTAACCCATTCACAAGTTCCGTATTGCGCGCAATGTCATCGGGATGAGTCAATGCATCCCAACCTATCTGTTGCAGTTCGTCTGCGGAATAGCCGGTCATCCGTTGGAAGGCGGGATTCGTCTCTTCGAAGTGATTATGGCTTCCCGTGGCGATCCCTACGGGCACATTTTCCAGAATTGCTTGCAGCCTCTCGGTTGTGGCCTTCAGTTCCTGCTCCGCTTGTTTTCGAGCGGTGATGTCTTCGATGATCCCAATGTTGGTATCTTCGTTAATTTTGGAAGCGACAAGCCGAACCCATATGATGGTGGCATCTTTGCGGATATAGCGCTTCTCCATTTCGAAATTCTGCAGGTTCTTACTTTGGAGTTGGTCATACAATTGCAAATTCTTCGTAACGTCGTCCGGGTGCGTGTAGTCCGTGAACCTCATGTATTTCAGTTCTTCGGCCGAGTACCCGCACATTCGTTGATACGCTGCGTTCGATTCAAGCACGCCGCCTTCCCGGTTGTTAACCACGATCCCCACGGGCGCGTTTTCCAGGATTGCTTGTAGTCTTTCGACCGTTGCCCGCAGTTGCTTATCCACGCCCTTGCGCTCGGTAATGTCGATGAACGCTCCCACCGCCCCCCGGATTCTAGCGCTCTCGTCCAGAATGGGCACGGCATTGCCGAACATTTCTCGTGAGCTACCGTCGTCGAACGCAAGCGTGTACCCGAAGTCCCGGATTTCAAGCCCCGCTACGGCCAACTGCAGCGGCATCTCTTCGGGAGAAAGTTCGCGTCCATTCCTCAGCAGACGGTGGTGTAGTGAATGTTCACTCTCCGGCGAGGACGTCGAGATGTTGAACCCGCGCGGCAACCGAAGGAGGTCATAGCCGGTGCGGTTGCTCGTTATCTGCCGACACTCGCGATCATGGGCGATCAATGTGACAGCGGGTACAGCGTCCATGATGGCAGCTAGTTCGGTGGCCCGAGCACGCGCCTCAGCTTCGCTTCGCTCCAGTTCTGCGTTGAGCAGCTTCAGATCTTCGGTCTCACGCCGAGCTGCTTCAGCGCATTCGCGCTCCTTCGCGCGTTGCTGGATGAGGCGCGACGCTTTGACCAATGAACTCCCGACTTCGTCGGCTTCTGACAGCCCGAGATGTCCAATCGTCACCGATTCGCCGCGACCTAGAGCGAGGGCCGGAACCGTCAGGCTCTGGATCGAGCCGGCAATCCGTCGTGCCATGTACAGAGCCAGTAATATGCCGGTGAGGGAGAAAAAAGCGGTGCCGACAACCGTCCACCACAGCCATCGCCAAATCTCCGCAATCAGAATCACTTTCGGCACCCCGATTACCACCGTCCAGCCGAACGTCGCTGATCGGCTGAAGCTGTTAAACATCGGGACGCCTTCGAAGTTGATATTCTCTACTGCGCCTTCGGCCGCGTTCCTTATCCGTTGCTCCATTATGGGTTCGGCTTTCCGGCCAACAAACTCTTCCGCTAAGCGGGTCCTTGCAATCAGGACCTGATCACCGTCGTAAATTCTTCCAACCCATTCCGGTGGGAGGTGCTGCTGCAAAAGGACCGAGGAGAAGTGGTCGGCCGGGACAGTCATGGCTAGTTCGTAGACGACCCGGCCGTTGCGGAACACTGGAACGTCCACACTGATCCGCTTCTTCCCAGTTACGGCGCCCTGGAACACGCTGGTGATTACCGGTCTGGCTGTTGCATAGACCTGACGGACTGTCTCTGGGACGTTGCGCTTTGGCAAAGGCGAGCCAAACGGAAGAAATGTATTGAAGAGCTGCTGCCCGGAGGCGTCTGCAAGGATGATATCGGCGCCGGGGTAAGCTTCCAGAACCACCCGAGCCTGGCTATAAAGCGCAGGCATGTTACCAGATGCGAGCGACGGTGACGTTGCAAGGACGCTCAAGCCAGCCTGCATGCTAGCTAGTTGCCGGTCGACCACCATCGTCAGAGCTCGCGCTGTTTCCAGCATGCGCTGTTCGGTAAGCGCCCGCCTGCTCTGGTAGTTGTGGTAGACGAGGAATCCGGCGGCGATCCATACCGGCAGAACACAAGCGGCGACGAGAGAAGCAAGCGCTAGCCGGATGGAAATCTGGCGGGGGTTTCCAGTGGGTGCTTGCGCCTCCGCCGTAGTGCGTGTGTCGGAAGCCCCAATGGTGGACGAACTGGCGTCATGAGCGCCGGCGACTGGAGTGGGCGATTCGTTGGTTTCCGGTTTCATTTGATTTTGCTGTGCCTTCCCCTAGGCACATGGGTTGAGCCATCGACTGGTTGTACGATAGCTTAATGCCAAAGCGGCCGCTTGGCTAGGTAACGCAAGGATGACACCATATGGTTGCACTCGCAGAAATTCTGGATGAAGAGAATGCGCGTCGCACGGGCTCGACTGTAGGGCTAATCTTCGAGATTCCGATCAAGAGGAAGCTTAATTGTTTTCCAAGGGAGCGTCACGATGTCGCGTGTAGGTCGTGTAGGGACTAAGGCCATTCTAACTGTTATCGCAATTTCCGTATTTGCAGCAGCTGCGCTAGCTCAGCAAAGCCAATTCTCCAAGCCAACCGAACTCCCCAATCCGTATCGACTTGTGGAGGGCTGGCCGACGCTTCCCAAAACCATGAATGGAGGTCACTGGGGAGAAGTAATCCGGGTGAACGTTGATCCGAAGGGCAACATCTGGGTTTTTCATCGGTGCTTCAACACTGTACCTCCCGGTCACGCCACCTGCATCGATCGCGGAGATTCTAACCCGCCGATTCTGGAGTTTGATCCTTCCGGAAAGCTTCTGACAAGCTTTGGTGTAGGACTGTTTGCGTACCCGCACGGGTTCACCGTCGATAAAGATGGCAACCTATGGGCCAGCGACGTCAACGACGAAGCGACGGTGCTCGGCATGTCAGCCAAGAACTCGGACGGAGTGGTTAGAGGCCAGGAGGTACTCAAATTGAGTCCGACTGGCAAGGTACTGATGATGTTAGGCAAGGAGGGCGTAGCCGGGAATGGCAAAGATACGTTCGACAGGCCAACTGGCGTAGCCATTGCACCGAACGGAGATATCTTTGTTACGGATGGCCATTATCCCAACAAGCACGACTCTGCTCGAGTGGTTAAGTTCGATAAAAACGGACGGTTTCTTATGGCGTGGGGCCACAAGGGAACAGGGCCTGGCGAGTTCGACGAACCCCACGATATCTTCATTGGTGGTTCCCAGAATCGTGTTTACGTTGCAGACCGCAGGAACAGCCGAATTCAGGTCTTCGACCAAAATGGCAAGTTTATCGCCGCCTGGAAGCAATTTGGCCAGGCAAGCTCTGTCTTTGTTGGAAAAGACGACACCATCTATGTGGGCGCCGCGTTCCCGGATGAGAAAGTTAACGGCGTCATGATTGGCAATGCCTTGGATGGCTCACTCAAAGCTTTCATCCCCGATCCTGTTTTCCGAGGGGACAGAGCGGATACTGCGTTTGTTGGAACCTCGTCATCTGGCCTTGCGGTCGACGAGTTCGGCAACGTCTACGTAGCGGATGTGGGCGCCCACAATTTGAGAAAATATACTAAGGTCAAATAGACTGCAGTTTGCAATCGCCACAGCCGAATCAGGGGCTAAAAGCTCAATAAAGTTGAGAAGAGTTTTGTGCCCCTCGCTCTCAATGACGATCCAATCTGTGCGTAATGTTCTGGCCGGTTCTGCGAACGCGCTTGGTGCACGAGCTTTTACCGTTTCGGGAAGAATCCGACGCCTATTCTAGGGATGGCCAATGTTGCTCACATTTAAGAAGTCTGCAAGTTTATAAATGAGAAAAGGTCACGGCTTCCAAAGCTGCAGTCAAGTCTTCTGAGAGCCACAGTGACTCATTCATTTGTCAGATAGGAATAGGAAGAAAATGAAGAGTAATGCGATTGAAAGTGCATCTCTGCATGTCCTGCAGTCCCTGCCCTACGCCGATGACGCGCTAGCTCCTGTAATCTCAGCGCAAACCATTGGTTTCCACTACGGCAAACATCACAAAGGATATGTCGAAAATCTGAATAAGTTGATCACTGGAACCGAGTTCGCGGAACTATCGCTGTCGAAGATCATCACTGCGACAGCAGGAAAAGCTGATAAGACCGCCATCTTTAATAATGCGGCACAAGCTTGGAACCACGCATTTTACTGGCGCAGTCTGACTCCGAAGAGCACTGGTGAACTGCCCGCAGTATTGAAGCAAAAGATCGAGACTTCCTTTGGCACCCTGGATGCGTGCAAAAAGGAGCTAGCAGCCGCAGCACTGAGTCAGTTTGGCAGCGGTTGGGCGTGGTTGGTGCTGGATGGCGACAAACTCAAAGTGGTCAAGACGGCCAATGCAGATACTCCGTTGGCCGCGGGCACAAGACCGTTGCTGACCATCGACGTGTGGGAACACGCCTACTACCTGGATTATCAGAATCGGCGTGCAGACTATGTCAACGCGGTGCTGGAGAAACTGATTGATTGGAACTTCGCGGCAGACAACCTCGGCTGACGCCCTTGCACGGTTCTATGCGTGAATTGCCTCACAAAGCTCACCTGCCGGATATCGCAACCCGTGTCAGGTGAGCTATAAAAAACACCCCGCCAGGGGGTGTGTCGAATCGGTACCGCATCCGCCGCGGGCGGTCGTTGCCAGGCAGTTTGGACCATCGGGTTGCTAACCTCGTTTTTTTGCATCGTCTTCGCGACTGCATCCCGAATGGATTCATGCGTCGGCCTCCCGGTGTCCCTACGCCGCCATCCGCAACCTGAGCAAGGCCAGTTACCGACCACCCCGTTAATATGCAGTCGGTGTAATCCCTCCGCAAGCTTCGAATTCCAGTTTTGGCTAACCGGCAGCTTCTGTTCAGAGCAGCTGCAACCCCGGCACGAGAGTAGCGCGTCTAACCTCCGTGCAGGTTGCTGTGGAAATGGAGAATAGCGGTCATGCGAGCTTTTAGAGTCCCGACGCTGGAGCGGTGTATTGCATTGCTTGCGGTCGTCATAGTGATGTTCGGGTTTTCCGGCGCAGCGAATGCTGCGCTGGGAGGCAAAGTGGCTTCGGTTGCAGCCGACCAGAAGCAGATGAAGGCGAGCCTGAAGGTCAGCTCCAACGGGCGCTATGAGGTTCACGAGTTGCAAATCGCCGGCGGCAACGTGGTGCGCGAGTTCGTGTCGCCGGATGGCAATGTCTTCGGAATTGCGTGGACGGGCAGCGCGGTTCCGCAGTATTCACAGCTGCTGGGCGGCTACACGGACCGGATTAACGAGGCGGCACAATCGCGCCGCTATCACCGTGCGCCGCTGGCGATCAATGAACCGGGATTTGTATTTTCGGCGATGGGGCATATGCGCTATTACGCTGGACGCGCCTATATCCCCTCACTGATACCGGCTGGAGTTCAGGTGGAGGAGATTCGATGATGCAGCGGATTCGTTTTGCTCTGCCGGCGGCGCTGTCTTGCGGTCTGCTGCTGCTGGCGATGTCATGTGGTGGTGGCGGATCGTCCAGTGCCTCTAATACCAGCGGCAGTGGTGGTTCAACTTCGACGACGAATGCAGTCGCAGTTTCGGTCAACAACGGAATTTCGCCGGATTTTGCCTACGTCAATGGAATCTTCGTCAGCGTGACGGTTTGCCAGCCCGGAACCAGTATTTGTGTGACGGTTCCAAACGTGCTGCTGGATACGGGATCGTCGGGGCTGCGGTTGTTGTCAAGCTCGTTGACCGGAATCTCATTGACGAATGCAACTTCTGGCGGATCGACGTTGGCCAATTGTCGTCAATACGTGGATAACAGCTATAGTTGGGGGCCGGTAGCTACTGCCGACGTCAAACTTGGCGATGAAGTTGCCAGCTCGGTGCCGATCCAGATCATTGCCGAACAGAACTATACGTTTCCGGCCGCTCCCGCAAGTTGCGGTGCGACGGCAGTAAATTCGGTGAATGCTTTGGGGACGAATGGCTTCCTGGGGCTTGGCTTCTATCCGCAGGATTGCGGATCGAATTGCGTAACCACGGCCGCTCCCGGCTTCTACTACGCTTGCGGCAGTTCTTCGTGCACGGAAACCACGGCGCAGCTGGCGCAACAGGTGCAGAATCCTATCGGCATGTTTGCCTCCGATAACAACGGATTTGTGCTGACGATGGCAAGCGTTCCCGCCGGTGGCTCGGCGAGCTCTACCGGCACACTCACATTTGGCATCGGCACCCAATCAAACAACGCACTGGGAAGCGCAACGATACTTACGCCCAACGCCTATGGAGATTTCACCACCACGTTCAACGGTACAACCACTCAGGGATTCATTGACAGTGGCTCCAACACTCTAAATTTTCTGGACAGCGCGGCAACTGGCATACCACAATGCACCGGGACCTATATCCAGTACTACTGTCCAGCGAGCACGGAAGCCTTGACTGCGACCAACACCGGGAACAACGGCGTGACATCCACAGTTTCCTTCAACGTGGCAAACGCGCAAACCCTGCTTAGCGGCAACAATAAGGTCTTTTCGAATCTGGCCGGTGCAGGAGACAATACAACGGTTACGCCCAATTTCCTCTATTTTGCCTGGGGGGCACCATTCTTCTATGGACGCAGCGTATTCATGGCGTTGGAGGGGCAGAACGCCGGCGGGACGCCGGGGCCATACTGGGCGTATTAGGGCCGATTTTAGGGTCAGATCAATTTCAAGAATGAGCGCAGCGTCTGCCGCGCTCATTTTGTCGTTATGTCTAGCCTGTCGACATCATTCGCGAAACGCGTACAAGGTGAGATCCGAAAACGGTGCCATTATGGGAAACGCGTAGGGCGAATAGAGACTTGGATGCCGCTGCCCCTTAGGCATCTCAGCCGGCGAACATACTCCGTCGAGGCTGCCTGCAGCTGGGCAGAGGCGCGTCACGCCATGTCGCGTTTGACGAGTAGACATAATTGGTGCTTCCATTTCTATCTGCGATGCTCCGTTGAGAGGATCGCCAATTAGCGGAGAGGTGCAGGCGCGATGATTCTTGAGAGTGTTTTGCAAAGTTTTCCCGAGCTTTTTGGCACAAAGAGGATTGGCTCGTGTGAAGTCGACGTAGAGCAGACAATCAATGTGCTCACCCGTGAGCTGAATCCAGAGATCGCCCGAGCTCTCTCTGCGCGCCGAGGAATATTGCAATCGGCCGCGCCGGTCCGTAAAAAGTACGCTTGGCCGAAGTGGGACGAGCGGTTTGTAGATCCTGTTAGTGGAACCGCTTGGACGTTCCGTGAGATTGTTCAGGGCCTTATTGACAACTTTCTCGATCGGAAGAGTTCACATAGCTGGCGTCTCAATGATGAAGTTCCTATTCCGCCCGATGCGCATCCACTGAACAATCCCGGTCTGGAGTTGACGGGGCCGTGGTATCCGGTCGATATGGCGTTCAACGCGCTGAACAGCCAGGCGCCAATGAATATGCCGGACTTTGAAGATGCCTCGCCAGCTCACTTCAGACCTGACGGCACGGCGGCTTATGAGCCCATTGGGGTTTTTGGAGCCTTGCAGAACGCGAAGGAGATCTTCGAAGGCCGCTGGAATGACCGGCCGTATGAGGTGGTGAAAAAGGGCAAGACCCGTACGTACAAAATTGGCAAGGCGCCAGGGCAGTGGCCAACGCGGTTTGTCCGTCCTCCGAGCATTCACGTCCGCTACGATCATGTCCGAGTGGATGGTCAGCCTGCTCCCGGCCTTGTGGTCATTGCCGTCCTCTGGATTCTGAACAATTATGAGGCGCTAAAGCGCTCTGGCACGGGCGTCTACTTCTACATGCCCAAGCTGCAGACACCGCATGAAGCCCTGATTGTGGAAAAGCTCTTCGCACATCTGGAAGAGATGATCGGAGTCGCCGTCGGCACCATAAAGATCAAAATGCTATATGAAGAGGGAAATGGAGGCCGCTTCCTGCCGGCTATCGCCTGGACGCTACGCCGCCGGTTGTTGGGGACGAACGTCGGGCGGTGGGATTATCTTGGAAGCTTGATCGAAATGTGGAAGGATGATCCGCAAGGCGTATTCCCTGACCCTCAGCTGATCGGCATGGCCGCGCCCAACATGATCGCCTATCAGCGCTACAACGCGCTGATGATGCTGATGGCCGGCATGAAACGCGGCAAGCTCACCCAAGGTGCTCCTATCGGCGGCATGGCGGCCGTAATGATCTACCAGCCTGGCGATTCCTATGGGCGCGCTCGTTACAACCAATTGGCACTACGGGCAATGGCGATCGACAAATTACGCGAACGTCTGCTGGGCCTTATGTTCGTGCCGGAAACGGCTCTGCCCTCCGGTACGCAACCTACGCTCGACGCGATCCTCGCCGGAGAGGTCAAGGGAAACCTGTATGACACTTACCGGCAGAGCTGGGTGGCGAGTCCAGAACCGGCATATGTGGCGGCTGGCAATGCGCCGCTGAAGGCGTCCCTGCCGGAGTTACAGGGAATGCTCGACGCGCGGCAAGAGACCGTAGAGGTGAAAGGCAAGCCGGTGCCGACGGTCGCCAGTGGGCTGATCGATCCAGAGCGGCAGTTGTTGCAGTCCCGCGGGCTGATCGACGCGAAGGGAAGAATCACTCCGCAGGTGATTGCGCGCGAGTCGTTGGACACGCCGGAGAAACTGCTGGCGCCGGAACTTTGGGAATCCATCTACGGTGTCCCCAAAGGCGATGTCACGATTGAACATATTCAGCACGCGTTTTATATGGCCGCGAATTATGGTTTCCAGATTCTGAACGGTAACTTCGCAGCAGCCATCGATGACTACGAGCTATTCCTGCGGTTCATGAATGACCTTGCAACCTACCGCATCGATATGTCGTGGCTGTGGACGCTGGTTCAGCATCAGGCAAGCATTACAAAAGATGGTTTTTTGAAGCGCGCAGCTTTAACGGAGGATGGGGTGGTGCCAGCGACGAACGCCGAACATGTGAAGGCAGGAGCTCGTTTCACCTCCGAACTTTTTGACAGAGTCTGGGCCTATCACAACGAATGGACCGCAGAGTTCTTCGCTGAGTTGGATCGTCGCGGCGATCCTGGACGCTTCGACCGCTCGAAGGCCGGGGTAATCATGGAATTGCTGAAGCGGCAGTTGTATTCGCCGCGTTACATTCAGCACAGCGCGCGCGTTCTGTTCGTGGTGGGAGCTGCAAATGAGCGGGATCGTGCGCAGATTCTGGACGCAGTCTTTGATTTGTCGCGCGAGGAAACTGCGAAGCGCGTTGCAGCGGGTACCATCAGCAAGACGGCGCTAGCGGCACATGACTACGTGTTTGACATCTTCCCCGATTGAAAACGTGAACAACTGAAAGCCCGGTTATGATGGGTTTCCAGTTGGCAAGAGGTGGATAAGGCGGCCCGCGAAAGGCCGCCTTATCAGCTATTAGGGCTGGTCCGGTGCCTCAACTCCAAGGACTTAAACCCTGTGGCAAATCACAGTCGCGCAACAACGTTATCTCTTCCTTTCCAAACATTCTCAATCCACTCTCGGGATTGTCCTTCGAAACCATGGACATTCTGGCATTAGTGAGAGAAGATATCGCCGTCCATTTGTGCCAGTTATGTAGCATCATCCCAAAACGTGAGGCCCAGCCATGCCTTGGTACCATAACTATTCCGCAGTTGGAAACAGTCTTGGACTTACCGCGCTCGTTGTGTCCATTCCAATCTTGTTTTTGTTTTGGGCCCTTGCATTCAAGCGAATGAGAGGACATATAGCCGGACTCCTGACGTTGCTCCTAACGTTGATCGTAACGGTCTTTGCATACCACATGCCCGTAACCGCCGCTCTCTCGGCCAGCGTTCTCGGCATGTTGAATGGCCTATTCCCAATTGGATGGATCATTCTGACCGCCGTATTCTTCTACAATCTGACAGTCGAAGCGGGCCAGTTTGAGGTCATCAAAAGCTCCATCTCTTCCATCTCAGCAGATCGTAGACTGCAGGCGCTGCTGATCGCCTTCTGTTTCTCAGCCTTCATGGAGGGAGTCTCGGGACAGGGCGCGCCGGTTGCAGTGGCCGCTGCCATGCTCATCGGAATGGGATTTCCGCCACTCTCCGCAGCCATCGTCTGCCTTGTCGCCAATACTCCGCCAGTTCCCTTTGGACCGGTAGGCGTACCAACGCAAATGATGATTTCCGTAACCAAGATCAATGACACGGTGATGACCAGGGCTATCGGACTAGATATGTGCATCATCGCCCTCATCGTCCCTGTATTCATGCTGGTGGTCCTCGCAGGCTGGAAGAAGGCGATGGAGGTGTTTCCGGCGGCGATGGTTGCGGGCATCAGCTATGCAATCGCCTGCTACTTTGTTACCCGATATATCGGAGTTGAACTTCCAGCCATCCTTTCGTCATTCGTCTCCATCGTGTGCCTCATCGTCTTCCTGAAGTTCTGGAAACCGAAGAGCATCTGGCGTTTTGAAAATGATCCTGCGCTTACCCGGGAGATGGAAGCGACCTACACTGCAGGTCAACCTAACAAGGCGCGGCCTTCCTCTGCCGTCCTTGAGGTACCCCGAGCGGTGGAAGTGACCCACACCGCAGGCCAAGTCACAAAGGCATGGTCACCCTATGTCGTTCTGATGGTGATCATGGGCATATGGGGAATCCCTGCTTTTAAGAACCTGATTCTCAATAAGCTCCAGTGGTTTGTGAATATTCCATCGTGGCCGTGGCTGGATGGCATTATTTTCCGCTCCGCACCAATCGTCGCCAAACCAGCTAAATACGCGGCCAACTATCGCTGGGAGTTCTTTTCCGCTGCTGGCACGGCGATGATGATCTCGGCTCTGGTCGCAATGGTCATTCTTGGTATTGGTCCGGGACGTGGTCTGAAGGTCCTCCAGAAGACCTTCAAACAGCTTTCATTTGCTCTCGTGACCTTAGCATCGGTGCTCGGCATTGCCTTCCTGGCAAATTACTCCGGCATGTCGTACACACTCGGACTTGCATTCGCACACTACACCGGACGCGCTTTTCCTGCGTTCTCTCCGGTGATTGGCTGGCTAGGTGTATTCCTAACCGGATCGGTCACATCTTCGGCGGCTTTATTTGGAAAGTTACAGCAAGTAACCGCCATGGCGATTCACGTCAATCCCGTTCTTACCACCTCCGCCAATCTCTTCGGCGGAGTCATGGGTAAGTTAATCTCGCCGCAATCGATCGCGATTGCATGTGCGGCTACAGGATTGGTGGGGCGCGAGACGGATATTTTCCGGAGCACGCTGCGCTATTCGGTGATCTTGCTGCTGGTCGTTATCGCTATCGTTCTGCTACAGGCTTTCGTTGTACCGGGCATGGTGCCAGTGGACGTCGCCTCCGGAATGCAGGCGATTTAACAGCAATCGAACTCGCGGGTCGCAGGCCCGGGCTTTTAAACTCGGCCTGCGCCCGTTCGTCTATCATTAGCGAATTCCATCCAGCCTCCGACGCCGGCTTGTGTACCCAATATTTATATTCCGCGACCAATGCACTATTGACTTCCCGGAAAGCTGCCTTAAGATAAAAGACAACATTTTCGTGCGATTTTGTTTCAAACAAATCGCAGCTCTTTGTTCCTTGCAATCGATTTCCGGCCATCCGGTTTGGCGCAGGTATGAAACAGACCTTCACATCCAGCCAAGTTTCCGAGCGTACCGGCCTTACACCACGGCAATTGCAGTGGTGGGATGAGCAGGGAATTGTGGTGCCTGCCCGCCAGGGGCATCGTCGCCTTTACTCCGCCAAGGATCTTGCCGAACTTGCCATCCTCTGCGATCTGCGCCGCCGCGGGTTCAGTCTGCAGCGGATTCGCAAAATGATTGCGCTGCTGCGCCACGAATTCGGGCATCGTATGGCCGATCTGCTGGCGCGCGGTCCGGGCCTGCATCTGCTCACCGACGGTGAGAGCGTCTTCCTGCGCGACTCCGAACATGGCGTCATCGACCTTTTGCGTAACACCCAGCAGCCATTGCTCGCCATCTGCATTGGCCCGGTTCTGGAGCGCGTGCTAGCCGAAGCGCCCGCGGCCGGAGGGCCGTCTGTTGGACCGTACCCGTCGACAAGACCAGCGCCGGCAGAAGTGGCGTCCATTATTGCGCGCCCGGCCTTGCCGAACGCGCAAGCCCCAAAAAGAGCTTCTCAACCGGTACGAGCGGTTCGCGCCGCGCGTGCCTCGGCCCGGACCTAAACAGGCAGTCTTCTAGAGAGACTGTGGAGGTGAAACATGATCGCTGAGATCAACTATCTCCCCCAGTGGATACCCGAACAGATGAGTCCCGGAACGGTTTTTGTCCTTGATAACGCCGGAGAAACAGGCGACGAGGGCGATCCCTTCTGGGCCGTGCTCGCCTGCCCGTCTTGTGCCACCTTGGGCCTGATCACTCGCAAACAGATGGCCGGGATCGTTCCCGTCATCTGCGGTTCGGAGCAATGCTCGGCGCAGTTCCACATCCACGGAGACGACATCATCCCGCGTCCCGCCAACTAGCCCGCTGATTGCTGCGCCTTGCTTCGCAGTAGGGTAAGGACCCGTATGCTTCGCAAACGGCAGCTGGCTTAGCGCTGAAGCTAATAGATCGCCACTCCCGTCCTAGTAGCTGGGGTTATATAGTGTTAGCTGTCCAATTCGCGGGCATATCCCTGCGTCCACGGAGACCCATGTCAGCTTCCCGTCGTGACTTTCTCACTCTTTCTACTCTCAGCCTTCTAGGCGCTGCAGCTGGTTTCGGGCAGAGTTCCAACCCGTCAATGCCGGGCACCACAACACCTGGCGCACCGCCTGCCTTTGGCACCGCTGCCCCGGCTGGTCCAGAGGTCTCGGTCTCCGACTTCGAGGCTGCGGAAAAGCTGGTCAACTTCTCACTGACTGGGACCGAGCGCACCCAGGCCGTCAGCGACTGGCGCATTTCCATGGCGCCTTACTATGAACGCCGGGTTGGGCCACGCAAGGTTGCCATCGAGTCCTCCATCGCACCCTGGTCACAGTGGAATCCGCAACTGCCCGGCCCGCCGGCAGGTCCGGGGCGCGATCGTTTCCTACGCAGCAGCGCCGATCCCGGCCCGCTGCCTGCCAGCGACGAGGCCATTGCCTTCTCGCCGGTCTACCGGCTCTCGCGCTGGATCGAGCAGCGCAAGCTTACCTCGGAGCGGCTGACCAACATCTATCTTGAACGCCTCCGGCGCTTCGATCCGAAGCTGCGTTGCGTCATCACTCTCACCCCGGAACTGGCCCTGACGCAGGCTCGCCAGGCTGACCGCGAGATTGCCGCCGGACACTACCGTGGTCCGCTGCACGGCATCCCGTGGGGCGCCAAAGATCTGCTGGATACTGCGGGCATTCCGACGACCTACGGAGCAGAGCCCTTCCGCAACCGTATTCCTCCCGAGGACGCCGCCGTCACCAAGCGGCTCCACGCGGCAGGTGCCGTGCTAGTCGCTAAACTTTCACTGGGAGCGCTCGCGCTCAATGACATCTGGTTTGGCGGACAGACAATGAATCCCTGGCTGCTGGAAGAAGGTTCGTCCGGTTCATCGGCTGGTCCTGGTTCGGCCACCGCTGCCGGTCTGGTTGGCTTTGCCATTGGCAGCGAGACCGACGGCAGCATCATCAGCCCCTCGATGCGCTGCGGCATAACCGGTCTGCGTCCTACCTATGGCCGCGTGCCACGCACCGGAGCGATGACCTTGTGCTGGTCGCTCGACAAGCTGGGCCCCATGGCGCGCTCGGTGGAAGACACCATGCTTGTGCTGCACACCATCTCCGGTCCCGACGCCGGGGACCTGAACAGCGTCTCCAGTCAGCTGGACTTCAACGCCAATGCGTCGGTTCGTGGTCTACGCCTCGGCTATTTCCCATCCTGGATGAAGGAAGCGCCTGCCACTGACGTGGATCGCGCGGCGCTTCAGACCGCACGGCAACGCGGCTTCATACCGGTCGAAGTTTCGCTGCCGGACTGGCCCTACGACTCGCTCGACCTGATCCTTTTTGCGGAAGCCGCCGCCGCCTTCGAGGAACTGACCCTCTCGGGCGGTCTCAATCAGCTCAAATCGCAGGCCCCCGACGCGTGGCCGAACTCTTTCCGCCAGGCCCGATTCCTCTCGGCGGTTGATTTTGTGCAGACAGATCGCTTCCGTCGCAAGGTAGCCATAGAGATGGCGCGCATCTTCTCCCAAGTGGATCTGCTGCTCGTCCCCTCGCTGCGCGACGAAATGATGAACATCGCCAACTTCACCGGCCATCCTTCGCTTACCCTGCGGGCGGGCTTCGTCGAGGTCAACGAGGCGCGAAGCGACTGGGCTCCTGATCCCGCGTATCCGCTGCCAAAGTTCAGCCCGCCGCGCCGCGTTCCTCACGGCATCACTCTCATCGGCCCGTTGTTCGGCGAGGGATTGCTGGGCTCGGCAGGCATGAATCTGGAGCGCGCCTTCAACGTTGCCGGAGAGAATCCGCCGGGCTTCTGAGCCCGATGATCCTCCTTACGGCAATTGTTATAATCAGTGATATTCAAAGGTAAGGAGTCTGTGTGTCGAAGGTTCATCAATCTGCGGCTGTCGGCTTTTCGGCAAAGGCAGACACCTACGTGAAAGGAAGACCGGACTACCCCTCCGAAGTAGATGAATGGCTGCGGAGCGATCTTGGATTAGGCGAAGGAAAAACAGTTCTTGATCTAGGTGCAGGCACCGGAAAATTCTCGAAAAAGCTTCTTACCACAGGAGCCACCGTCTTTGCCCTTGACGCGGTGCCGGCGATGTTGGAGCAGCTCAGACGGCAGTACCCCGGAGTCCAGGCGAAGCTGGGTTCTGCCGAAAGCATTCCGTTCGCGGACGCATCTTTTGATGCGGTGGTGTGTGCTCAGTCGTTTCACTGGTTTGCAACTCCTGAAACGGTCGCAGAGGTTCGTCGCGTTCTAAAGCCGGGCGGTGCTTGGGGCTTGATCTGGAACGTCCGTAACGAGAACGTGGAATGGGTCGCGGCGCTGACGAAAATCATTGCGCCTTTTGAAGGCGATACCCCTCGCTATCGCACCCAGAAGTGGCGGAGCTTGTTTCCGGCCGCGGGATTCAGTCCTCTCCGCGAGCAGCGCTTTCCCCATGGCCATACTGGTGCTCCCGAGCAGGTGATTGTGGACCGTACTCTATCGACCAGCTTCATCGCCGCTCTCCCGCCTGACAAACAAGAGAAGGTTGCTTCTCAGGTTCGAGAGTTGATCGCGGCGTCTCCGGATCTCGCTGGAAAGTCTTTAGTGACCTTCCCATACACGACCGCGGCTTTCAGTTGCAGGAAGCTCGTTTGAAAACCAAATCATCATGACCGATCCCAACCTGCCGCACGGTCAACTGCCTCCGATTCCTGACGGTTGCGGGATCATGCCCATTGCCGAAAACCGCATCTCGCATGGTCCGCACCCCGAGCTGCTTGACGTTGTGCCGGAAGAGTTTGCCACGGTCGTGAGCGGTGCGGGATCGGCAACGCCCATGTTAAACGATGCTATGGAGCAGACCTATCGCCGGGTGCTGGCACGTGCTCTGGCCTTGGCGGCCTGTGCCTTGCTGCTGACTTCGGCGGTGGCCGCGTCGCTCATCCATAATTTCGTTTTGCAGGAAAGCTTTGTCACCTCGCAGCTGCTGGTTCGCTTTGTCTTTGGCAGCCAAGTTCTCTTTCTCGCTCTTTGCAGCCGATATGTAGAGAAGCTCTCCATTATTCCGGCGGCAGTGCTGCTTTTTGCCTATTCCGCTTTCTGTGGCCTGGAGTTTTCCGCTCTCCTTTCGCCAGCCAGATTGGCCGTAGCCTTTCTCTGCGCCGGGCTCATGTATGCCGTCACCGCGCTCTGGGGATATCTCCACGGAGCCGATCTTGCCCGTCCTGTTACCGGTATCTACATGATCCTGACCGGCGGCCTGATACTGGTTGCGGTTAACAAACTGATTGGTACCTCAATGTCCACTTGGGCGCCGAGTTCGCTTGCGGTCGTCATTTTTGCGTGCTTGGCGAGTTATTTCGGGCAGCAGATCCGCGATTTTTACCAGGATTTCGACGATGACAATGCTCAGGGCTGGAAAGCTTCGGTGCTCGGAGCTCTGCTGCTGACCGTGAACCTGATCAACGTATTCCTGCTGTTCTCGTCCTTTCTCTCCCGCGAAATCGAAGAAGACGATCCCACGGACAAACTCTCAAGCTAATTTCCGCGTTGGTATCCAGAAATCGCGAATTAATGCCTGCTTGGCCTGCTTGCCCTGTTCCAAACTTCCCTGCGGCCGCGGCATCTGAATTTTTGTGGAACTAACCCGCCCCTTGTCGGTAATACTGGTAGGACTACAGGTTGTCCGCAATGCTGTGAGCTCGATGCCGCTGATTGACACCGTTTCGGAGTCCGAACTCCTCCGCCTTGCCATCTCCGGCGACGAGGAGGCCTTCGCTGCGCTCTATGAAAGGTTCAAGTCAAGCGTCTACCGCTTTGCCTTGCATATGACAGGCTCGGCATCGCTCGCCGACGACATCACCCAGGACGCTTTCATCACGTTGATGGAGGAGGGTGGTAAGTTCGACGAGAGCAAAGGCCAGGTGCTTTCATTCCTTCTCGGCATTGCCCGCAACTTTGTCCGCCGTGCGTATCGTTCCCAGTCCCGCAATGCACCGCTGGTCACGGAGAACGAACGGGGAGAGGAGGTCGAGCTTGCGCTGGAGAGTGGAGACGACACCATTCGAGATGTACTGCGAGGCGAAACCGTCGAACTCGTCCGCGATGCCGTCCAGACTCTGCCGCCGCACTACCGCGAGGTGGTCGTCCTCTGTGATCTATGTGAAATGTCCTATGCCGAAGCGAGTGCCCAGCTCGATTGCAACCTGGGAACCATCCGTTCACGGCTCAATCGCGCCCATAACCTCCTTACGAAAAAGCTTGAGACTCGCCTCCAGCCCTCGGGCAAACAGGCTGGGGGAATCATTCAAGGGTGTTTGCTATGAGATGCAACGAGTTTGACGCTCACATTGACGAGATGCTCTCCGGCGTTCTTCATCCGGACGCGAACCAGCATATGCGGCAGTGCGAACGCTGCACATCGCACTTCCACGCCCGCGCCATGGTGCAGAGCGGACTTCGCGCTCTAGCCACGGCCACGGGCCCCTCGCGCACCACCGATCGCGCGGTGATGGACTCCTACCGCCGATTGCAGCAGCGCCGCTCCGCCGTCAGGAGCCCTCAGTCGGCATCGGTTTCTGCGGCGTCTACTGTGCGCATGTTCACCTTTCCCAGCCGTAACCTTGCTCCTGTGTGGACCTCGCGCACCTGGTGGAGCGGAGCTGCAGCCGCAGCCGTAGTTTTTGCCGTGCTGGGTTCGGGTATCCATCTCTGGAAAGGTGCTTCCGCTGTAGGTGAGCCCACGGTTGCCACGGCGCCCTCGTCGCCTACCGGGCAGCCGATCGCCGCCGCCACTTTGGCAGTCCTTCCTACTGCCACCGGCGTAGCCACGCGTCTCCCCGCGCAAAGGTCGGAAAAGGGTACGTCGCTATTCGCCGCCTTGCGGTCGAAGGCTCGTGCCACACTCGCCCCTGCCGCAGTAAGCTCCGAGCCAGCTGAGCCGACGCTTTCGGCAAAGACCGTTTCGGTGCATCCGAGAATCGCATATGGTGATGGTTCGAACAACTATGATTCCATGCCGGTGACTCAGCTGGAGCCCAATGTCGCTCCGGTGATTCGTCTGGCCAGCACGGGCTCGATGAATAATAATGTCGCTCAGTCGGCAAGCTCAACGTGGCCGGGATATTCCAATCTTATGTACTGCGATCCCGTGACATGCTCCGGACCCATGCAGGTGGTTCATATCAAGGTCCCGGTTAGCCAGGTCAGGCCCAACCTTGGCCAAACCGTGGGCAATGCCTTCGTGAATGCAGAGGTTGTCGTGGGACCAGATGGCGTTGCCCGAGCCATCAGGGTGGCAAACTGAAAGTCGCAGCCACCTAGCATCAGTGAGTAGTATTGGGTGCGGTGAACGGACGGAAGAATTGCGCGATTTGTAGTAATGAGTCAGGAGCTGTACGGAAGATGAAGATTCGTGTGGTCAATGCTGTTCCACTTTTGCTTGCAACGCTCTGGCTCGCCTGGCCGCTGGCGGCGTGGGCGCAGATGCAGGCTTCTCCCACGCAGGCCTCTGCCGCACCCACCACTGATGAGAGCGCTCCGCCTATCACCGTACAAATTGCTCCTCCGCCCATTTCGATCTGGTCGGCCATGCTTGGCGTCTCGGCGCCGCTGGGTGCGCAGCCAACCGTAGGCAAGCCCATGTATGCCGAGTTCGTCACCGACCATCACCAGAGCTTCACCGATGGCAACCGCATCTCCCGGTCTACCACCTCCAGTATCTATCGTGATGCCGCGGGCCGCATCCGCCGCGAGTCACAGCTCTCCGTGCCTGGTATGCTGGCCGGCACCTCCGCTGCCACCTTCATTACCATCGTGGATCAACAGCTTGGCTACGGCTATGTGCTGAACCCGCAGGAGATGGTCGCTCATCGCTACGAACTGAATGGCGCAGGGCCTCCCTATGTGGCGCGCCTCAGCGCCCGGGGAAACGGCAGCGCACTGCTCTCGCCCGCATCTCCCGCCGGCACCGCTACCTCCACCTCTCCTGCGGCCTCATCTGATATTCCGCACTGGAGGCTGAAGGTTTTCGCTCACCATATGCACGCCTCGCAAGACGCATCTGGCGCGTCCGCCGCGCAAGGTTCCGGCTCCAATTCCAGCCAACTCAGCAGCGGATTCCTGTCTGAGGATTCCGCTGCTGCCAGTGCACCCGCCATGCGAATCGATCAGCCCTTCCTCGCCGCACCCAATCCCGTGCGTACTGAAAATCTCGGTGAGCAGACTATTCTTGGCTTCCGCGTCCGCGGCACCAGGGTCATCACTACTCTACCTGCCGGACAGATCGGCAATGACCGTCCCATCGATATCGTCAGCGAGCAGTGGTTCTCACCCGATCTTGCGCTGGTCATGCGCAGCCTGCATCGCGATCCCTGGGCTGGTGAGTTCACTACCACAGTGACCAAGGTGAACCGTGGCGATCAGGCCGTCTCACTCTTCGAGGTCCCCACGTCTTATAAGATTATCGACGCTGCCGCAGAAGGCGAGCACCATGTCCTAGACGGTAACGGCAATCACCCGCCGGGACCAGCGCCCTGGTAGTTGCAGGATTGCTGACGATGTATCACCCATCTCCGCGGAGTGTGAAGCGGCAACTGCGCGATCGTCGATTCTGCGGTCCTCAGCCTCGCATGCATATCCCGTATACATTGAAATTGTGAAGTTGAGCCGCTGCGGTGTGGCAACAGTAAGCTGTGCGGTCAGCATCTACTCTGGAAGCTCGTCTTCCATGTAGCCGGAGACCGCGACAAAGTTTCCATTACCAGCTAGCTCCGCCTGAATGTGTCTCTTGCGATGTAGATTCTCAGTGGGAAGTTAGTTCTTCGGGTAGGAGTGCAGAAAGCAGCCTTCCCATGGGCCGTTCGCTCACAGATTCAGCTGTAAGCATCGCAATTGGCAGCCGGCATCGCAAAGACTACCCGCCGGAGACTGTTATCCTTCCTCTGCTCAACCTCCTTGCTTCGATTCAGATCGTCGGGTTTTACATCAACCGGGTTCCTTCGTACCTCAATCTGAAACGCTATGAGATGGGTTTGGAACGCATGCCATTCCAGGGACGTTTGCTCATGGAATACCCGCTTCGATGGGCGCATTCCTCATCCACTCTCGGCTCTCTCGCTGCCTGGTTCAATGCGACAAACATGTGGTTTCCACGTACGGTGCTTCCGGAAGATCTCGCAGAAGCTGTGATCTATCTGATCTCGGTCCTGATTGCCGGCCTTGTCGCTCGCGACCTCTATCGTATCCACTCCAGAACCCGGCTGCTGACCCCTTACATTTTCCCACTTGTCCTCATCATGGTCGCCGGGTCCTACTGCCTTGGAGGAATGAACTTCTTTCGATATGTCTACGATCTCCCGAGCCTCGGATTCTTCTCAATCGGTCTCTATCTCATCTCACGCAAACATCATCCGGCCCTGTTTGCGCTTCTCTTCGTAGTGGCCACGATCAATCGTGAGTCTTCGTTGTTCCTGCTGTTCTTCTTCCTGGCATCGTCCTCCATCGTCGAGGGGCAGATCGTGTGGCGGCGAATGTTTAACTGGAGATTCGGCGGCACCGCGACTCTTCTCGCGTTTTTCTGGCTCGCTTGGCGCATTTGGACGGAGCGGCACTTCGCCGGACTCAGGATCGAGTCTGGTCCAGGCATCCTGCTTAACTTCGCCTGCCTCCTCATTCCGTTCCTGTGGCCCCAGTTGGTAGGAATCGCCGCATACACCCTTCCCACCCTTCTTATCTTCAGAAGAGAAATTCACAGCACTGAGCTTCGTCTGTGGCTGTGGGTCTTTCCCGCCTGGTTCGCCCTCATGATGTATTTTGGGGTTATTTTGGAGATTCGCCTCTTCGGCGAACTGATTCCGTTGTTCGCCTGCGCGGCGATGTTGGTGGCTGAAGAGCGTATTCGTCTTCGAGCGGCAAGCCTGGAAGCGGTTTGATATGCCAGAAGCCCTTTCCTCTCCTATTTAGCTGCCTGCAATTTTTTCAGCCGCTGTCCGGTCAAAAACACATACTGAATCGCCGAGGCCAGCGTAAACGCGAAGACCCCATACAGCAGAATCTCGCGTGTCATCCATACCGACTCGTCAGTATACACCTTGGAAAGCAGGGCGAAAAAGACAGCTGCAATCTGGCAGGCTGTGTTGATCTTGCCGAAGATTCCCGGCCGGAAATCCCTGAGCCCCACCGCGTAGAGCAACGCCGAAATAATCAAAATCCCCACGTCGCGCGAAAACACCATGACTGTGTAAGGCCACGGAATCACTTTGTTGAACGAGAGGACGAGGAAAAGTGAGCTGAGCAGCAGTTTGTCGGCAATCGGATCCAGGTATTCGCCCAGCTTGGTTTTCTGATGCAGCAGGCGCGCCGCCAGCCCGTCGAGTCCGTCGCTCAATCCGGCCACCACCACCAGCGCCAGCGCCCAGTTGTATCGGCGCTCCACCACGCAGATGTTGATAAACGGGATGAAGAACAGGCGCATCAGCGTCAACTGGTTCGGGGTCGTCCAGAATTCGCTCTTCATCGTGACTGCTCCCCCCTGCCGTCCGCGCCAAACACATCTTCCGCCGTGCGTCCTGCCTTTGCCGTAAAGTCTTGGGAGAGCGAAGGCAGTTCGCCGCTGGCTTCGTCGATCTCCATTCGCTCCACCCGGTGCATGGGGAAGAACATGGTGGAAGCACTCGCCGCCTCGCCTGCGCGTATCTGCCGGGCCAGATCGTCAAGCGACTCCAGGGCAACGCAACGCAGCTCTACCCCGGCCGCGGTCAACCGCAGCAGCAGGCCAAAAAACTTCTGCCGCGGAGAGTCGAGCGTTACCAGTACGAAGGAGCCTTCGTCGAAGCCGCGTCCTTGCATAGCCTTTGATTCTGCCGCTTGTGCTCTCTACTTACAAGTGCTGTTTGCTGGCGCCCGCACCGGAGGCCAGTGCTGTCCCATACCCTGATGCGTTCGTCCGTAGGCTGGCGGAAACCTGCTAAAGTTAAATGGATCCCATGGCTCCCACCCACTCTCCCAGACGGCTGCAGGTCGTCATCGCTTTTGCACTGGTTTACGTCATCTGGGGCTCCACCTACCTGGGTATGCGGATTGCCGTCGAGCACCTCACTCCGCTCATGATGGGCGCACTGCGCTTCACCACCGCCGGTGCAATTATGCTCGGCTTCCGGGCTCTGTGTGGAGATCGCATCCTGGTTCCGCGCCGCGATCTCTTTCGCTTGGCCATCATCGGAGTTCTGCTGCTCGTCACTGCTAACGTAGTAACTGCATGGTCGGAGCTCTACATCACCAGTGGCCTGGCCGCGCTCTTTTACGCCGTCACTCCGCTCTGGATACTCATCGTGGAGCGCCTCTGCCACAGCACGGACCGTCTCTCGGCGCGCGGCGTTGCAGGCATTGCACTCGGAATTCTCGGGGTTGCCATTCTACTTTGGCCATCCATTTCGGCTCCGGGCCACGCCAGCTTCAGCGCCCGCCAGCTCTTTGGCAAAGCACTCATCCTAGGCTCCACTCTCAGTTGGGCTGCCGGTTCCGTCCTTACCAAGCGCTGGCGCATGCCCATTGACCCTTTCACCGCCAGCGGCTGGCAAATGCTCTTCGGCGGGATCATCAGCGGCGTGCTGGGACTACTACTTGGAGACCTGCACCGCACGGTTTGGGCCGCCAACTCGCTGTGGGCCATCGTCTATCTGGTTTCCGCCGGGTCGTTGGTTGGCTACACCGCCTATGTCTGGCTACTCAAAAACGTACCCATCGCCAAGGTCGCCACCTATGTCTACGTCAACCCGATCATCGCCCTCATCCTTGGCTGCCTCTTCCACGGCGAAAAGATAGACGGCTACATGATTGGGGGTGCGGTGGTCATCATTTTCGCCGTCATCCTTGTCATCGGTGCCAAGGTCCGGCACTTGGCTCCAACCGCACAATCTGCGCAGGATGAAGCGCTTACGCTTGAGCCCATCGAGCCCTCCGGCGACTGAGACGAACTGGTTTTCACCACAGTTGAATGCATTCAGGATTTCCTCTGGACAATTGGGCTAAGATTTGCATTCGCGTAAGCCGGGGATGAGCGGTATCATAGAAACGAATATTTCCATACGTTTCTTTGGGGACTTAAAGCACTTATATGGCAAACGAAGGCAGAATTCGCGTACTGGTGGCTAAACCCGGTTTAGATGGACACGACCGGGGCGCTAAAGTGATTGCCCGCGCCTTGCGCGACGCTGGCATGGAAGTGATCTACACAGGACTGCGGCAAACGCCGGAGATGGTTGTAAACGCGGCCCTGCAAGAGGACGTGGACGTGATCGGCTTGTCCATTCTCTCTGGAGCGCATAACGCGATTGTTCCGCGGGTCGCGGAGCTGATGAAGGAAAAGAAGATGGACGACGTGCTGGTGCTGGTCGGCGGAATCATTCCCGACCAGGATATTCCGGCGCTGAAGGCGGCGGGGGTGAAAGGCGTATTCCAGCCCGGTACACCCATGGACGATATTGTCCAGTTCATCCGCGCGAATGCAAAGCCACGCGGGGTAGTTACCGCGTAGGAGAGAGAGCAATGTCTCTCCCCGAGCAACTCACTAAGCTGGTGCAATCGACGACCGGACCGGCGCCGTGGTTCTGGGAAACCTTTCCCGAGATACGCGGTGCCGGTTCACGGCATTACCGGTGGCGCTTCCATGGCCAGGAGGAAGGATTGAACTTCCTGGTGACGTTGTATGGCGAAGGCGAACCAGGGCGCCCTAGGCTGGCACTGAATACCTACTGTCGGCCCTTTCTCATCGAAAACGGAAAAATTGGCGTGTGGTGCCCTGAAGGGCGCATGCTGCGCTTTGCCTGCTTTGAACCGGACCGTATGCAGGCGTTCAGCTTCGAGGAGATCGCCGGGTGGTTCACGAACTCCAGCGAACGGATGTATGCCACCACCCCGCCAGTAGCGGATTTCTACGTGAGCACCGAAGCCGAGGCAGGAACGCATGCGCTCGAGGTGCCGCAGTGCTTTCGTACCGTGGATGAACTGCTGGCGCCCTCCAGCTATAAAGCGGTGCTGAGCAGCGATCCCACCTTTGCGATCTTCGTGGTCTATCCGCAGGCCGGACTGGTGGAAATCCTGCCACAGAACTGGATTACCCGCGAGAGCTACGACGTAGCCAACCACTGGATCACCCGCGCGGCCCGCGACCCGGAGACCCATCGGATTGTTGGCGAGCTATCGAAAGCTGGAGTCTTTGAGTTAGCGGAAAACGGGAGAGACTTCGGTCGGTGGCTGTGAGGGTAAAGCTCTCCGGCAAGCTCCGTGAGCTCTACGGAGCTGCCGGATTTGGCTGTGGATGTGGGCATCTGCCAGATCGTTCTCCTTCGATGCACCCAAGACCGAGAAACGATAAAAACCGGCCGCCATCCTGTTTGTTCGATTAGAACGCTCTCTTGACAATAAGGTTTGCATGGAATCGTGAGCGGGCTTGAATGGGCCATCACAAAACTGGATTACCCGTGCCGCACGCTACCCAGAGCCCTGTCGGGTTGTGGGCGAGCTATCGCGCGCGGGAGTATTCGGGACTTTAGCAGGTGGCCGTAAGGCGGGCTAAATGTGAGGTTTGTAGCCCCAAATCCTTACAAAGTCGGTGCTGCAGCTATCGAACGCGTTGCGCAAAAGCAGCGCGGGCTCATATTTGAGCCGTAAGTCTACCGCATTTAAGAGTAGATCATGTGCGGTTCGTAGCGCGTACTTAGCTTCTCGGTCCTGGGTCCCTTCGCTAACCTTGATGATGTTCCCGTCCTGGCTTGATGGAGATAGAGTTCCAAGATAGAACATGGCGCCGGGGTGTATGTATGCAGACGAGAGAGTGTAGGCAGACGAATGAAGTTCCGCTAACGGTCCCGCTTCCCTCGCCATGTCATGAATCTGCGCTCCGCTCCAATTGAGGTCATTCATCCCTACTCGTTTTCCTTGAGCGTACTTCGGTACGTGCGTTGCGATTGCGCTGTCCATTTCGGCGCATCTATACGCCGCCGGGATGTCCTGGCATACCCGCGCCCATTCTGCGTGAAACATGCTCAAGAAATCCTCTGTTTTCTCCGGGTGCAGGTTCAGATAGCGGGCAACCACAAGGCATTCGTACATTGTCCTCGTTGCCCGCAGCGCTGCCCGGCCATGCCTGTTTGCAATCGCGAACAGGATCTCTTCAGTGATGTCCCGGCAGGATACTAAGAGGGGGAACACTACCCGGTCCTCGGGTGCATTCGTGGCCCTAGAGCAAAAGGCTAGGTCCATCAACTCTCGTATCCGTCCTAGTTCGACGCTATGTTCACCCATCGCCGCTAAGATTGCCTTTGCCATTGTTCCGACCTCCGTTGTTCAGCAGATTAGCATGTCAGACTCGATGGAGCTCGTTCTGGCAATGAATCGGTGCGCGGACCATCTCCGACTTCATCGCTCCGCTCCTCGCCCATTGCTTGTCCTCCCCCGCCTCTTGTACGCTGGTGCGTTTGCATCTGACTCTGGTGAGGAGCCGATGAGCGACTTGAAAGCCACTTTTCCCAATAACCAACTGACCACGGCGGTGAAGCCCGACGCGTCGCGATATTCACGCAACGTGGAGACGATGCGCGGGCTTATGGAAGCGCTACGCGCCGAGGAGGCAAAGATTCGCGAGGGCGGCGGAGCCAAGGCCATCGAGGCGCAGCACAAGAAGCAGCGGCTAACGGCCCGTGAGCGGATTGGCCTATTGCTGGACGAGGGAACCGAACTCTTCGAACTGGGACTGCATGCCGCGCATGGGATGTATGAGGAGTGGGGCGGAGCTCCGGCGGCCGGCGTGGTGACAGGCCTGGGACGGGTGCACGGACGGCTCTTCATGCTGATCGTAAACGATGCCACCGTGAAAGCCGGTGCGTTCTTTCCAATGACGGCGAAAAAGGTGATCCGGGCGCAGAACATCGCCATCGAAAACAACCTCCCGACCATCTACCTGGTGGACAGCGCAGGCGTCTTTCTCCCGCTACAGGAAGACGTCTTTCCCGATCAGGATGATTTCGGGCGTGTCTTCCGCAACAACGCGGTGATGTCTGCCAAGGGAATTCCGCAGATCACGGCGATCATGGGAATGTGCGTGGCCGGGGGTGCGTATCTGCCGGTGATGTGCGACCACATTCTGATGACCGAAGGCAGCGGGCTATTTCTTGCCGGCCCGGCGCTGGTGCAGGCGGCGATTGGACAAAAGGTGAGCGCCGAAGAGTTGGGCGGAGCAAAGATGCACGCGGAGATCAGCGGCACGGTGGACTTCCGTGAAGCCGACGACCAGTCTTGCATTGCCCGGGTGCGTTCGCTGGTGGAAAAGATGGGAGCGCGCGCCGAGGCGCCCTTTGATCGCCGCGCTTCTGTAGCGCCGCTCTACGCAAGCGAAGAGCTCTATGGGATTTACGAGAGCGATCCTTCGCGGCAATATGACATGCGCGAAATTATCGCGCGAATAGTGGACGGCTCACGCTTCGACGAGTACAGGACCGGATACGGCGAGACCCTACTGTGCGGTTACTCCCGTATCGATGGTCATGCCGTGGGGATTGTGGCCAACCAAAAGCTGCACGCCACCCAGATCGATCACAACGGCGACAGGCGTACCGAGTTCGGCGGGGTCATCTACACGGAGAGTGCGGAAAAGGCGGCCCGCTTCATCATGGACTGCAACCAGGGACGCATTCCGCTGGTGTTCCTGCACGATGTCAACGGCTTTATGGTGGGGCGCGACGCAGAGTGGAGCGGCATCATACGCGCCGGGGCGAAGATGGTGAACGCCGTGTCGAACTCGGTGGTGCCGAAGATTGCGGTCATCGTAGGCGGCTCGTTTGGTGCGGGACACTATGCCATGTGCGGCAAGGCCTACGATCCGCGCTTTGTCTTTGCCTGGCCCACGGCTCGCTACTCGGTGATGAGCGGCGAGAGTGCGGCCAACACCTTGGTGGAGATCAAGCTGAAGCAACTGGAGCGCGAAGGCAAAGCGGTGGACGAGGCTGCGCGTAAGGAGCTCTATGATTCGATTCGCGCGACATACACCGGCCAGATGAAGCCTCAGTATGGAGCAGCGCGGTTGTGGATCGACAAAATCATTGACCCCGCTCAGACGCGTGAGGCGCTGGCTTGGGCACTGGCGGCGGCTCGGTGCAATCCGGTGGTGGAAAAATTCAGCGTGGGGATTTTGCAGACGTAAGTACCTCCCGATGTATTCTGAAAACGTCATGAGCGAAAAGCAATTGAAGATCGTCGAATGTCCGCGCGACGCGTGGCAGGGGTTGGCCCGGCAGATCCCGGCCGAAACCAAGGCAGAGTATCTGCGCGCGCTCGTAGGCGCGGGCTTCAAGCAGATCGACGCAGTGTCGTTCGTTTCACCCAGGGCGGTGCCGCAGATGTCCGACAGCGAAGACGTGCTGAAACGTCTCGACCCGCCCGACGATGTTGAGATCATCGGCATTGTGGTGAACGACAAGGGCGCGGAGCGGGCGATTGCGACCGATGCGGTGCGCACGCTGGGTTTCCCTTACTCGATCAGCGAGACGTTTCTGAAGAAGAATCAGAACCAGACGGCAGAAGAGAACAGCGACGCGCTTGAGGCGGTGTGGCGCAAAGCCGAAGAAAACAATCTGACGATGGTGGCCTACATTTCGATGGCGTTCGGCAATCCATACGGCGACCTGTGGAACGCGGATGAACTTCTGCAGGCAGTACAGAATATTGCCGACCTGGGAATTCAGACAGTTTCACTGGCCGACACCGTGGGTTTGGCGACCCCGCAGATGGTGTCGGAAGTTGTGAGTGCGGTGGTCGAAGCATTCGACTACATCGAGGTGGGTGCGCATTTGCACGCACGCAAGGAAGACGCGGCAGCGAAGGTGCTTGCGGCCTACGACGCAGGCTGCCGGAGATTTGATTCGGCGCTGGGCGGACTGGGTGGGTGTCCCTTTGCGCAGGATGCGCTGGTGGGCAATGTTCCTACTGAGTTGGTTCTGCGCACGCTGGCTGAACACGGCGCGCAGCCTCCAATCCGCAAACCGTTGGAGAACGTCCTGCGGATGAACGAGGACATTGCACTACGGTTCGCACGGTAAGTGTTTTTGCGTGAACCAAACGGTGCAACGTCGTTCAGCTTACGATACAATCGCGCCGGACCATGAAAAAAACTCAGCACATTACCCTGGGCCTGTTGGCCGGCATGGCGCTGGCATTTACCTCCGGCTGCCATCGGACGCCGGAGCGGCGCGATTGCGTGGACGAATCGGGCCGCATCACGAATGACCAGAACTGCCAGTTGGTGGAGCAGCGCCGGAACTCGGGCTACATTGGACCGCAGCCCTACTACCACTATCTTTATGGCGGCAGCACCGGCGGACGCCACGGCGACCAGGTGGTCAATGGCAATCCAACGCCGGGCATGAGCAGCGGCAGTGGCGGCGGATTCTTTGGCGGAATCTCGCGCGGAGGATTCGGCGATACAGGCAGCGGGGGCCACGGCGGTTCAGGAGGCGAATGATGCAACGGCATACGACAACGCCACGCGCAGACTGGAAGCAGAAGGTCGAGAAGGTTGGGTTGGTCTTCCATACGCTGGATGGCGATAGCGGCAATTACTGGGACGAGTCGGCGTACTACGAGTTCACCGCGGCGGAGGTGGACCGGCTTGAGGCAGCCTCGGAGAAGCTGCAGGATATGTGCCTGGCCGCCGGACAGTTCATCATCGACAAGAACCGCTGGAGTGATTTGAAGATTCCAGTGGAGGCGATTGCGGCGATCAAGAAGACGTGGAACGACGAGCCTCCGGCGCTCTACGGGCGCTTTGATCTGGCCTACGACGGCAAACAGATCAAGCTGCTGGAGTACAACGCGGACACTCCGACGGCGCTGCTGGAGGCGGCCGTGGTGCAGTGGTATTGGCTTCAGGATTGCTCTCCGAAGGCCGACCAGTGGAACTCGATTCACGAAAAGCTGATTGCGAAGTGGAAGGACCTGAAAGACTACGTGAGCGAGCCGGTCTCGTTTGGCTATGTGGAGACCGTTGAGGACGAGTTCACCACCGGATACCTGCGCGATACGGCAGAGCAGGCGGGCATCAAGACGCAGGCGCTGCGGATGCTGGACATTGGCTTCGACATCAATACATTTACATTCGTCGATCTTAAAAACCAGCCGATCAAGACGATCTTCAAGCTGTATCCGTGGGAGTGGATTCTCAAGGAAAAGTTCGGAGCCCGTGCGCTGGACTTTATGGACAAGACGCAGTGGATCGAGCCGATCTGGAAGATGATGTTCAGCAACAAGGGGCTGCTGGCGACTCTGTGGGAGATGTATCCGGGGCACGAACTACTACTGCCGGCATACTTCGACGGGCCACGCGAGATGCAGGACTACGTGCGCAAGCCGCTGCTGGGACGCGAAGGCGCGAATGTGCAGGTGATTCGCCACGGAGAAAAGCAGCAGACCTACGGTCCCTACGGCGAAGAGGGTTTCGTCTACCAGGCGCTGGCGCCGATTCCTTGCTTCGACGGCAACTATCCGGTGCTGGGCTCATGGATGATTGCCGACCAGGGTGCCGCAGGAATGGGTATCCGCGAGAGTGACACGTTCATCACCAACAATCGCAGCCGGTTTGTACCGCATTTGTTTCGCTGAGTCGAAGGACCGCGCAACAGGGGTTGCCGAAAACCCGCGCGCCAGCGTAAGCTTTTGCCGCCATGTATACGACACTCAAGCTGTCATTCGAAGCGAAGGTTGCGACTTTAACTCTGAGCCGCGCGGAGAAGCGCAATGCCATCTGCCATGCGCTCATCGATGAATTTCTGGCGGCGCTGAACGAGGTTGAACTCTCCGCCGCGCAGGTCCTAATTGTGGCCGCCGAGGGCAAGGCCTTCTGCGCCGGGATGGACCTGGAAGACATGCAGGCGCTGGTGACGCATACGGCGGAGGAGAACTACGCTCATAGCCAGCGCATCGCGACGCTCTTCCGTTCGCTCTACGATTTTCCCAAGACGACGATTGCGGCGGTGAACGGCGCGGCCATCGCCGGCGGCGCGGCCATGGCGACCTTGTGCGACTTTACCCTGGCCTCCACGGCGGCGAGCTTCGGCTATACCGAAGTGCGGATTGGATTTGTTCCGGCGGTGGTTTCGTCGTTTTTGCTGCGGCAGGTGGGCGAGAAGCACGCCCGCGATCTGCTTCTGACCGGACGCATCATCACGGCCGAAGAGGCGTACCGCATGGGACTGGTGAATGAACTGGTTCCGGCGCCAGATCTGCACGCAGCGGCACGGCGGCTGGCGGAGCAGTTGCTGGAGAACTCACCGGCGTCCCTGCGGGCGACCAAGGCGCTGCTGCGCAGCTACGCAAGGGAGGCCCTTGATCGTGAAATTCAAGGTGGGATGGAGGCAAATGCCTCAATGCGCCAGAGCGCGGACTTCAAAGAAGGCGTGCACAGCTTCCTGGAGCGGCGCAAGCCAAAATGGAGCGAGTAGTCGCAGGGGTAGGGCGGCTCAGAACGCGACCCGTCCGATTCGACAATCGTGCTTCGCGGTCGGGTACGCGGCAACTGACGCTGCTCCGGACGCGGGCGCTCGTCCATGATGTAACCTAAATACATGAGCACAATCTGTGAGACGACACTGCGGGTACGCTACGCCGAAACCGATCAGATGGCAGTGGTGTATCACTCGAACTATCTCATCTGGTTCGAGGTTGGACGGGTTGAACTGCTGAGGCAGCTGGGCTTCAGCTATCTGGAGATGGAGACCGATGGGATGAACCTCCCGGTGGTAGAAGTGAAGTGCCGCTACAAGCATCCGGCTCGTTATGACGACGAGCTGACGATTCGCACGCGGCTGGCGCAGATGCGGGAGTCGCTGCTGCGCTTTCACTACGAGGTGCTGCGCAAGTCCGATGGCCTTCTACTGGCTGAAGGCGAGAGCGTACACGTGGTGGTGGGACGCGATCTGAAGCGCACTCATCTGACTGAGAAATACCGGAACGCACTCCAAGCGGCCGCCGCGTCCGCATCATCCGCAACACCGTCTTGCACAACGCAATCCTAAGAAAGGGAATCGATGGCTGCACTGCACTTGAATGGGAATGAGCTGACACTGGAAAGTTTTGAGGAGATAGTGCTGCGCCGGCAGCCCGTGCTGCTGGAGGCCGAGGCGCGCCAGCGGGTTTCGCGCGCGCGCGAAGTGGTAGACGCGCTCGTCGCGGGCGATCGCGTGGCATATGCCATCACCACCGGTGTGGGACACCTGGCCGATGTGCGTATCTCCGCCGACCAGGCGCGCGAGTTGCAGATGAACCTGGTGCGCTCGCACGCCGTGGGCGTGGGTGAACCGCTCAGCGAGGCGGAGTCGCGGGGCATGATGCTGTTGCGCGCCAACTCGCTGGCCAAGGGCCTCAGCGGCGTACGCACTGAGGTGATCGACACGCTCTGCAACATGTTGAACCGCGGCGTGCATCCGGTGATCCCTTCGCAGGGATCGGTGGGTGCATCGGGCGATCTGGCGCCGCTGGCGCATCAAGCACTGGTGCTAATCGGCGAGGGTGAGGCATGGTTCGAAGGGCGCCGCATGAGCGGTGGTGAAGCGATGAAGGCGGCGCAGATTGCGACCATCCGGCTGGAGGCAAAGGAGGCAATCTCGCTCATCAACGGCACCCAGGCTATGCTGTCCGTGGGATGGTTGGCGCTGCTTGAGGCGCGGACACTCGCGGCAACCGCCGATGTGCTGGGTGCAATTTCACTGGACGCTCTTCAGGGCACGGACGTGGCCTTCGACGAACGCATTCACCATGCCCGGCCGCATTCCGGCCAGATGCTGGTTGCCAAACATATGCGCACCATGCTCGAAGGCTCTCTCTTGCGGGAGCGGCATCGCGACTGCAAACGGGTGCAGGATGCCTACTCGATGCGATGTATTCCGCAGGTGCATGGAGCGGTGCGCGACGTGCTCGACTATGCGCGGCAGGTATTTGAGACGGAGATGAACTCGGCGGTAGACAATCCGCTGGTCTTCGTGAAAACGCCCCCGCCGGGCACCAAGGCCAAGCCGGGAGACATCGCGGAAGGCGATGTGATCTCCGGAGGAAACTTTCACGGACAGCCAATCGCATTCGCCTTGGACTTCATGGCGATCTCGATTTCGGCACTGGCAGGCATCAGCGAGCGGCGCATTGAACGGCTGGTGAATCCTGCTCTAAGCGAAGGATTGCCGGCTTTTCTGGCAATGGGCGCGGGGCTGAACTCAGGCTTCATGATGCCGCAGGTAACGGCTGCGGCGCTGGTGAGCGAAAACAAAGTGCTGGGGCATCCGGCGTCGGTGGACTCGATTACCACCAGCGGCAACAAGGAAGATTTTGTCTCCATGGGAATGACCGCGGCGCTAAAGCTGAAGCGTGTAATCCAGAATGTGCGTTATGTGCTGGCAATCGAGGCATTGGCGGCCGCCCAGGCGGTGGACTTGCTCACGCCGCTGAAGCCGGGAAAGCGCGCTCAGCAGGCGTTGCGAGAAATTCGTTCGGTCTCTCCGATGGTGACCGAGGACCGGTCACTGGCCAAGGATATTTCCGCAGTGGCAGAGGTAATCCACCAGGGAAAGCTGGCGGTCGTTTTGCGTTAGCAGGAAACGGGCGGCAGCAATTCTACGGTATTCGGGAGACCTGTCGCGTGGGAGGTATGGATTTTCAGAGAAGTAATCCACTCGTGTCGCGCAAGCTGATGTAAGCGCGTGGATTATTCCGAGCGCCCTTTGGCCAATAGATTGCACCTGCTAATCCCGTCATCTTACATCGTTCCCTGAGGTTCACTTATCAAGGCAGGGGCCGATGTGCGTGAGCCGGACTTCCTGCGTGATGGATACTTCTTCGCACGAAGACGGTTTCACTTGCAAAACTTGTGCATGCTTTGCCAACAGTCAGGGATAGTTTGCACGGGGCCAACCAATCGGTTGGCTCATTTTTTTCTTCTCACCCACGCACAACTGGTGAAAATGCGAATGAAAACGGGTGGCCATTCGTCAGGAAGAATCTGATTGGTAAACAGTCTGTGCGTTGTCAGATTTGCCGTTTTTACCCGGTTTTCTCCGGTTTTCTCTGGATATCTCCCATTTGCAATAGGAAATTGACGAGATTTGCTGAAATTGTTGTTGACATCGCAGCCAGAGAACCCGCACATTACTCATGTCACACGGGTTACCAGTTCGATGCGTATCAACTGGGATTCCGGTGACGGGAGTTTGCCCCCGCTCTGGCGGCTCCGTACAATTCGCATGGCTACGACTTTAGCGCCCGTTGACTCTCGGGAAGTGGTACGTTGCGACGATTGTCTTTTGGTCCAATTCCGGACATCCAACAATATCTGCCGTCGATGCAAGACTCCTCTGGACGCGGTTCCTGAGATCGTTACTATGCGTCCTCCGGTCACCATGCCCAACCCGGTGGCGACCATGCGCTCCAATCAAATTCCAGTGGCGGCTGCGATCCGGTCATTACGGATGCGGGCGGGGCTGAGCCAGCGCCAACTCGCGATGCGCATGAGTGTGCCTCGTACCTACGTCTCAAAGATCGAAAACGAAAAAGCATGTCCCACATTGGGTTCGCTGGAGCGGTTGGCCGATGCGCTGCGGGTGCGCGTGTGTGACCTGTTGACCACCGGACACACGACTGAAGACGACATCCGGGTATTGTCGCGCGATGAGTTCATCTCGGAACTGATGCCCTACATGCACAAGTTGAACGGGTTGCAGTGGACCAGCGTGTTGAACCAGGTGCGAGAGATGACGGCAATGACTCGGCGTTCAGCCTGAACTGTAGTAGCAGGATGCATGTGGTTGGGGCGGGCGGGATAACTCCGAAGGGGGTGGCGTGCTTCTTACTGAGAAGGCGCGCCCTCGAGCGAAAGGCCGGATGCCGGCAGGGCGCAAGGACCAGTCTCCCGCTGGAGCGAAGAAGCCCAATGAAGAACACAAACGTCTCGCAGTGCGCGAATCCGGAATGCGGAAGGAAATTCAAGCGGCTGGGCGAGGGCAAGCTGTTCGTCCGTCAGGCGGGAAAAGACGATCAGGGGCCGATGCAAAAGGCGCTGTGGTTGTGTGCAAGCTGCATGGAGCACTTCGATCTCCGCTATGACCGGCGCCAGCAGGAGTACCACTTGGTGCGCCGCAAACGGGTGGCATAGTGGCATAGTCGCTACCTTCGCTTTCAATCCGTTGCAAGAAGCCCAACCGTGTGCTAGCTTCAAACTACTCGTTTTTGAGGGAATGCTTTGCACACCACCGTCCCTGCCGGGCTGACTCGCAAGCAAGCAGAACTATTCGCGAAGCTAGATCCAGAACGGCTACCACAACACATCGCATTGATCATGGATGGCAACGGGCGCTGGGCTCGCCGCCGTCATCTGCCTCGCATTGCGGGGCATAAGCAAGGAGTCACTGCGGTACGCGACGTCATCAAACTGGCCTCGCGCATCGGATTGAAGGCAATGACTTTGTACGCGTTTTCAGCGGAGAACTGGAAGCGTCCGAAGACCGAAACCAGCTTTCTGATGGCGCTGCTGCGGACCTACCTGAAGAACGACGTTCCGCTGATGAACGAACACAATATCCAGCTTCGCTATATTGGCCGGACTCATGAACTGCCGCCCTCGGTGCAGGAGCGGATGGCCTGGGCGGAGGAGCAGACCGCAAAGAACACCGGTATGATCATGACCCTGGCGTTGAACTACGGGGCGCGGGCTGAGTTGATCGATGCGTTTCGCTCAATTGTGGAGGCGGCGGCCAACAACGGCGGCCTCGCAGATCTGAATATCGACGAAGAACTGATTTCCAGCCACCTGTATGCCGCAGACCTGCCGGACCCGGACCTGGTGATTCGCACCAGCGGCGAAATGCGGCTTTCAAACTTTCTTCTATGGCAGCTGGCCTACACGGAGATTTACGTCACCCAGACGCTATGGCCGGACTTTGACGGCGATCATCTGCTCGAGGCGCTGGAAGACTTCCAGAAGCGCGAGCGGCGCTATGGCAACGTAGGCGCGGCGTTCTAAGCCGTCTCTGATTTGTCAATTTCCTTCCCCGCTTTGCTTCCCGGGCGTGCCAGAGGGTACTCTGCTGGTATCCACATGAAACGTATTGTTACCGCTGCGATTCTGATTCCACTGGTGCTGCTGGCTGTGTTTCGCGCGCCGCTCTGGCTCTTCCTGCTGATTACGGTGGTGGCAGCACTGGCGGCGGCCTTTGAGTACCTGGGCATCGTGGCCGGTTACGGCTTTGAACCCTTCCGCCTCCTGACCTACCTCTACACCGCGGCGTTCTTCGTGGTTTATTACTATGCCCAGCGATTCGGCGGCGGCGCGCTGCTGGCGGGGATCATCCTGCTGCTACTCTTCGCGCCATTCCTGCTGCTGACCGCGTCGATGGGGCGCGAAGATTTGAAGTCTGCGCTGCCCGGGGCGGCGATGAGCTATCTGGCGCTCCCTTACATTGCGCTGCCGCTGCTTTTGCTGGCGATGCTGCGCGATTCAGTGCGGGGATGGGTATTTGTGCTGTTTACGTTTTTCGCCGTGTGGGTGGGAGACACGGCTGCCATGTACGTGGGAAAGAGCATGGGACGGCACAAACTGGCGCCACGGATCAGTCCCGGTAAGACGATTGAGGGCACGGTGGCTTCGCTGGTCTTTTCTGTCGCCGTCTGCTGCCTCTTCGCCCACTATGTGCCGGAGATTGCAGCTTGGCTGAGCCGGGCGCACCTGCTGGTCGAACCTGACGAATCACTGCTGATCGGCGCCCCAGCTTATGCTCGCGCACCGCTCTGGCTGGCCGCCCTGGTGGCCGTGCTGGTCAACGCGGCGGCGCAGGTAGGGGATTTACTGGAGTCGGCTTTAAAGCGAGGCGCGGGCGTCAAGGACTCAGGCACCATGTTGCCGGGCCACGGAGGAATTCTGGATCGTATCGATGCTTTGCTGCTGGCGCTGCCGGTGGCGTTTGTACTCTTCCTTGCTTTTGGCCAGAAATTCGTACAAGGGTAGGTGGGCGGGTTAAACTGGTTGTATACCGTGATGAAACGAATCGCAATCCTGGGCTCGACCGGCTCCATCGGATCGAACACCCTGAAAATCGTTGAGAGTTATCCTGAGCGCTTTGCAGTTGCAACGCTGGCGGCGGGCTCGAACTTGGAACTCGCGCTGGAGCAGGCGTTGCGCTGGCGTCCGAAGCTGCTCTCAGTGGCGCGTGAAGATGCGGCGGAGAGGCTGCGGAAACGCTTGCACGCGGCTGGTGCCACTGAAGTCGAGGTGGTGTGGGGCACGGCGGGAACAGTAGCCGTAGCCACCCACGCTGAAGTTGATTTCGTCGTCAGTGCCATCGTTGGTGTCGCAGGGCTGGAGGCGACTTACGAAGCGGTGAAGGCGGGTAAGGAAATTGGGCTGGCCAACAAGGAATGCCTGGTAGCGGCTGGCGAGCTGATCACCCGCGAGGCGCGGCGGCAAGGCAAGCCGTTGCTGCCGATTGACAGCGAGCACAACGCGGTGCACCAGTGCCTGCGTGGCGGACGAATGGATGAGGTGGAGCGGGTGTGGCTGACCGCGTCCGGTGGACCATTCCTGCGCACCCCGCGCGAGGAGTTCGCCCGAATCACAGTTGCCCAGGCGCTGAACCATCCTACGTGGAAGATGGGCCAGCGCATCACCATCGATTCGGCGACGCTGATGAACAAGGGTTTCGAGGTCATCGAGGCCGTGCGTCTGTTCAACACCCCGCCCTCCAGAGTCAAGGTCATTGTGCATCCGCAGAGCACCGTGCACAGCATGGTGGAGTTTGT